>NZ_JBSFGE010000017.1:0-67331 GCF_053596435.1 Streptomyces sp. NPDC001700
TGCGGAGCACGAGTGTCGCCCGCCCCCGCGTGGGCTGCACATTCTGCTGGAGGTGGGATCTTCCCGGACGCGCCCGGCGCTTGCGTAGGGGTGGCTAGTCCCTGGCCCGTTGGGCCTCGGCGCGTTCCGCTTCGGCCTTCAGCAGGGCGTTCGGGGTGATCTCGATGTACGCGGCCTCCTCGTACACCGTGGCCACCGTGCGGTCGTAGAGCTTCCGGCCCTTGCCGTACGAGTCCACGATGATCTGCGCGGCGCGCGGCTTCTCCTCGTCCGGCAGGATGCGCGCCGTGCACGGGATGACGGCGCCCTTGGGCTTGCCCCGGATGTTGGACGGCGCGAACAGCACCTGGTCGTTGTTCCGCATCCGCCGCACCTTCCAGGAGTCGCAGCCGGTGCGCAGATAGGCGCGGCCGTTCTTGAGGCCGAACCACATCGCGGACGGTACGGGGTCGCCGCTGCGCTTGTACGTGACCAGGAGGGCGAACCGGCGGCGCCTGAACTGCCGCAGGTCGCCGGGGCCGCCCGGGGTCGCCGTGACCTGCCAGGTCACCGGGTCACGCCAGGAGTCGTACATCCGCAGAAATCGCTGTTCCCACCATTCCTTGCTGAGCAGACGCGGCACGTACGGCCTTCCTTTCTGTTCCGGTCAGGTCTGTTCCGGTCAGGTCAGTTCCGGTCAGGGGATCAGCACGATGCGGCCCGGGCCACCGGGCCCGGGTTCACCGCCCTCCCGGCCTTCCAGCAGGCGGTGGGCCCGTGCCGCCTCCGTCAGCGGAAGCTCGGCGCGGACCCGGCCGCGTAGCCGACCGGTGGCCAGCTCGCGGTTGATGGTCTCGGCGGCGCCCGCGAGGTCCGCCACCGAGGCGTTGCTGATGGCGAAGCCGTGGAGGCTGATGTCGCGGGTGTAGACGGCGCCCACGGGCAGCACGGCGCGCGCGCCCATCCCGGCCATCAGGACGACGCGGCCGCCCCGGGCGAGCAGCGGGAGCGTCGTCTCGAAGTCATGGCGCCCGGAGCAGTCCCACGCCACGTCGACCCCGTCCGGGGCGAGGCGGCGGACCACGTCGGGGGTGTCCGGCGCGGCGCGGTCGAGGACGTCGGCCGCGCCGCAGGTACGGCACCACTCGGCGTTCTCAGCGCGGTCCACGGCGATGACGCGCGCCCCGGCCGCGCTCGCCAGCTGGACCACGGCGCTGCCCACCCCGCCGCCCGCGCCCTCGACGAGCACGGTCTCGCCGGGCCGGACCCGGGCCTCCCTGAACAGGCCGAGGTGCGCGGTACCGGCGGTGTGCAGCACGGCCACCGCGCCCACCGGGTCGACCCCGGCGGGCAGGGGATAGAGCCGGTCCACGGGCACGGCGGCGTACTGGGCGAACGAGCCCTGTCTGCCGTCGTGGCCCAGGCTGTTGCACCACACCCGGTCGCCGGGCGCGAAGGGCCCGGCGGGGCTCTCGACGGTGCCGACCAGGTCACGTCCGATGACGAACGGGAAGGTCACCTCGGTGGCGAACGCGCCGGACCGGACGAAGGTGTCCACATGGTTGGCCGCCACCGCCTCGACCCGGACGAGCGCCTCGTCCGGGCCGGGTACGGGACGGGGCAGCGGCCCGGTCCGGATGTCATCGGCACCGCCGAAACCGGTGATGTACGCCGCCGTCATATCGCCGTTCACTGCACTGCGCTCCCATGGCAGACCGTTATGCGAGAAGGAAGGCGAGGGCCAGCCCCAGGCAGCCGAGGTCGACCGAGCTGAGCCCGATGAAACGCGCCTTTCGCCATTCTTCCTTTCCGGCACCGTAATAGAGCTGAACGGCATGGAGGACAACGACCGGCACGGCCGTGAGCCCGAGCATCGGATCGAATCGGGTCGTGGTGTAAAGCAGCGTCAGCAGGGTGACGCTGGCGGCGAAGAGCAGACCCAGGAATACCTTGAACGCCGCCGTCGGCAGCAGGACCGCGAGCGTGTAGCGGGAGACCTCGGAGTCGCCTTCTTTGTCGGACGCGTTCCCATAGGACACGATCAGCAGGAACCACAGTCCGACCAGTGCGCTGGCGATCAGGGATTCGCTGGAGACCTGGCCCGCGATCAGCCAGTACGGCACCAGGCCGATACAGCCGATGACGTAGAAGATGGTGATTTCCAGTCCGGCGGGCAGATAGCTGAGCTTCAGTCCCGTCGAGTACTGCACCGAGGCGATCTGCCCGACGAGCATCACCAGGATGGCGGCCAGCGGCGCCGTACCGTCCAGGCTGGCCACGGCCCCGAGCCCGGCGGCGATCGCGATCACCCACATCGCCACGCCGAACCGGACTGCCTCGCGTTCCGTCAGCACCCCGGTGAGCAGCGGTTTCTTGGCGACTGTGGAGGCGGGGCGGCCCGCGTAGTTACGGGCGTCGCTGCCGTCCCGGTAGCCGCCGAGGTCGTCGGCGGCGCCGCCGCTCCACTGGGTGGCGCACACCATGAGCAGGGTCAGGGCGAGCGCGGCCGCGGTGTCGCCGCCGACCCGGCCGTCCAGGCGCAGCAGGAGCAGGGCGAGGAGCCAGCCGTAGGCGTGGTGGTAGATCCGGACCTTGCCGAGCTGGACGTAGCCGATGAGTTTGGTGCCGAGCGGTGTCTTGGCCGCGCCGGACGCCGCGTTGGAGGTGGTGCCGGATGCGCTGGTGGCGGTCATGGGCACGCTCCCTCAGACGCTGATGGAAAGGCGCTGCTGTTCGGCCAGGGTTTTCTTCAGCAGCTCCCGCTTGATCTTTCCGGTGACGGTCCGGGGGAACTCGCTGTCGGGGATGATGACCGGTTCGGCCATCGCGGCGAGACGGCGGGACGCCGATTCCCAGGCCTTGCGCCGGAATTCGGTTCCGGGCCGCAGGGAGAGGACGGGCTGAAGTGTGCCGCCCATTTCCAGCACGACGAGTTCCAGGAACTCGGGGAACTTCTCCAGCAGGATGTCCTCGATGCCGATGCCGCTGATGGCCCCGGAGACCTTGTCGACCTGGCGGTCGATCAGGGTGATGCGCCCGGTGCGCGATTTGGTGCCCCAGTCGCCGGTGTCCCACCAGCGTTTGTCGGGGTAGTTCTTGGACGTCAGATCGGGCCGGTTGATGTATCCCGAGAAGACACCGGGCGTGTGCACCACCATGCGCCCGGGGGTGCCCGCCGGTACGGGCCGTCCCGAGTCGTCGACGATGCGGACCCGGCAGAACGGGAACCGGGGCCCGGCCGGGTGGCCGCGCAGCAGCTTGGCGCGGCGCAGTCGGCGCAGGGCGCGCAGCGGCTTCTGCGTGCCCTTGAGGTGGCTGCGGATGGAGATGGGCCCGGTCTCGTTCTGCCCGTAGACCTCGACGCAGACGGCGAAGCGGTGGTCCGAGCCCTTCAGCAGGGCGCTGACCGTGTCCGGGTGGATGACGTCGAATCCGGCGCCGAAGAAGCGGATCGAGCGGAACGCGCCGCCGGGCGCGAGGTGCTGCCAGGCCCGGAAGGTGTTGGGGTGGGTCTCCAGATAGCTGGGGCGGTGCCGCTTGAGCATCCGGTCCACGTTGTCCGCGGAGTCGTCCTCCAGCAGCAGCAGCGGCGCCTTGCGCATGAGGGCGGCGAGGATGCCGACCACGGTCCGGCCGTGTACGGGCGAGATGGCGAGGGCGAGGTGGCCGTCCAGCCGGGAGAGCCAGTGGATGACGGCCTGGACGCGGGCGTTGAACTGGATGCTGGCGCTGGAGCACTCGGCCAGCTTGGGGGTGCCGGTGGTGCCGGAGGTGTGGACGACGACGTACGCGGCGTCGGAGGCGACCTCGCGGGGCCTCGATATCCGCTTGTGGGCGGGGAGTTCGGCGGCGATGTCGCGCCAGTCGATGAAGGTGCCGATGTCCGGGAAGGTCTTCTCGCTCTCCGCGAGCCGGGCGTCGGTGGAGATGACGGCGGTGATGCCGGAGACGTTCTCCACCATCGAGGCGACGACCGGTCCGGAGAGGGTCGGGCTCATCAGGATGGGCACGGCGTCGAGGGCGGTGATGGCCGCGTAGGCGACGATGATGTCGGTCGGCGACTCCAGCCAGACGACGCAGCGCCGCCCCGGCTCGACGCCATGGGCGCGGAGGGCGGTCGCGCCACGGGCGGCGGCGTCGGCGACATCGCCCGGCCGTACCTTCTCGTCCTCGGCGGCGACGGCGATCGGCTGGTGGTCGACGATCCAGGGCTCGGCGTCACTGGGCAGACTCAGCAGCTTGTCGAAGATCAAGGGTGGGCCTCTTCTCCTACGATTCCCCTACGAGGGGCGTCCTACGAGGGGACGACTTCCAGCAGTTCGTAGACCACGGGGCCTTCCGGCTCGTCCACGGTGGTGGAGTCGACGGTGATCAGCCGCTGCTTCTCGGCGGCCGCCAGCTCGTCCAGCTCGGCGCGACCGGCCCGGCTGCTCAGTGCGATCAGCACCCGTCCCCCGGGCGCGACATGATGCCTCGCCTCGCGGAAATACCGCTGGTGTGCCTCGTATCCGGGGTCGACATAGGCCAGTTCATGGGCGCTCAGATCGAGTTCCGGCGGCGCCCACACATTGTTGGAATGCCAGTAGACCACGTCGAACGCGGGTGCGTCGTGGAGCGCGTTGAACAGATCGCTGTGCACGGAGGTGACGTGGTCGGCGACGCCGAAGCGCTCGGCGTTGAGTTCGGTGTTCTTCACCGCCGCCGGATTGAGGTCCGTGGCGTATACGGCGCGGCAGCCCGCGAGCGCGGCTTCGACGGCGATCAGTCCGATGCCGGAGCCTATTTCGAGGAACGTGCCGCCGGCCGGGAAGTCCAGCAGGGACAGCTGGGCCAGGCTGGACTTCGAGTGCGCCGGGGAGAACACATCCGGCAGCAGGGTCCATTCCTTGCCGCGCAGCTCGATATCCGTTCGCTTCCGCACTTCGGCCCGGCTCGCCTCGCTCCGGCTCAGGGGCTGGGTGTAGTCGTACATTCAGCGCTCCGCAGGGGTCGTCGCGTAGTTCTCGATGTCGAAGCGGGCCAGGCCGTTGCGCAGCCTTTTGGTGGACCATGGCCAGGTGACGAAGTTCTTGCCTTTTTCGTCGAGATAGACGCTGCTGCATCCGCCGGTGTTGTAGACGGTCGAGGCGAGGCCGCGCTGCACCTCGTCGTTGAACGAGCGGAAGGGCTCGGGCCGGATTTCCATCGCGTCGATGCCCCGGTCGCGTGCGGTGCGTATCGCGTCCACGACGTAATCGAGCTGGGCCTCGGCGAGGGCGAGCAGCGAGTTGTACATCACGATGTTCGGGCCGAGCAGCAGATAGGCGTTGGGCAGGGCGGGCAGCGTGGTGGCCCGATAGGCCTCGGGGCTTTTCGCTTTCCAGGTTTCGGACAGCAATTGGCCGTCCCGTCCCCGGATGCGTTCGGCGATCGGCGGATGGCGCATCTCGAAGCCGGAGCCGAAGACGACGACGTCCACCTCCACCCGCTCGCCGTTCGCCGCGATCAGCTCGCTGCCGTCCGCCCCGGCGAGGGCGTGCGGCACGAGCCGGGCGTTGGGCCGGGTCAGGGCCGGGAGGTAGGTGTTCGACAGCAGCAGCCGCTTGCAGCCGACGGTGAAGTCCGGGGTCAGCTGGGCGCGCAGCTCGGGGTCGGGCACCTGGCGCCGCAGGAGCCCCTTGCCGACCGGGGTGAGCAGCCGGGCGGAGCTTCGGCGGCGCATGACCAGGGCCAGTGCCTTCAGGAAGCCGTCGCTGACGCCTCGGAACAGCCGCTGGGTGACGGGTACGTGCCGGAAGAGCCGCCGCACGGGCCCCGGGACCCGGAAGTCGAGCCGGGGTATCACCCAGGCGGCGGTGCGCTGGAAGACGTACAGCTCGCGCACGTGCGGCTGGATCTCGGGCACGAGCTGGATGGCCGAGCAGCCGGTGCCGATGACGGCGACCCGCTTGCCGGTGAGGTCCACGTCGTGGTTCCAGCGGGCCGAGTGGAACGTATCGCCGGGGAACCCGTCCAGCCCGGGCAGGGACGGCACGATCGGCTCGTGCAGCAGCCCGGAGGCGAAGATGACGTGCTGGGCGACGAAGCGCCCCCGGCTGGTGTCGAGGACCCAGCGCCGCCGTTCCTCGGACCAGGCGGCCTCCAGCAGCTCGGTGCCGAAGCGGAGCGCCGGGGCGAGACGGAACTTCTCCACCGTGTCCTCGATATAGGACAGCAGCTCGGGCTGGCCGACGAAATTCCTGCTCCAGCCCGGATTGGGGTGGAAGGAGAAGGAGTAGATCGACGAGGGGATGTCGACGGCACATCCCGGATAGGTGTTCTCCCGCCAGGTCCCGCCGACCCGGTCGGCCTTCTCCAGGACCAGGAAGTCAGTGATGCCGCCGCGCCGCAGTTTGACCGCGGCGGCGATACCCGATAATCCCGCGCCGATCACGATGACATGCGCCTGCTGTTCCCTGGCCGGGGCCGGGGTGTCGTCGTCCGTCGATATCGCCATGGGTTTCCCCCTGTCGCGTCATCACGCGCGTTCCAGAATCTCCTTGCTCAACCGCAGTTCCCGCTCCACAGAGCCGGGGATGGTACGCCGCAGCACCGGATCGAGCATCCAGCGGGTGAGCGGGTTGAAGTCAAAGGAAATCATGCGGGTGGCCCGGATGCCGCCGTCCACCGGCACACAGGAGAACCGGGCGCTGAATTCGGCCATCCGGTGATTGAACTTGTTCAGTGGCAGCGGTGCGAGACGGATGTCGATGCACGAACCCGGGGTAAGCCGCATCTGGGCCACGGCTTTCGGCTCCGGAAGGGGCAGCCCGGGCAGCTTGGGCTGAAACTTGAACTCGGTGAGATTTCCGGTCCTGCGCACCCAGGAGATCGGTCCGACCTTGTCATCGACTTCGACGTAACGTTCGATGTCCATCACGAAGTCGAGGAAGGCTTCCGGTGTACAGGCGATTGTCTGTTCTTTCTCCACCTTGACCATGACGTCACACTACCGTCCTGCCTCGCTTTCAGAGATACGCCCGCGCGTACAGCACCGCGAGTTCGGCGAGTTCACCATCGGCTTTCAGCCCCGACGCCGCGCCCCGGGTGCGCCGGGTCGCGACCCGGCACCACGCCAGCAGCGGTCCGCGCAGCACATCGGTCGCGTCCTCCGGTCCGAAGGCGTGGCCGGTGCCGTCCCGCGCGGTCAGCTCCAACCGCAGGGTGCGGCCGCCGGGCGGGCGCACCCGGGACCGGGCCAGCGCGTAGCGCAGGGTGGCGTGGCCGAGCGCGGCGATGTGGCGCAGCCGGGGCGTATCGGCCACCGGAAGGCCCAGCGCGTCCCGGATGTCCAGGCCGTGCGCCCAGTGCTCCATGAGCCGGGCGGTGGCGAACACCTCGGTGGTCATGCCGAAGCCCCAGGCCACACGGTCGCCGGGGGCGCGCTCCGCCATGAGTCGGCGGGTCGTCATACCGGCGCGGTCCCACCAGGCGGTCAGGTCGCCGGGCGAGAGTCCATCCCCCCGGCGGCATCCGGCGGCGGTGAAGTCCTCGGCGGTCGGATACTCGGGGACGGTCGCGGCGAACGCGCGCGGGCCGCCCGCCAGGGTGTCGCGGGCGACCTCCTCGGTGTCGGCCAGATGGGACACCTGGTCGGCGACGGTCCAGCCGTCCGCCGCCGAGTCACGTCCCCAGTCGGCGTCGGCGAGGGACCGCACCAGCGCGCCGAACTCCCGCTGCTCAGCGGCGAGATCGGCCAGCTCCTCGCGTACCGGGGTCACCGGGGTCTCACGTACGGGGGTCACAGGATCGCCACCGTCCCCGCCGAGCCGTCCACCGCGACCGGGCCGCCCGTGGCCAGCCGCTCCAGCGCCACCGCGCCGACCCCGGTCACACAGGGCACCCCGAGTTCGCGGGCGACGATCGCGGCGTGGCACAGCATCCCGCCCTCGGCGGTGACCAGGGCCGCGGCCTCCGCCATCAGCGGGACCCAGTCCGGGTCGGTCTGCTCGGCGAGCAGCACCGCGCCCGGCTCCCAGCGGGGGTCGTCGATGTCCCGCAGCCGCAGCGCCCGCGCGGTGGCCACCCCGGCGGAGGCGGCGATGCCATGTACGACCTTCCCGTCCGCCTCGGCGGGGACAGCGCCCGGCGACTCCCCCAGCGCGGTGGTCATCGGCCGGAACTGAAGCCACACCAGACCGCTGTCCAGCAGGGCGAATTCCAGGTCGGCGGGCACGCCGAGCGCGTCCTGCAGCGCGACGCACGCCACGCCGACCGGCAGTCCGCCGCTCGTCAGCGGCTCCGGCTCAGAGCCCCCGGCGGGCCCCTCGGGCGTCCACTCCTCCCAGGCCGGGGTGACGGCACCGGAAACCAGGGCGTCGCCGCTGCCGTGGACCCACTCCAGCCGCCCCCGGCCGGGCGCGCGGCCCAGCCACAGCCCGCTGCGCACCGGGGTACGGAAGGGCTGGAGCAGCACCGCCATCCCGACGTCGAGCAGCGGACGGCCGGAGGCGGTGCGCTCCCGGTAGGCGGCGACCCGGCCGCTGCGCGCGGAGTCCCGTACGGCGGCGATGGCGTCGGCCAACTGGGCGGCGGGCACGTCGAGTTCGCTGCGGAACATGCCCGCGTAGCTGAGCGCCGCTCCGTCCTCGACCGTGGCCGAGCTGCGCACCGCCCAGCGCGGGGCGACCGCCGCGAGCCGGGCGAGGTCGTCGGCGGCGGGCTCCCCGCCGACCGGCACCACCCACGTGTCGGGGATGGTCACCCCCGCGCGCAGCAGCGCGGCGAGCCCCACGGCCTTGCCGCCGACCGCGATCCGGTCGCCGTCGCCGAGCGCGCCCGTGAGCCGCAGCACGGTGTCCGCGCTGCCGACAGGAGTGTCCGCGCCGCTCATCACGGCGTCCCCGCCCGCTCCTCGGCCTCCCGCTCGATCCCCATCGAGAGCAGCAGATCGCGGTGCAGCTCCATCCAGGTGTCGTGGTACGAGTCGCACATGACGCCCGTGAACGCCTTGTGGTCGCCGTCGCGCAGCCGGGTCAGCGCGCCGGTGAGCCCATCGGCGTAGCGCCCGAACCGGGGGCGTACGGCGGCCAGTTCGGCCAGGATCGGGCCGGCCTCGTCGTGCACCGTGCCCAGTTCGGACACCCGCTCCTGGTCGTAGGCGGGGTCGGTGTGGTCGTTGGTGGTGCCGTCGCGGAGCTGCCAGCGGGTGCACAGCTCCTTGAACCGGTCGTTCACCGGCAGGAAGCGCTCATATCCCGGTCGCAGCCGGTCCCGGGCGTCGCCCGTCAGGTCGTCGGCGATCAGCGTGGCGTGCCGTTCGCGGCCCTCCGCCGTGATGCGCCACAGTCCGCGCCGCTCCATATGGGTGGCGAGCCCGTCGGCCCGCAGTTTCTCCAGTTCGGCGAGGACGTCGTCACGGTCGTGCCCGGCGCCCGCCACCAGCGGGTCGGCGGTGGCCATGCCCTTGATGACCAGGGTGTGCAGGACGTCGAAGGAGGCGGTCTCGGTGTCGGTGTCGGGAAGCACGGCATCTCCCGTCGTCATGTCGAAGTGGCGTCGGCGTCGGCGCGCAGTTCGTCGAGGAGTCCGACGAGGTCGCCGACCGTCGTGATCCTGGCGGCCTTGGGGTTGTCGACCAGCGCCACGCTGAAGCGCTCCTCCAGGGCCAGCAGGATCTCCAGGGTGGCCAGTGAGTCGATCTCCAGGTCCTGGATGATGCGGTCGGTCGGCCGCAGATCCCGCTGGACCCGTTTGACCTGGGCGTAGACCTCCTCCAGCGCGGTCAGGGTCTCGGAATGGACGGATGTCCGGGTGGAGTCAGGAAGGGTCAAGGATGTTCACCTCTCCGGTACTGCCATTGATGGAGACGGCCGTGCCCGCAGGCAGCGAGGCCGCGCCGGGATAGCCCACGACGCACGGAATCCCGTACTCGCGGGAGAGGATCGCGATATGCGACAGATCGCTGCCGCGCTCGCTGAGCACGCCCTCGGCGAAGGGCAGCAGCGGGGCGATGTCCGCGTCGGCGGACGAGCAGACGATGACCACCGGCTCGTCGGGCAGATCGCCCTCGGGGGTCATCACCGTGCCGGTGCCGATGCCGGGCGCCACCCCGCGCAGCCCCTGGGGCGTCCGGCTCAGCCACGGGCGGATCACCCCGTCGTCGCCGGTGAGGTCGAGGTGTTCGGGCATCGGGGTGGCGAGCGCCGCCCGGCAGGCCTCGATCCGTGGCCGGGCCCGCTCGATCAACCCCGGCCGGGTGGCGAGTTCGGTGAACTCCCGGATCGTCAGATACGGCCACAGGTCGGCGTCGCCGCCCATCGAGGACGCCAGCGCGGGCAGCAGCCGCCGGTAGATGTGCAGGGTGCGCATCGCGAGGGACTTGGAGTGCTCGCGTCCGGCCATCATCTCGCCGACCGCGACCGCCAGCGACCGTACGGTGCGGCTGCGCCAGGGCGAGACCATGCCCGCCAGGGCCTCGGCCGGGTCGATCGGCGCCACGGAGGCCTCGCCGCTGCCGCCCGCGACCTGCTTGTGCCGCACCGCGTAGTCCTGCCAGGGCGCCTGGTCGTCCGCGACCTCGTAGAAGGAGGAGGCCAGGAAGTCGCCGGGGCCGTACGGGTCGAGGGTGGACGCGGCGGTGTGCAGCCGGTCCCAGACCAGTTCGCGCGGGCGGGTCAGCCAGTGCGCGATCTCCTTGCCGTGCCGCAGCAGCTTGCCGTAGACGCGCCGCTGCAGCGCGGTGACCGGCACCAGCCCCGAGGTGGTCAGGATGTGCACCGCCCAGGCCTCTTCGAGGACGGGCTGTGCGTCGCGCAGCACCCCGGCGAGCGCGATGGGGCTGTCGGTGGTGGTCGCGGCGCGCAGCCCCCACTCCAGCTCGGCGACCCGCTCCTCCAGGGCGCGCAGCCGGGGCCCGGTGTCGCGCAGTTCGCCCAGCAGCTTGGCGCTGCCCGCGACCTGGCGGACCCGGCCGGAGCGCAGCGCGGTCAGCTCCTCCGGGGAGTCGATGCCCTCGAAGTACGCGTCGGTGACATCGCTCGGCTGAAGTCCCGGGATGGACGCGGACAGATGACAGTAGGCGGCCAGATTGTGGTACGGGCGGCAGCCGAAGTAGCCGACGAAGACGTAGTGTCCGCCCTCGGCCCAGGCCGGGCGGCCCCACAGCCGCCGGGCGAGCGCGCGGGTGCCGCGCTCCATCGGGTCGCCCACCAGCGACCAGGACATGGGCGAGAGCCGCTGCGGCGCCACTTCGCCGAAGTTGCCCGCCGAGTAGACGCGGAAGTAGGGGTGCGCGTCGGTGTCGACGGACATCTCCACCGTCTGCGGTTGCTCGGTCATACGAGGGCCCTCCTCTCCGTACCGCCGCGCAGGGCCTCCCCGGTGGCCCCGAGGTAGTCGGGGTCGGGGACGGGCCAGGGCTCGGGGATGTCCCCCAGGACGCCCACGTCCAGGTCGAACCAGGGCTCGGTGTACTCGGTCAATTCCTTGGGCGCACCGACCCGTTCGCCGACCAGGCGGGTGAACCGGCCGAGCTGCTTCGCCTCGACGATCTTCGGTACGACGCCCCAGGGGCGGCACACCTCGGTGAAGACCTCGCCGAGGGTGGGCAGCGCCGGGTCGAACCAGGTCCAGGTGGACCGGCCGATGGGCGTGGTGAGCGCCTTCAGCACGATCTGCGCGGCGGAGGCGGCGTCGGTGATCCAGCACGGGAACTCCCCGCGCCGGGCCAGGTGCACCGGATATCCGGCGAGCAGATGCGGGAAGACCATCGGCAGTCCGTGCCGGGTGTCGGGCCGTCCGCCGCGCGGGTCGGGGCCGAGCACCGGGCCGAAGCGGACGACGCCGACGGGGAGTTCGGGGGTGTCCCGGACCAGCCGTTCGGCGCAGTACTTGCCGTACTCGTACCAGTTGCGGAACCGCTGG
This sequence comes from Streptomyces sp. NPDC001700, assembly GCF_053596435.1. Classification (NCBI taxonomy): domain Bacteria; kingdom Bacillati; phylum Actinomycetota; class Actinomycetes; order Kitasatosporales; family Streptomycetaceae; genus Streptomyces; species Streptomyces sp. NPDC001700. The sequence continues at coordinate 11,863 of NZ_JBSFGE010000017.1, forward strand.
CCGGTGTACAGCTCGCGGTTGGTGATCCGGCCCTTGGCGCGGCCGAGCGCCAGCAGCGAGGAGATGTGCACGGCCTGCCGCAGCCCGGGCAGTTCGCGCAGGAAGGCCAGCGCCTGGCGCATCCCGGAGCTGTGGGTCTCCAGCACCTCGCCGGGCCCGGAGGTCCAGGACACCGAGCCGAAGCAGAGCACCACATGAGTGGTCTCGTCCCGGACCCGGGCCAGGTCGGCGGCGGACAGGCCGAGGCGTGGCATCCGTACGTCGCCACGGACGCCTTCGCCGACGGCGGTACGGCCGCTACGGGAGAGCACCCGGACGGTGGCGCCGCCGCGTTCGCACGCCTGCGCCACGGCCGTGCCCAGGAAGCCGGAGCCACCCAAAATCAAGACGTTCATGCCGGGATCGTTCATGCCAGGAACCTCGACAATCCGCTGTCGGCGGGGGCCAGGGGACGCTTCGGCGCCGGGAGGTCGAACAGCAGCCGGGCCAGCAGTTCGGTGGAGGGTTCGGGCAGGGGCCCGTCCACCAGACCGGCCAGGCGGCCGCGTTCCATCACCCGGTCGAGCCCGATGTAGCGCAGTCCGATGACGCTGTTGCGCCACGCCTGGGACAGCGGCAGGAAGCGTTCGGCGTTGGCGGAGATCCACAGCACCTGTTCGGCGGAGGCCGGGACCAGCCGCAGCCACTTGCCGAAGTGCAGCGGCGACAGGGCGCGCGCCACCTCCAGCAGGCCGCGGATCGAGGGGGCCCGCTCGCCCGCCGACAGATGGGTGACGACGGGTTCGGGGCGCGGGCCGGAGCGGTGCAGCCCGGCCAGCGCGTCCAGCAGGGTGCCCGCCGCGAGGTCGCGCGGCAGGACGTCGACCCGGGCACCGCGCATGGCGGGCAGCACCCGGCCGGGCAGCTCGTCCCACCGCTCGGCCAGCAGGTACAGCGAGTTGCGCTTGCGGGTGGCGCCGGTCTGGGAGTCGCCGAGCAGGGCGGCGACCCGGCTGATGAGGACATCGGGTTCGCCGGGGCCGTGGCGCCGCGTCAGCTCCTGTTCGGCCAGCCACTTGCTGTGCTCGTACGCGGTGCGGTGGCGGTCGGCGGGGAGCGGGGTCTCGGCGATCCGGCCGAGGGTGCCGCCCGCGACGAAGATCGAGGACGCGTAGCCGTAGACCACCCGGCGGCCGGAGCGGCGTTGCAGCTCGCGGGCGACGTCGTAGCCGTTGACGGCACCGAGCACATTGACGGCGTACAGATCGCGGCCGCTGCCCGCCCAGTTGGTGTCCCCGGCGAGGTTGACGACGGCGTCGACGTCCTCGGCCAGTTCGTCCAGCTCCGCGTCCGTCAGCCCCCACAGCGGTTCGCGCACATCGCCGCCGACCTGGGCCGGGGCGAGCGAGGGGAACAGCCGCTCGAAGGGGACCTGGCCGGGGCGGGCGCGGCGCACCAGCGGCACGATCTCGATCCCGCGCCTCGGGGCGATCTCGGCGACGGCGGTGCCGAGTTGTCCGGTGATTCCGGTCAGCAGCAGTTTCATCCGAGATCGACACCCTCGTCGTAGGCGGCGATGTCGGGCACCAGGCCCCCGGCGACCAGCTCCCACATCATCTCGTCGGTGCCGCCGCCGAGCCGGGCCAGCCGGGAGTCGCGCCACATGCGGGCGAGCGGGGTCTCGTCCTCCAGATAGCCGGGGCCGCCGAACAGGTGCATGCACTCGCTCATGACCTCTTCGACGAAGCGTGCCGCCGTGGTCTTGAGCGCCGCGATCTCGCGGGTGCCGCACGCGCCGGGGACGGCCACGCCCTGGGCGGCGGTGTAGACGGCGTAGCGCAGGGCGATCAGCCGGGACGACAGCTCGGCCAGCCGCAGCCGCAGCGCCTGCTGTTCGATCAGCGGTTTGCCGAACTGCTTGCGGCGCTGGAGGTGCGCGGTGGCCAGCCCGATGGCGCGGGCCGCGCCGCCGACGGCCTGGGCGGCGATGGAGAGCCGTTCGTGGTTGAGCCCCCAGGTGGCGCCGAGCAGTCCGCCGCCGCGCCGCCCGACCAGGGCCTCGTCGGGGACCTCGGTGTCGATGAGCATCCAGGTGGTGTCCAGCGCGGCGGTGCCCGCCTTGTCGAGCCGTTTGCGGGGCGTGAGCCCGGCGCGCGGTACGGCGAACAGCCCGAGCCTGCCGTCGACCGGCCCGGAGCCCTCGTCGAGCCTGCACAGCAGCAGGGCGAAGTCGCAGACCAGGCCGAGCGACAGATACTTCTTCTCGCCGGTGACCCGCCAGCCGCCGGGCGTCTTGCGGGCGAGGGTGCGCACTCCGTTGAGGTCGGAGCCGCCGGTCGGTTCGGACGCGCCGAGACAGCCCACGAGGCGGCCTTCCAGCGCCCCGGCCCGGTACTCGGCGAGCAGGGCCGAGTCCCCGAAGCGGGTGAGGATGGACAGGACCGTCTCGCAGTGCAGGCTGAGCCCGACCGAGAGACTGGCGTGCCCGAGCCGTCCGCTCTCCTCGGCGACGATCACGCCGAACCCGGGGTCGCCGTACGGCTCCGCCGCCGACGCCTCGCGCCAGCGCTCCTCGAACAGTCCGGCGCGGCCGAGGTCGGCCAGTGCGTCGCGCGGGAACAGCCCCTCGGCCTCGGCCTGTTCCGCGACCGGTTCGAAGGTCCGCCGCAGCAGCTCCGCGATGCCTTTACGGGTGTCCTCCACCCGCTCGCCGAACGGCCCGGCCGTGAAGAGGCGGGAGGTCTGCCCGGCCGGAGCGGTCTGCTCCGCCGGTGCGGCCACAACACTCACGAGTCGTTACGCTCCTTCAGTTCGCCCGCCACGTACGACAGCCACAGCGAACGGCGGCGGGGCTTGCGGCTGGAGGTCAGGGGGATGGTGCCGCGCTTGACGTACAGCACCCGGGCGTGGGCCGCGTCGCCGGTGAACGACGCGATGACGGACAGCGCGCCGTCCAGCCGCTCGCCCAACGGGCGTTCGGTGACCACCAGCACCGTCGGTTCGCCCCCGGTGATCCCGGCGACGACGGTCGCGTAGCGCCGGGAGATGGCCCCGGAGGCGATGAGTTCGAGTTCGATGTCCTCCACGAAGACGTTCTGACCGTTGATCTTCACGCTGTCGCCGAGCCGCCCGATCACATACAGCTCGCCGTCCAGCAGGAACCCGGCGTCGCCGGTATAGAGCCTGCCGTCGTGCAGCTTGGCCAGGTCGTCGGGGCCGGGGTCGGCGTAGCCGTCGGCGACCGAGGGGCCCTCGACGTAGATCTCCCCGAGTACGCCCTCGGGCTGCGGGGCGCCGTCCTCGTCCAGGATCTCCACGCGCGCGGTCTCCAGCGCCGGACCGCAGGAGACCTGCCAGGTCCAGGGCTCGTCCACCGGCACGGTGCTCAGCTCAACGATCTCGCTCACGTCCAGCTTCTCGCCGAGCCGCCGCTCCAGACCGCCCGCCCGCACCATCCGGGGGACGTGGTGCTTGCTCACGCCGGTCACCGCGAGGGTGCCCTCGGCCAGCCCGTACGCGGGCATCAGCGCCCGTACGTCGAAGCCGTGCGGGCCGAGCAGCGCGGCGAAGCGGGCCAGCACCGCGGGGTCGATCCGCTCCGCGCCGCTGACGACGGCGGTCAGCGGGGAGAAGTCCAGCCCGTCGAGGTCGCCGGGGCGGACCGCCGACAGCACCCGCTCGAAGCCGAAGTTGGGCATGCACATGTTGGAGTACGGGGTGCGGCCGTACTCGGCGATCCAGCCCCGGGTGTCCCGGATGAACTGCTCGGGCCGCATCAGCGCGTGCTCCACCTGGAGGGTCAGCGCGCCCAGCAGCCCGCCGACGAGCCCCATGTCGTGGTAGAGCGGCAGCCAGGTGACCGCGCCGTAGCCCACCGGGTCCATCCAGCCCTGGATCATGCGGAGGTTGGTGGCCAGGTTCGCCATCGAGATGCGCAGCCCGCGCGGTGAGCCACGGGAGCCCGACGTGAACTGGAGCACCGCCAGCTCGCCCCAGGCGCGCGGCGCCTCCTCCGGGCGGTCGGCGTACCGCGGCGCCAGGACCTCGGTGCCGCCGCCGAGCCGGGCCACGTTCTCCGCGACGACGTCCCGGTAGCGCGGGTCGGCGATGGCGTGGCGCGGGTGGATGCGGGCGGTGATGGCCTTCAGCTGGTTCTCGTAGCCCTCGCCGCCGCGCAGGGCGAGCGGCAGGGGCAGGACGGACGGGGTGGCGCCGATCGCGAGCAGCCCGAAGAACTGCGTGACGAAGTCCTCCCCGCCGGGCACCACCAGCGGCACCACATCGCCGGGCCGCACCCCCGCGTCGGCGAGCGCGGCGGCCGCGCCCAGGGTCCGCTGGGCCAGCTCCCGGTAGGTGAGCCGCTGCCAGGAGCCGTCGTCCAGCCGGAACCGCATGCCCCGGTCGTCGGACGGGTCGTCCAGCCAGCCGAAGACGCGCTCGTGGTCGGGCGTTTTCTGCTGCGACAAGGTGACCTTCCCCCTTTATTCGGTCGGCCGGGCGTCCGGCCCGGGCTCGGCGGGCCGGTCCCGCAGCAGCCGCGCCAGCTCCAGCCGCTGCACCTTGGCGGTGGCGGTGCGCGGCAGTTCGTCCAGGGTCAGCTGCACCGGCGGGCGCATCGGGGCCAGCCGGGCGGCCGCCTCCGCCCAGCGGGCCAGGTCCAGCGGCCCGCTGTCCCGGGTCACCACGACCGGGGTCGGCGCGCCCTCCTCACCGGGCACGACCACGACCTCCAGCAGGCTGTCGAGCCGCGACATCAGCAGGTCCTCGGCCTCCAGCGCGCTGCCGAAGCCGGGGATGACGTCGACCTCGCGGTCGGAGACGTGCAGACAGCCCCAGCGGGTGCGGTAGCCGACGTCGCCCATCCGCCACCAGCCGTCGTCCAGCTGCCGCTGGAAGCGGGCGTCCTCGCCGAAGTAGGTGAGCGCCCGGCCGTCCGAGCGGACCTCGATGAAGCCGGGGTCGCCGGGGCCGGGGGTGCGGCCGTTGCGGTCGACCACCCGGACCGCCGTCATCCCGGGGAACGGGAAGCCGACGCAGCGTCCGTCGGCGGACATCGCGCGCCGCCGGGAGGTGGCCCGGCCGACCGTGGGCCCGATCTCGCTCTGCCCGTACAGCTGGAGGTGGAACGGGCGCCTGCGCCGCGACGCGCCCAGGATCTTCTGCACGGTCCTCGGGTGGATCGCGTCGAACGTGCTGCTCAGTGCCTGCACGTTGGACAGCGGGCCGCGCGGGTCGTCCGCCAGCGGCTCCCACTCCACGAACGTATTGGGATGCGCCTCCAGGACGCCGGGTTTGACCTCGGCGAAGATGTCGGCGATCCGCTCGGGCGTGGCGTCCTTGGTGATGACGATCGGGAAACCGCGCTTGAGCGCGATGGCGAGCGCCGTCACCAGGCGCGAGTGGACGAACGACACCCGGACGGCGAGGGTTTCGCGGCCGCGTATCAGCAGCCGGGCGCCGAGCGCCTGCGGGCGGTAGCGGGCGCGCAGCGAACGGGCGGTGTGGACGACGAGCTTGGGGATGTCGGTGGTGCCGGAGGTGTGGGTGAGCAGCGCGGGGCTGCGGGTCCTGGTCCGGGTGTACGGGCGCAACTGCGCCTCGGGGTCCCGCCGCAGCGCGGTGGTGCCCTCGGCCTCGCCGGTCACCAGGAAGACCCGCTCGCAGCGCTTGGTCACGTCCGGCGGCAGCTCGCCGACGAGCTTCTTCTCGTCGGTGATCAGATGCGGCCAGTCGCAGCGGTTCAGCAGCTCCGCGACGACCTCGCCGCCGAGGCTGGGCGAGAGGGCGACGGGGACGGCACCGACGCGGGCGACCGCGCAGGTGAGCAGGAAGATGTCGAAGCCGTCCGACTTGTAGACGGCGACCTTGTCGCCCGGACGCACCCGCAGATCGCGCAGCGCGGACGCCATTTCGGCGACGAGATTCGCGCAGGCGTAGACGGTGAGGTCGCTGCCCAGCTCCGGTGCGATGTCGAGTTCATGGTCGAGGGTGATTTTCTGGTACGGGCTCTTCTTGGCGGCTTCGTCGAAGAAGGAACCCAGGAACAGACCCCTGTTCCCGATGCGTTGCAGGATCACGGTGGCGTCACCCTTCGCGTTGCGTCCGCGTGCGCCGTCAGGAGGCGTTTTCGAGTGCGGCCTTGATGCGGGCGAGCGACTGCCGCATATCGCCGTCGATTTTGTCCGACCAGTCGTCGAGAAACTTCTTCACCTCGGCGTCGCTCATGCCGTGGAGAATTCCCCGCATGCCTTCGGTCAGTTCGCCCATCCAGAAGGCGTGGGTGAGCGCGCTGCCGTTCGCCGTCGGCTCGACCGTGAACGACCATACGCTCTCCTGGGCGCGGCCGTCGCCGGTGCGCATGGCCCAGCTGAACACGCGCGGGGCCGCGGATTCCACGATCTCGCATTGGGTGGTCCAGTCCCCGCGTACGACCGGCGCCCAGGCGACCACATCCGGCTCCCGGTGATTGCGCGCGGTGAAGACGGAACCGACGGCCGCCGGTTCTCCCTCGGTCCACTCCCCGCCCAGGCATTCGGGACTCCAGTCACCGCTGTGGGTGAGGTCGCTGACATAGGCGAAGACGGTGGCGGGATCGGCGCGGATGTCGGTGGTGGCGGCCACCCGGAACGTTTCCGTGGAACTCATGGGTCAGCACCCCTCTAGCGGGCGGAGGACTTCTCGGCGGCCAGGAAGTCGAGCATCTGCTCGGTGGTGTGGATCGCCGCGCAGCAGCGCGCGGCATAGTCCAGCGCGGACCGGTGGTGGTCGGCGGTGAAATCGGCGAGCGCGTCCGCCACCAGGAACGGCTGGATATCGGAGCTGAAGGCGTCGACGGCGGTCATCAGACAGCCGACATGGGCGTAAACCCCGCACACGATCAATTGATCGCGGCCGGACTTCTGAAACAGATCACGGAGTTCGGAGCGGACGAAAGCGCTGTAACGCCATTTCGTCAGCACGGTGTCCCCGTCGGACGGCCGCAGCGGTGCGACGATCCCGGTGTCCCGCTCGTGCGCGGACATGCCGGGCCCCCAGAAGTCGTACAGCAGTCCGCGCTGGTCGCGGTCCATGTCGCCGGGCTGGGCCGAGTACACCACCGGGATGCCGAGCGCGTCCGCCCGCTGGCGCAGGGCACGGGTGTTGGCCAACAGCTCCCCGTACAGGGCGCTGCCGGGGTCGTAGGGCGCCAGGAAGTATTCCTGCATGTCGTGGAAGAAGAGGACGGCGCGCTCCGGGGCGGGCCGCCAGTCGACCTGGTTCTTCGGCAGGTCGGCCGCGGTCGGCATCGGATAGGGCGCGATGGCGGGAATGCTCATGACCTTTTGTCACACCCCCAGAATGGCGCCGCCGTCGACGCACAGGTCCTGCATGGTGATGTGCCGGGCCCGGTCGGAGGCGAGGAAGAGAACGGCGTCCGCGATGTCGCCGGGTTCGGCGATCCGGCGCAGCGGGATTCCGGTCTTGTACGTGGCCATCGAACCGTCGAGGGTGGTCTGCCGGTCGGCATCCGTGGACCATAGCGAACGCAGCATGTCGGTGTCGGTCGAACCGGGCGAGACCACGTTGCAGCGGATTCCGTATTCGGCCAGTTCCAGGCCGAGGGATTTGGTGTAGAGGGACGCGGCGGCCTTCGAGGCGCCGTACGCGGCCATATGCGTGCGGGGTATCCGCCCGGCGTTGGAGGCGACGGTCACGATGGCGCCCTCGCCGCGTTCCCTCATGCGCGAGGCGACGGCCCGGGAACAGTGGAAGACGCCGTCCAGATTGATGGAGAAGATGGCCCGCCAATCGGCGTCCGACATCTCCAGGGCGGATCCGGCCCGCATGACTCCGGCCGCGTTCACCAGGAGGTCCACGGCGCCGAGTTCGGCTTCGATCAGCTCGACGACGTCATTGATCCGTTGGCTGTCGGTGACATCGGCGGGAAAGGCGATGGCGGTGAGTCCGTCCGCCGCCATCTTCTCCACCAGATCCCTCAGCCGGTCGGCGTCCCGGTCCACGGCGGCCACCAGGGTTCCCTGGCCCGCGAGCGCCCGTGCGATGGCGGTTCCGATTCCACCGGCCGCGCCGGTGACCAGGGCGACCCGGCAGGCGCTTTCGGCAGTGTGCTTGTGCTCGGTCAAATCCTCACCTTCTTGAAAGAGAAGGGGCACCCGCCAGTACAGGTATCGACGTCGGCGGGTATTCCGAGTCTACGGATTCCTATGCGCGAATCCAGGTGCGCAGCAATTCGGAGGCCTGGTCGGGATTCAGCCGCGGATCGCACAGCGTCGTATAGCGCTCGGCCAGTCGCTCGACCCCGTCGACCTTTCCGCCGAGGCATTCGGTGACATCGGTCGCGGCGACTTCGAGGTGGAGTCCGCCGGGGTGCTCCCCCGCCCTCTCCAGGACCGACTTGCAGCGGACCGCCTCGTCCACGACGGCGGCCAGGTGACGGGTCTTCACCCCGCCCGCCCGGACGGTGTTGCCGTGCATCGGGTCGCTCAGCCAGACCGCCCGGTGGCCCCGCGCCCGTACGGCGGCCACCAGCGGCGGCAGCAGTTCGGTGACCCGCTCGGCGCCCATCCGCGCGATGAGGGTGAGTCTGCCGGGAGTCCGGTCGGGGTCCAGCAGCGCGCACACCTCGGCGAGTTCGGCGGGGTCGGTGGAGGGGCCGAGCTTGAGCGCGACCGGGTTGGCCACCTGGGACAGCAGCCGCACGTGGGCCGAGCCGGGCGCCCGGGTGCGGTCGCCGAGCCAGGGCAGATGGGTGGAGCCGAGGACGCGCTGCCCGGCCTCGTCGGTACGGACCAGCGCGGCCTCATAGTCCATGACCAGCGCGTCGTGGCTGGCCCAGGGCCCGTCGGGAAACCGTTCAAGGTGCTTGGCGGGTGCGGCGGCGCGGCGGTCCCGGTCGCGGGCCAGGACCCGTAACACCCCGGCGCTCGCCTCGTACGCCCGCACCATCCGCCGCGGGTCGTGTGCCCGCGCCTCGGCGGTCGGGGCCTCGCCGTTGACCATGTGGCCACGGAAGGCGGGCAGCGGCACCCCGTCGACGTCCTCGAAGGGCTGGCTGCGCGGCTTGGCGAACTGGCCGCCGATCCGGCCGACCCGTAACACCGGCCCGCCGTCCGCGAGTTCACCGGCCAGGGCGTGCAGCACCGCCGTCTTGGCGCGCACGTGGTCGGCGCCGGTCTCCTCGAAGCTCTCCGCGCAGTCGCCGAGCTGGACCATCCGCGCGCCGCCACCGGCCACCACCGCCAGCGCCCCGCGCAGCCGGGCCACTTCGGCGGTGGTCACCAGCGCGGGCGCGGCGGTCAGGGCGGCACGGCTCGCCACGTAGTCGGGATGGGATGTCCACTCCGGCTGCTGCGCGGCCACCACCTCGCCGATCACCGGTCGGCTTCGCATTCGATCAGCTCGGCGGGTTGCCGGAGGGCCCAGCCGAGGAGGTCGGCGAGGAGGTCGGTGCCGTTCTCCGTGAGCACCGACTCCAGATGGAACTGGGTGGCGGCGAACCGCTCCCCGCGCACCGCGTGCACCTCGCCGGTGGCCGGGTTGCGGCACAGCTCGACGGCGCCGTGGGCAAGTGGGGAAAAGAGCCGGTCGGCGGTGTGGCGGGCGGCGTACGAGTTGTAGAAGCCGACCGGCTCGGACCGGCCGAAGAAGTCGATACGGCGCTGGGTTCCCTGGTTGGGCCGCTCCCGGGGGAAGAGTTGAAGCCCCAGCAGCGCGCACAGCACCTGGTGGCTGAGGCATTCGCCGACGAACGGGATGCCCCGGGCGAAGAGCCCGCCGATCAGCTCGGCGATGCCGCGCACCTTGGGGTCGGCGGTGGCCCGGGGGTCGCCGGGGCCCGGCCCCAGCACCACGCAGTCGCAGCCGTCGATGTCCTCGGCGCGGACCGCGTCCCACGAGCGGATGGTGGCGTCCAGGCCCAGCGAGCGGGTCTGGTGGCCGAGCATGCCGGTGAACATGTCCTCGGCGTCCACGATCAGCACCCGCCCGGCGTCCGGACCGGCCCACCGCGCGGGCGCGGCGTCCATGGAGTCCTCCTTGCCCAGCCAGAACGCCGACAGACCGGCGTTGCGCCGCTCCAGCGCGCTGATCACCTTGGGGTCGTGGGCAAGTGGCGCACCCGCGCCCGCAGGCCGGACCGGTGGTGTGGGCCCGGCCCGCCGCTCCAGTCCGGTGGCGGCCAGCAGCGCGTCCACCTTGGCCCAGGTCTCGGCGACCTCCGCGGCGGGCCGGGAGTCCCGGACCAGGGTGGCGCCGACGTCGACGCGCAGGGCGCCCTCGCGGCTGATGTCGGCGGTGCGGATCATGATCGCCGAGTCCAGGGTGGACCGGCCGGTGGCGTCCCGGCCGAGGAGGGCGAGGGCGCCGCCGTAGTAGCCGCGTCCGCTCTCCTCGTGCCGGGCGATCACCCGGCAGGCGTTCTCCAGCGGGCTGCCGGTGATGGTCGGCGCGAACATCGTCTCGCGCAGCACCTCGCGCACGTCCCGCGAGGTGGCGCCCTCCAGCAGGTATTCGGTGTGCGCGAGCTTGGCCATCTCGCGCAGATACGGGCCACGGGCCCGGGCGCCCCGGTCGCAGACCCGGGAGAGCATCTTCAGCTCCTCGTCCACGACCATGAAGAGTTCGTCGGTCTCCTTCTGGTCGCCCAGGAACTCCAGCACCCCGTCCAGGTCCGCGCCGGAGGGCGGATAGCGGTAGGTGCCGCTGATCGGGTTCATCCGCGCGGTGCCGCCGTCGACCTGGACGTGCAGTTCCGGGGAGGCGCCGACGAAAGTGCGCTCGCCGGTGTGCACGACGAACGTCCAGTACGCGCCCGACTCCATGGTCAGCAGCCGCCGGAAGACGGTCAGGGCGACCTCGGGACGGTAGTCGGTGAGGGTGGCCCGGAAGGACCGCCTGATGACGAAGTTGGAGCCCTCACCGGCGCGGATCTCCTGGTCGAGGATCTTCTCGACGACCTTCTCGTAGTCCTCGTCCCCGATGTCGAACCCGCCGTCGCGCAGATCGACTTCCGCGTCCGGGAGCAGGTCCAGGGCTTCCTTGACGGAGAGCGCGGCGCGCCGCTCGGCGGTGAGCGCGAGGATCGGTTCGCCGTCGTCGTTGCACGCGTAGCCGCGCTCGGTGACCTGGCGGAAGGGGATGACGGCCAGCACCTCGGCCGGTCCGTCGCCCCCGGTGGCGGCCGCGTCCGCCGGTCCGGGACACGGCAGTTCGGCGAGGGTCGCCACCTCGGCCACCGTCCCGGTCAGCACCTCCACCTCCTCCCCGCCCGCGCCCGCTCTGCGCAGCAGGGCGAACGGGGGCGGGTCGGATGCCAGCGTCGAGTGGAGGAGGTCCTGGGCGTCCGTCGCACGGAAACCCCTGACTTGATGGGTCGTCATGCCTGCCTTCCCTAGGCGCCACAAAGCGAGTGGGGAATGGGGAATGGGAGTGTCAGCCCGGATATCAGCCGGATGCCTGCTGACTGGAGCGCTGCTCCAGCTCCGTAGCGAAGTCCTGCCACGCCCGGCTGCACTCACGTGCGGCCGTGACGATCAGCTCCACGCGGTGCGGCGGGACGTTGTCGCTGATCCGGGTCCACTCTTGCGGCCCCACCGTGCAGGCGTCCAGCAGCCGCAGCAACGTGCGGCCCGACTCGGAGAGCCGCAGCGAGGGGTCCTTGCGCAGGTTGTGGAGCAGGGCGGGGAGGTCGGGGGCGCGGTCGGCGCCGTCGATCCTGGCCACCGCCTTGGGCCCCAGCGGGGTCGCGCTGGCCGCCGCCTTGGGCTCGCGCCGGGTGGGCCCCGACGGGGCCTCACCGCGCCGCAGCCGGTCGCGGACGTCCCGCACGGTGGCGGCGCAGACCCCGGCCTCCCGGGCGACCTCGCGCAGCGAGACGCCGGGGCGTTCGGCGAGTATCCGACCGGCCTGGATACGGCCTTCGGCGGCGTCGACCGGGCGTTCCCGGCCGTCGCGCCCGAGCCGGGTGCTCGACTGGGGAATTTCCCCACTCGCACGGCGGCGGATCGCGCCGACCGTCTTATGGGACAGCCCGGTCACCGAGGCGATGGCTCGATCGGACCATTCGGGATGGGAGTTGATGATACGTTTGGCGGCGGCATTTCTGTCGGCGCGCGGCAGGGGAAGTCCGTGCGAGACGTTTGCTTTGACGGCGAGGACGAACGCTTCCTCGTCATCGCATTCGCAGAAAATCGCCTCTATTTTGCCCTGACCGCGCAGATCCGCGGCCTGCACTCGATGCATCCCGTCAATGACGTGCATCGTCCTGCGATTGACCAGAATGGGCGGCAGTTCGGCGTCCGACTCGGCGAGGAGGCGCACATGCTCGGTGTCCGCGCCCGACAGCCGGGGCGAATCGAAGTGCGTTAACTCGCTCAGGGATACCATTTCGGTGGACCGCTGCGCCATGATCTCGGCAGTGTCAGCCATGAGCTGACCATTCATGTGCCTATCCCCCTGTGACAATCCGGTGCTTCATGGAAGACAGCGTTGGACGAAGACATCAGGAGGCGTACTACCCATGGAGGGCTGGGTGCTGGACGACAGGCCCAGCCACATCGACGCGAAGGTGCAGTAATGACCGGCTCAAGGCCACCCCCGTGGACTTCCGCTTACCCCGTATGTCGCGTGGAACGAATCCGGTCGGGATTGTTGACGCAACCGCGTATTCATCGTGGCGAGTTAACATCAGTTCCAATACCAAGCGACCGTAGCAGTCGCCGCGCGGAGTACGCAACCAAAACGTGATCGACCATTTTATGGTCAACTCACGCTTTGCGAGGTATGCCAGGTGGATGCCCTGAAGTAGATCTAGTCCCGCGGATCTAGCCCCGCAGCCGGACGGGCAGTTGTTGATGTCCATTGGAGATGAACGACTCCAGTGGACGAAGCTCGGCGCCCGGTACCGCGAGGGCGAGATCGGGAAAGTGTTCGAAGAGCGCGCGCAGTCCGATACGGCCTTCCAGCCGGGCCAGTTCCGCGCCCAGACAGAAGTGCGGGCCGTATCCGAACGCCAGGTGCTCGCGGCGGGTCTCCCGCGTAAGGTCGAAGTGCTCGCCGCGCTCGCCATGGACGCCCGGATCGCGTCCCGCGGCGGCGTAGTTGATGACGATGGGGTCGCCCTCGCGGAAGGTGAGCCCGGTCGCCGCGTCATGCACGTCCTCGATCGGGAACCGCATGATGATGGTGGCGATCGGCGCCTGGTGGCGCAGCGTCTCCTCCACCGCGTCCTGCCATGACGCCCCTCCGGAGCGCAGCAGGGCGAGTTGTGCGGGGTGGGTGAGGAGATTGACGATGGCGTGATCGAGCAGGTTGACCGTGGTCTCGTGTCCCGCGCCGATCAGCAGCAGCACGCTGTCCATCAGCTCCTGCTCGCTGAGCCGGGAGTCGGTCTCGTCGTCGTGCGCCTCGATGAGCGCGCTGGTCACATCGTCGCCGGGGGCCTGCCGCTTGATGGCCAGCAGCTCGGTCAACAGCCGGTACAGCTCACGGTTGTTGGCCTCGGCCTCCGCCTCCGAATACCCGGTCGCGAAGACCCCGGCGATGGCGGTGCGGAAGTCGTCGTGCAGCGCGTCGGGGACCCCGAGGAGCGTGTTGACGACCATCAGCGGTAACACCCAGGCGAACCGCGACCGTAAATCCACCACCGCTCCGGGCGCGGTGGCCTCGGTGGCGTCCAGTCCGTCGAGCAGGGACCCGGTGATCTCCTCGATGCGCGGCGCGAGCGCCCGTACCCGGCCGGGCGTGAACGCGGCGCCGATCAGACGGCGCAGCCGGACGTGTTCGGGTCCGTACGCGGTCAGCGCGCTACGGACGTCCATCCAAATGCGTAGCGGCCACTTAGGCGGAATGCGCTCCTCGATGTAGCCGTCGGGCCAGTGCCGGTAGGCGTCCTTGGAGATCCGGCGGTCCGCGAGCAGCCGCTTCACGAGCGCCGGGTCGGTCACCGACCAGGCCACCACTCCGCCGGGCAGCTCCACCGGCGTCGCCGGACCCAGATCCCGCAATCTGTCCGCCTCGGCGTGGATGTCACCCGCGGTGGGGTCGAGACGGAAGGGGCAGCCGGTGTTCAGGTCGACGCTCATAGAGGGAAATGCTCGCGCAATCGCGGTGTCCATGAAAAGAGGAAATTCGCAGAGAAGAACGCAACTTCCACCCCCTCGACCTCATGCGCCGCATAAGAAATACGGCGTTTCAGCGGGGAATTCGCCGACGCTTTCCGCATATCCCCGGGGAATACCGGGCGGGCAAGAAAACGCGACGCGCCCCGGCTTTACGGAATTCCCGCCTCCGCGCCCGGGGCGGCCATGTCCTCCGGGTCGCCCTGGCCCTGGCCCTGGCTCTGGCGGCGGGCCGCGATCACCACGTACACGAGCACCCCGGCGAACAGGAACAGCACGCCCTGGTACACCGCCGCGTACCCGGCGCCCGACACCAGCCAGAAGGAGAAGCCGAAGCCCGCCAGCGCCAGCACCAGGTCCCAGACGAAGCGCCCGGTCCTGACCTCGTCGCGGCGCCCCGCGAGCAGGAAGTACAGCTGGGCAGCGGCCGCCAGCAGATAGGGGACCGTCGCCGAGAAGGTGGTGATCAGGACGAGGGTCGCGAAGACGCCGTTCGAGCCCGAGGTGTAGTTGACCACGGTCAGGAGCGACGCCAGGATCACGCCGATGATCACCCCGGCCGTGGGCACCCCGCGCCGCTTGGCCGCGAAGACGGCCGGGAAGAGCCCGTCCTGGGCGGCCGCGTACGGCGCCTGGGCGCTCATCAGGATCCAGCCGTTGAGCGCGCCGACGATGGACACCACGGCGGCCACCGCGATCAGCGTGCCGCCCCAGGTGCCACCGAACATCGCGTCGACCGCGTCCGAGAAGGGGGCGGTGGAGTTCACCAGGTCCTTGTGGGCGACCGTGCCGAACACCGCCACCGTGCCCAGCAGGTAGACCACGGCCGCGCCGATCGTGCCGAGCACACTGGCCCGCCCCACGTTGCGCTCCGGGTTCTCCATCTCGCCCGCGCTCATCGACGCCGACTCCACGCCCAGGTAGCTGTAGAGCAGGATCGCGGCCGCCGCCGACATCCCACCGACCGCGCTGCCGCCGCCCGCGTTGAAGGGGCCCATCTTGTCCGGGTCGAAGAAGAAGAGCCCGACGACCGCGACGAAGAGCAGCGGGACGAACTTCAGCACCGTCGACACCAGCTGGACGGCGCCGACCCAGCGCGTCCCCGCGAGGTTCGCGAGCCCCGGCAGCCACAACACGAGCAGCGCGATGGCCAGGTCCACGCCCTTGGACTCGTTCCCGGGGGCCAGCACATGGACGTAGCCGACCGCCGCCACCGCGAGCGCCGCGTTGCTGACCCAGGTCATCGTCCAGTACGACCACGCCGACAGGAATCCCGCGAAGTCGCCGAAGGCGGCGCGGGCGTGCACATACGGCCCGCCCGTGCTCGGGTCGCGCCGCGCGAGCCGCCCGAAGACGAGCGCGAGCGCGATCGCGCCGACCGTCAGGACAACGAACGCCAGCAGGCTGAGGGTGCCGTACGGGGCGACGGAGGCGGGGAGCAGGAAGATGCCGCCGCCGATGATGTTGCCCATGACGAGGGCGGTCGCCGTGGGCAGGCCGAAACGGCGCGTGTGGTGCTGGTCGAGCATGTGAACATCGTCATGGACGATGTACGGTGCACCAAATCACCGGGCTTTGTCCGGCAGGACGGGGTCGGCGGCCGGAAATGGTACGGCCGGAGGACTCGGAATCCGGGATTCCTTCGCGGGATCCTGCGCACCGTCAGACAAGGTCCATTCCTGCGGCGCCGGAACCTCCGGCCCGTCCGCCTCCCGCAGCCAGCGCCGCAGCACCGTGTGCACCCGCTCCGCGCCCACCAGCTCCTCCCCCGCCGCGACGGGCGCGGAGAGCTGGACCGGCCACAGCAGAAACGGGTGGCCCTGCTCGCCGCCGAGCCCGCCGTGCGAGCCGATCTGCTCCTCGAACGCGTGCACCTCGCCGGTCGCCGCGTCGTAGGCCGAGTTGACCATGATGTCGGGGGTGTTCCGGAAGTGCGCGGTCCGCCGTACGGCGTCGGCGGCGCCCGGCCCGAAGACCGCGAGCGGGCTCTCCTTGACCACCCGGCCGGTGTCGAGATGGTGCTCGGCGCCCTTCGCCCCCAGCACCACCGCGCCCTCCGTTTCGGAGCGTACGAGCAGGAAGCCGACCCCGGGGTGGTTGGCGAGGGTGTGCAGCAGCGCCGGATGGCGGCGGTCGATGGCCTCGCGGCTCATCCGGCCGGGGACGTCGGGGAACGAGACCAGCCCCAGGTTCCCGGAGGCGAGCACCACCGGCCGGGCCCCTTCCGCGTCCGTATCGTCCTTCTCAGGCCGGTGCAGCGCCGCCCGCGCCGCCTCGCGCGCCTCCGCCCCGCTCGCCGTACGCCCCACCGCCTTCGGCACCGGCAGCCCGCACCCGGCGCGCACCAGGTCCTCCAGCGTCAGCCCGTACGCCCCCGCGAACGTGGCCCCCGGGCTCTGGCCGTGGTCGGACAGCAGCACGATGCGGTAGTCGCGCGGCGCCCGCTCCGCGACCTTGGCGATCAGCGCGATCGACCGGTCGAGGCGGGCCAGCACCTGCTGCGCGTCGCGGCTGCGCGGCCCGGAGTGGTGCGCGACCTCGTCGTACGCGACCAGGTCGGCGTAGATCGCCGTACGGCCCGCCAGGATGTCCCCGCTCACCGCCGCCACCACCACGTCCCGCTCGACGACCGTCGCGAACGCCCGGATGAAGGGGTACAGCCCGCCCCGCCCCACCCGGGGCGTCTCCCGGCGCAGCTTGGCGCGGGTGGACTGGCACAGCTCCCGGACCACCTCGGCCATGAACGAGGCCGCGGTGCGGGTGGCGTTGGCCGGGTCGGAGAAGTACGTGAAGTAGCCGCTGCGGGAGCGGTTGCGCTTGCTGCGCCGGGCCGCCACGGAGAGGACGAGCGCCAGCTCGTCGGCGCCCCCGGTGAACAGATTGCCCCGGCTCGCGCCGTCCACCGTCAGCAGCCCGTCGTGCCCGGCGCGGGCGGCGGCGCGGCGCTGCAGCACGGCCGCGCTCGTCGGCCGGTTGCTCACCATCACCTCCCCGCTCTTCTTCTCGTACCAGCGGAAGGCGGGCACGTCCTCGTTCGACCCGTGCAGGATGCCGAGCTGGCTGGCGCCGGTCTGGCTGGACCAGTCGGTGCGCCACGGGGTGACGGTGTGGGTGCCGCCCACCCACGCCGACACGGTCTCCATGACCGGCGGTCTGCTGTCCCGTGGCCGCAGCGCGTCCCGCAGCACGGCGTGCCCGACCCCGTCGAGCTGGAGGAACACCGTCCCCGGCGGCCGCTCCCGGCCGCCGTCCCCGCCGCTGAGCCGCCGTTCGCGGTCCGCGAGCCGCGCCAGCCGCCGCCGGTACGCCCCGTCGTCCCGCACCGTCAGGAACGTGCTCGTCGCCGAGGACGCGGCCGACATCACCGCCGCCACCACGACCGCCGTCTCCGGGTCGACCGTGCCCCGCCCGGGGATCAGGCTGATCGCGAGCAGCAGCAACGACCCGTTCAGCACGAACACCAGCAGCCCCAGCACGAGCGCGGGCATCAGCAGCAACGCCCGCACCAGCAGCGGCCAGACGAGCGCGCTCAGCACACCGAACGCGCCCGCGCCGCTGGCGGCGGTGACCGCGATCCTCGTCGCGCTGTCGCCGTCAGCGGCCTGCAAGCGGAAATCGGGCAGGATGCCCGCGAGCGCCAGCATGGTGAGCGTCGACACCGCCCACACGGCCGCCACCCGCAGCAGGGCTCCCCCCACGGTCTTCCATCGGGGCTTCTGCACGCCGGGGCCTCACTTCAGACTCCGGTCCGCGCTGGGCGCGCGGACCGGCTTCCAGCGTTACACAGCGCGGGTGCGTCCCGGCGGGCACGAGGTGACGAGGAGGGGACCGTTCCGCTTACGGCACGGTCACGGCGCCCGCCCTGCACGTCATGGCAGAGTCATGCGCATGCAGACCTTAAGGCCCGGCCGGTACAGACCCGCCGCCGCTCTCCTCATACTCGTCGGCCTCTCCCTGACCGCCTGCGGCGAGCAGCGCGTCACGGCGTCCGACACCCCGAGCGCCCGCCCGACATCCAGCACCAGCGCTTCCCCCGCTCCCCCTTACGTAGAGCCCGGAATCGTCGACGGCGCCCCGCACTACGGCGAGAACAACGCCCACCGCCAACCGCGCGAGATGTCCCCCGCCAGCGCCAGGGACGCGCAGAAGGAAGCCGACCGCATCAAGCCCGTGCTCAAGCGGCTGTGGGACCAGAAGAAGTGGGCCCCCAAGACCGTGCGCGCCGCACTCCTCGACCTCGGCTACGAGGAGGAGCGCACCGGGCCCAAGGGAGAACGGCTGGGCGGAACGCTCACCGTGCAGGGGCTGGGATCGCGCTACGAGGGCGCCAGGGTCAGCCTTCGCGTCCACGAGGACGCGTGCGTCACGGCGTACTTGCAGAAGACCAACTTCCAGGTCACCGCCAACGGGCCCTACCTGGAAACCGGCTGCTTCATGCCACCCTCCGGCCACTGAGCCGGTGCGGGACGCCACATCGTGAACACACGCCGATGGATCATCCCCGTATGGGCGGGGCTGTGCCTGGCGGGCATCGCCGCCACCTCCGCCCTGAACGCCGGGTCCCCGGGCAAGCCGGACTCCCCCTACGTAGAACCGACGCCGACGAAAACGCACCCCGTCGACTGCCAGAAGATCGCCGACGACATGGAGCAGGCCCGCGCCGAGGCCGAGCGCAAGCGGCAAGAAGCACTCCGCCCATCCGCCACGTCCGAGTACGGGCGCCAGTTCACCGTCACGGGGTCGCGTCTACCGGAGGAGTGCGTGGACGAACTCGAAGACCGCGGCCTCCGCCATTGAAGCGCGGACCGATGCCGCTCACGACAGGCTGACGGCCGGATCGTCCAGCCACACCCGCTGCCCGTCCGGCGTCACGGTGAGCCCGAACCGCGTCTGGTCCGGGGCCCCCTCCCTCAGCCACCACCGGTACGCGCCCTCCACCTCGTCCCAGAGCCGACGCGCCCCCGCCTGCCAGACGCGCGCCCGCTCCTTGTCCGCACGGAACACCACGCACGCCCAGGACCGGTCGGCCTACGCGTCCGGCCCCGGCCCCGGTGGGCCGGGGCCGGGGCCGCCGCGTCTTCAGCGGATCTCTACACGGTGGGGTGGAGGTAGAAGGCCTCCGTGTCCAGGGGCTGCCCTGCTGGGGTGAGGTAGTCCAGGACGGCCCAGACGCCTTGCTGGTTGGTCCGGCGCTCCAGGGCGGCGTAGTAGCCGCTGTCGTAGTTGAGCAGCACCGTCCTGTTCGGGTAGCGCGGGTCGAGGTTCTGCAGGACGTAGGTCTGTTCGTCTTCGTCGGGGGGAAGGTTGGCGTTGCAGTCCCAGAGCTGGAGGTAGTCCCCGACGCGGGAGAACTCGCGGTTGTGCACATCCAGGCAGCGGCCCTGGCTGGCCGCGGACCGAAGCCGGACCAGCGGCTCCCCGAAACTGCTGGTGCCCGCGTCTTCCGTGAACCAGCGGGAGCGGGCACCCTGGCCCTGGTCGTCGCTGTACTGGACGATGTGGGTGCCGTTTTCCGGGCGGCCCAGGCCGACGCTCAGCAACTGCTCGCTCGACTCGACGTGCATGGTGAAGGAGCGCGGCCCGGCGGCCCCTTCCAGGGCCCCGAAATGGACGGGCCAGTGGTCGCTCCCGGCGTTGGACTCCACGGTAGCCCGCCACCGGTCCGTGTCGACGTTGGAGACCAGGTAGTCGTACTCGGCGTCGGAGCCGCGAATGTACGTGGGCTCGCCCGCGTTGTAGATGCGCGCGCTGCCGGGGAGGCCGAGTCCGGGAAGGCTGCTCGGGTGGCGGTTGAAGTCGCCGAGCGCCGCCCAGTTGCCGATGGCGGCGGCTCTGGCCGCGATGTCGATGCGCTGCACCAGGGACCCGCCGTCGTTCCCGCCGCGGGACTGGGCGTGCACGGAGGCGAACAGGATGTCGTTGCCGCGGTTGGTCACCGCGAGGGCGGGCCGGTAGGCACCGGGGATGTTCAGCACCTCGTCCGGCTCCCACGAGGTGACCATCCCGAGGTTCCGGCTGGGGGTTTCCAGTATGTACAGATGCCGCTCGGGGCCGCGTGGGCCTTCCTGCCACAGGTAGTGGTCGATCCCGTTGGTGCTTCCCTGGTAACGGGCACCTGTCGGCGGGGTGGCGGGCACCTCCTGAAGGGCGACCACGTCGTGGGCGCGAGCCAGGTCGTAGGCAGCGCTCCAGCGTGACCTGCTCTGGTCCATGTTCCAGGTCGCCGGGGAACTGCTGTCCGGGTCGGCCGCCTGTGCGGTACCGGGAACGGCGACGACCCCCGCGCATGCGAGGAGCAGGGTCACGAGCAGGGCGATCGGGGTTCTCAAGCGCGGGAGTCGGTTCCGCCGTAAGTTGTCGCCGACATCGTGCTGAGCGCGGCGGGCGATCGCGCTGGTCGACACCGGCCCGCGGAGGGACGCATGTCGCCGATGTCCGGCGCACTCGGATCGTCGCGCTACGAGGTCGACCACTCCATCACACCCGAGGGCGCCCGGGTCGCCCTTCGCATCCATGACGACGGATGCGTCACGGCTTTCCTGCAACCGACCAACTACCAGGTCAGCACCAACGGTGCCGTACCTGGAGACCGGCTGCTTCGCCCCGCCCTCCGGCCACTGAGACGGGCCGGGACATTCACACGCGGTCCAGGCGCTGTGGCGGGTGGGGCGGCCACGGCCCGAGAGGGGGCAGTTCCCCCGCCGCCACCGGTAGGACCACGGGCGTACGTCCGGACAGCCAGGCCGCCAGGTCGCGCACGCGTCCGCTGACCACCGTGCCCGGCGTCCCCTCACCGGCGGACCATTCGCGGCGCATGTCCTCGGCCCGGAGCAGAGTGCCCGCCGGAAGGCGGCCGAGGAGGAAGTCGATGGCATGCGCGGCCAGGTCCTCGGGCCAGTCGCCCGGCCCTACGCCGAGGTCCAGGTCGACCATGTGGATCCACGCCTCGCGCCAGCGCGCGAAGACCGTGGCGGCGATGTCCGCGTTGCGGAACGTGACCGGACGGCTCCAGTCCACGTCGTCGGCGCGTGCCCAGACCGCCTCCAGCCCGGCTGTGTGCGCGGCGAGTTCCGCGCGGTGCTCGACGGCGCTCCGGCCCGCCGTGGCCTCGATGATCGCGTTGCGTTCGTCCATCCCTCCGTCGTAACCCGCGACCAGCTCACCGCGCAGGGCGTGCTCCGCGAGACGGGCGAACATCCGCGCGTTGTCCGTGAGATGCGCCAGAACATGCCCGCGTGACCAGCCCGGAAGGGCGGACACCTCGGCGACCTGCTGGTCGTTCAGCCCGGACACGACCCGTTCCAGCGTTCGGTGGGCTTCGGTCACTGCCGCTACAGGAGGGTGCATGCCGAAGATCATGAACCGCTTGGCCGAACGCTGTCCATCGCCTACGCCACAGTGCTGTCCGGCTCGTCCAGCCACACCCGCTGCCCGTCCGGCGTCACGGTGAGCCCGAACCGGGTGTGGTCCGGCGCCCCCTCCCCCAGCCACCACCGGTACGCGCCCTCCACCTCGTCCCACAGCCGACGCGCCCCCGCCTGCCAGACGCGCGCCGTGTTCGCATGGTCGCGGAACACCACACACGCCCAAGACCGGTCCCCCAGCCCGTAGAACCACACGGCCCGCGCCCCGTCCTCCCCCCTCTCCGCCACGGCCTGGACGCAACGCGGTACGCGCAGCCCCAGCACGAAGGGGAGGGCGCTGTACTGCCCGGTGACGAACTCCGCCTCGGTGATGTCCGTGGTGGACGTATCGGCGCCGTCGGTCGGGTCGTACGCACCGTGGTCAGGCAGCGCCAGCCGCTGGGCGCGCAGCTTCATGAACTCGGCGGGCCGGGTGAAGCGGCCGGTCGCCGTCCCCTGGTGCACCGTGAGCCGGGCGATGGCGTCGGCGTGGGTGAAGTGGGTGCCCCAGGGCGCGACGATGAGCCCGCCGGGGCGGGTCTGCTCGATCCACGCCCCGGGGATCGCCCGGACCCCGACGGTGGCCATGACGCGGTCGTACGGCGCGCGGTCCGCGCACCCCCGGGCCCCGTCCCCCACGACGACGGCCGGGTCCCACCCGGCGGCGCGAAGCCGTTCGCCCGCCTTCCGCGACACGTCGGGGTCCACGTCGACGGTGGTGATCGCACCTTTGCCACAGCGGTGGGAGAGAGCCGCAGCCGTCTCGCCGGTGCCGGTGCCGACGTCCAGCACCGCCATGCCGTCGTCCACGGCGAGGTCCTGGAGCAACGTGTAGACGACGGACGGCATGGAGGAGCTGCTGGTGGACACCCGTCCGGGTTCGGCGCCGCTGTGCTCGCCGTCGTCCCACTGCGTCACGATCGGCGCATCGCGGTCGACGGCAGCATACCAGGCGTCGGAGTCTTCGGCCTTGTGGACGGCGGTGGCGGCGTGGGTACGGGTGTCGAACGGCCACATGAGGTCGGGCAGGAACGCGGCCCGGTCCACGGCGGCGAACGTAGCCACCCAGTCCGCCCCCAGAGCCCCCGCGCCAAGGAGCCCCCGCCCCAACGCCTCCCGCCCGGGTCGTGTTCCGGAATCAGTTGTCATCGCGGGCAGGTTACATTTCGGCCCGCATCCGGGCGGTCAGCTCGGCCGGGGCCTTGTGTGGGGAGCCGGAGTCGTACGGCGGCTGGGGGTCGTACTGGAGCATCAGCTGTACGGTCCGCGCGGTGTCGTCCCCGGCGATCCGCCCCGCCAGGGCCAGGCCCATGTCGATCCCGGCCGAGACACCCGCCGCCGTCACGTACTTGCCGTCGAACACGTAGCGCTCGTCCACGGCCTCCGCGCCCAGGGCCCGAAGGCCCTCCATGGCGGTCCAGTGGGTGGTGGCGCGGCGGCCGGTCAGCAGTCCGGCCGAGCCGAGGATCAGCGAACCGGTGCACACCGACGTGGTCCAGGTGGTGGTGGCGTCCACGGCCCGCAGCCAGGCGAGCACCGCCGGGTTCTTCTGCTGCTCCTCCGGGAACGGACCGCCCGGCACCAGCACGACGTCCGGCCGCGCCACCTCCTCCAGCGTGGCCTCGGCCACCAGCTGGAGGCTGCCGCTGTCGTTGCGCACCGGGCCGCGGCGTTCGGCCACGAACACCGGCTCGGCGCCGGGCAGTCCGGCCAGGGTGTCGTACGGGCCTACGGCGTCCAGCGCCGTGAAGCGTTCGTAGAGCAGGATCGCGATCTGCACGATGGTGCCTCTCGTTCATCGGTTGGGTTCAGGGATGGAACCGGCGCCGGTACTCGGCGGGGGCGGTGCCCAGGTCGCGGACGAAGGCCCGGCGCATGGCCTCCGGGGTGCCGTAACCGCAGGCGCGGGACACCTCCTCGACCCCGTCGTCGGTGTCCTCCAGCAGCCGCCGCGCCCCCTCCAGCCGCACCTGGTCCACGTACCGGCCGGGCGTGACGCCGATCTCGTCCCGGAAGGCGCGGGCGAAGTGGCGGGGCGACAGGTTCGCCCGCTCGGCCAGGACGGGTACGGACAGGTCGGCGCCGGGGTGGCAGGCAGTTGTTGGTTGAGTGTGTATGAGTGCGTTCTAGCGTGTGTGAGTGAGTATCCGGGCTGTGGACTGTCCGATTCCGGAGGAGGGAACGGGAGTTCCCGGATCGAAAGCGTGACCTTTTCGCGGGTGTGGTCGTTGGGTGGGTGACAGGCGTGTTGCCGCCGGGCTCGCGGAAAGGGAGGGAGGGGGCAGGGTGGGTGTGCTGCGTGAGCTGTCGGCGCCGTTCGTCGTCCCCGGTCCGTCCGGTGTCGCGATCCGTACGCGGCTCAAGGGCCTGACCGCGAGGGACGAGGAGGCGCTGCGGCTGATCGGCGCGCATCTTGGGACCTTGGCTTCGCGTGACCTCAAGCGGCGCTGTGCCGAGGGGCTGGGGCACTCCGCGGACTCGTGGGCGGCGCGTAAGCGCGCTGTGACCGGGGATTCCTCGTCGCGGTGGGCGGGCAGTATCACCAAGGCCACGCACGACCAGTGGGCGCTGTCGCGGCGTGCGCAGTACGCCCACATCCAGACCCTGGAAGCCGGTGTTCGCACCATCGCGCACCGGTTGTCGCTGCCGGTGGGCGCGGAGGGAACGAAGCGGAGCCCGGGCGGCTACCGCACCCGGCAGGAGTGGTTCGCCAAGGCACGCCGTCTGCGCCTCCTGCGGGACCGGCTGGCTGCCGCGCGTGCCGACCGCGAAGCGGGGCGTGTGCGCGTGGTGCGAGGAGGAAAGCGGCTGGCCCGCAACCGCCACCACCTCGAACAGGCGCAGCTCACCGAGGCCGGGTGGCGGCAGCGGTGGGAGGCTGGACGCTGGTTCCTCCAGGCCGACGGCGAGAGCGGGAAGCGGCTGGGGAACGAGACGATCCGCGTCACCCCGGACGGTCAGGTCAGCATCAAGCTTCCGGCGCCGCTGGCACATCTGGCGAACGCCCAGCACGGCCGGTACGTCCTCACCGGCGCCGTCGCCTTCCGCCACCGGGGGGCGGAGTGGGCCGACCGTGTATCGGCGAACCGCGCTGTGGCCTACCGCATCCACCTGGACGTGGCCCGCCACCGCTGGTACATCACCGCCTCCTGGACCATCCCCCCGGTCAAGACCGTTCCGCTGGCCCTGGCTTGCGCCGGTGGCCTGGTCGGTGTCGATACCAACGCCGACCACCTAGCGGCGTGGCGCCTGGACGAGCACGGCAACCCGGTCGGCGACCCTCGCCGGTTCGCCTTCGACCGAGACGGACCGGCCACCTACCGCGACGCACAGGTACGGCACGCGCTGGTACGCCTGCTGCACTGGGCCAAGCGCCACGGCCTGAGCATCGCGATCGAGGATCTGGACTTCCAGGCGGACAAGACCCGCGAGAAGCACGGGCGGCGGAAGCGGTTCCGCGAGCTGATCTCCGGCATGCCCACCTCCAAGCTGCGGGCACGGCTCGCCTCGATGGCCGCCGAGCTCGGCATCACGATCGTGGCCGTCGACCCCGCGTACACGTCCAAGTGGGGCGCTCAGCACTGGCAAAAGCCCCTCACCAGCCAGAACAGGAAGACCACTCGCCACGACGCGGCAGCGGTGGCGATCGGAAGGCGCGCCCTGGGGCACCCGATCCGGCGACGGACGGCACCGCCCCCGCACGACCAGAGCGATGGTGCGGGGCATCGGACCGTCCAGGCCGCATCGGATGTTCCGGGGCGTGAGGAAACCCGCCCCCGCATTCCCGGACCACGGACACGATCCGTCGGCACCGGAGGCGGAGCGAACGCGGGTGACCAGGGTGCCCAACACCGTCCGGGGCACCCGGCTGAGCACGAGTCCTGGAACCAGGACTCACTACCGCTCAGTCTTTAGGAACGGTGTTCGGCGATGTACTGCTGTACGTCGCGCAGCGGACGGCGCTGTGCGCTCTGCGCCGCCAGCTGGACGCTGAACTGCCGCTGCCCGCCGGGGCGGCGGAGGAAGACGACCAGGAAGCGGGCCACGGTGAGCGCCACATCGCGGCCCAGGTCCTCCTCCACGAGGGCGAGCGCGAGGTCGATGCCGCTGGTGACCCCGGCGGAGGTGGCCACCGGCCCGTCGCGGATGTAGATGGGCTCCGGATCCACCTCCACGGCGGGGAACCGCTCGGCCAGCCCCTCCCACAGCGCCCAATGGGTCGTCACCCGGCGACCGTCCAGCAGCCCGGCGGCGGCCAGCGCGTAGGCCCCGGTGCACACCGACACCAGCCGCCGCGCCGCCGGGGCGTGCTCCCGCAGCCACGCCACGACCCCCGGATCCGTCGCGCGGGTGGCCTCACCACCCGGCACGATCAGGGTGTCCGGAACGGGCGCCTCCGACAACGCGAGGTCCGGAGTGACCAACAGCCCGCTGGAGGTGCGCACCGCCGAGCCGTCCAGGCTCCCGGTCCTGATCTCGTACGCACCGGGAACCACCCCCGCCGCCCCGGCGAAGACCTCCAACGGCCCGGTGAAGTCCAGGCTGAGTACGCCGTCGAAGAGGACGACGAGCACGGTGCGCGCTTCCATGCGGTCCATGCTGGCGGCGGGGAGCGATGGCAGCAATGACACATTCCCCACCTTTCCTGCCATGGGGAAACTGGCCATTCGTGGGGCGGGCGATGTCCATAAATAGGGGAGTCAAGTAGCTGTCTCTGGGAGAGGATCCACGGGTCCACTCAAATAACTCAAGGAGCCATCACATGACACATAGCACCTCCCGGCGCCGTCGCACCGCCCCGCTCCTCGCCGCGACCGCCTTCCTGGCCGTCGGCCTGGCCGCGACGCCCGCGAACTCCGCGCCGACCTGGGAATCGTTACCGGTCCCGCTCCCCACCGCAGGGGGGTACATGTCGCTGCTGCCCTTCGACAACCAGAACTCCTACGCCGCGACGAAGAACAGCTGCATTGACTTCTGCCCCATCAAGGAGAAGCTGTGGCAGCGGTCCGGCAGCACCTGGAAGGAGCTGCAGCTGCCCACCGACGCCTCGTCGAGCACGCTGGCCGGCACCGGCCCCAACGACCTGTGGGCGATCGGCCGGAAGGACGGCGTCAGCACCGGTACCTATCATGTTCACCACTACGACGGCACCAAGTGGTCGTCGGACCTCCACCCCGACACGAAGCGCATGCATATCAGCGACGCCGAGGCGGTCAGCAGAACCAGCCTGTGGGGCGCGGGCGCCACCCTGAACGACGGTTGGCACCCGAGCGTCACTCACTGGGACGGCCAGAGATGGGACACCACCACATTCACCGACATAGAGGGAAGTTTCTCGGCCGTGGATGTGCGGTCCGAGAACGACATCTGGGCCGTCGGCTCTCGCGACAAGAACACCGTCCCGGCCGACTACCAGCCGCTGGCCATGCACTACGACGGCACCAAGTGGAGCGAGGTACCGGTTCCCGAAACGCCGGGCAAGACGTACAGCCTGCGTAACGTACTCAGCAACGGTCCGAAGGACGTGTGGGTCATCTCCAACAACCACGTGTCGCACTGGGACGGCGCGACCTGGACGCGCAGGGACCTCCCCGTGTCCGGCATCGCCAGGACGATCGCCAACTACGACGGTCAGACCTACGTCGGCCTACAGCCCTCCACGCCCGGCGACACGAAGCTGCTGCGCTGGAGCGGCACTTCGTGGGTGCCCGACACCTCGCTCACCACCGGCCACACGGTGACGCAGCTGGAAACGACCCCGGACGGCGCGCTGTACGCCCTCTCCCAAAGAAACTTGCACCTGGACAACTACCTCGCCCGACTCGCCCCGCCAACCGCGGGCTGACCGGCGTAAGGACGTGAGGCCGGGCCGGGCAGGATGATCCCGCCCGGCCCCACCCAAACTCACCCGATCGAGGGGATCGCGGCGTCGCGGCGTTGACCGCAGGTGGGCGTGAACTGCCCTGACGCACCGCGCGCCGCCCAATGCGGTTGAGCGCGCCCAGGCCGCTGTCCCCCAATGGGCGCGTGACTCTCTCCACCACCCCGGCCCCCGACACCACGGCAACCGCCCCGGCCGCCGGGGCTCCGCCGGTGATGCGGCTGCAAGACGATGCCCATTCCGCGGCCGCCCGCATCAGCACCCGGGCCATCGCCGCCCGGCTGCCCTCCGCGCTGCGCCGCGCCTGGCAGCTGAGCTGGCGCGCCGACCGCCGTGCCGCGCTCACGCTGGTGGGCTGCACGCTCGCTTGCGCCGTCCTGACGGCCGTGGCGCTGAGCGCAACCTCCAGGCTTCTGGCCGGGCTTCTGGCCCCTGGCACCGCGGCGCACCGTATGGACCAAGCCTTACCGGCCCTGGTGATCGTCACCACGGCGGCCTGCGCCAGCTACCTGGCCGACGCCGCTGCCCGCATGTCGGCCAACCGGCTGGCGCCCCAGGTCAACCGCGAGGCCGACCTCGCCGTCATCACCGCCTCCGTCAACGCCGAACTCGGCGCCTACGAGAACGCGAGCTTCGAAGACGGGCGGTTCGCCGCCACGCAGGGCGCGGAGAAGATGCCCGAACTGATCACCGGTGCCCAGACCCTGGTGTCCGCGTGTGCGCAGCTCCTCGCCGCGCTGGCGGTGGTGGCCACTCTCAACGCCGCGCTCCTGCCGCTCCTGCTCCTCGCCGTCTTCCCACGAGTGTGGGGGTCGGTGCGCGCCGCCCGGCTCGACCACGAGGCCGCCCACCGAGGCCTCGCCGACACCCGCCTGCGCCGAGTCCTCGCCCAGTACACCACCGACCGCGCCACCGCCGCCGAACTGCGCTCCGCGACCATGGGCGACTTCATGGTGGAGCAGTACCGCATCATCTCCGGCCATCTGGAGGCCGAGCAGATCAGCGCCTCCCGGCGCGCGGCCCTCACCCAGGGCACGGGCGATCTGCTCGCCACCCTCGCGCTGGCCGTCGTGTGGGCCGGGATCCTGTACCTCACGCTCACCGGCCGCATGGACGTCGCCACCTCGGCGACCACGGTCGTGGTGGTCCGCACCGCCAACGCCGCACTCTCCGGCAGCGTTCGGGCATCCGCGCGCCTGTTCGCGACCAGCCTCTACGTCACCGACTGGGTCAGGTTCCTCGACACCGCCGACGACTGGGCCATGCACCGTGGCACCAAGACGGCCCCGGCACGCGGCCCCGAGATGATCCGCGCCCGCGACCTCACCTTCACCTACCCGGGCAAGGACACCGCCGCCATCCGCGACGTCAGCCTCGACATCCGGCGCGGAGAGATCATCGCGCTCGTCGGGGAGAACGGCTCGGGGAAGACCACCCTGGCCAAGCTGCTGACCGGGCTGTATCTGCCCACCACAGGGACCGTCACCTGGAACGACGACGATCTCGCCGGCCTCGATCCCGCGACCGTTTGGCGAGCCACCGCCATGGTCCCGCAGGACTACACCCGTTGGCCGCTCGCAGCGCGGGAGAACATCACCCTGGGCCAGCCCCGCCCCCAGGGTGACCACGCGGTGCACCTCGCGGCCGAGCGCGCCGGGGCCGACACCGTACTGGCGAAGCTCCCCAGCGGCCTGGACACCTCCCTCGCCCGCTCCTGGTGGGGCGGACACGATCTCTCCGGCGGACAGTGGCAACGCATCGCCATCGCCCGTGCGTTCCACCGCGACGCCCCCGTCGTGCTCCTCGACGAGCCCACCTCGGCCCTCGACGCGCGAGCCGAACACCAGGTCTTCAGCCGCCTCAGACTCCTCGCGGGCGACAAGACGGCGCTGTTCATCACACACCGCCTTGCCAATGCCCGGGTGGCCGACCGCGTGGTGGTCCTGCAGGACGGCCGGATCGCGGAGTCCGGCACCTACGGCCAATTACTGGAGAGAGGTGGGCTCTTCGCGGAGCTGCATCGCTTCCAAGAAGGGATCGATGGGGATTGAACCGTCAGGTTTTGGGCCCCGTTGACCTCGTTCGCCGTGTCAGGCGCCGCTTCCGGCGCGCTCGGTGGCGAGGAGCTGCGTCTCCCAGGCGAAGGCCACCCCGGAGGCGCCGCCGTGCTGCGCCAGGACCTCGGCGGCGCCCGGCACGGTCTTCTCGCGGGCCCAGTCGCGCTGCCACTCGCCCAACACGGCCTGCCAGGTGATCGGAACCACGCCCGCCTGGACCATGCGGCGCACTGCCATCTCGTGCGACTCCTTCGTGGCACCGCCCGAGGCGTCGGTGACCGCGAAGACCTCGAAGCCCTCGCCCGCCGCCTGTATGGCTGGCATCGCCAAACAAACCTCCGTCCAGAGACCAGCGATGATCAGCTTCTTGCGCCCGGTCGCCTTGACGGCATCCACGACGCGCTCGTCCTCCCAGGTGTTGATGAAGGTCCTGTCGATCGGCTTCTGCTCCGGGAACACGTCCCGCAGTCCCTGGATGAGGTAGCCGCCGCGCTCCTCCAGCACGGTCGTGAGGATGGTCGGCACGTCGAACACCTTGGCGGTCTTGGCGAGTCCG
The DNA here is from genome assembly GCF_053596435.1 of Streptomyces sp. NPDC001700. Taxonomy (NCBI): domain Bacteria; kingdom Bacillati; phylum Actinomycetota; class Actinomycetes; order Kitasatosporales; family Streptomycetaceae; genus Streptomyces; species Streptomyces sp. NPDC001700. Next base: position 41,856 of record NZ_JBSFGE010000017.1, read on the forward strand.
ACGACGTTGTTCACGACCATCGTCGGTTCGTGGCTGTTCAGGTTGGCGAACTGGAACGGCTGGTGGTCGATCAGTACGAGCACGCTCTCCTCGGGCGTCAGTAAGGCGTCGAGTCCGGCCTTCTTCTTGGTGCTCATGGGATTCCCCTTCTGGAGCTTCACGTCCGTCATTTGGTTGACGTGACAACTAAGCTAGGGGCAAGTAGTTGATACGTCAACTGGGCGCCATGGGGGGCGACTTCGGGGTACGTGCCGGGTGGGCGGACACGCGTCAGAGCCGCGCCGTTACGCTCCCCCCATGAACGCAACGCCTCGCTGGCTGACCTCGGAGCAGCAGGCCGCCTGGGACGGCTTCATCCACCTGCAGGAGAAGCTCATCGGGCGGCTCTCCCGCCGAGTCCAGGCCGACTCCGGGATGTCCGCCTCCGACTACATCGTGCTGGCCAAACTCACCGAAAACGGCGGGCGGATGCGCTTCATGGACCTGGTGAAGCTGGTGGAGTGGGAGAAGAGCCGCATGTCTCACCAGGTCAAGCGGATGACGACGCGCGGGCTGGTGGCCAAGGAAGATTGCCCCGACGACGGGCGCGGAGCGTTCATCGTCGCCACCGCGGCGGGCCGCAAGGCGATCGAGGACGCGGCGCCCGTGCACGTCGAGCACGTGCGCCGACTGTTCATAGACGCCCTCCCCCCTGAAGACCTCGCCGCGCTCGCCCGAATCTCGAACCGTGTGCTCGCGCACATGGAGAAGCAGCCCGACTGACGCCCCCCTTAGAGACGGACGCGGGCCCAGACGGTCTTGCCGACGGTGCGCGGTCGTACGCCCCACGCCTCGGCGAACCCCTCCACGATCGCCAGCCCGCGCCCGCGCTCGGAGTCCGGCGACGCGTCACCGGCCACCGGCAGCCCGTCGCCGGGGTCGGACACCTCGATGCCGACCAACTTCTCTGCGTCGTATGCGATACGCACCTCGTAGTACCTCCCGGGTACGCGGCCATGCCGTACCGCGTTGGTCGCCAGCTCCGACAGCACGAGCATCGCCAACGGGAGCGAGCCGGGCGCCACGCCCCACCCGCGCAGTGCGGCCTCGGCCGCGTGGCGTGCGCGGTGGACGGATGGGGGCCTGGGGGCGAACCTCCGCATCCAGCCATGGATGGGGTTTACGCCGTGACTTTCTGCATTCATGGCTCAACTGTCAGTGCACATCGCTACCGTGCGCTAGTAGCAGAGAGTCAACGGCGCAGCTCAGCAACTTTGGTCGAACAGCCGTTGATTGGCGTTGAGTCACGTTGAGAGAGGTGGCTGAGGTGAGCCAGCCGAAGAAGAAGGTCTCGACAGCACCGACCGTGCAGTACTTCGCCGCTGTGTTGCGGCTACTGCGCGTCCAGGCGGGGCTGACCCAGGAAGAGCTGGGCAAGCTGATGGGGTATACGGGCTCGGCGATCAGCGCGGTCGAGACGTGCGCGAAGCCGCCGACAGACGAATTCGTTGAGGCGGCCGAAAAGGCGCTGGACACAGGCGGGTTGCTGACAGCGGCGATCGGCTTTCTGCGGCTGGAGCGGTACCCGGAACATTTCCAGGGCTTCGTACAGCTGGAGCAGGAGGCGCTCAGCGTGTCGTCGTACTGCACGCAGCTGATCGACGGACTGTTGCAGACTCCGGAATACGCCCGCGCGATGTTCGATCACGCATTCCCACCCGTCGACGCAGACGAAGCCGATCGACTGGTAGCGGCCCGATTGGATCGCAAGGCGCTGTTCGACCGCAAGCCGGGAGCGGTCGTCAACGTCATCATCGAGGAAGCAGCGCTGCGCCGACTGATCGGCGGGTTTACGATCATGCAGGCCCAGTACGCGTACCTCATCGAGTGCGCGAACCGCCCCAACGTGGTCATCCAGGTCATGCCGCAAAGTCGACCCGGGCATGCGGGCCTTGCAGGCCCGATGACACTCATCGAGACCCCGGACGACACGACGCTTGTCTATCTGGAGGGCCAGGGGAAGAGCATGCTGCTTTCCAAGCCGGACGAGGTCGGCGTCCTGGCCCGTCGCTATGCCATGATCAGGTCCCAGGCTCTCGGGCCAGAGGAATCCGTGCGCTTCATCGAGCAGTTGATGGGTGAGCTATGAGCAGACTCAGGTGGTTCAAGAGCAGCTACAGCGACTCCGGCGGCGGCCAATGCGTCGAGGTCGCCCTCGACTGGCACAAGTCGAGCTACAGCGACAACACCGGCGGCCAGTGCGTCGAGGTGGCGCAGACGCCCGCCACCGTCCACGTCCGGGACTCCAAGGTCCCGGACGGGCCGAACCTTCAGATAGCTGCCGACGCCTGGTCGGCCTTCCTGGGCACCCTCACCCGTCCCACGTAACCGGTAGGTGCCGCACGCCGCGCGTGGATACGCCGACCTTCCACTCCACGTCCCGCTCGGCGTCGGCAAACCGTAGCCCCGGCAACCGTTCCAGCAGCGTCCGCAGGGCAATCTGGAGTTCCACGCGGGCCAGTGGAGCGCCCAGGCAGTGGTGGGGGCCGTGGCCGAAGCCGAGGTGGGTGGCTTCGCGGCGGCGCAGGTCGAGTTGGGCGGAGTCGGTGAAGACGGACTCGTCGCGGTTGGCCGAGTTGATCGCGACGACGACCGGCTCACCGGCCCGTACGGTCACCCCGCCCAGCTCGATGTCTTCGAGCGCGTAGCGGGGCTGCATGCTGCCCGAGCCGAGCGGGGTGAAGCGCAGCAGCTCCTCGACCGCCTGGGGGACGAGGGAAAGGTCCGCGCGCAGGGCGGCGAGGTGGTCGGGCTGGGTGAGCAGGACGTAGAGGAAGTTGCCGAGCTGGGTGGCGGTGGTCTCGTGACCGGCGATGAGGATCGCTTCGGACAGCGAGAGCAATTCGTCCTCGGACAGCCGGTCGTCGTTCTCGCGCGCGGCGACCAGCGAGCTGAGCAGGTCCTCCTGCGGGTCGGTGCGGCGCTGTTCGGCGAGACCGGCCATGTAGTCGCGCAGGAGGGTCCGGTAGCCCTTGATCTCTTCGAGGGTGTACTTCGTGGTGGAGAGGAACGCCTCGGACCACAGCCGGAAGTCGGCCCGGTCCTCGAACGGGACGCCCAGCAGCTCGCAGATGACGGTGATCGGCAGCGGCAGGGCGAAGTCCTCGACCAGGTCGGCGGGGGCGCCGTCCGCCCGTATCGCGTCGAGCAGGTCGTCGGCGATGTGCTGGACGCGTGGCCGCAGCCGGTCGATCTGGCGCACGGTGAACGCCTTCGTCACCAGGCGGCGCAACCGGCTGTGCTCCGGCGGGTCGAACGTGCTGATCGTGCCGGGGCCGGGCGCGTACGGCCGTACGCGCGGGGAGTCGCGGCCGACGGAGGCCGCCCGGCTGAACCGGGGGTCGCCGAGGACGAGCCGGGCGTCCTCGTAGCGCGTGGCCAGCCACCCCGGTTCGCCGTACGGGAGTTGGACCCACGCGAGGGGCTCCTCGTGGCGCAACTGGGTGTACAGCGGGGCCAGGTTCAGCTTCTCGGCCGCGAACGGGTACGTCAGGGGCTCGGCGGGCTGGGCGGACGTCATACATCCTCCTTGGCGGTCCGTGTGGGGGGTCGGTGGGGCCACCACGGACCGCATTGTCCACGCCGGAGGCCAGGGAGATCATTAGAGATTTCCGCCGGAAGGGCTCACCGCCTGATACGGGCGCGACCGCTCTCCAGCTCCTCGCGGGCCACCTCCACGAACGCCTCGCGCCGCTCCCGCTTGACCGGCGACCGCCCTTCCTCGCTGCGCATCAGCGCGTGCAGCTCCTTGGTGTAGTCGTGGGCGGCCTGGGCGGCCTCGGTGGAACACACCAGCTCGACGGCCTTCGTCGCCAGCCACAGGTCGTGCAGCTTCTCGTCCTCGGGGTCATCGAGGGTCGGCATGCCGAGCTTTCGGCGGTCAAGGACCAACTCGACCCGCTGCACCGCCTTTAAGAACCCCGATATCGCCTCCTTGCGCTCCGACCGCGCCACGTCCGCGCGGTGCCGGTGGTCGCGCTGCACCTCGACGCGGTTGGCCAGGTGCTGCCCTACGAGGGTCCCCGTCGTCCCGAGCAGAACGCCGATCAGGGCGAGGACCGTGCCGTCCGAAAATCCATCCACGCCACCTAGCTTTGATCATGATCCGGCGATCCGCCAGACCGCTCAGGGGACCGCGTGGCGTCGTCCTCCGAAAGCAACGCGTGCACGCGCTGCAGGACGTCGATATGGGCCTCGTTGTAGAACTCGACCAGCGCGTGCGCGACGACCGACTCGGCGACCGCCCGCCCCCGGTGGGAGGAGGCTTCCAGGTCGCGCAGGATCGGGTGGTCCCGCTGCTGTCTGCGGGCTACGGGCGCGAGGCGCCGCGCGAGCTGCTCGCGAACGTCCTCGGGCGCGTCCGCCGGAAGGGCCTCGAACTGCGCGTCGAGGTCGCCGCGCGGCGCGGACAGCTGCTCCTTGAGGGCGGACATCGCCGAGGGGGTGAGCAGGCTGGAGCACGCCAGCAGGAAGGATCGCGCCGCCTCCGGCAGGTCGTCGGCGAGTGTCCTGAAGTCCAACGGCATGTCGAGGGAGGCCTGGTTGTCGAGGATCGCCGCCAGTTCCCGCCGCATCCGCTGCTGGCGTTCGATGCTCGCCGCGAGTTCCGTATCCAGGGCGCGCAGGATCTGCTCCGCCTTCTCGTCGGCGGATTCGATCGAGGGGATGTCCGACAGCGGCACGCCGAGGTCGACCAGCCTGCGGATGCGCAGCAGGCGGACCAGGTGCGTGACGCCGTACCGCTTGTAGCCGTTGGGCGCTCGTTCCGGCTCGTCCAGCAGGCCGATCGCGTGATAGTGCCGGACGGTTTTCAGTGTCGTACCGGCGAGTTCGGCCAGCTGACTCGTACTCCACGCCACGGCAAGGCCCTTCCTGGACGGATGCCCATTCAAGACCGTGCCCCTGGGGCATGGTCAACATCCGGCCGCGCCGGGTTGACCATGCCCCAAGGGCACGGAGTGCGATGGGCGGCGACCACGGATGTGAGACGGGGATGCGGAGACCGGACATGAAACGACCGGACATGAAACGACGACGCGGTATCGGCCGAGGCTCGGCCCTGGCGGCCGTCCTCGGCCTCGGCGGCTCGCTGCTCGCGGCGCCGCCCGTCCTCGCGGACGGGGCGCGGGCGCCGCAGGTGCGGTGGGGCACCTGCCCCGAGGACGTCGTGGCGGAAGCGGCCCCGACCGTGCTGCGGTGCGCCACCGTGCCCGTACCGGTGGACTACGCCGACCCCGGCAGCGCCCGGATCGACCTCATGATCTCCCGGCTGGCCAGTACGGACCCGGACCAGCGGCGCGGGACGCTCATGCTCAACCCGGGCGGCCCCGGCGGGTCCGGACTGGCGCTGCCCGCGCTGCTGGTGGCCCGGGGCATTCCCGCCAGCGTCCTGGACAGCTACGACCTGATCGGCATGGACACCCGGGGCATCGGCCACTCGGCACCGGTCACGTGCGGGTTCACGCCCGACGGCCCGTACATCGCCAACATTCCTCCCTACGCGGCCGACGACGCGGCGGTCACCCGACAGGCGAAGGTCGCCAAGCGGGTGGCCAGGCAGTGCGCGCGCCACGACCGCGACGGACGGCTGCGCCACCTGACCACGGCGAACACCGCCCGCGACCTGGACCGCATCCGGGCCGCGCTCGGCGAGGAGAAGACCAGCTACCTGGGCTACTCCTACGGCACGGCGCTGGGCGCCGCCTACGCGTCGATGTTCCCCGAGCGCTCCGACCGCGTCGTGCTCGACAGCAACATCGGTGACACCCACCTCGACCGCGACGGCCTGCGCCGCTACGCCCTCGGGATGGAGCAGTCGTTCCCCGACTTCGCGAAGTGGGCCGCCGCACGGCACGACAGCTACGGCCTGGGCCGCACTCCCGCGCAGGTCCGCAGGACCTACCTCACCCTGGCCGCGCGGCTCGACAAGGCTCCGGTGGCGGGCTTCGACGGCAGCCTGATGCGGCTGTACACCTTCGGCAATCTGTTCAAGAAGACGCAGTACCCGAAGCTGGCCCAGCAGTGGCAGGCGCTAGCGGGCGGCGACGGTACGGCGGCCCGCCGCCCCCTGCCGCGTCACGCCACCACGGACGACGCGCCGTCCTCGTTCGACAACTCCCTGTCGGTGTTCCTCGCCGTGACCTGCAACGACGTCAAGTGGCCCAAGGGCGTCGACACCTACCGGAACGGCGTCGCCAAGGACCGCGACCGCTACCCACTGTTCGGCGCCGCCACCGCCAACATCACGCCCTGCGCCTACTGGCCGCACACCCCGGCCGAGCCGCCGGTCCCGGTCAACGACGACGGCCCGCGCAACGTACTCCTCGTACAGAACCTGCGCGACGCGCCGACACCGCACGTCGGCGCGCAGACGCTGCGCCAGAAGTTCCCGAACCGCTCCCGGCTCGTCAGCGTGGACGACGGCGGCCACGGCGCCTACGTCCTGGGCGACAACCCCTGCGCGCTGAACACCACGACCGCGTTCCTCACCACGGGCCAGCGCCCGCCACGGGACCTCACCTGTCCGGCGAAGACGTGATCAGAGAGTGGCGGCGACAGCGGGCTGCGCAGCGGGTCAAGCCGGGAGACGGGCGAGCGCTGAAGCCCTTCCGCTGGTGGCAGTTGCCCTTCCGCGCGCTGTTCCATCTTCGGCCGACGAGCGACGACGGCACGCACCCGGTCTACGCCGTCGACATAAGACACTGGCAGAACTACTCGTCCGACACCCTCAAGGCCCACCTCTACCGCGACGGCAGGCAGCACGCCGTGTCCACACTCCCCGCCGTCTTCCCCGTCCCGGGCGGCACCGTCGAGGTGAGGACGAGCGCCTTCGGGGTCAAGCGCTGCCACTACGTCACCGACGGCGGTTATGAGCACCAGCTCGTCCCCGATCCCCACTCCGCCGAGGGGCGCCGCGCACGCCTCGAACACGGGCACCCCGCGCTGAGCCGCGCCATCGGTCTCCTCTCGCTGTGCGTGCTCGTCGCCGCCCTGGCCATCCTCATCCCACAAGCCGCCGAACAGCTCACCCAGCCCGAGGCCATCGCCCAGCACACCGGGACCTTCACCTCGCCGATCGACCTGCCGAAGTGGGGCAACATCACCCTCGGCTTCGCCACGGCGACGGCCAGCACCGAGCGAGCGTTGCGGCTGCGCCACAGCTGGCTCCTCGACGGCGGAGCGGGGTGAGCCACGCGAACCGCGTCAACGCCCTCGCGACAGCCGGACCGTGCTTGGCAAGCACGTCGATACCACTGCTCCGCAGCGGCTCACCGAGGCCACGGGAAGTCTCATGGTCTGCGAGGTTGATGCCGAGGCGTCACCGCCGTCCCGTGAGCCCAGGGAGGCGGGCGGCCGAGGTTCCCAGACCGGTGGGGATGTCGAGGCGGCGGTGCGGGCGCCCGGGGAGGTCACGGCGCAGGTCGTCCTCCTTGTAGCGGCGGCAGCCCTGGTGCCAGGTGAGGATGCCCGACAGCCAGTTCTCCAGCTCGCGCACGTAGCCGTCCAGGATGCGGCGGGCGTCCGGACCCAGCTTGAAGTCGTCGTAGACGACGGGGAGTTCGTGCTGCGCGACATGCTGGAACTGGCGCATCCGGGAGGTCATCAGGTCGTGGACGATGCCGAGGGCGGTCGGGTAGTCGCAGTTGAAGAAGTTCTGGACGACCAGGACGCCGTTGTGCACCTCGCCCTCGTACTCGATCTCCTTCTGGTAGGAGAAGACGTCGTTGAGGAGGCAGGCGTAGTCCGCGGCGGCGTTCTCCAGGGAGCGCAACGGGCCGCTGCGGTAGATCTCGGGTGGGACCTGCTGCCCGTGGGCCAGTCGGCACAGGCTCATGGTGAGGTCGGAGCCGAAGGTCATCCGGCGCATCTCGATGTAGTCGACGGGGTCGGGGATACGGTTCTGGGCCTGGTTGGCCAGTTCCCACAGCCAGCTGGAGCTCATGTCCTCGATGGCCGTGCGGAAGGTGCGGCGGGCCTGCGGGGTCATGGGGCCGGCGGTGCGGGTCCAGAGGTCGGCCAAGCCGCGCTCCAGCGCGTTGGCGGGGGCGGGCGGCGCGGAGCCGTCCACCGGCATGAAGGACGAGAGCCGCTGGTTGGCGGCCGTCGCCCCGGCCAGGTCCCGGGTGCGGCCGAAGACTACGGGGAAGTAGTCGTCCCCGTACGTGCCCCAGGTCAGCCAGCCGGAGGTGATGTCGAGCTGCTCCGGGGTGGCGTCGGGGTGGATGCCGGCCGCGCACAAGGGGAAGTCGAAACCGGCGAGCTTGCGCTCGTTCCAGATGTGCGAGCCGGGGATGCCGGGCTGGGCTTCGAGCATGCCCATGCGGCGCCCCCACTCGACCACGTTCCGCCGGGCACCGTCCAGGTGCGGACTGAGCCGGGTGGTGAACGGCATGAAGAAGTCGGGAAGTTGAGAGGGCCCCACGCGCTGGTGCGGGACGTGGGTGAAGCTCCGCAGCCGGCCGGCCTCGGCCCGGCGGGTGGTCGTCAGCCCGATCCGCGCCGCCGAGGTGCCCAGCCCGCTCGGCAGGAGCGAGAAGCCGCCGAGTCCCGACGGATCCGGGCTCCCCTCCGCCCCGCCCCCGTTCATGTAGCGGCTGGACCGCATGTGCCACTCGTGGCCGCCCGACTGCCAGTCCTGCAACCCCTTGACGTAGGCGAGGACGGCCGCGCACTGGTCCGGGCTCAGGCCGGTCTCGGCGAAGAGCGGGGGGAGTTCGGTGAAGACGGTGTTCTCGAACTGCTGGAGGCGGGAGGTGAGCAGGTCGCCCACGGCGTCGGCGGCCTCCTGGGTGGCGCAGCCGAGGAAGGTCTCCAGGACCAGCACGCCGTTACTGTTCTCTCCCTCCTCTTCAACCTCGCGCTGGTACGAGAACAGGTCGTTCCGCAGGTGCACGGCGTCGGAGAAGCTGTCCCGCAGCACCTGCAACGGGCGTGAGGCGGCGACCGGCGCGGGCACCTCGGCCCCGATCGCGTACTCGACGAGCCCCGCCGACCAGGGGGCACCGCCGACCTTTCGGCGCATCTCGATGTACTCGACGGGGTTGGGAATGCGGTGGGCGTTGATGTTGGACAGCTCCCACAACGACTCGTTGAGGAGGTTCTCGGTGCTCTCCGCGAACCGGGCCCGCCAGTCCGCGGACATGCTCGGCACCGTACGGGCCCACAGGTCGGCCAGACCGGCCTCGACCGGGTTCGTCGGCTCGGGGACGGCCGCCGCGGGGTCGGCCGGCATGAAGAGCGGCAGGCGGTCGAGGTACGCCTTGCCGCCCTCCCGGTCGTTCGTGTACTTGAATTCCTCGAGGAAGTGGTCGTCGAAGAAGAAGACCCACACGTACCAGTCGGTCACCAGGGAAAGGGCCGGGCCGGACGCGTCGGGGTGGGTGTAGGCGCACAGCAGGGCGTAGTCGTGCGCGTCGAGGTCCCGCTCCTCCCAGACCCCCGAGCCCTCGAGCATGCCCATCTCACGGGCCCACCGCTTCGAGTGCTGCCGCGCCTCCTCCAGATGAGGGTTCCGGCGCGCGGGGTGCGGCATGTAGAAGTCCGGCAGTTCGAAAGGCTGTGTCACGGGTGCCCGGCCCTTTCCTGAATGCGAAGCGTGCGATCAAGCCGTGTCCGGCGGATCACCCGGGGGCGCGCACCCTGATCCGCCGGGCATCTCTAGTCCCCGTAGTGACCGATTTCGACGTCTTCGAGGATGCCGAGCGCGTCCGGGACGAGTACCGCCGCAGAGTAGTAGGTACTGACCAGGTAGGAGATGATCGCTTTCTCATCGATGCTCATGAAGCGGGCGTTGAGGCCGGGCTCGATCTCGTCGGGGATGCCGGTCTGGTGGAGACCGACGACGCCCTGGTCCTCCTCGCCCGTGCGCATGGCCAGGATGGAGCTGGTGCCGGTGGAGCTGACCGGGATCTTGTTGCAGGGCAGGATCGGGATGCCGCGCCAGGCCGGCACCTGGTGGCCCTCCAGCTCCCCGCCCTGCGGGTAGAGCCCGCGCTTGTTGCACTCCCGGCCGAAGGCCGCGATCGCCTTCGGGTGGGCCAGCAGGAACTGGGTCTTGCGCCGCCGCGAGATCAGCTCGTCGAGGTCGTCGGGGGTGGGCGGGCCGCTGTGGGTACGGATGCGCTGCTTCAGGTCGGCGTTGTGGAGGAGACCGAAGTCACGGTTGTTGACCAGCTCGTGTTCCTGGCGCTCGCGCAGTGCCTCGACCGTGAGACGGAGCTGCTGCTCCACCTGGTTCATGGGATCGTTGTAGAGGTCGGCGACGCGGCTGTGCACGCGGAGCACGGTCTGGGCGACGCTCAGCTCGTACTCGCGGGGGCTCAGCTCGTAGTCGACGAAAGTGCCGGGCAGGGACAACTCGCCCTCGTGCCCGGAGGCCAGGTCGATGGCGGCCTCTCCCTGCTTGTTCTGCGGCGGGCGAGCGACGGAGCGGAGCGCCTCCAGGTGCGTGCGCAGCCCTTCCGAGCGGCCCTGGACCTCCTCGAAGGCCGCCCGGGGCAGGCTCAGGACGGTGCACGCCGTCACCGCGCGCACCGTGAACTCCCACTCGCCGGCCGAGCCGGTCAGCATCCCCTCGCCGACGTAGTCGCCGTCCGCGAGCACACCGAGGACGGTCGGGTCGCCGTACTTGCCGGTGCCCAGCTTGTTGCCCTTGCCGTGCGCGATGAGAACGACCTCGTCGGCCGGGCGGCCCGACTCCACTATGGTCTCGCCGGCGGCCACCTCCCGCTGCTCGAACCGCTCCGCCAGCGCGCCCAGGGCCTGCTCGTCCGTGAAGTCCCGCAGCGGCGGCAGCTCGCGCAGCTCGGCGGGAATGACCCGGACGTCCTCGCCGGTGGCGACGAACTCGACCCGGCCGTCGCCGAGGGTGTGCGTGAGTCGGCGGTTCACCCGGTACGCGCCTCCGGAGACCTGCACCCACGGCAGCAGGCGCAGCAGCCACCGCGAGGAGATGCCCTGCATCTGCGGCGGGGTCTTGGTCGTACTCGCCAGATTCCGCGCGGCAGCCGTGGCCAGGCTCAGCTGCGGCTGTCGGCCGTCCTGGCCGGCAGTGGTCGGGTCGAACGGCATAGACATGAAGGCGCCATCCATCCATAGGAGCGGGAGAGAGAACGACAGCAACGGCCGGTCGCAACTGTCGGGGCACAAGAAGATGATCTTTACCCGCAGTGGACCCTAACACTCCGCATTTGCCAAGCAACTCGGTGTACTGACCGAGAGGTTCCGGGCGCAAGCGACCCAATTCAGTTCTGAATGCCCGACGACTCAGATCGACAGAAGCGGTGCGTTCATTGATATGGACACGTCATCGACCCTGGCCTACGTTGACGCCTGGTCCGGACCATGACGACCGCATGACGACTGGAGGTGGGCACATGCCCGCGTTACGCACGAGGGCCAGAGTGGGCGTCGCCGTCGGCGCGCTCATGGCCGCGCTGACGGGGACCGCCACCGCGCACGGCGCGGAGGCCGCCGCCGATCCGACCGACGGGTGGACGGAGAAGACGTACACGTACAGCATGCAGAAGCCGTACGACCTGGATCTCAGCGACCGCTACAGCTACAACTCCGGCACCAAGACCCACACCATGTGGGTGAACTCCACCGACAAGCCCTTCGAGGAAGGCAATTCGACCAATCCGCGCACCGAGATGCGCTGGAAGAACGACTACACCTCGGGCAAGCGGATGTGGGACGCCGATGTGTACATCCCGTCCGGCACCAACGGCGCGGACATCATGCAGATCCTGCGCACCAAGCGCCCGTCCGGGACCCCCGCCACCGACATCATGTTCCGGGCGTCCAGCGCGAACGGCGGCACGCTCAAGCGCTATACGAACGAGACCATCAAGACCGGGATCTACAACACCTGGTGGAACCTCAAGGTCGCCCACGACGCGACCGCCGGAACGATCCAGGTCTACGCGGACGACAAGCTGGTCCTGACCGCCGACGACCGCGGAGAGGCCACCCGCTACTTCAAGAACGGCGTCTACCACCACGGTTCGGGCAAGGCCGAGGCCCGCTTCCGGAACGTGCGCTACTGGACGAAGTAGCGGCCCGCCCGTACGTCATGTCGGCCGCCGAACGCGGCGGCCGACACGAAGCGGCCGGGCGCCCGGCGGCTCAGGCGGTGAGCCAGTCGGTGTAGTGGGTGGGGGCGAGGCGGGCGTCGCCCTTGGTGGTGAGGACGTCGCCGCGGACGGCGGCGTACATGCCCGCGGTGTCGTCGAGGACGACGGTGCGGCCGTCGGAGCGGGCGTCCACGGTGACCCGACCGAGTTCGTCGAGGGTGAAGACGTCGGGCCCGCCGATGTCGCGGGTGCCGTTCAGCGGGGCGCCGACGGCGACCTCGGAGACGGCGTCGGCGACGTCCTGCGCGGCGATCGGCTGGATCGGCGTGGCGGGCAGGCGGACGGTGTCGCCCTCGGTGGTCCAGGACAGGACCGCGTCCATGAATTCCATGAACTGGGTGGCGCGGACGATCGAATACGGGACCGGCCCGGCCTTGAGGACGTCTTCCTGGAGGACCTTGGCCTGGAAGTAGTCCAGCTCGGTCACCTTTTCCGCGCCGACGATCGAGAGAATGACGACGTGCCGCACCCCGCCCTTCTGGGCGGCGGCCAGGAGGTTGTCCATCGAGGTCTGGAAGAAGGCCGTGGAGGCGGCGTCGAAGGTCGGGGAATTCGTCAGGTTGACGACGGTGTCGGCACCGGCCACCGCCTGTTCCAGGCCCTTTCCGGTGACGATATCGACCCCGGTGGAGGGCGAACACGCCACGGCCTCATGGCCCGCCGCGTTCAGTTTCTTCACGACCTTCGATCCGATGAGGCCGGTACCGCCGAGAACTGCGATCTTCATGGTCACCTTCGTTTCAGGGTCGGGCAGGGCGCGGGGCGCGCCGGTCCGTGCGCTGGGCCAGTTCCTCGTCGTCCACCAGAGTCAGCATGGGCTGATCCGGTGCGCACATCATCGTCACGAGAAAACGGCTCCAGGAATCCGTTCGGTTGTTCCCGTCCTGGTAGTGGATGACATCGCCGCCCGGCTCCCAGAACGTCTCTCCGGCCCTGATCACCCGCTCCGGCTCGCCTTCCAGCTCGAAGAGCATCTCCCCTTCGAGCAGGTATCCGAACGCGGGACCGGAATGCCGGTGCGGAGGGGTGCCGGGATCACCCGGGGGATATTCGACGAGGACGGTCATCACGTGCGCCCCTTCCGGGACGAATGGCGGCGTTGCCGTCTGCAGCGTGGTCAGCGCCGTCTTCCACGCTTCGAATGGTGGCTTTTTGCTCGGCATGGGTCATAAGTAAAGACCGGAGCGGCCTTCTGGCCATGACGACCCGCGCTAATCCCGCGCTAATCCCCGGCGAACGTGACCGTCTCGCCGAGCGGCGCCCGGCCCGTGCGGACGTCATCCACCGCCACGTCCTCGAATCCGATCGACATACCGCAGAAGAGCATCAGCTCATCCGGGGGCGACAGGACCTCCGCGACGGTCCGGTGGAATTTCGCCCACGCCATTTGCGGGCAGCTGTGCAGCCCTTCGGCACGGAGCAGCACCATGACGGTCTGCAGATACATCCCGACGTCGGACCACTGGGCCGGGCCCTGGTCGCGGTCGATGTAGCAGAACAGGGCGGCGGGCGCGCCGAAGCAGTCCCAGTTCGCGGAGGCGGCCCGCTGACGTGCCTCGATGTCCTCGCGCGGAATGCCGAGGGCGCCGTAGCGCTGCTCGCCGAAGGCGGCTCGGCGCTCGCGGTACGGGGATTTCAGCGCGGGCGGGTACTGCGTGTACTCCGCCTCGTCCCAGGGGTCGCCCGTGGCCAGCCGCTCACCGGCGCGCTTCTTCAGCTCGGCCAGCGGCGCGCCGGTCACCACGTAGGCGTGCCACGGCTGGATGTTCGACCCGGACGGTGCCCACGCGGCGGCGGACAGCACGCGCTCCAGCGCCTCCCGTGGGACGGGCCGGTCGGTGAATCCGCGCACCGCTCGTCGGGTGGTGACCGCCTCATAGACGTCCACGATCGCCTGCCTCCCAGTCGTTCGGCTTCCCTCACGCTTCGTTACGCTCACAACCGTATCATTCGATACAGTCTCGTGCGAGACTACAGCTCTCGTACCCCTCTCATCAGGAGAAACCTCATGGTCACGCTGTTGCACATCGACTCGTCCGTGCTCCCCGGCGAGGCGTCCTCGTCCCGTTCGGTCGCGGCCGCCTTCCGCCAGGCCTGGGAGGAGCAGCACCCGGAGGGCACCGTGATCTACCGCGACGTCGCCGCCCACCCGGTCCCGCACATCACCGCCGACGCCTGGTCCGCCGGTTACGCCGACGCGTCCGAGCACACCCCGGAGCAGTCCGCCGCGTTCGCCGCGCGCATCACGCTCATCGAGGAGCTGGAGCGGGCGGACGCCGTCCTGATCGGCGCGCCCATGCACAACTTCTCGATCCCCTCGACCCTCAAGGCGTGGCTGGACAACGTGCTTCTGCTCGGCCGCACCGCGGGCGAGACCCCTTCGGCCCAGGGCACCCCGGTCACCGTCATCGCCAGCCGTGGCGGTTCGTACGCGCCGGGCACCCCGCGCGAGGGCTTCGACTTCGTACAGAACTACCTGGAGGCCGTCCTCCAGGGCACCCTCGGTCTGGACCTCGACTTCATCGTCCCGGAACTCACCATGGCGCCCCGCAACCCGGCCATGTCCGGGCTGATCCCCCTCTACGAGGCGTCCCGCGAGCGCGCCTTCCAGGACGCGGCCACCAAGGCCAAGGCGCTCGCGGAGCGGCTGGCCACGAAGGCCGTATGAGGTGCGTCTAGGTTCCGTCGGCGGCGGGGTGGGCGAGCCGGGTCAGCAGATCCGTCAGCTGCCCCGGCTCGCCGGGGCCCAGGTCGGCGACCAGCCGCTCGGCCAGCGGCTCCGCCGCCACATGGGCCGCGTCGTAGAGGTCGAGGCCCTGCTGCGTGATCTCCACCGCCCGCACCCGCCGGTCCCCCGGTACGGACTTGCGGACGGCCAGCCCCTTGCGCTCCAGGTCGTCCACGATCCGCATGATGCCCGCCTTGTCCGACCCCGTCGCCGTCACCAAGTCCCGCTGCACGGTGGGGCCTTGGTTGACCAGCTCGATCAGCACGGAGAAGTGCCGCAGCTCGATGCCGAGCGGGCGCAGCGCCTCCGCCATCAACGCCGCCGCGTGCGCGTGCGCGCGGCGCAGCAGCAGGCCGAGAGCGAAGGGAGAGGGGTCCCCGGGGCGGTCTGTCGCACGTGAGACGGTGCTGTCGCGGGGAGCGTCGGCGGTCATTTCCGTGACGGTAGCACTTGATTTCGCTGGTGACGGGCCGGGGCGACGGCCCTCGGTGCAGACTTGAGGGCATGAGCGGACCCAGGGTGCGGCTGCGTGCGGTGAACCGGGACGACCTCGCGGTCTTCTTCGACTACCACCGGGACGCGGAGGCCAGCCGGATGGCGGCCTTCACCGCGGACAACCCCGACGACCGGAGCGCCTTCGACGAGCGCTGGGACCGGATCCTCGGCGACGACACCGTGGTGAAGCGGACGGTGCTGTACGACGGGCGGGTGGCCGGGAACGTGCTGGGGTTCGCGCAGTACGGCGATCCGTCCGTCGGCTACTGGATCGGGCGCGAGCACTGGGGCAAGGGGATCGCCACGCGTGCGCTCGCGGCCTTCCTGGAGGAGATGCCGCTGCGCCCCTTGTACGCCCGGGTCGCCGCCGACAACGCGGGCTCGCTGCGGGTGCTGGAGAAGTGCGGGTTCCGGGTGACCCGGGAGGAACGGGCGTACGCGGCCGCGCGGGGGCAGGAGATCGGTGAGCTGGTGCTGATCCTGGGCTGATCCCGGGCTGATCCTGGGGTGAGCCTGGGGTGATCCTGGGGTGAGAGGATCGGACCGGACGGTGTGGTACGTGCGCGACGGGAGGCACCGCGTGTCGGTGGAGATCACCTGGTGGGGGCATGCCACCGCGACCGTGCGGGACTCCGGCGTACGGGTCCTGACCGATCCCCTCTTCGTACGCCGCCTGGCCCATCTGCGCCGCCGCCGCGGGCCCGTGCCGCCGCCGGACGCGGCGGTGGCCGATGTCGCGCTCGTCTCGCATCTGCACGCCGACCATCTGCACCTCGGCTCGCTGGCCCGGCTGTGGCCCGGCACCCGGCTGATCGTGCCGTACGGCGCCGGGCGGGCCGTGCCGGGGCTGCGGCGGGTGGCCTCGGCGGGCGGGCTGCGGGTCACCGAGGTGCGGCCGGGAGACGAGGTGTCGGTCGGCGACGTACGGATCCGGGCCGTGCCCGCCGCCCACGACGGCCGCCGCCTGCCGTTCGGGCCGCACCGGGCGCCCGCGCTCGGGTACGTGCTGCGCGGCGAGGCCACCACGTACTTCGCGGGCGACACCGGGCTGTTCGACGCGATGGCGGACGCGGTCGGCCCGTGCGACGTGGCGCTGCTGCCGGTCGGCGGCTGGGGCCCGTACCTGGGCCACGGCCACCTCGACGCGGGCCGCGCGGCCCAGGCGCTGGCCCGGCTGGGGGCGCGCAGCGCGGTGCCGGTGCACTACGGGACGTACTGGCCGATCGGCCTGGACGCGGTGCGGCCGCACGAGTTCCACGCGCCCGGGGACGACTTCGTCCGGCACGCGGGGCGGCTGGCCCCCGACGCCTCGGTGCACCGGCTGCGGCACGGGGAGTGCGTGCGGCTGGAGCCCGCCAGGTGATAGGTGAATTGGCGCGGCTGCCCGCCGAGTCCACCCAGCAGGCGGTGGGCTATCCGTCGCTGTTCCTGCTGGTGGTGCTGGGGTCGCTGGTGCCGGTGGTACCGACGGGGGCGGTGGTCAGCTCGGCGGCCGTGGTGGCCGTCCACCAGTCCTCGCCCTTCTCGCTGCTGTTCAGCTTCTGCGTGGCCGCGCTGGCCGCGTTCCTCGGGGACCTCGCGCTGTACTGGCTGGGGCGGCGCGGTGTGCGGTCCAGAGGCGGCTCGCGGTGGCTGGAGCGCATCCACGACCACGCGGCGCCGGAGCGGCTGGATCAGGCGCGGACGAAGCTCACCGAGCACGGGGTGGCGGTGCTGGTGCTGTCCCGGCTGGTCCCGGCGGGCCGTATCCCGGTGATGCTGGCGTGTCTGCTGGCCAGCTGGCCGCTGCGGAGGTTTGCGCGGGGGGCGGGGCCTGCGGCGCTGGCGTGGGCCGGGACGTATCAGGTGATCGGGGTGGTGGGTGGGTCGGTGTTCCGCGAGCCGTGGGAGGGGGTGGTGGCCGCCGTGCTCCTGACTGTGGCGATCGCGGTGGCCCCTGGGGTGTGGCGTCGGCTGCGGCGCTGATTCGCGGGGGCTCCGCCCCCACACCCCCGCCGGGGCTCCGCCCCGGACCCCGCTCCTCAATCGCCGGAGGGGCTTGATTTGGTGCAGATTCGCCGTCGACTGCGGGTCCGGGGACGCCGGACCGGCCGGATTTGGTGCAGATTCGCCCTCGGCCCCCGGCCCGGGGACGCGGGGCGGGCCGGATGTCGTGCGGATCCGGCCTCGGCCGCGGGTTCGGGGTGCCACCGAGCGGGCTGGATTTGGTGCGGATCCGGCCTCGGCACCCGGTCCGGGGACGCTGGCCCGGCTGGATTTGGTGCAGATTCGCCGTCGACTGCGGGTCCGGGGACGCCGGACCGGCCGGATTTGGCCCCCGCCGCAGGTCTGGGGCGCCCGAAGGCGGGGGCCGGGGGTATCCCCCGGTTTCGGGAAGGGGCGGGGTGGGGGAAACCCCGCCCGGGGCGGGGTTCCCGGGCGGGCCCAGGGTCAGCTGCCCAAGCGCAGAACCTCCCGCAACACCTCCGTCAGCAGGGCGTACGGGTCGGACGCGGCGCGTTCCGCTCGCCAGGCTACGAAGCCGTCGGGGCGGACCAGGACCGCGCCGTCGGGGGCCGTGCCGTGGAGTTCGGACCAGTCGGTGCCCGGCTCGGGGGCCAGTTCGTGGTCCGGCTCCGTGCCGACGCGGTAGCAGTCGAGGGGGACGCCGAGGGCGTCGGCGGCGCGGCGGCCCGCCTCGTGCCAGGCGGCGCCGCCCGGGCCGGTGAGCAGCACGCAGGTGCGCTCGTACAGGTCGAGGGTGGAGAGCCGGACCCCGCAGCGGTGGACCCACATGTGGGGCGCGCGGCCACCCGGCTCGGCGGAGATCTCGAAGCGGTCGGGGACGGCGGGGCCCGCGGGGTCGGTGCCGAGGACCGCGCCGTTCACGTAGCGGTAGCCCATGGCGACGGCCATCACGTTGCTCTGCGGGCCCGCGGTGGGCGGGGCGGAGTAGCCGGGGTGGCTGTGCTCGGCCGAGCGGGAGGCGGCGCGGGCGCTGGTGGCCTGGGCGACGGGCTGCCGCTCGGTGCCGTACGTCTCCAGCAACCCGGGCCCGGCCCAGCCGCCGAGGACGGCGGCGAGCTTCCAGGCCAGGTTGTGGGCGTCCTGGATGCCGGTGTTGGAACCGAAGGCGCCGGTCGGGGACATCTCGTGGGCGGAGTCCCCGGCGAGGAAGACCCGGCCTGAGCCATAGGCGTCGGCCACCCGCTCGGCCGCGTGCCAGGGCGCCTTTCCGGTGATCTCGACCTCAAGGTCGGGCATGCCGACGGCGGTGCGGATGTGCTGGGCGCAGCGCTCGTCGGTGAACTCCTCCAGGGTTTCGCCGCGCTCGGGGTGCCAGGGGGCGTGGAAGACCCACTGCTCCTGGTTGTCGACGGGCAGGAGCGCCCCGTCGGCCTCGGGGTTGGTGAGGTAGCAGGCGATGAAGCGGCGGTCGCCGACCACGTCGGCGAGGCGCTTGGCGCGGAAGGTGATGGACACGTTGTGGAACAGCTCGCCGTGTCCGCTCTGGCCGATGCCGAGCGCCTCGCGCACCGGGCTGCGGGGGCCATCGGCGGCGATGAGGTAGTCGGCGCGGACGGTGGAGCGGGTCTCGGTGCGGCGGTCCAGGATGACGGCGGTGACCCCGTCGGCGTCCTGCTCGAAGGAGAGCAGCTCGGAGCCGAAGCGGAGGTCGCCGCCGAGGTCCTGGGCGGCTTTCACCAGGACCGGTTCGAGGTCGTTCTGGCTGCACAGACACCAGGCGGAGGGGCTGAGGCGGGCGGCCTTGCCGCCCGGGTCGATGTCCCGGAAGAGCCAGTTGTGCTCCTCTCCGGCGAGCGACGGGGTCTGCATGATGCCGTGGTTGTCGGCCAGGACGGCCGCCGCCTCGCGGATCGCGGACTCCACTCCGGCGGTGCGGTACAGCTCCATCGTGCGGATGTTGTTCCCCCGCCCGCGCGGGTGGTGGGAGGTCCGCGGATGCTTCTCGACGAGCAGGTGGCCGATCTCCAGACGGCCCAGGAACAGTGAGGCGGACAGGCCCACCAGAGAGCCTCCCGCGATGAGGACGGGCACGCGTGTCGCAGTGTCGGCAAGACGATTCATCTTGCAGCTATGCCCGCTGTTTCCAGCCCCGTTCGGGGCTCTGACCAGGCGTTCCCTCAGATGGCTCACAAATCTCGCGCCATACGTGGGAGCGCCCCACGATCGGTCTGACGGGCGGCGCATCCAAGGAAGGACGCATCCCCCTAGGAGGAGTGGAATATGAGCACCCTGCCCCAGACTCCACAGCCCACCACGACACCAACCATGACCACGCGGTCCTCGCAGTCCTCACTGGCCGATTCGCGGCTGCGCGTGGTGCTGCTGCTGGATGTGCGCAGCGGTGCCGAGGAGCGTTTTCTGCGCGCGTATGACGAGCTGTGCCAGCAGGTGGCCTCGGTTCCGGGGCATCTCAGCGACCAGTTGTGCCAGTCGATCGAGGATCCCTCCAAGTGGCTGATCACCAGCGAGTGGGAGAGCGCCCCGCCGTTCCTCGCCTGGGTGGACAGCGAAGCGCACCGGGAGATGGTCAAGCCCATGCACGGCTGCGTGGAGGACACCCGGTCGCTGCGGTTCGGCATCCTGCGGGAGACCGAGCCCCGGGGCGACCGCGGGACGACGATGGCCCGGGGACGGCTGCAGGCCGCGCCGAGGATCGGCGACGGACTGGTCCGGCACGGCCTGACGTTCACCGTGAAGCCCGGTTCGGAGAAGGACGTGGCGGCGATCCTGGCCGATTACGCCCCGATGGAGACGCGGGTGGACGACGCCACGCGGCTGTGCCGGACGTCGCTGTTCATGACCGGCAACCGGGTCGTCCGGGCCGTCGAGGTGAAGGGCGACCTGGTGTCGGCGCTGCGCCATGTGTCCCGGCAGCCCGAGGTGCGTGCGGTGGAGGCGGCCGTCAACCCGTATCTGGAGGAGCCGCGCGACCTGGACGACCCGGACGCGGCACGGGAGTTCTTCTACCGGGCCGCGCTTCCCGTGGTGCACCACCTGACGGCGGTCAACGGGGCGAACGGCGGCGCGCCCGCAGGCCCGTTGCGGCGGCACGCCCTGTGCTACCCGGTCCGGGAGGGGTCCGGCACGGCCGTGGCCCGGCTGCTGGCCCGCCAGGACGAACTGGCGATGAACTCCGGCACGACGCCCCTGGTGAGCAGCACGATCTTCCAGCAAGAGGACCTCGTCGTCCGGATGATCGACATGCGGGCGCCGCTGGACCAGGACCCCGCGCTGGCGGTCGGGGTCGGCGGCAAGCGTGCCGCGGCCGTGCTGGCCCGCCTCGTCGAACGCGGCCAGGACCGGGACCTGTCCCACCAGGACGGGCTGCGGCGGTTCCTCGCGGACTGCGACATGGAGCCGGTCACCGACCGCCGGGCGGCGGACTACTGACCTTCCCCACCCCTCCTTTACGGCCCTCACGCCCTTTATGACCCCATGTCACGTCCCATGTCCGGAGGCACCGATCATGACCACGCAGTCCCCCCACATCGTCGACCTCGCCGACGTCGCTCACAACACCCGGCGCGGCGGCGATCTGCGCGCCATGCTCACCCCGAGCACGGTGGGCGCCACCAGCGGCTTCATGGGCCTGGCCCTCATGCGGCCGGGCGAGCGCATCGGTGAGCACTACCACCCGTACTCCGAGGAGTTCGTGTTCGTCGTCTGCGGCGACCTGGAGGTGGACCTGGACGGGACCGCGCATCAGCTGCGCCCCGACCAGGGCCTGCTGATCCCCCGCGACATGCGGCACCGCTTCCGCAACGTCGGTGACACCGAGGCCCGGATGGTCTTCCATCTGGGCCCGCTGGCTCCCCGTCCCGAGCTGGGACACGTGGACACGGAGGCCACCGAACCTGCCGAGGCGTCATCGTGACGCGACGGGTGGCGATCACCGGGCTCGGCGTGGTCGCACCGGGGGGCGTGGGGGTTCCGGCCTTCTGGGACATGCTCACCGCCGGGCGCACGGCGACGCGGGGCATCACCCTCTTCGACCCGGCGGGGTTCCGTTCGCGGATCGCCGCCGAATGCGACTTCGACCCGGTGGCCGCCGGGCTGACCACGGAGCAGACCGAACGCTCCGACCGGTACGTGCAGTTCGCGCTGGCGGCCTCCATGGAAGCCACCCGGGACGCGGGCCTCGCGACCGGCGGCGAGGACCAGTGGCGTACGGGGGTGTCGCTGGGCACCGCCGTCGGCGGCACCACCCGGCTGGAGAACGACTACGTCGCGGTCAGCAACAAGGGCGACTCGTGGAACGTGGACCACCGGCGGGCCGGGCCGCATCTGCACCGGGCGTTCTCGCCCAGCGCGCTGGCCTCCGGAGTGGCGGAGCTGATCGGGGCGCAGGGGCCGGTGCAGACCGTCTCGACGGGCTGCACCTCCGGTCTTGACGCGATCGGCTACGGCTTCCAGACGATCGAGGAGGGCCGGGCCGACGTGTGCGTCGCGGGCGCGGCGGACTCCCCCATCTCCCCCATCACGGTGGCCTGTTTCGACGCCATCAAGGCCACCTCGGCCAACAACGACGACCCCGCGCACGCGTCGCGCCCGTTCGACGCGCGCCGCGACGGCTTCGTGCTGGGCGAGGGCGCCGCCGTGCTCATCCTGGAGGAGCTGGAGCACGCGCGCGCCCGGGGCGCCCGGATCTACTGCGAGATCAAGGGGTTCGCCACCTACGGCAACGCGTACCACATGACCGGGCTGACCCGGGAGGGCCTGGAGATGTCCGAGGCCATCGACCACGCGCTGGGCCACGCCCGGATCAACAGCTCCGACATCGACTACGTCAACGCGCACGGCTCCGGCACCCAGCAGAACGACCGCCACGAGACGGCCGCCGTCAAGCGCTCGCTGGGCGACCACGCGTACCGGACGCCGATGAGTTCGATCAAATCCATGGTGGGGCATTCGCTGGGCGCCATCGGGGCCATCGAGATCGTGGCCTGCACCCTGGCCCTCGCGCACGGCGTCGTGCCGCCCACGGCCAACTACGAGAATCCCGACCCCGAGTGCGACCTGGACTACGTACCGCGCACCGCCCGCTCCCTGCCGCTGCGCCATGTGCTCTCGGTGGGCAGCGGGTTCGGCGGCTTCCAGTCCGCGGTGGTGCTCAGTCATGGGGGTGCGACATGAACGCGACCATGAAGACGACGAGCAAGGCCAAGAAGCACGTCCGGGGCGCGGCGATCACCGGAATGGGGATCGTGGCGCCCAACGGCGTGGGCACGGACGCCTTCTGGAAGGGCGTACGGGAGGGGATCACCTTCCTCGACCGGCTCACCCGCGAGGGCTGCGAGGACTCCCCGCTGCGGATCGCGGGCCAGGTCCGCGGCTTCGACCCGGGTGCGCTGATCGAGGAGCGGTATCTCGTCCAGACCGACCGCTTCACCCACTTCGCGATGGCCGCCGCCGAGCTGGCGCTGGACGACGCGAGGCTGCCGCGCAAGGACATGTCGCCGTACGCGGTGGGCGTGGTGACCGCGTCCGGCTCCGGCGGCGGCGAGTTCGGCCAGCGCGAGCTGCAGCAGCTGTGGGGCAAGGGGCCGCGCTATGTGGGCCCGTACCAGTCGATCGCCTGGTTCTACGCGGCCAGCACCGGCCAGATCTCCATCCGGGGCGGGTTCAAGGGCCCGTGCGGGGTGGTGGCCAACGACGAGGCGGGCGGCCTGGACGCGCTCGCGCACGCCTGCCGGTCGATCCGGCACGGGGCGGACGCGATCGTGGTGGGCGCCGCCGAGGCGCCGCTCGCCCCGTACTCGGTGGTCTGCCAGCTGGGGTACGAGGAGATGAGCCTGGCCCGGGACGCGGGCCGGG
The DNA here is from genome assembly GCF_053596435.1 of Streptomyces sp. NPDC001700. Lineage (NCBI taxonomy): Bacteria > Bacillati > Actinomycetota > Actinomycetes > Kitasatosporales > Streptomycetaceae > Streptomyces > Streptomyces sp. NPDC001700. The sequence continues at coordinate 65,073 of NZ_JBSFGE010000017.1, forward strand.
CCTATCTGCCGTTCACCGCCGACGCCTGCGGCTTCGCGCCGGGCGAGGGCGGCGGGATGCTCGTCGTCGAGGAGGAGGGCGCGGCGCTGCGCCGGGGGGCGCGGGTGCGCGGGCGGATCCTCGGCCACGGCGCGACCTTCACCGGCCCATCGAACTGGGAGCGGTCCCGGGAGGGCCTGGCGCAGGCCATCCGGGTCGCGCTGGCCGAGGCCGGGTGCGCCCCCGAGGAGATCGACGTGGTGTTCGCGGACGCCCTCGGCACCCCGGAGGCGGACCGCGCCGAGGCCCTGGCCATCGCCGACGCGCTCGGCGCCCAGGCCAGGCGGGTGCCGGTGACCGCCCCGAAGACCGGTTTCGGCCGGGCGTACTGCGCGGCCCCGGTGCTGGACGTGGCGGCCGCGCTGCTCGCCATGGAACACCGCGTGGTGCCGCCCACCCCGTACGTCACCGACGTATGCCATGACCTCGACCTGGTCACCGGCAGTTCCCGCGCCGCCCGGCCGCGGACCGCGCTGGTGCTGAGCCGGGGGCTCATGGGTTGCAACGCGGCGCTCGTGCTCCGCGGCCCGGAAGGAGATATCTGATGCCCAGTCAACTGTCCTACGGGGACCTGGCCTCGCTCATGAAGCGCTGCGCCGGACTGACCGTCGACCCGGAGCTGATGCGCACCCGGCCCCACTCCACGTTCGAGGAGTACGGGCTGGACTCGCTCGGTCTGCTCGCGATCGTCGGCGAGCTGGAGAACAACTACGGCACCCCGATCGAGCCCGGCGCCGAGAGCGCCAAGACCCCCGGCGACTTCCTCGACGTCATCAACACCTCACTCACGACGGGAGCATGAGATGACCGGCCACACCGACAACGAGATCCTGATCAAGGCTCCTCTGGATCTCGTGTGGGACATGACGAACGACCTGGAGAACTGGCCGAGCCTGTTCAGCGAGTACGCCTCGCTGGAGGTGCTCCAGCGGAACGGTGACACCACCACCTTCCGGCTGACCATGCACCCCGACGAGAACGGCAAGGTCTGGAGCTGGGTCTCCGAGCGCGAGACGGCCCGCGACGTGCGGACCGTCTGGGCGCGCCGGGTGGAGACCGGTCCGTTCGCCTTCATGAACATCCGCTGGGAATACGAGGAGGAGTCCGAGGGCACGCGGATGCGCTGGACCCAGGACTTCGAGATGAAGCCGGAAGCGCCGGTCGACGACGCCGGAATGACCGAGCACATCAACCGAAACTCCAAAATCCAGATGGAGCTGATCCGGGACAAGATCGAGCAGCGCGCCCGCGCGCGGGTGGGGGCGTGAGGAAAATGCACCGTGAACTGATCGTGGCCCGGATGAAGGAGAATGCGGCGCAGGACATAGCCGCCGTCTTCGACGAGTCGGACCGCCATGGGGAACTGCCGCATCTGATAGGTGTGCGCGGTCGGAGTCTGTTCCAGTTCGGCGATGTGTATCTGCATCTGATCGAGGCCGACCAACCGCCGGGACCCGAGGTCGCGCGAGTGGCCGGCCATCCGGAGTTCCGCGCCATCAGCGAACGCCTCTCGGCGTACGTACAGGCCTACGACCCGGCGACCTGGCGTGAGCCGAAGGACGCCATGGCGAACGAGTTCTACCGCTGGGAGCGCTGAGGGACCGGGCCGGGCGAGCGCCCGGCCCGATTTCAATCTGACGGCTGTATTCGAACCGGCTGCCGCATCACGCGGAAGCCGGTTCCGGCGTTACAGGAGAATCCGTCCTGACGTCCCGAAAAGCCTGTCGGACAATCAGGTGAATGACCATCAGCCCGTTCGCGCGGCATAAGAGTGATCAAGGGTCGGAACTCCACCCGGAGGGCTTACATCCGTCCGATTTGCTGGCCGCGTCAGGTGGCAGCGGGGCCACTCTTCGCTGACGGTGGTTAAGACGCCGACGCGATCCCTTTGTCTGGCAAATAGTCAGTAATCGCGCCGGTGCCGGAAGGAATGACTCATGCGATCTACTCGCGCACTCTTCGCCGGGGCGGCGATCGCCGCCACCCTGACCCTGGGCGCCCCCGCCGCCGCGTTCGCTGCCGACGTCTCGGACCCGGGCGGTCACGGCGGGTACTCGAGCAGCCAGGAGTCCTCCGAGGACGGCTACGGTCAGAGCGGCAGCTCCTGGAAGGACAAGGACAAGGACCCGAAGGAAGAAGAGCACGGGAAGGAAGAGCCGAAGGGCAAGGACGAGGACCCCCGCCACCACGAGGACGACTGGTCCGGCAGCGACCCGTCCA
>NZ_JBSFGE010000017.1:67431-197383 GCF_053596435.1 Streptomyces sp. NPDC001700
AGGGCAAGGACGAGGACCCCCGCCACCACGAGGACGACTGGTCCGGCAGCGACCCGTCCAAGGGCAAGGACGAGGACCCCCGCCACCACGAGGACGACTGGTCCAGCAGCGACCCGTCCAAGGGCAAGGACGAGGACCCCCGCCACCACGAGGACTGGTCGGACAAGAAGGGCGACTGGGACGGCGGGTCCTGGAAGAGCCACGAGAAGCCGAAGGGTGGCGTCCACACCGGTGGTGGCGGCATGGCCACCACGGGCAGCGGCATGGCCGCCGGTTCGGTTCTGCTCCTCGGTGGGCTCGGCGCCGGCGCCTACGCCCTGCGTCGCCGCAAGCCGTCCGGCACCGCGATCTGAGCCTGACGCTTCTGATTCACCCCGTGCTGCCGTGGCACCACCGCTCGCTTCGGCGGAGGTGCCACGGCAGCGCCACGGACGGGCGCTGTGAGAAAGGCGAACACCCGCATGGGCAAACAGGGCAAGCAGGGCGGTACTGACGGCAACACCCGCGACAGCAACACCCGCACGCTCCGATGGGCCGCGGCGGCGGCGCTCATCGGTGTCTTCCTCATCTACAACTCGGTCGACGCGTCCTCCCAGTCCTCCCCGGTGGCACCGGCCACGCCCGCGGCCACCGCCTCCGACACGGATACGCAGCCGGAGACGGCGGAGGTGCCCCCGGCGGACCGGCCCGACGTGCCGTCACCGGCGGCCAAGCCCGCCTCCCGGCCCGGGCCCGCGCTGCCTCGGTCGGCCCCGAACCGGCTGGACATCCCCTCGATCGGGGTGGGCGCCCCGTTCACGGCTCTGTCGCTCAACCGCCAGGGCACGCTGATCCCGCCGCCCGACACCGACAACAACCTCGTCGGCTGGTACAAGGCCGGCCCCTCCCCCGGTGAGCGCGGCAACGCCATCGTGGCCGGGCACGTGGACACCAAGACCGGCCCCGCGGTGTTCTCCATGCTCAACACCCTGAAAGCGGGCAGCAAGGTGACCGTGGCCCGCGACGACGGCATCCTCGCCACGTTCGTCGTCGACAAGGTGCGGACGTACAAGAAGAAGGACTTCCCCGACCGGCAGGTGTACGGGGACACCAACGACGCCCAGCTGCGCGTGATCACCTGTGGCGGTGCGTACGACCACACCGCGAAGGACTACACGGCGAACGTGGTGGCGTTCGCCCACCTCACCTCGTTCCGCTGGGCCTGAGGCCCCCACAGACCGAATACGCCGGGAAACAGCGAAGGTGCCCGCGGGTGCGGGCACCTTCGTCGCGTTCCGGGCACCGGCGGCTAGCCGGGCACCGTGCTGTCGATGGCGTGCAGGTACGAGTTGACGGGACGGCTCTCGGTGACGTTCAGCCCGGCCTCGGTCATCCGCGCCACCAGGCTGTCCGTGGTGTGCTTGCGGCCGCCCACGTTGAGCAGCAGGAACAGGTCCATGGCCGTGGTGAACGAGGAGCGGCTGTTGTCGATGAGGTTCTCGATGACGAGGACCCGGGCGCCCGGCCGCGCGGCCGCGACCACATTGGCGAGGGTGCGGCGGGTGTTCTCGTCGTTCCATTCGAGGATGTTCTTGATGATGTAGAGATCGGCCTGGACCGGGATCTCCCGGCGGCAGTCGCCCGGCACCAGCGTGGCCCGGTCGGCCAGCGCCCCGCCGTCCCGCAGCCGGGGGTCGGCGCCCGCCACCACCTGCGGCAGGTCCAGCAGGGTGCCGCGCAGATCGGGGCGCTTCTCCAGGAGGCTGGCCAGCACATGGCCCTGGCCGCCGCCGATGTCGGCGACCTCCTTGATGCCGTCGAGGTCGACGAAGGCCGCGACATCGGCCGCGGACTGCCTGCTGGAGGTCGTCATCGCCCGGTCGAAGATCTTGGCCGACTCGGGCGCGTCCTCGTGGAGATAGGCGAAGAAGTCCTTGCCGTAGAGGTCGTTGAAGACGATGCCGCCGGAGCGCACCGCCCGGTCGAGCCTCGGCCAGACCTCCCAGGTCCACGGCTCGGTGCACCACAGGGAGATGGCGCGCAGACTGCGCGGGGCGTCCTCGCGCAGCAGCCGGGACATGTCGGTGTGGACGAAGCGGCCGTCGTCGGTCTCGGCGAAGATCCCGCAGCTGGCCAGGGCGCGCAGCAGACGGCACAGCGGGTCGGGTTCGGCGTCCACCGTGGCGGCGAGTTCGCCGATGGAGGTGGGCTCCTCCCCCAGCGCGTCGGCGACGCGCAGCCTTGCGGCGGCGCGTACGGCGGCGGCCCGGGCGGCGCCGAAGGCGATCTCCCGCAGCCGCATGGCCGCCTCGGGCGCGGCCGTGCTGTCGGGGGCAGGGGTGGCGGTGGTGGTCATCTCAGCACCGGCCGGTGGGCACCGACAGCGTGCAGACGTTGCCGGTGAAGGTGTTGCCGGGGCCCTTGTCCCGGTCGGCCACGTCGGCGGGCTTGTTGCCGGTCATCACGTTGCGGCTGATGGTGTTCTTGCTGTTGGCGACGCCGACGACGCTCTTGAACAGCACGATGCCGCCGGACATGGGCGAGGTGCCGACGTTGTTGTGCACCTGGTTGCCGGTCACCCGGGTGGTGTCGGTGCCGGTGAGCACGATGCCCGCGCCCTGGATGAACGGCAGCCGGGCGTTGGGCGCGCAGTAGGCGTTGTTCGCCTGGACGGCGTTGTGGGCCACCGTCAGGTCCCCGGCACGCGGCTTGGACTCGTCCCCCACGACGAACACGCCGCCGCAGTTGCCGGTGACGGTGTTCTGCTCGACGGTCAGGTTCCGCAGCCTGCGCACCACGACGCCGATCCGGTTGCCGGTCAGCCGGTTCTCGGCGACCCGGGTGCCCTTGGCGTCGGTGGCGCCGCCCTCGGCGTCGACGGTGTTCGCGAGGAAGATGCCCGATTCCTTGTTGTTGCGGGAGATGTTGCGGAGGAAGGACCCGCGGGTGGACAGCTGCTGGCCGATGCCCTGCTGTCCGTTCTTCTCGGCGAGGGTGTTGCGTACGTCCATCCGGACGGTCTGCGAGCCCCAGATGCCGTTCTTGGGGAAGCCGGTGACGGTCAGCGAGCGGATCCGGACATTCTTGACCCGGCGCTGGGCCGTACCGGTGACGCAGATGCCGTGTCCGGCCTTGCCGCAGGCGTTGGCCGAGGCCTTGTCGGGCGCGGTGAGGACGGTCGTCCGGCCGACGCCGCGCAGGGTCAGGCTCTTGGTGATCTGGACGTTCTCCCGGTAGACACCGGCCCGCAGCTGGATGGTGTCGCCGGGCTGGGCCGCCTTCACCGCGGCCTGGATCGACTGGCCCGGCTTCACGGTGTGCACGGTGGGGGCCGGAGCGGCGTGGGCGCCCGGCAGCTGGGTCATTCCGATGGCGAGGGCGGCCGTGGCGACCGCGAGGTGGCGAAGCTTGAATGTGCGCATGAACAGGAAGTTATGAGCGACTTTCACCACTCGCCACTTATGCCCCGCCTAGTTACGTACGCCCGTAACGCACCTGCCGTCGCTACTCCAGTACCCGGGAGCCGCCGACCGGCAGGTCCCACAGCTCCTCGCGGGGGCGGCCGGTCGCCTCGAAGGCGGCGCGGACCCGGTGCAGGGGCTCCAGCGGCGGTTCGGCGGAGAGCAGGAACGTCGACCAGTGCATGGGCACGAGCGTCCGCGCCCCGAGGTCCAGATACGCCCGTACGGCCTCATCGGGATCGGTGTGCACCGCCCGCAGCATCCAGCGCGGGTCGTACGCGCCGATCGGCAGCAGCGCCAGGTCGATGCCCGGGTAGCGGTGGCCGATCTCCCGGAACCAGTGGCCGTAGCCCGTGTCGCCCGCGAAGTACACCCGCTGCCCGTCGGGCGCGGTGACGACCCATCCGCCCCACAGCGAGCGGCAGGTGTCCGTCAGGGTGCGCTTGCTCCAGTGGTGCGCGGGGACGAAGTCGAAGCGGACCGGGCCGCCCGCACCCGGCAGTTCGGCCGCCTCCCACCAGTCCAGCTCGGTCACCCGGGTGAACCGGCGCGCCCGGAACCACCCGGCGAGACCGGCCGGGACGAACAGCGGCGTGGCCCGGGGCAGCCGCTTGAGGGTGGGCGCGTCGAGGTGGTCGTAGTGGTTGTGGCTGATGACGACCGCGTCGACGGGCGGCAGATCCTCCCAGCGCACCCCGGGCGGGGTGACCCGGGGCGGGGTGCCGAGGATCCGGCGCGCCCAGACCGGGTCGGTGAGCACGGTCAGCCCGCCGATCCGCAGCACCCAACTCGCGTGCCCCGCCCAGGTCAGCGCCGTCTGCGCGGGGCCGGTCGCGGGCAGCGGGCCCGGCGCGAAGGGCAGCTCCGGGATCTGGCGCAGCGTCTCCAGCGGCGGCCGCAGCCGCCCCTCGCGGGCCAGCCGGGCGAGCGCGCGCACTCCGGGCAGCGGGGAGGTGAGCCGGTGGACGAACGACCTCGGCCAGGTGCGGACCTCGCCGAGCGGGCGCGGGGCGGGCAGCGGCGGGGCCGCGACGCGAGCCGGACGGGACGCGCGGGCCGGGAGCGGCAGCCGGGACGTGCCGTGGCCCTCGCCCGCTTCGGTGGGTCCAGCCTGGTCGGTCATGGGGTGCGCTCCCTTCGCGGTCGGCCTCTCACGGCGTCCCGGCCCGGACGAGGTCCCGGAAGGCCGCTTCGAAGGCGGTCAACTCCTCTGCCACGGAGGGAAGTTCCAGCGGGTCCTGGGCGGCCAGCGCGGCGAGCCGCAGCGCGTCGGAGGCCCCGAGCAGCGGCAGCGTCGACAGCCGGACCCGCAGGGTGTGCGGCGGGTCGCCGAACCGGTGGCCGCCCGCCACCGCCGGGCCGAGCCGCCGGGCCAGCTCGCGCTCCACCTCCACCGAGTCGGTGAGCGAGCGGGCGGCCAGCACCCCGCGCAGCTCGTCGAGGTCCGCGTACAGATGACGCCCGGCCTGCGGCGGGCGGCACAGCGCGCCGACGGCGGTCAGCGACCGGTACGCCGCGGCCGCCACCGCCCCATGCGCGCGGGCCGCGGCGGCCATCCGGGTACGGACCGGCTCGGGCTCGGTGAGCGCGTACGCGGCGGCCGCGGAGACGGGCGCGGGCAGCCCGGCCCGTACGGCGGTCAGCGTGGACAGCACCCGGGAGCGCAGCTCGTCCCCGCGCTCGGTGGCCGGGAACCGGGCCACCGCGGCGGGCCAGCCGACCGGGGTGAAGGCGCCCGCGAGGTCGGTGAGCACGACCACGTCCTCAGGTGCCATCTCGGCCGGGCTCAGCAGCACCGTGCCGTGCGGATGGTGCACGGTGTCCCGCCAGGTCTCGTCGCTCACGATCAGCAGCCCCTCGGCCGCCGCCGCCTCGCACACCTCGTGCAGCAGCTCGGGCGGGGCCACGGTGCCGGTCGGGTCGTCGGCTACGGACAGCAGCAGGACGCTCGGCACCCCGCCCTCGGCCCGGACCCGGCGGACGGTCTCCAGCAGCGCGAACGGATCGGGCAGCCCGCCGCACTCGGCCGGGACCGGGGCGTGGTGGCCGCGCCGGTCCAGCAGCCGCACCAGCGGCTCGTACCAGGCGGCGCAGGGGCGGGGCAGCAGGACGTCGCCGCCGGGGGCCGAGGCGAGCAGCGCGAGCAGCAGCGGCTCGGCGCCGGGGGCGGCCACCACATGCGCCGGGTCGGTCCACAGCCCGCGCCGCGCCCAGTAGCCGCAGGCGGCCGTGCGCAGGTCGGCGGAGCCGCCGACCGGCTCCGGCACGGCCCGGTCCGCGGCCGCCGCGAAGCACGCGGCCAGCTCCGGGAGGACCGGCAGGCCGCCGTCGTCCCGGTCGGCCGGGGCCGGTGCGGTCCACTGCCGTCGCATTCGTCCACACCTTTCGTGTGGGCACGCGCGTGCCCGTGCGTGCACCTGTGTGCCGACGCTGTCCACCTTCGCAGATCCGCGGTGGCGGCGGCGGGGGACGACACCCCGAGATGATCAGCCGACTGGAGCCTCAGTCCTGGCTCAGGGCGATCAGCTGGCGCTCCAGGCCTCGGCCACGGGTCCGTACGACCGTCTCGGCCAGCTCCACCAGCTTCCGGTTCGTCCGCTGCGAGGTCCGGCGCAGCAGGTCGAACGCGCGGTCGGCGTCGCAGCCCAGTACGTACATCACGATCCCGCACGCCTGGTCCACCACCGGGCGCGACCGCAGCGCCGCGTCCAGCTGGTCCACCTGGACGAGGGCGGCCTGGTAGAGGCGGTCCTTGGCCAGGCTCTCGGTGGTGAGGTCGCCGAGCAGCTCGGTGGCGCCCTGGGCCGCCTTCTCCAGGGGGCCGGGGCGCAGCCCGTAGACGGAGATGGTCACCGACAGCCCGTCGCATGCGAACGGCAGCGTCGCGCTGGACCGCACCCCCGCGTCCAGCGCCCGTGCCCGGAAGCTGGGCCAGCGCGGATCGTGCAGCAGATCGTCGGCGCCGGCCGGGCGGCCGGTGTCCAGGGCGGCCAGGATCGGGCCCTCGCCCGACAGCAGCTGCACCGACACCAGCGCCGACAGATCGGGGTGGGTGGCGGCGGTCGTCCGGTCGTCCTCCACGCCGCCGGGCGCGTCCTGGGGAAGGAGCGCGGTGGCGGTGGCCCCGCAGCTGGCCGGAGTGCACGAGGCGGCCTGTTCCGCCAGCTCCGCGAGGCCCCGGCCGAGCGAGGGGGCATCGGTCTGACACTGCGGACGGCTGTACGAGCGTTCCGGCATCGCCGATTCCGGTCCTTTCCATCGGTAGGACAGTGGAGGTCCTGTTTCGTTCGGCTTCCCGCTGCCTTGCGCGGAAAACAACACCGGACCGGCACGGGACAGCTGGTCCGGCTACCGTGTGCGCATGCCCCGGGCGCAGGATTTTGGTGCGGAACTCACGGATTTCCGCAGACGTGTCGACGAATTGCGAACGGCGAGGGCACTGCCCTCGCAGGAGCGGCTGTCCTTGCTGGACGCCGCTCTTTTCGAGCTTCAGCACGTGGTGGACGTGCTGTGGCCGGGGTACGAGGAGCTGGCCGCGGCCAGCCGGGTCCCTCCGGGAGGCCGGGCCGACCCGCATGAACAGCAGCTGCTGCGCGCCCTGTTCCAGCGCCTGCCGATCCCCGTCGTTCTGCTGGACCGGGAGTCCGTCGTACGGCGTATGAACTTCGCCGCGACCCAGCTGTTCAACACCCGCGCCGGGTACGCCACCGGCCGCCCCCTGACCTCGTCGCTGCGCCGCGACGGCCAGGCGGCGCTGCGTTCGCAGGTCGCGGCCGTGGCGCGCGGGGAGGGCGGGCGCAGTCTGACGGTGCGTCTGTCGCAGCCGGGGGCGGACGGCTCGGTGCGGGTGACGCTGGCGGCGCTGCGCCCGCCGGGCGAGCCGCAGCCCGCGGTGCTGGCCGCGTTCCAGCCGGACCGGGGCGTCCCGGCGACCGCCTCCTCGGCCACCCTCCCGGCGCCGAGGGCCGCCGCGCAGCCGGATCTGGCCGAGGTGACGCGCCACGCCGCGCTGCTGGACCTGGTCGACGACATGGCGACGGCGCTGCTGCGGGTCACCCTCGCGGGCGGCGGCCCGGAGGATGTGCTCGGGCGGGCGGTGGAGCTGCTGCACGGCCGGTTCGCGGACTGGGTGATCGCCGACCTGGCCCCGGACGGCGGCGAAGCGCCGCACCGGATGGTGGCCCTCGGCCCGCCGGAGGCGGCCGGGGACCGTACGGCGTCGCTGACCGCGCAGGACCCGGCCGACTGCCCGCTGGTGGTCGACGCGCTGGACGACGGGGTGTCGGCCCTGCGGGTGAGCCCGCCCGACGCGAACGCCTTCGGGCGGGACGCCACGGGCGCGCCCGTGCTCGTCCGGGAGGAGGTCACCTCGCTGCTCTGCATCCCGCTGCGGGTCTCCCCCACGTCCCCGGTGCTCGGCGCGCTCACGCTGTTCCGTACGGGCGGGCGGAGCGCCTTCGAGATGGCCGAGGCGGGGGCGGCGGACCGGGTCTCCCGCCACATCGCCCTGGCCCTCAGCCGCCCCCGGGTCCGGGAGGCCTGAGGTCCACCCTGCGGCCGTCCCCCATGTGGGCTATGGTGTGTCACCGCGGGAGTAAATCCGACAAAAAGGGCACACGCTGCTCGCCGAACAAGATTCCCTCCCGTGTTTTCTTCCCTGCGCGCCGGTTACTCGTGCCACCGCATCCGCGCTCAAGGAGGGTCCGATGACCGAGTACGGCTACTTCCTGGCCGCCGAGGAACACGGTCCCGCCGAGCTGATCGAGCAGGCGCGGATGGCGGAACAGGCGGGGTTCACCTCGCTGTGGATATCCGACCACTACCACCCCTGGAACGAGGCCCAGGGCCAGGCCTCGTTCGTCTGGTCGGTGATCGGCGCGCTGGCGCAGGCCACCTCGCTGCCCGTGCAGACCGCCGTCACCTGCCCCACCTTCCGCGTCCACCCCGCCGTCGTCGCCCAGGCGGCGGCGACCAGCGCGGTCCTGCTGGAGGGCCGGTTCCGGCTGGGCGTGGGCAGCGGTGAGGCCCTCAACGAGCATGTGCTGGGCGACCGCTGGCCCCCGGCCCCGATCCGGCTGGAGATGCTGGAAGAGGCCGTGATGGTGATGCGCCAGCTGTTCGAGGGGCGCCGGGTCAACCACCACGGCAAGCACTACACGGTGGAGAACGCCCGGCTGTTCACGGTCCCCGACGAGCCGGTGCCCATCGACATCGCCGCGTCCGGGGAGGCCGCCAGCGCGCTGGCCGGCCGGGTCGGCGACGGCTTCATCACCATGTCCCCGGACGCGGAGCTGGTGGAGCGGTTCCGGCGCGGCAGCGGCGCCAGCGGCAACCACAAGCCCGTACGCGGCGGCCTGAAAGTGTGCTGGGGCCCGGACGCCGACGAGGCGCTGCGCACCGCGCACCGGCTGTGGGCCGTCGAGTCGCTGCCCGGCCAGCTGCTGACGACGCTGCCCACCCCGGCCCACTTCGAGCAGGCCGCCGAACTCGTCACGCCCGAGCGGACGGCCCGCAAGGTGACCTGCGGCGACGACGTGGACGCCCATATCGGCGCGCTGTCCGCGTACGCCGAGGCCGGGTTCGACACCGTCTACGTCAACCAGATCGGCCCCGACCAGCGCGGCTTCTTCGACTTCTACCGCACCAAGGTGCTGCCGCAGCTGGCCGGTTGAGCCCCGCCCTGCCCTGCCCCGGCCTGCCCCGCCCTCCCGCATCAGCGATTCCGAGCACCCCCATGAGGAGTGAGTGACCGACATGACCACCACAGTCGCCGACTATGTCCTCGCCCGGCTGCGCGAGTGGGGCGTCGAGCATGTCTACGGCTACCCCGGCGACGGCATCAACGGACTGCTCGCCGCCTGGGGGCGGGCGGAGAACGAACCACGGTTCATCCAGGCCCGGCACGAGGAGATGGCGGCCTTCCAGGCGGTCGGCTACGCCAAGTTCAGCGGACGGCTCGGCGTCTGCGCGGCGACCTCCGGGCCGGGCGCCATCCACCTGCTGAACGGGCTCTACGACGCCAAGCTGGACCACGTCCCGGTGGTGGCGCTCGTCGGCCAGACCCACCGCAGCGCGATGGGCGGCTCGTACCAGCAGGAAGTCGACCTGCACAGCCTCTACAAGGACGTCGCCTCCGACTTCCTGGAGACCGTGACCGTCCCCGAGCAGCTGCCGAACGTCCTGGACCGGGCCATCCGCACCGCCTACGCCCGGCGCGCCCCCACCGCCGTGATCATCCCGGCGGACGTCCAGGACCTCGAATACACCCCGCCCACCCACGAGTTCAAGATGGTGCCCTCCAGCCTGGACCGCAGCGGCTGGTCCGCGGTGCCCTCCAGCAGCGCGCTGGAGCGCGCCGCCGAGGTGCTGAACGCGGGCGAGCGGGTCGCCATCCTGGTCGGCCAGGGCGCCTCCGGGGCGCGCGGCGAGGTGCGGCAGGTGGCCGACACACTCGGCGCGGGCATCGCCAAGGCGCTCCTCGGGCTGGATGTGCTCAGCGACGACCTGCCGTACGTCACCGGTCCCATAGGGCTGCTGGGCACCCGCCCCTCGTACGAGCTGATGCGCGACTGCGACACCCTGCTGACGATCGGCTCCAGCTTCCCGTACACCCAGTTCCTGCCGGAGTTCGGCAAGGTCCGCGGCGTGCAGGTGGACCTCGATCCGCACATGATCGGGATGCGCTACCCGTACGAGGTCAACCTCGTCGGGGACGCCCGCGAGACGCTGCTGCGGCTGCTGCCCATGCTGCGCCGCAAGGAGTCCCGCGACTGGCAGGACCAGATCATCGAGGGCGTCCAGCGCTGGGACGAGGTGATGGAACGGCGCGCCGAGGTGTCCGCCGACCCCATCAACCCCGAGTACGTGGCCCACTGCCTGAGCCCGCTGCTCCCCGACGACACCATCCTCACCTGCGACTCCGGCTCCGTCGCCAACTGGTACGCCCGCCACATCCGGATGCGCGGCCGGATGCGCGGCTCCCTGTCCGGCACCCTGGCCACGATGGGCAGCGGCGTGCCGTACGCGATCGGCGCCAAGTTCGCCCAGCCGGACCGGCCCGTGGTGGCGCTCGTCGGGGACGGCGCGATGCAGATGAACGGCATGGCGGAGCTGATCACCGCGGCCAAGTACCGCCACACATGGGACGACCCACGGCTGATCGTCGCCGTCTGGAACAACCAGGACCTCAACCAGGTGACCTGGGAGATGCGGGCGATGGGCGGCGCGCCCCAGTTCCTGCCCTCCCAGGAGATCCCGGACGTGTCCTCGGCGCGGTTCGCCGAATCGCTCGGCCTCCGGGGCATCCGGGTGGAGAAGCCCGAACAGGTCGAACCCGCCTGGCGCGAGGCACTGGCCGCGGACGGCCCGGTGTGCGTCGAGTTCCTGACCGACCCGGCCGTACCACCGATCCCGCCGCACGCGACCTGGGAGCAGATGGAGTCCACGCTCGAATCGATGGTCAAGGGCGACCCGGACCGCACCGGCATGGTCCGCCAGGGCCTGAAGGCGAAGATGCAGGAATTCCTGCCCCACCGGTCGTCGCACCGGGACAAGAAGACCGACGACGGATGACGTACGTACTACGGACACCGGAAGGACGTGAACACCATGATGGTCGCCTTTCTCGTCGCCCCCGAGGGCGTTGAGCAGGTCGAACTCACCGATCCGTGGCAGGCGGTCCGCGACGCCGGCGGCACGCCCCGGCTGGTGTCCACCGCGTCCGGCCGCGTCCAGGCGTTCCACCACCTCGACAAGGCCGACACCTTCGAGGTCGACCAGACGGTGAAGGACGCGCGCGTGGACGAGTACGACGGTCTGGTGCTGCCCGGCGGCGTCGCCAATCCCGACCTGCTGCGCCTGGACAAGCGGGCGGTCGCGTTCGTCAAGGGCTTCTTCGACGCGGGGAAGCCGGTCGCCGCCATCTGCCACGCCCCCTGGACGCTGGTCGAGGCCGATGTCGTACGCGGCCGTACCCTCACCTCGTTCCCCAGCGTGCGCACCGACATCACCAACGCGGGCGGTGTCTGGGTGGACGAGCAGGTCAAGATCTGCGAGGGCGGGCCGAACGCCCTGATCACCAGCCGTAGGCCGGACGACCTCAAGGCGTTCGACGAAGCGTTCCTGGAGGAGTTCGCGAAGGCGTCGGGCTCGAAACACAAGGGAGCCGCGTGATGACCCAGCAGCCGGACCGCAAGGAGCGGCAGCGCGAAGCGCACCTGGCCGCCGACCCCGTCGAAGGGCCGCTGACCACCGATCAGGGGGTGGCGGTCGACCACACCGACGACTCCCTCGCGGCGGGCGAGCGCGGCCCCACGCTGATGGAGGACTTCCACTTCCGCGAGAAGCTCACGCACTTCGACCATGAGCGGATCCCGGAGCGGGTGGTGCACGCGCGCGGGGCGGGCGCGTATGGGTACTTCGAGCCGTACGAGTCCTGCGCGGAGTTCACCAAGGCCGCCTTTCTGCAGGACCCGTCCGTGCGCACGCCCGTCTTCGTACGGTTCTCCACCGTGCAGGGGCCGCGCGGCTCGGCCGACACCGTGCGCGACGTCCGCGGCTTCGCCACGAAGTTCTACACCTCGGAGGGGAACTACGACCTGGTCGGCAACAACATGCCGGTCTTCTTCATCCAGGACGGCATCAAGTTCCCCGACTTCGTGCACGCGGTGAAACCCGAACCGCAGAACGACATCCCCACCGGCGCCTCCGCGCACGACACCCTGTGGGACTTCGTCTCCCTGCAGCCCGAGACCATGCACATGATGATGTGGCTGATGTCGGACCGGGCGATCCCGCGCAGCTACCGGATGATGCAGGGCTTCGGCGTGCACACGTTCCGCTTCGTGGACGCGCGCGGCAAGGGCACGTTCGTGAAGTTCCACTGGAAGCCCAAGCTCGGCGTGCACTCGCTGGTGTGGGACGAGGCCCAGGAGTGCATGGGCCGGGACCCGGACTTCAACCGGCGTGATCTGTGGGACGCGATCGAGGCGGGCGAGTACCCGGAGTGGGAGCTGGGCGTCCAGCTGGTGCCGGAGGAGGATGAGTTCAACTTCGACTTCGACCTGCTCGACGCCACGAAGCTCATACCGGAGGAGCAGGTGCCCGTCCGGCCCATCGGCCGCATGGTCCTGGACCGCAACCCGCACAACTACTTCGCCGAGACCGAACAGGTCGCCTTCCACACCGCCAACGTCGTGCCCGGCATCGACTTCACCAACGACCCGCTGCTCCAGGCCCGCAACTTCTCGTACCTGGACACCCAGCTGATCCGGCTCGGCGGCCCCAACTTCGCCCATATCCCGGTCAACCAGCCGGTCGCGCCGGTCCGTACCAACCACCGCGACGGCTACCACCAGAGCGAGATCCACCGGGGCACCAACTACTCCCCCAATTCGCTCGGCGGCGGCTGCCCGGCCATCGCCGGAGCGGACGGCTACGCGTACTCGCACTACGCGGAGCGGGTCGACGGCGACAAGATCCGCAAGCGCAGCCCCAGCTTCAAGGACTTCTACAGCCAGGCCGCCATGTTCTGGAACAGCATGAGCGACTGGGAGCGCGAGCACATCGTCGCCGCCTTCCGCTTCGAACTGGGCAAGGTGGGCGCGGTGCGGGTGCGCGAGCGTACGGTCGAGGAACTGGCCCACGTCGATTACGGCCTGGCCACGTCGGTCGCCGAGGGCATCGGCATCGCCAACCCGGTCCCCGGCCCCGACAACCACAAGCCCGTCGCCTCGCCCGCCCTCAGCCTGGACAACCTGGGCGGCGACCACTCCATCCGCACCCGCACCGTCGCGGTGCTGGTCACGGATGGCGTGGACGTCGTACAACTCACCCAGGCCCGGGAGGCGCTGACCGCCGAGGGCGCCGTCGTCGAGGCGCTCGCGGCCCACGACGGCAAGGTGCGCGGCAGCGACGGCAACGGCTGCGCGGTGGACCGCGCCCTGCCCACCGTCGCCTCCGTCCTCTACGACGCCGTCCTGCTGCCCGGCGGGCCCCCCGGCACCCCGGACCTGGCCGCCGACGAGGCCGCCATGCGCTTCGTCCGCGACGCCTACCGCCACGGCAAGCCCATCGGCGCGCTCGGCTCCGGCGTCGGCCTCCTCGCCGCGCTCAGTCCCGACGGCCTTCACCTGTCCGCCGGGCACGGGCACGTCTGCGCGGACTGGGGCGTGGTCACCGATACGACGACGGGCGCGGCGAGCGAGGAGTTCACCCGGGCCTTCGCCGAAGCCCTGGCCGCCCACCGCCACTGGACCCGCCCCCCGGCCCGCCTCTGACCCGGCCTGTCGAGGCCGGGACGGACGGACCGTCCCGGCCTCGACCAGACCTCGACCAGACCTCGACCGCTTGAGGGCCGCTCAGGTCACTCGGGAAGCCACCCGAGGAAGGCCCGTACGGCGGCGGCTTCCTCGTCGGAGAGGGTGACGCGGAAGCCCTCACGCAACTCCTCCACCGCCTGGTCCGCGGTGAGATGGGCTTCGTCGATGGAGCCGTCCGGATGCTGCGTCCGCAGCACGCGGTCGCGGAGGACGTGGCGGAACTTGTCGTCACCGCGCTGGGCCACGATGTGCCCGGTGAAGACGGACTTGGGGTGGGTGGCGGTGTAGTGGAAGGACGCCACGAAGTCGCTCGGGGCCTGGGTCTCCAGCCCGAAGGCGTAGACGTCGAACCAGCTGTCCCCGTTGAGCGTGCGGAACACCCAGGTCTCCTCGCACTCCCTGACCACCTGCCACGTCCAGTCGCCGACGGTGGACTGCCCCTCGTGCTCGAAGGGAACGGGGTGGAGCGGCCCCGCGTCCCCGAAGCCGACGTCCACGAGGTAGGTGCGCCCCTCGGCCTCCGCCGTCAGCATGGTGTGCGAGCGGAAGCGGACGTCCGTGGTGTTGCCTCGGCGGACGCGGGCCAGGTGCCGGTGAACGGTGAAGCCCAGGGCCTCCAGGACGGCCGCGAACAGCAGGTTGTGTTCCAGGCACATGCCTCCTCGCCCACGGTGGACGAGTTTCTCCTGGATGCCCGAGATGCCGGTCGGTATGGGGATGTCGAGCCCCACGTCGATCGACTCGAAGCAGATGGTTTCGACATGGCGCCGGTGCAGTTCGGTGAGGGTCGCCAGGGTCGCCTCGCGCGGGCCGGAGTAGCCGATCCGCGCGAAGTAGGCGTCCAGGTCCGGGGTTTCGTCCGCCCACAGGGAGCGCGGAGCGGAGGTGGCGGTGCTGCCGGAGGTGGGGAGAGTGACGGTCATCGCGGATCTCCTCGAAGTTCGGTGACGTGACTCAGCTGGGCTGGGTGACGGGTTCGGCCTTCTCGCTGGGCACCCCGCGGGCCGCGATCTTGTCCTTGCGCGGCTGGGCGCCGGTCGGCCCGAACAGGGTGACGACGAGGGCCGCGATCAGGTACGCGGCGGCGAGGAAGAGGGCCGTGGGGACGAATTCCCCGAAGATCGCCGGTACTTGCGCGCCCAGCCCGGCGCACAGGTTCAGCACGAAGCTGAAGACGGCGAGCGCGGTACCGGCGGCAGCCCCTGCCGCCGCACCGGTCGACTGCACCAGGGCCGGAGTGGCGCTGGAGGAGGCGAGCATGGTGAAGAACATGGCGGCGCCCATGCCGACCACGCTGTCGTTCAGGAGCGCGGCGGTGCCCAGACCGATACCGCAGACCGTGAGGGCCCCGGCGGCACGCCACTTGGGGACGATGCGGGCGAGCACGGGCGCCAGCACCACCGAGAGGACCAGGGCGGGCAGGGCACTGGCGCGCAGCCCCAGCATGGCGTCGTGGTCACCGGCCAGGCCGGAGGGTCCGTACAGCTGGATCGCGGTGTAGGCGGAGGTGATGCCGCCGAGCGAGATCACGCCGCCCACCAGGAAGGGGACGATGCGCAGCAGACCGGAGCGAGGCGCGGGGGCCGACGGTTCGGCCTTCTGGGGCGAGCCCTCGGCGGCGGTGGGGCTGGGGAGGTCGGGCAGCATCACCTTGTGCACCGCCACGGCCGACAGCGCCAGCAGCGGGCCGGAGATCCAGAAGAGCGACTGCCAGCCGAAGACCGGCTCCAGCAGCTGGGCGGCGACCTGTCCGACGACCAGGCAACCGCCCAGGGAACAGGAGATGATGGTGATCGCCGTGGCGAGCCGGGAGGCGGGCAGCCGCTGGCCGAAGTAGGCGTAGACCACGGGGGAGAAGACGCCTGCCGCGACGCCCTGCACCGCTCGGACCAGCGAGCCGGACAGCAGCGATTCGGTGAACGGCACCAGCATCGTGATCACGGCCATCGCGGAGATCGACCACACCAGGGCGCCCCTGCGGCCGAGCCGGTGGCTGAGCGGCGCGGCGAGCAGCGAGCCGAAGGCGAAGGCGATGGCGAAGGACGTGGTGGCCCAGGCGGCCCCCTCGTCGCTGGTGTGCCAGGCCGAGGCGAAGTTGGGGATCAGCGAGATCGTGGCGTACGCCTGGCTGGCCAGGATGATCGCGATCGGGGCCAGGGTCCCCACGGTACGGGCGAACGGCGCTTCGAGCGCTTTCGTCCCGGTGTCGGTTGTCATGGTTGTGCCTCTCCGGGGCAGTGGTGGTGATGCTCACGAGGTGCACGGCCCGGTGCGGACCGTGCGGGCCCGTGGCCTGCGGTCCGGTACACGCCGTCGTGACGCACCGCAGGCCACGGAACTCCGAGAGCGATGCGGTCAGGCCTCCTGCAATCGGCCGACCGGCCGACCGGCGGACGTGGCGGCGCTGATGACCGCCCGGCGCAACTGCATCGCGATCTCGGAGTCATCGGCGGGGTGGGTGTCGGCGAAGCGCTCCTGCGTTCCGCCCACGGCGACTCCCTCGCCGGGGATCACCTGGGCGCCGGCGACGCCGAGCGCCTTGGTGACTTCTTCCTGCGCCCATACGCCGCCGAACTGGCCGTATGTCGCGCTCAGTACGACCGTCGGCTTGCCGGACAGGGCGCTCGCGCCGTACGGGCGGGAGAGCCAGTCGAGGGCGTTCTTCAGAACGGCCGAGGTCGTGCCGTTGTACTCCGGGGTGAAGACCATGAGGGCGTCCGCCTCGCCGACGGTTTGGCGCATGGCGACGGCTGGGCGCGGGGTGATGCCGCCGAGGTCGATGTCCTCGTCGTAGTAAGGGAGTTCGGCCAGCCCTTCGACGATCTCAATGGTCACGCCGTCAGGGCTCACCTTGGCCGCGGCTTCGGCGAGCTGTCGGTTGAACGAGCCGGCTCTGAGGCTGCCGACGAGAGAGAGGATGCGCACAGGCATGACGAAGTGACTCCTAAAACTGGCTTCCATCTCAGGCTGGGCTGAAGTGTTCGTGGAGTTGGGGACGTTCGGTGATGTCTGGTGCGAGCATGGATTTGATGTGGGCATGCCAACGCGGACGACGCAAAACGGACGTCGCCACCCCGGTCAATGCGCTTCACACGTAAGCAGATTCCAGCCATCGACGTCAAACAATTCGCTGTCGAACTGTACGTGGCCGAAGTCGACCGGTCGGGCGCCATCCCGCGTTCAGTGGGTTGTATGCTCAGTTTCAGAAGATTTAGCGTCGAATGATTCGACCTCAAAGTTGAGGTTCGGTCGATCAAGGAGCGGAGGGCAACCGACGCGTGACGTACGAGCGGCAGGCAGCCGACGACAAGTTGGCCATGAGCGAGACCACGGCAGGTAAGCCCTCCGAACCCACCGGCGTGACCGATGCCGTCGACGTGATCCTGCAACAGTGGGAGCGCGTCCGGCCAGACCTCGACGCCTCCCCGATGGGCGTGATCGGGCGACTGTCCCGTGCCGCCCGGCTGACCGGTCTGCAGGTCGACGACTACCTGCGCTCCGAAGGGCTGGAGAGCTGGGAATTCGACGTCCTCGCGACACTGCGGCGAGCCGGTGCGCCGTACACCCTCAGCTCCAAGGAGCTGGCCTCCGCCAGCATGATCGGAGCCGCGGCGATGACCAACCGCGTCGCCCGGCTCCTGAACCGGGGCCTGCTCACGCGCGAGCCGGACGCCCACAACCGGCGCAGGGTGAAGATCACCCTGACGGCCGAGGGCCTGGAGCTGGTCGACCGGGTCGTCGAAGGACACATCGAGAACGAACGCGCGCTCGTGGCAGGCATGACCGCGGAAGAGCGGGACCAGCTTTCCCACCTGCTGCGCCTGCTTCTCGTCTCCCTCGGGGACGCCACGGGGGTCGCCACCGGTGAGCCATGTCCGATCCAGTGTCCGGTGCCGGCGGGAGTCGGCCCCTAAGCGGTGGCGCCACGTCTTGTGGCGCTACGTCTCCTGGCGCTACGTCTAGCGGGGCTACGTCTCGCGGCCCAGCAGGGCCAGCAGCTTCGTCTGGGCGTCGGCGCCCGGTGGGGGTTCCACCGGGGCCGCGAACAGGCCGCTTTTCTCCAGCTCGGCCGCGTACGGCGCGACCTCCCGGACGGAGAAGTCGACGAGCGGCTTGGGGAGCCGCTCGTCGGCGCCGATGGCCCGGGCCAGGTCCCAGGCGTGGACCGTCGCGTCGGCGGTCATCTGGGCGCAGTACTCGGTGGCGGGGCTCGCGCCGTAGGAGAGGGCGACGGTGCGCTCCAGCGCGCCCGGCTCGCGGAAGGCCGTACGGGCGACGGCCGCGGCCGCGTCCCAGGTGGCGACGGGATCCTCGCCGAGCTGATCGCCGGACAGGACATCGCCCTCGCCACTCGCGCTCGCGCTCGCGCCCTCGCGCAGCAGCGACGGCACCCACATCTGCTCGACCGCCAGGTGGTTCACCAGGTCCCGCACGGTCCACTCGGTGCAGGGCGTGGGGGCGTCCCACTGGTCGGCCCGTACGGCGTGCACCCGCTCGGTGAACAGGTCCAGTGCCTCACCGTGTCTGGCCAGCAGCGGATTGTCCGCCATGGGGTTCGCGGAGGTGTCAGTCATGCGCGCCGGGTACCCGCGCCATGCCGCGTTAATAAGGTCCGCGGCGCGGGCACGCAGAGGCGCCGGACACGCAGAGGCGCCGGGCACGAGCCCCTGATCTCCCGTGCCCGGCGCCGCCCTCACTCCCTGCGGGCCGCTCGGCCACCCGTCGAGTCCCCGGCCCGGAGGCCCGTAAAACCGTGAACCGGCGAAAGAAATCTTCCGCAACGCCAGCCGTCTGGCCTGTGTCGATGTCGTGGTGACGGGTACGCGGGAGGGACGAAAGACCCGGACCGCCGGGAGGGAGGACATACCGGGGGCGGCGGAACGCAGTGAACTCTCGGGGACATGACCATCCCACGAGCACCACGGACCCGTGTAGGAAGGGGACCGACATGCAGCGAGGCAGCAACCGGGTGAGCGTGCACCGGGACGATGAGATGAAGCAGGAGCTTCAGGGTCTGATCCGTTCCGGCCATCCGACCCGGGTCGAGGAGTGGCACGACCCGGAGCCCGCCGCCGACGACGACCCGGAGGTGACGACCGGGCCGGTGCCCACACCGGGGGCGACCGGCCAGGCGGAGTCGATCCGCTTCGAGTTCGCCCGCCATCTGGGCCGTACGACGTTCCCGGCGGGGCGGAGCGCCGTGCTGCGCATACTGCACGAGCGGCACGCACCGGACCAGCTGATCGCGCTGGCCGAGGAGCTGCCCGCCGACGAAACGTTCCACACCGTGCAGGAGGTGGTCTCCGCGCTCGGCCTGCGCACCGAGGCGTAAGGCCTCATGGCTAGCGTATGGCCCGACCGTCCCGTGCCCGGATCTGAAGAAGGCGAACGATATGCCGCAGTACGTGAAAGACGTCATGACGCCGAAGGTCGCCTCGGTGCGCCCCGACGCCTCGCTGGTGGAAGCGGCGCAGATGATGCGCGCGCACGACATCGGCGGGGTGCTGGTGGCGCTCGACGGTGAGCTGCTGGGCGTACTCACCGACCGCGACATCACGCTGCGCGCGGTCGCGGACGGCGTCGATCCGCTGACGGTCAGCTGCCATCTGATCTGCACCCCGAACCCGGTGACCATCGGCCCCGACGAGGAGATCGCCGAGGCGGCCGCGCTGATGCGGCAGCACGAGGTGCGGCGGCTGCCGGTGGTCCGGGCGGGGCGCCCGGTGGGCGTGGTGAGCATGCGGGACCTGGATCGGGCGCCCGCCTGAGGCGCATGGCCAGGCCGTCAAAGGGGCGGTGGGGAACGGAAGTTGCCGTTCCCCACCGCCTTTCCCGTGCGCATCGCTTGACCACATAGCAAGACAACTCTTCTCGTGATGCGAGATGGCGGCGTAGGGTTTCCGTCATGCCGAACGACGCCGTCTACACCCACGGACACCATGAGTCGGTGCTGCGCTCGCACACCTGGCGCACCGCCGCCAACTCGGCGGCCTATCTGACCGGCCATCTCCAACCCGCCATGCGCATCCTGGACATCGGCTGCGGCCCCGGCACCATCACCGCCGATCTGGCCGAACTGGTGCCCCAGGGCGAGGTCGTGGGCGTCGACGCGGAGCCGTCCATCCTGGAGCAGGCGCGGGCGGCCGCCGATGAGCGCGGGCTGACGAACACCCGCTTCGCGGTCGCCGACGTCCACGCTCTGGACTTCCCCGACGACTCCTTCAGCGTCGTCCACGCCCACCAGGTGCTCCAGCACGTCGGCGACCCGGTGCGCGCGCTGCGCGAGATGCGGCGGGTGTGCGAACCCGGCGGCATCGTCGCGGCCCGCGACAGCGACTACGCCGCCATGACCTGGTATCCGCGCGTCCCCGGGCTGGACACCTGGCTGGATCTCTACCGCCGGGTCGCCCGCGCCAACGGCGGCGAGCCGGACGCCGGGCGCCAGTTGCGCTCCTGGGCCCTGGAGGCGGGCTTCCCCGCCACCGCCGTCACCTCGACCGCCGGTACGTGGTGCTACGCCACCCCCGAGGAGCGGGCGTGGTGGAGCGGGCTGTGGGCGGACCGCACGGTGGCGTCCTCGTACGCCCGGCGCGCGATGGAGGGCGGCCACGCCACCGAGGCGGAGCTACGGGACATCGCGAGTGCCTGGCGGGAGTGGGGCGGCCGGACCGACGGATGGTTCGCCGTCCTGCACGGCGAGGTCCTGTGCCGCGTCTGACATGCGGTTCAACTAGGCTCGCCCGCATGGACATCATGGGGACTTCACTGCGGGTCTGCGTCGACGATCTGGACTCCGCCATCAGCGTCTACGAACGGCTCACCGGCGCCGAGGCATCCCGCTTCCAGCGCGGCGGCGTCTCGGTCGCGGCGGTCGGCTGCTTCTTTCTGATGAGCGGCCCGGAGTCGGAGATGGAGATCCTCCGCAAGATCGCGGCGACGATCGCGGTGAAGGACGTGGACGAGGCGATCGCCGATCTGACGGCGGTCGGCGCGCAGATCGTCGCGGGCCCGATCCCCGCCCCCACCGGCCGCATGCTCATCGCCCGCCACCCGGACGGCTCGATCTTCGAGTACGTGGACCGCAACCCCGGCGCATGAGAACCCCCTGGTGAGGCGCCCTCGGCCGGATCAGGCCGGGGGCGCCTCCTGTTCGTCGGCCGGGAGATTCACTCCGGCCCCAGCATGTCGCTGGTCATGGCCCAGCGGTCGTGGTCGCGCCACGCGCCCTCGATGTAGAGGAAGTCGGGCGAAAAGCCCTCCAGCCGGAAGCCGTGCCGCTTCACGAGCGCGGTCGACGCCTCGTTGCCGGGCTGGATGTTGACCTCGATCCGGTGCAGCCCGAGCGGCCCGAAGGCCTGCCGCAGCACCAGCCCGAGCCCCTCGGACATATAGCCGTGCCCGGCGGCGGGCGGGAAGGCGCCGTAGCCGATCGCGCCGCACTGGAACGCGCCGCGCACGATGTTGTTGATGTTGATGAACCCGGCGAGCGCGCCGGTCTCCCGTACGCAGACCAGGAAGCCGCGCCGGTCCTCCCGCTCCAGCTGACCGATGAAGCCCTCGTACGCCCCGTCGGTCGTGGGCAACGTCAGCCAGGGGCGGTGGAAGTCGGCGCTCTGCCGCGCGAGCCGGACGAATTCGCCGCCGTCCTCGCGCCGGTGGGGCCGGATGGCCGCGCGGGCCCCCTCGGCGAGATACGCGTGATCGGGCATTGGTCAATGATCGTACGGAGGCCGCTCCCGCGCCACCGACTTTGACCGTGCCACACCAACTTGGTCATATTCATGAACGCCACCCGCGAAGGCCCTCTTGACTTTTCGGACGCGATCGAACTCGGCGGAAGACCTGAAGGCCAGGTCAGCACTGCGGAATCGTTGCTTCACGGGCCATTGACCGAGTGCATGCAGAACCGTATGGTCCTGCGCACCACTCGTTGACTGTTCACAGGGATGAACATATCGCCAGGAGAGCACCATGGCACAGCAGGGACCCCCCGGCCAGGAAGCGGCGCCGCCCGCCCCGGAGCTGGTCGACCGGGCGGTGAGCAAGTTCTTGCGGCGCGTCATGCCGATGCTGGTGTTGATGCTGGTCGTCAATCAGATGGACCGCACCAACGTCGGCTTCGTCCAGGACGACCTCAGTGCCGACATCGGAGTCGGCGCCGCCGCCTACGGACTGGGCGCCGGGCTGTTCTTCATCAGCTACGCGATCTTCGAAGTGCCGAGCAACATGCTCATGGAGCGCTTCGGCGCCCGCGTCTGGCTGACCCGCATCATGATCAGCTGGGGCGCGGTGACGCTCGCCATGTGCTTCATGCACGGCGTCACCTCCTTCTACGTGCTGCGCTTCCTGCTCGGCATCGCGGAGGCGGGGTTCTTCCCGGGCGTCATGTACTACTTCACCACCTGGCTGCCCAACTCCTACCGGGGCCGGGCCAGCGCCATCTTCCTCGGCGGCTCCGCGACCGCCTACATCGTCACCGGCCCGATCAGCGGCGCGCTCCTCGAAATGCACGGGCTCGGCGGCTTCGCCGGGTGGCGCTGGATGTTCGCCATGGAGGGCGCCATCTCGATCGTGGTGGGCCTCATCGCCGCGTTCTTCCTGGTCTCCAAGATCGGCGACGCCCGCTGGCTCACCGCCGAGGAGCGGACCGCCCTGAGCGCGGCGGTCGAGCGCGACCGGGCGTCCCGCAGCCGCGAGCCCAAGGTGTCCCGGCTGCGGCTGGTGCTCCACCCGCAGGTCGCGCTGCTCACGCTCGTCTTCTTCGCCATGGCGCTGACCGGCTACGCCATCACCTTCTGGCTGCCGAGCCTGGTCGACGACATCGGCGGGCTTTCGCCCTTCCAGGTCGGGCTGCTCTCGGCCGTCCCGTGGATCTGCGCCGTGGTCACCATGTACACCATGAGCCGCTACACCGACCGCATGCCGGACCGGCGGCCCTACCTCGCGATCGTGCTGGTGCTGTCGGCCATCGGCACCTTCCTGGCCACGCTCGGCTCCCCGTGGTTCGGCCTCGCGGCCATCACGCTGGCCGCCGTCGGCAGCAAGTGCGGCGCCAACCTCTTCTGGCCGCTGGCCCAGTCCAGCCTCGACCTCAAGGTCACGGCCTCCGGGCTCGCCGTCATCAACTCCCTCGGCAACCTGGGCGGCTTCGTCGCCCCGACGCTCTTCGGCTACCTGGAGGAGAGCACGGGCAGCACCAACGGCGGGCTCTACGCGCTCTCCGCCGCCTCCCTGGTCGCCGTCGTCGGGGTCTACCTGCTGCGCCGCCCGGCGGCCGGGACCGGCGCCGGGGCCGACACCGAGGCCCCCGCCCCGGTGCCCGCACCGACCGCGACCTGACGCATCTCCCCGGCCGGGCTTACCCCTCCCGGCCGGGGTCGCGCAGCGCCATCGCGGCCGCGTAACCGGACTCCACCGGTACGTCGATCAGCGCCCACGGGCCCACCGGCACCGGCTCCCGGGCGGTGCCGACGTAATCCTTCGCCGGGTCCTGGGACAGCCCGGTGCCGATGCCCTTCAGATACGCCTCCTTGCGCGTCCAGCAGCGGCCGAAGGCGGCGGGCCGCTCCTGCTCCGGCAGCGCCTCCAGCTCGGCACGCTCCCTGGGGTGCAGGCTCTGGGCCACCTGGCTCACCACGGAGGCGGGCTGGAGCTTCTCCACATCGACCCCGACCGGAGTCCCGGCGAAGGCGAAGAGCACCAGGTCACCGGCGTGCGACATATTGAAGTGGAGCGGGGCGCCGACCACTGCGGGACGGCCGTGCGGACCGCCGCAGCCGGGGCAGTCCTCCCGGGTGAACGGCACGGCGGCCGGGTCCACGCCCAGATAGCCGCCGAGCAGCTGCCGCAGCCCGATATGGGCCGCCGC
Organism: Streptomyces sp. NPDC001700; assembly: GCF_053596435.1. Classification (NCBI taxonomy): domain Bacteria; kingdom Bacillati; phylum Actinomycetota; class Actinomycetes; order Kitasatosporales; family Streptomycetaceae; genus Streptomyces; species Streptomyces sp. NPDC001700. The sequence goes on from NZ_JBSFGE010000017.1 coordinate 91,059, forward strand.
ATACCGCTCCCGGTCCTCGGCGCGCAGGAACCGCCCCGCCCGCTCCCGCTCCTCGGCGTCGAGGATCTTGGCGGGTGCGGCGGCGTCGAGGGCGGCGGTGAAGGCCGAGACGCTGAGCAGCCAGGTCTCGGGCGCGCCGCCCTGCGGCCACCCACCGGCCAGGGCGGTGGGCAGCGGCTCATGGCCGACGAGGCGCGGGGCCCGTGCGGGTGTCAACTGGCTCCTCCAGTACGAATGATGGCGAAACAGCTCGCGTATCGGATCACAAAGCGCATCTCAGCGCAGCTCACGCTATCGCTGTCATGTGCGCAGCTCCAGCTCGGGCAGCCCGTCCGCTGGCAGGCCGAAGGCGTGGGCGTACAGGGACAGTTCGGCCTCCAGGGCGCGGACCATGGTGTCGGCGCGGCGGAAGCCGTGCCCCTCGCCCTCGAAGGCGATATACGCGTGCGGCACCCCGCGCCCGGCCATCGCCGCCAGGAACCGCTCGCACTGCGCGGGCGGGCAGATCGTGTCGTCCAGCCCCTGGAGCAGCAGGAACGGCGCGGTGATCCGGTCGGCCCGGTGCAGCGGCGAACGCTCCCGGTAGCGGTCCGGGACCTCGGCGACCGGGCCGATCAGCGACTCGGCGTACCGCGACTCGAAGTCATGGGTTTCGCCGGTGGCCCAGGCGGCGGGGTCGAGGATCGGATAGATGACCGTGCCGCACGCGTACAGCCCGGTGGCGGTGAGCGACACGGCCGCCGTCCAGCCGCCCGCGCTGCCCCCGCGGATCGCCAGCCGGGCCCGGTCGGCGACGCCCTCGTCGGCGAGCGCCCCGGCGACGGCGGCGCAGTCCTCCACGTCGGCCACGCCCCACTGCCCGTACAGCCGGTCGCGGTAGGCGCGGCCGTAGCCGGTGGACCCGGCGTAGTTGACCTCGGCGACGCCGATGCCGCGCGAGGTGAAGTACGCGATCTCCAGGTCGAGCACGAGCGGGGCACGGCCGGTGGGCCCGCCGTGCGCCCACACCACGTACGGCGGCAGCTCGCCGGGCGGCGCGGTGTGGCCGGGGTTGTGGGGCGGGTAGAGGTGGGCGTGGATCTCCCGGCCGTCCGCCCCGGTGAAGGTGCGGACCTGCGGCTCCGGGTAGTACGCGGGGTCGACGGGGTCGGTGTGGGCGTTGCCGATGACGCGGGCGTGGCCGGTACGGGTGTCCAGCTCCACGACCTCATGCCCACTGCGCGGGCTCGCGGCCACGCCGACGACCCGGGTGCCGTCCACGGCAAGGGTCGGCTCCCACTCGGTCCACGGCCCGGCGACATCGGCCAGCTCCCCGGTCGCGGGGTCGAGAATCCCGAGCCGCTGAGCCCCCCGCCCATGCAACACGGCGACCAGTCCCCCGCCGTCCAACGGCGCGAACCACCGATGCCCCAGCTTCCACAACGGCCCCCCGAACTCCTCCTGCTGGGAGCACAGTTCCCGGGCCCCAGCCTCCGCCCCAGGCCCGGCCGCGTCCTCGACCCCGGCAGCTGCATCCTGTCCAGCGCCTGTCGCTGGCGCGACACCTGCGACGGGCCCAGCGCCCGCACCGGGCACGGCACCCGCACCCGGCCCCACGGCCGAGCCAGGTCCGGCGGCCGGGCCCGACCTGGGCACGGCACCTCCCCCGCCCCCGGCTGCTGGCCCGGTGGGCGGGGCGGATCTCGCCGCCGCGGGGTCTCGCGGCGGCAGCCGGTGGAGGTTCCACCAGCCGGTCCGGTCGGTCGTGGCCAGGAGCGAGCCGTCAGGGGCCCACTCGATCTGGGCGACGGACTCCTCCGGCCCGCCCAGCACCGCGCGGGCACCCCGGAACGGACCGTCATCCGCCGCCTCGGCGACCATTGCCACCGTGCCGTCCCACGGCATTTCGGGGTGGTTCCAGGCGATCCACGCGACCCGGCGGCCGTCCGGGGCGAGGTGGGGGGCGGTGACGAAGTCGTGGCGGGCGTCGGTCAGTTCGCGCACTGCCGCGCGGTCCTCGGCGGCCGAGCCGTCCAGCGGTACGGCGGCGATGACGCGCCGTACGTCGGTCGGCCGGTCCCCCGTGAACTCCTCCAGGACGCACCACACTTCGCCCCGGTCCACATGGAGCCGCAGGTCCGCCCAGCGCAGGCCCTCGCCGACCGTGGACACCGGGGTCAGCGGGCGCGGCGGGGCGGGCGCGGGGGCTTCCGGTTCGTACGCGTACAACCGCTGGTCGGCGAAGTGCGCGAACACCACGAGCGGGCCGCCGGACGGGCGAGGGGCGGCGGCCCAGGGGGTGCCGCCGTAGCCCATGACCTTGCTGCGCGCGTTCCACGGCGGGGGCAGCACCGGCTCCTCGGTGCCGTCGGCCCGCCGCCGGATCAGGGCGCGGCGGCCGCCCTCGGCGGGGCGGGGCGCCGTCCACCACACCTCGCGCCCGACCGTGCCCACGTACTCGGGGTGGCCGTCGTGCGAGGCGGCGAGGGCGGCGTCGACCGGGGAGGGCCAGGTCCCGTACGGGGCCGTGGCCGTCACCTGCTGGACCACCCGCTCACGCCCTCTGCAGGAAGTGGTCGAGCACCCGGACGCCGAAGTGCAGGGCGTCGACCGGGACCCGCTCGTCCACCCCGTGGTAGAGCGCCTGGTAGTCGAAGCCCTCGGGCAGCCGCAGCGGCGAGAAGCCGTAGCCACGGATGCCGAGCCGGGAGAACTGCTTGGCGTCGGTGCCGCCCGACATGCAGTACGGCACGGCGTGACCGCCCGGGTCGAAGCGCTGGACGGCGGCGCACATCGCCTCGTACGTGGGCGCCTCGGGCCCGACCGGGGCCTGGAGCGGGACCTCGCGGTGGTGGAACTCCCAGTCCACGTCCGGGCCGGTGAGCTGGTCGAGGGTGTCCCGGAACTCGTCCTCGCCGCCGGGCAGCATCCGCCCGTCCACATAGGCGGAGGCGCTGCCGGGAATCACATTGATCTTGTAACCGGCCTCCAGGACCGTCGGGTTGGCGCTGTTGCGCACGGTCGGCTCGATGAGGGCGGCGGCCGGGCCCAGCTTGGCGAGCAGTTCGTCGACGTCGAAGCCGGGCGCGTCCACATCGGCCGGGATGTCCTGGAGGGCGGCGATCTCGGTGAGCGCCGCCTTGACGGTGGGCGTCAGCCGGACCGGCCAGCGGTGGTCGCCGATGCGGGCGACGGCGGCGGCCAGGCGGCTGACCGCGTTGGCCCGGTTGACCTTCGAGCCGTGACCGGCCCGGCCGCGCGCGGTGAGCCTCAGCCAGGCCGTGCCGCGCTCCCCCGCCGCGATGGGGTAGAGCCGCAGCCCGGGCCCGGCGTGAAAGGTGAACGCGCCGGATTCGCTGATGCCCTCGGTGCAGCCCTCGAACAGCTCGGGGTGCTGGTCGGCGAGGTAGCCGGAGCCCCAGGCGGCGCTGTCCTCCTCGTCGGCGGTGAAGGCCAGCACGATGTCCCGCCGGGGCCGCACCCCGGCCCGAGCCCAGGCCCGGACGACGGCGAGGACCATCGCGTCCATGTTCTTCATGTCGATGGCGCCCCGGCCCCACACCACCCCGTCGCGCACCTCCCCGGAGAAGGGGTGCACGGTCCAGTCGGCAGGCTCGGCGGGCACCACGTCGAGGTGGCCGTGGACGAGCAGCGCGGGCGCGGCGGGCTCGGTGCCCTCGATCCGGGCGACCACATTGGTGCGCCCGGGCGAACGCTCCAGCAGCGTGGGGTCGATGTCCACATCGCTGAGCATCTCCGCCACGTACTCGGCGGCGGGGCGCTCCGAACACTCCCCTCCGCCACGGTTGGTGGTGTCGATCGCGATCAGCTCGGAGGTGAACCGCACCACCTCCTCCAGCGCCAGCTCGTCGATCGCCTCCGGACGGGACGGACGGGATGGGCGGGACGGGTCAGCCATATTGCTGCGGGCCGTGTCAGCCATACTGCTCCTCCACCGCGGCCGATACGACGGTCGTGACCGCCTTGAAGCAGCGGATCCCCTCGTACATGGTCGGTGAGGTGTAGGCGACGCGCCGCTCACCGCTGCGCTCCACGCCCGGTACGACGCTCGCCGCCCCCACCAGATGCTCGGCGTCGAACTCCAGCTCGATGGTGAACGGCCCCCGGTGCGGGGGCTCGTGGCGCACCGCCAGCACGGCGGCCTCCCGCGCCGCCTCCCGGATGTCGGCGGCGGTACGGGCGGGGGTGCGGCACACCGCCGCGTACCGCGAGACGTAGTCCTTGACGGCGACGCACCGGGCCTCCGGCGCATAGCCCTTGGCGTCCCGACACGTCATGTCGTCACCCGTGATCAGCACCACCGGCACCCCGTACTCGGCGACCACCAGCGAGTTCAGCAGCCCCTCGCTCGCCCGGGCCCCGTTCGCCCAGACGCCGGTCACGGAGTTGGGGAGATAGGTGTGCGCGAGGACTCCCTCGGTGCCCGCGCCGGTGTGGTACCCGATGAACGCCACCCCGTCCACATCGCCGTGCTGCACCCCCTCGACCATGCTCAGCGTCTTATGCCGCCCGGTGACCAGCTCCGCCCTCGGGTCCAGCTCCTCCAGCAGCAGATTGCGCATGGACCAGTGCGCCTCGTTGATGAGCACCTCGTCCGCGCCGCCGTCGAAGAACCCCAGCACCGCCGCGTTCACATCGGAGGTGAACGGGCGCCGGAAACGCTCCCACTGCGGGGTGCCGGGCAGGCAGTCGCCCGGCCAGGTCACGCCGGTGGCGCCCTCCATGTCGGCGCTGATGAGGATCTTCATGGTTCGTTACGTTACGCGGTGTTCGGGAGCCGAACCACCCCTGTGGATAACCCTTCCGGGCCCCGGCGCACGGGCCACCACGAACCACCGGGCCGGTAGCTCCACCCGTGAACCGTCGGCCCATTGCTCCGTCTGGGCGAGCGCCGTGGGCCCCTCGGCCAGGATCCGCAGCCCCGCCGCCACCAGCAGCTCCGGGATCTCGGTGGTCCCCGCGTCGGCGGGCCGCAGGCCGTGGTCGAAGACGCGGCGGAGCTTGAGGGGCGGGCCGCCGGGGCTCTCGGCCAGGCGGGCCAGCGTCGTCTTGGACTCCTCCGTCAGCTCCGCGACGAAGCCCCGGCCCCGGTGGCCGACCAGGGTGGCCACCGCTTCGGCGACGAGGCGGCGGTCGGGTGCGTCGCTCTGGTGGATGACGGCGCGCATATAGACGTTGGCGTCGCCGATCCGCTCGTGCAGCTCCCCCACCGCCACGGCGTCGGTGAGGCTCAGCTGCCGGAACTCGGCGACGGCCCCGGCCGTATCGGCGCGGCGCGCGTGCTCGACCGCCGCGTGGGACAGGTCGACGCCCAGAGCGCGGCCGAAGCGGGTGGCCAGATAGCGGGTCTGGGTGCCGTTCCCGCAGCCCAGGTCGAGGATGGGGAGGGAGAGGTCGGCGTGCGGGGTCAGGCGGTCGACGTCCCGGGCGGCGCTCAGCGACGGGTCGGCGTCCCAGATGGCCTCCCCCGGCGCGTCCGAGGTGCCCCGCCAGTAGCTCTCCCACGCTTCCCGGTAACGCTCCGACACGCTCATCGCCGCTCCCCACGTACGCCGGTCCGTGGCAGGGCCTGCTCGAACCAGACGGTCTTGCCCTGCCGTGTCCGGCTCGTGCCCCACTCCCTGGCCAGCTCGCTCACTACCCGCAGCCCGCGCCCGTACTCATCCTCGGGACCGGCGCTCAGCAGCGCGGGCAGCTCGTGGTCGTCGTCCGAGACCTCGCACAGCAGCGCCTCGGTGCGTACCAGGCGCAGCACCACATGGTGGGTGTGGGCATGGCCCACCGCGTTGGTCACGGTCTCGCTGACGAGTAGTTCGGCGGTCTCCACGGCGTGCGGGAGGCCCCAGCGCAGCAGCCGCTCGCGGACCAGGCGGCGGGCCCGGCCCACCTCGCCCGGGTCGAGGGCCAGCCGCCACTGCGCGACGTCGTCGGAGGGGATGCCGTTCAGCCGGGCCATCAGGAGGGCCACATCGTCCTTGCGGCCGCCGCGCCCGTCCTGCTCCCGGGACGAGGCGGCGAGCGCGCGGATGATGGTGTCGCACGCGTCGTCCATCGACACCGCCGGATGGGCGGCGGACTCGCACAGCGCCGCGAGTCCGGCGCCGATGTCCTGGCCGCGCACCTCGACCAGGCCGTCCGTACACAGGATGAGCCGGTCGCCGGGCGCGACCCGCACCCGGGCCGTCTCGAACGGCACCCCGCCCACCCCGATCGGCGCGCCGGTCGGCAGGTCCAGCAGCTCGGCGCGGCCGTCCTGGGCGCGGACCAGCACGGGCGGGATATGGCCCGCGTTGGCGATCAGCAGCTCGGATCCGATCGGGTCGTAGACCGCGTACAGACAGGTGGCCAGATAGTGCTCGCCGAGCCGCTGCGCCAGGTCGTCCAGGTTGCGCAGCAGCTGCGCGGGCGGCAGGTCGAGGGCGGCCATGGTCTGCACGGCGGTGCGCAACTGGCCCATCATCGCGGCCGAGTTCAGCCCGTGCCCCATCACGTCGCCGACGACGAGGGCGGTGCGCGAACCGGACAGCTTGATGGCGTCGAACCAGTCGCCGCCGACCCGGCCGAGCCGGGTGCCGGGCAGATAGCGGGTGGCGGTGTCACAGCCCGCCATGCGCGGCGTCACCTGGGGCAGCATGCTGTCCTGCAGGGTCTCGGCCACGTTCTCCTGGTACGTGTACATCCGGGCGTTGTCGAGTACGAGCCCGGCGCGGGCGGCGAGTTCGGCCCCGGTCGTGCGGTCCATGCCGTCGAACTCCGCACGGCCCGCGCGCCGCAGCAGCACCATGAAACCCAGCACCACATCGCGCGCCTTGAGCGGCACGATGAGGATCGACCGGCCGTTGATCAACGGGCGCAGGTCCCGCTTCTCGAACTGCCCGGCGATCCGGTCGCCCAACTCGTCGCTGAGATACGGGATGAGCACGGGTTCGCCGGTGACCATGCACTGGAAGAACGGGGTGTGCTCGGGGAACGCGATGCTCTCCCCGACCGGCACCGTGTCGTCCCAGCGCCCCGGTTCGTCGTTGTGCTCGACCCAGACGCGGTGCCAGACGGTGGTGACGTCGGGCGGGCCGTCGGGGAAGCCCTCGCCCGCGAGGACCTGGGCGCGCAGGTGCGTACCGGCGAAGTCCGCGAAGCGGGGGACGGCGGCGCTGGTCACCTCGCGGATGGTGCGGGCCAGGTCGAGGGAGCTGCCGATGCGTCCGCTGACCTCGTTCAGGAACTCCAGGCGCTCGCGGACGGCGGCGTATTCGAGGTCTTCGGGATCGTCGGCGTATTCGCGGTGCTCGGGGTCGTCGGCGTCATCGAGCGCTGCGGGGCGGGGTGGCGGATCGGCCACGCGGCGCAGGGCCGCCCGGCGCACCTGGCGCTCGCGGTAGCGGGGCATGCCCCAGTCCGGGGTCACCGGGACCCGTGCGTGGTGGCTGATCTCCAGGACCGGGTAGCCGAGTTCGAGGATCTGGGCGACGATCCGGCCGCCGGTGGCCGGGCCCATGTTCGGCAGGATGTCCGGCAGCCGCCCGGCCAGCAGGTCGGCGCCGGGGAACTCGGTGTGCAGCGCGAAACCCGGCGCGACCCGCTCATCCGGGGCGCCTGTGGTGAGCCCCGTGGCGTCCGCCGCCAGCACGAGCAGCCGCTCGGGGCCCGGTCCGGCGAGCGGGTACGCCCACCACAGAACGTCGGCGTGGGCGGTGTCGGCTGAGAGGGTCATCCGGGCGCGGCCCGCTGTCGGGTAGGAGCGCGGGCCACCGAGAGCGCCGTCCGCCGCGTCGTCAAGGTCCTCGCCGCGCAGGGCCCCCGAGACCGGCATCAGATCGACGGCGGGGGCGCCGATGGCCTGCTCGCGGGTACGTCCGAAGAGCTTGCGGGCGCCGGAACTCCAGTGCGTGACCAGCCCGTCGGCGTCGACGACGGCCACCGCGAGCGGGATCCGGCCGGACACCTCCGTGCCATGCTCCATAGGCGGAAGACTCCTTCGCACGCAACGCCCGCACCACCGTCTTCAACGGTACGGCGGGGGCCGGTCACGGCGCGGGCCAATACCCGAATAGGTGTCATCTTGTGCGAGGTCGCGGACACCTGTGCGAAGCCCGCGCCCCGGACCCCGGCGGAAGGCGGGGTCCGGGGCGCGGGCGCCCGGTGGTGGTCGGTTTCCGTGGCCGACCGGTGGTGGTCGTCAGCCTTCAAGGCCGACCGGTCGTCAGTCCTCGTGGCCCAGGTGCAGATCGCGTTCCGTACGGCCGCCGCCCGCCACCTGGAGCACCGTCGCGACCGGGGGGTAGCCCGCCGCGATCACCGTGTACTCGCCCGCCGACAGGTCGATGAAGCGGAAGGCCCCGTCCGCGCCGGTCGTCGCGGTGTCGACCACGTTCCCGGCCGCGTCCAGCAGCGTGACCCGGGCGTCCTCGACGATACGGCCGCCACCGGCCCGGACGACGCCGCGCAGCACCGCGCCACCGGCCAGTTCGATGTCCTGGCGGGTCTCGCGGGCGGCCTGCACGGTGACCGGGAGGGCGGCGGGACGGAAGGCGGGCGCGCTGGCGGCCAGGGTGTACTCCCCGGCGACCAGTTCGGTCATCACGTAGCCCCCTTCCCGTCCGCTGCGCGTGGAGGCGACGACCTCGCCGCGTACGTCGGTGAGGGTGACCGTCGCGTCCCGTACGGGCGTGCCGTCCGCCGTGAGGACGGACCCGGCGAGGCGGCCCGCGCCGCCCAGGACGACGTCCAGCTCGACCGGGCGGTCGCCGACCGTGACGCTGACCGCCCTCGGCTGGTGGCCTCCGGCCGACGCGATCAGGACGTACGACCCGGTACCGGGCGTGCTCAGCGCGTACCGCCCGTCCTCGCCGGTGGCACCCCGGCCGATCTGGCGGCCGCTGACGTCGATGAGGGTGAGCGCGGCCCTCGGGACCGAGGTGCCGTCGTGGTGCTGGACGGTGCCGCAGACCGGGATGCCCGCGACGGGCGGCGGCGCGGGCGGACCGGCGTGCCGGGGCACCGAGCGCGCCGCCGGTACGACGGGATCCGGCTGGACGCCGGGGTCTGGCTGGACGGCGTAGTCGGTGTGGGACACCAGTGGTTTCTCCTTCAGCAGGAAGGCGAGCAGGAAGCCCAGAACGAGCACCGGCACGAGGTAGAGGAAGATCCGCGGTATGGCGTCCGCGTACGCCGTGATGTAGCCGTCGCGCAGGGCGCGCGGCATCGCGTGGACGATCTGCGGGGTGACGGAGTCGGGGTCGGGCACCTCCGGCCCTCCGGTGGCCCGGACGTCTCCCGTCGCGGCGCCCCCCTTGACCCCCTTGGGGAACTCCTCGGCGAGGCGGTCGGCGAGCCGGTGGGCGAAGAGCGTGCCGAAGATGGCCGCGCCGACACTGCCGCCGATCTGCCGGAAGTAGTTGTTGGCGCTGGTGGCCGAGCCGAGGTCGTCGGGCGATACGGAGTTCTGCACGGAGAGGATCAGCACCGGCAGGACGAGCCCGATGCCGAACCCGAGGACGCCCATCCAGAGGCTGTAGTCCTGGCGGGAGGTGTCCTCCTCCAGCCGGGAGAGCAGCCACATGCCGCCGACCGAGATGAGACCGCCGACGATGGGGAAGACCTTGTAGCGGCCGGTGGCGCTGATGAGCTGGCCGGAGATGATCGAGGACAGCACCATGCCGCCCATCATCGGCACCATCAGCAGCCCCGACTCGGTGGCCGAGACGCCGTCGACCATCTGTAAGAAGGTCGGCAGATAGCTGGCGGCGCCGAACAGCGCGACGCCGATCACCGCGCCGATGAGTCCGGAGACGCAGAAGACCGAATCGCGGAACATCCGCATCGGCATGAGCGGTTCGGGCACGACACACTCGACGACGACGAAGAGGATCGCGGAGCCCGCCGCGCCCAGGGCGAGCCCGAGGATGACGCGCGAGTGCCAGCTGTACTCCGTACCGCCCCAACTCGTCAGCAGCACCGCGCAGGTGGAGAACATGGTGAGGAACAGGGCGCCCAGGTAGTCGAAGCGCGGCCGCCGCAGCGGTTCGGGCACCTTGAGGACGGCCGCCACGACGGCGAGCGTGACCAGGCCGAACGGGACGTTGACGTAGAAGCACCAGCGCCATGAGGCGTGGTCGGTGAAGAAGCCCCCGATCAGCGGCCCGGCCACCGACGCGAGGCCGAACGCGGCCCCGATGAGCCCCATGTAGCGGCCGCGCTCCCGGGGCGGCACGATGTCCGCGATGATCGCCTGGACGCCGATCATCAGCCCGCCCGCGCCCACGCCCTGCACCGCGCGGAAGATGATCAGCTCGTCCATCGTGCGCGACCATCCGGCGAGCGCGGAGCCCGCCACGAAGACGACGATCGCGAAGATGAACACGCTCTTGCGGCCGACGAGATCGCCGAGCTTGCCGTAGACCGGCAGGACGATGGTGACGGCGAGGAGGTAGGAGGTGACGGTCCAGGACATCTTGTCCAGGCCGTGGAGTTCACCGACGACCTCGGGGAGGGCGGTGGCGACGATCGTCTGGTCGAGGGCGGCCAGCAGCAGGGCGAGCATCAGCCCGAGGAAGACCGTCCGCACCCGGGCCGGGCTCAGCCCCGCCCCGGCGGGCCCTTCGGACGCGGGGCCGCCCGGTGGCGGGCCGTCGTCGGTCCGCCGTCCCGCCGTTCCATCACTCTCGCCGGTTCCGTCGCCTTCGCCGGTTCCACCGGTGGCGCGGGCGGGTGCGCCTGCTGACCGTTGGCCCTTCGCGAAGGTGGTCTCGGTGATCCCGCCCACGTCTGTCTCCCCATCGTCACGCCTGCGCCGCCGCCCATTTCTCGCATTGCGCGACAACTAGGGGCAAGCGCGACGAATCGATAAAGAGACGGGTCCGGGTGGCTTTACCGCAAGTGAGAGCGTGTGCGCCTGGGGAGCGCACCGCGGAGAAAACCACCCGAACCGGTGACCGTGCCGCCAGGGCGGACGGGCGCTGTGGACGGAGCTACTGGGCGCCCCCGGCCGGGAGTTGCGCCGCCAGCTTCTCCAGCACGCCGTCGTAGATGCGGGCGAGGCCCTTGGGCGCGAAGGTGCGCTCGAAGAAGCCGCCGATGCCGCCCGCGCCGTTCCATACGGAGGTCACGACGACCCGGGCCTTGCCCTCCCCGGCCGGGGTGACGGTCCAGGTGGTGACCATGGAGGAGTTGCGGTCCTTCTCCACGAGCTGCCCGTCGGTCGGCTCGGAGACCTCCAGCAGGCAGTCGCGCACCCGCTTGCTGGTGGCCTGGAGCCGCCAGTGCACCAGAGTGCCTTCGCCGTCGCCGCCCTCACGGACCTCGTACTCGCTGAACTGCTCGGTGAGCAGCCGGGGGCGGACCTCGCGGTAGTCGGCGAGCGCGTCGAACACGTCCTCGGGCTTGCCCGTGACGATGCGCTCCGTGGTGGCCTCGACCTGGCCCATTGCTCTTTCCTCCGATGGTTGCGGTTGCGCTGCCCTCGCGTACGTGTGCGCTGCCTCGCGTACGTGCGCGCCGGCGCCCTTGCCCTGCGCTGGCAAGCCAACCACCTGGGGGTCACCCGCCCAAATTCGGGGTTGACGAAAACGAAGGGAACATGTGTTCTATTGTGGTAGTGAGCGAGACCACCGGAGGTGGGTGCCATGCGCTGGGACAACCTGACAGGCGACGGCGAGACGGCCACCCCGGCCCTCTTCGCCGCCGACGCGGTCGTCAGCCGCACGTTCGACACCCCTGAGTTCCGAGGTATCACCTTCCACGAGATCCGCGCGCGTTCGATCGTGAACCGGGTGCCCGGGGCGTCCCGGATGCCGTTCGAATGGACCGTGAACCCGTACCGGGGCTGCACCCATGCCTGCGTCTACTGCTTCGCGCGCAAGACGCACAGCTATCTCGACCTCGACACCGGGCGCGACTTCGACACCCAGGTCGTGGTCAAGGTCAACGCCCCGGAGCTGCTGCGGCGCGAGCTGGCCGCCCCGCGCTGGCGCGGCGAGCACATCGCCATGGGGACCAACGTGGACTGCTACCAAAGGGCGGAAGGCCGCTACGGGCTCATGCCCGGCATCCTCGGCGCGCTCATCGAGCGCGCCAATCCTTTCTCCATCCTCACCAAGGGCACGCTGATCCTGCGCGATCTGGAGCTGCTGCGACGGGCGGCGCGCGTGACCGACGTCGGCGTCTCGGTCTCCGTCGGCTTCACCGACCGTGAGCTATGGCGCACCGTCGAACCCGGCACGCCCTCCCCCGAGCGGCGCCTCGACGCCGTGCGGGCGCTGTCCGAGCACGGCGTCCCCTGCGGGGTGCTGATGGCCCCGGTGATCCCCTTCCTCAGCGACTCCCCCGAGCAACTGCGCGCGACCGTCCGCGCCATCGCCGAAGCGGGCGCGACGTCGGCGACCCCGCTCGTCCTGCATCTGCGCCCCGGCGCCCGCGAATGGTTCACGGCCTGGCTCACCCAGCACCATCCGCACCTGCTGAAGCGCTACGACGCCCTGTACGGGAGCGGCTCGTACGCCCCGAAGTGGTACCAGCGGCGGATCACCGGGATGGTGCACGACTTCGCCGCCGAGTACGGGATCGGACCGTACGAGGCGGGCGCGCACCGCGCCGTCCCCGAGCCGGGCCCCGGGCCGGGTCCCGGGGAAGGTTATCCACAGGGCCCGGCGCAGCTGTCGCTGCTGTGAGCGACTTCCCCCAGAGCCTGCGCGAGGCGGTCGCGGGCCTCGGTCTGGGCGGCGATCCGGGCGTCGAGTACGGCGAGCCGGGCGCGGGCGATGCCGAGCCCCTCGGCGCTGGGCGGCGCCGTGGCCATGTCGCCGTCCAGGCACGGCAGGAAGCAGCGGACGTCGTCCAGGGTGAGGCCCACCGCGAGCAGATGGCGGATGTTGCGGACGCGGACGGCGGCCAGCTCGTCGTACACCCGGTAGCCGTTGTGCGCCCGCGCGGAGGTGATCAGCCCCGCCTGCTCGTAGTGGCGCAGCGCGCGCGGCGTCGTGCCGGTCGCCGCCGCCAGTTCCCCGATCCGCACCGGTCCCCACCTCCGGTGCCGTTCTATCAGCTCCGTTCAGCCGACGATGGCCCCGCCGTCCACGGGCAGGACCGCCCCGGTGATGAACGAGGCGCCGGGCGAGGCGAGTCGGCTGATCGCCCACGCCACCTCCTCGGGACGTCCGATCCGCCCCAGCGGGGTGTGGGCGAGCTGCCAGGCGCGCACCTCGGCCCGCCGCTCGGGCGACAGCCCCGAGTGGTCCGAGATCGGCGTCTCGATCGCCCCGGGCGCCACGGCCACCACCCGCACGCCGCGCGGCGCCAGTTCCACCGCCCAGCCGCGGGTCAGCGTCTCCAGCGCGGCCTTTGTCGCGGCGTAGACCGCGTTGCCCGGCCAGCCGCGCTGGCCGACGGCGCTCGACACGTTCACGATCACGCCGCCGCTCGCCTCCAGGGCGGCGAGGGCGGCCCGCGCGAGCAGGATGGGAGCGACGAGGTTGGTTTCGAGGTGGCTGGTGGTCAGTTCGCGGGTGCTGCCCTCCAGGGGCGCGGAGCGGACGATCCCGGCGTTGTTCACGAGGACGTCCAGCCGCCCGTACGTCTCGACGGCGTGCCGGACGACGTCCTCGGCGGCTGCGGGTGCGGTGATGTCCGCGGCGAACGGATGGACGCGGTCATGGCCGCGGGCCGTCTCCGCCAGTGGCTCCGCCCGCCGCCCGACGGCCACCACGCGCGCCCCCTCCCCGGCGAGCGCGCGGGCGGTGGCGCGGCCGATGCCGGTACCGGCTCCGGTGACGAGGGCGACGGGATACGGATTCGAGTGATCTTCCATGGCGAAGATCGTGTGTCCCTGCCGCCAGTGACAAGGTCAAGCCACCTACGGTGGACACATATGGACGGGGTGTGGGTAAGGGAGATGGCCGAGTCCGACATCGACGCGGTGGCGACGGTGCGGGTGCGGGGGTGGCAGAAGGCCTACAGGGGGCTGATGCCGCAGACGTATCTGGACGGCCTGAGCGTCGAGGAGGACGCCGAGCGGCGTAGGGAGTTCTTCTCCCGGGGGCTCGGCGACGTGGTCAACCTGGTGGCGGAGGACGACACCGGCGAGGTGGTCGGCTGGTCCTGCTTCGGCCCGTACCGGGACCGCGATGTGCCGCCCGGGGACGCCGAGTTGTACGCCCTCTACGTCCACCCCTCGCGGCTCGGCACGGGCGTCGGCCGCGCCCTCCTCGACGAGACCCGCCGCCGGGTCGCCGAGCGCGGCTTCCCGCATCTGCGGCTGTGGGTGCTGGAGGAGAACCGGCGCGCCCGCCGCTTCTACGAGCGGGCGGGCTTCGGGGCGGATGGGGGCGCGGAGACGTACAAGGTGGACGGGGCGGCGGTGCCGGAGCTGCGCTACGCCCTGCGCCTGCCGGGGAGTTGATCCCCCACCCCACCCCGCCCCTCCCCGAACCGGGGCCCGGCCCCGGCCCCCGGGGAGGGGCGGGGTGGGGGAAGGGGCGCGTGGGGCTGCGTCATCGCACGCTCGCGCGGCCCTGGCGGGGTGGGGGTGGGGTGGGGTCCAGGGAGCCGCCGCCGCTGATGCGGGCCAGGGCGGCGGCGGCCGCAGCGCTGAGCCGTATGTGCTCGGCCGCCGCCTTCAGCGCGGGGATGGCGCGTTCGTCGCCGATCGCGCCCAGCCCCTCGACGCACGCGCGGGCGATGACCCAGTGCCGGTCCCGGGCGCCCAACTGGCGTTCCAGGGCCGCGACCAGGGCCGGTACGGACTCGGGGGCGCGGAGTTCGACGAGGAGCCGGATGGGGTGCAGCGAGTACGCGGTGCGCAGCGGATTCGTGGCGAGGGCGGCCGCGGCACGGGCGGTGCGCGGATCGTCGAGCCGGGCCAGCACCCGGGCGGCGGTCGCGCAGCGCGCGGGTTCGCGGTAGTTGAGGAGCAGGACGAGCGTTTCGAAGGCCCGCCGGTCGCCCGCGCTGCCGAGCACGAACGCGGCGGTCTCGCGCGCCCACAGCGGCTGCTCCGGCGCGACCAGGATGCGGGCGAGCTGTTCGCGTGCGGCGGGGGTGCCCTGCCGTACGAGTGCGAGGAGCGAGGCGTGTGCCGCGGTCTCCTGTTGCGATGTGAGCGAGGCCCGTACCCGCTCCGTCAGCGTGCGGAATTCGTCGTCCATGTGTCGAGGTCTCCCCTCCCCGGTGATCCGCGCCATCGCGCAGGACTCACAGTCGGCTCTGGCGTCTTGGTTACCCGCGAGTTAATATGGCGACACGAGCAGCACCCCTGCTCGGGCGGCCTGGTGACGCAGCCGCCTTGCGTGACGTCGGTTCGGCACATTCAGCAGCAGTACGGCACGGCCCCGGGACAGGGCCCGCCGTGTGTCTCCCACGGGCAGTTTCCTCCGTGCGGCGCTGTCCGCCAGGGAGCGTGCAAGCCCTTCCGTCGGAGTTTTCGAGCGTGCCGGAGGAGTTCCCGCAGCAGGCGCCGGACGCGCGTCCGGATTGCCCGTATCGCGGCGTCCGTCCTCCGTTCCTCATCGAACAGCTCCTCTCAGCCAGTCCCAGTCGTCACTTCATCCCCGTTTCCGGGGAACACCCTCTGGAGTCCGCGATGGACCGTCTCCCACAGACCGGCGTCAGCCCCACGTCCTCCTCCTCTGATCTCTCCCCCTCTCGGGCCCCGCTCACTACTGTCGCGGTCGTCGGGCTCGGCACGATGGGCACCGGCATCGCCGAAATCCTGGCCCGTGCGGGGCGTCGGGTGATCGGCATCGACATCAGCGAGAGCGCCTGCCGCCGGGCCGTCACCGCGCTGGAGGTGGCCACGGCCCGCGCGGTGGGCCGTGACCGGATGACCGAGCGCGAGCGGACGGCCGCACTCGACCGCTTCCACGTCACGACCGACGTGTCCGGCGCGGCGGACGCGGATCTGGTGGTCGAGGTGGTGCCCGAGGACTACGGCATCAAGCGTGACGTCTTCGCCGCGCTGGACGCCGTCGTCCGCCCGGACACCATCCTGGCGACCGGCACCAACGCCCTCTCCGTGACCCGGCTGGCGGCCGAATCCGCCCGTCCCGAGCGCGTGTTGGGGCTGCACTTCTTCAACCCGGCGCCCGCCATGAAGCTGGTGGAGATCGTCTCCAGCGTGCTGACCGCGCCCGCCGCCATCGAGGCGGTCACCACGCTCGCCCGCGACCTGGGCAAGGAGCCGGTCGCGCTCGGCGACCGGCCGGGCTTCATCGCCGACGGGCTGCTGTTCGGCTACCTCAACCAGGCCGCCGCGATGTACGAGTCGCGGTACGCGGCGCGCGAGGACATCGACGCCGCGATGCGGCTCGGCTGCGGGCTGCCGATGGGGCCGCTGGCCCTGCTGGACCTGATCGGGATCGATACGGCCCGTACCGTCCTGGAGGCGATGTACGCGGCCTCCGGCGACCGGCTGCACGCCCCCGCGCCGATCCTGGGCCAGCTCGCCGAGGCCGGGCTCACCGGCCGTAAAGCGGGCCGAGGCTTCTATACGTACGAGGCGCCCGGCAGCGGCACCGCCGTCCCGGACGGCGCGGCCCTGCGGGCGCCGTCGCCGGAATCGGGCCGTCCGGTGCGGGTGGTCGGCGTCGCGGGCTCGGGCACGATGGCGAGCGGCATCGCCGAGGTGTTCGCCAAGGCGGGCCACGAGGTGGTGCTGGCGGCCCGTACCGGGGAGAAGGCGGCGGCCGCGAAGGCCCGGGTCGCGAAGTCGCTGGCGCGGTCGGTGGCCAAGGGCCGGATGACGGAGGCGGTGCGGGACCGGGCGCTCGCCCGGATCACCCCGGCCGACTCCCTCGACGCCTTCGCGGACGCGGACCTCGTGGTGGAGGCGGTGGCCGAGGATCTGGCCGTCAAGCAGGAGCTGTTCGGCGTGCTGGACAAGGTCTGCAAGCCGGGCGCGGTGCTCGCCACCACCACCTCCTCGCTGCCGGTCATCGCCTGCGCCCGCGCCACGTCGCGCCCGCAGGACGTGATCGGCCTGCACTTCTTCAACCCGGCCCCCGCGATGAAGCTCGTCGAGGTCGTGTGCACCGTGCTGACCTCGGACGATGTGCGGGCCACCGCGCACACCGTGTGCCGGGAGGTCGGCAAGCACCCGGTGGACTGCGGCGACCGGGCCGGGTTCATCGTCAACGCCCTGCTGTTCCCGTATCTGAACAACGCGGTGAAGATGGTCCAGGAGCACTACGCGTCGCCCGATGACATCGACGCCGCGATGAAGCTCGGCGGCGGCTATCCGATGGGCCCCTTCGAGCTGCTGGACGTGGTCGGTCTCGACGTCTCGCTGGCCATCGAGAAGGTCCTCCACCGCGCGTTCCGCGACCCGGGCCTGGCGCCCGCGCCGCTGCTGGAACACCTCGTCGCGGCGGGCTGCCTGGGCCGCAAGACGGGGCGCGGCTTCCGCGAGTATGCGAAAGCCTGAGAATCCGCTGGGCTGGGGTGGACTGCTGGAACCGTCCTTCGGTCCGCCCCCGCACCAGCACTCACAAGCGTGTTACGTTCCCCACATGTCCCAGCCCGTAAAGGCCGCTCGTACGCAGCGTAACCGCTCGAATTCCTCCAACGGCGGCGAGAGCGCAGGCAGCCGCCGCGCCGCCGCCCAGCGCCTCACCATGCGCCGCAAACTCGCGGCGGCCGCCATGGAGTTGTTCGCGACGCAGGGGTACGAGGCGACGACGGTCGACGAGATCGCGGCCAGAGCGGGCGTGGCCCGACGCACGTTTTTCCGCCATTTCCGGTCCAAGGAAGAAGCCATCTTCCCGGACCACGACGACACACTGGTGCGCGCCGCCGCGGTGCTGGACGCGGCACCGCCCCATGAGAACCCGCTGGACACGGTGTGCCGGGGCATCAAGGAGGTCATGCGCATGTACGCGGCCTCCCCGGCGGTCTCCGTCGAGCGCTACCGGCTGACCCGCGAGGTCCCCGCGCTGCGCGAGCGCGAGATCGCCTCGGTGGCCCGCTACGAGCGGCTGTTCACCCGCTACCTCCTGGGCCACTTCGACGAGGGCGCCCACCACGACGGCGACGACGACCCCCTGCTGGCCGAGGTCGCCGCCTCCGCGGTGGTCACGGCCCACAACCACGTGCTGCGCCGCTGGCTGCGGGCGCGGGGTGAGGGCGACGTCGAGGCGCAGCTGGACCACGCGTTCGCCATCGTGCGCGAAACGTTCGGCACCGGCATCGGCGCGGGCCGCCCCGCGGTGAACGTGTCCACGCCGACCGAGGAGGAGGACGTGATGGTCATGGTGGCCCGCACGGATGCCCCGCTGGGCGAGGTCATGCGGACGATCGAACGAGCCCTGAAGCGGTAGCTCCGGCGCAGCGGCGTCCCCCCCGCCCCGCCCCTTCCCGAACCGGGCCTCCGCCCCGGCCCCCGGTCCTCAATCGCCGGACGGGCTGGATTTCCAGCGCCCCGTCCGGCGCTCAAGCACACCCACTCGGAGAACCCCCCGATCCCGGGCCCAGGGCAGCCGAGGTCCGGGAGCACAGCCCCTGGCGGGGGCCGGGGGCGGCAGCCCCCGGTTACGGGAAGGGGCGGGGTGGGGAACAAACCCCGCCACCGGGCCAGGCAAGGCACACCACACCACCGCCAAGGCGACCCCCAGCCCCGGGCGGGCCCTGGCGGGGGCCGGGGGCGCAGCCCCTGACGGGCCCCGGGAGCGCAGCCCCTGGCGGGGGGCCGGGGGCGCAGCCCCCGGTTACGGGAAGGGGCGGGGTGGGGAACAAACCCCGCCACCGGGCCGAGCGAGGCACACCACACCACCGCCAAGGCGACCCCCAGCCCCGGACGGGCCCTGGCGGGGGGCCGGGGGCGCAGCCCCCGGTTACGGGGAGGGGCGGGGTGGGGGATGGTTAGTTCGCTGGGGTGAAGCGGGCCGCGTAGCCGCCGTTCTTCGGGACGGGTACCGAGAGGCGGGTGGAGGATGTGACCTCGCGGGTTTCCGTGGTGATCTTGCCGTCCTCGCCGTCGCGGAACAGCTCGGCGCGCCACTTGCCGGGGCCCAGGAAGCGCAGGGGCTCGGACAGGGTGCGGGCGTCGCCCGAGGTGATGGCGCCCAGGTACCAGTCGTCGCCGGAGCGGCGGGCGAGGACCGCTCGGTCGCCGGGGGCGCCGTCGACGAGCTGGGTGTCGTCCCACACCGTGGGCACCTGGCGCAGGAACGAGAGGGCGGCCGGGTGGGCGTCGTACGACTCGACGCTGTCGGCGAAGTGCTGCACCCCGGACTCGTACACCACGGACAGCGCCAGCTCGGCGGCGTCACTCGTAGGCCGCACGCCGGTGAAGGTCACGGGGGTGAAGTCCATGGAGCCGATGAGGTTCCGGGTGAACGGCAGCGTCGTGTAGTGGGCCGCCGGGAACGGCTCGCGGCCGGGCTTGGGGCGGGTGCCCTCGGCGCCCTTGACCGCCTCGACGCTCATCATCTGCGGCCACGTCCGCTCCTGGCCACGCGGAATCGTCGCGCCGTGGAAGTTCAGCATCAGCCGGTGCTTGGCGCTGTCCTTGAAGACGGCGTCGTACCACCGCATCCGGTCCTGGCCGTCCGACTCCAGGAAGTCGACCTTGAGCCCGACGATGCCCCAGGTCTTGTACTGGGCGAACAGCCGGTCCCGCTCGCTCTGCTGGTCGATGGTCTGCCACCGCACCCAGGCCCAGATGCCGACGCCCTTCTCCTTGGCGTACGCGGTGAGTTGGGGCATCCAGTCGTTGCTCCAGCCGGAGTCGACCAGGACGTACTCCCAGCCCTCCCGGGCGGCGAAGTCGACGAACTTCTTCTGCGCCGCGAGGCTGGTCGGGCTGGAGCCGTCCGACCACCACGACCAGGCCGCCTTGCCCGGCTTGATCCATGAGGTGTCGGCGACCTTCGACGGCTCGGCGAGGTCGGTCGGCAGGTCGCTTTCGGTGACGGTGGCGAGGTCGCCGATGACCATCGTGCGCCACGGCGTGGTGAGGCCCGGGCCGCTGACCTCGGCGGGGTCGGGGAGGGTGAGGTGGAAGCGGTCGGTGGCGGCGTCGAGGGTGAGCCGGGAGCCGCCGTACGAGCTGTTCAGGTCGGCTTCCTCGACGAGCATCCAGCTCTTGCCGACGCGGAAGAGCGACGGATAGCCGTAGTCGCCCGCCTTGGCGTCGGCGACGCTGCCGCGAGCGTGGGCGGACTCGTAGTCCGAGCGCCCGTTGTCGTACGGCAGCAGATAGGAGTCGGCGGTCGGCGGCACGGCGAACTCCGTGGTCTCGCCGAGCACGGTGACCGTGCCCTTGCCGGGCAGCGCGTAGCGGTACGCCACCCCGTCCGCCGAGACGCGGACGATCACCTTCAGCGTCCGTCCGTCCTTGCGGAAGGTGAAGGTCGACTCGGAGGCATCGGAGGTGTGGTGGGTCCGGCGACCGGTGGTGGTCGTGTAGGTCTCGTGGATGGCGCGGTCGCTGCGCCCCTCGAACCGCAAGCCCTTTCCGAAGTCGGTGTCGGCGGTGCGGATCCCGAGCGCGGAGGGGCGCAGCACGGTGGTGGAGCCGTGCCGGGCGGTGAGGGTGAGGCCGCCGTCGCGGGTGAGGCTGAGCTGCCCGCTGACCCGCCCCTCCCCGGTCAGCCGCCAGCTGCGGGCGTCCGAGCCGTTCGAGCCGCCCGCCTGACCTGCGGCTTCGGCCTGGAGTGGTACGAGGACGGCCGCCGTGCAGGCGATGCCCGCCGCGGCTCTGGTGACCCTGGACCGAATGACGCGCATCGTTCCCTCCCACGGAACATGTGGCGATATAACGGCGCGACAGTCCGACACAGCAAGCCCATACATCAGATCTATTCGGCGCCTTGACGCATCTTTAGTCCCTTCCTACGCTCCCGTCTAGCCAAATCATCGGACCAATCTCCGCAACTTCGATGTCTCTTCGGACGGAGCTGATCGACGATGGCAGTCAGCAGACGCGGTTTCCTGGGCCGGGTGGCCGCAGGCGCCGCCGCGGGGTCGACGGCGGGGGTCGCCCTCCCCGCACCGGAGGCGGAGGCGGCCGGGCACGAGCGCTCCGCGGTCCTCACCGGCATGCGGACCGACACCGAGTGGCAACGCTTCCTGGCCGGGCAGGACCTGGTCTGGAAGCGGATGCCGCGCACCTGGTACGAGGGCCCGTTCCTGGGCAACGGCCTGCTCGGTTCCATGGTCTACCAGGAGCCCGGCGAGAACGCCCTGCGCTTCACCGTCCACCACAGCGAGGTGCAGGACCACCGCCCCACCCAGGGCGGCAGCGACTGGGGCGTGGCGCGGCTGCCGGTCGGCAATCTGCTGCTGCGCCCGGCCGGGAAGATCACCGGCGTCGATCTGCGACTCACCCTGTGGGACGCCGAGTTGCGCGGCACGATCACCACCGACAAGGGCCGTCTCACGCTCCGCGCGCTGATCCACAACGACCGGACGATGCTGCTGGCGACGGTCGAGGCGAGCGCGGGCGAGGAGGGGTTCCGCTGGGAGTACCGCCCCTCCCCCGCCGTCAGCCCGCGCATCGTCCGCGAGGACCCGCCGAAGGGGTTCGAGCCCAACCCGAAGCCGGTCAGCCGCACCGAGGACGGGCTCGGCATCACCGTCCAGCCGATGGTCGCGGGCGGCCAGACGGTGACCGCGTACAAGGAGCGCGGCACGGGCCGGGAGCGGACGTACTACCTGGCCGTGGCGCACTCCCACCCCGGCACGGACGCGGAGGGCCGGGCCGTCACCACGGTCCGCAAGGCGTCCGCGCTGCCGGTCTCCAGCCTGCTGCGCTCCCACCGCGACTGGTGGCACCGCTTCTACCGCAAGAGCTTTCTGTCGGTCCCCGACGCGATGCTGCAGAGCTTCTACTGGATCCAGCTCTACAAGCTCGCGTGCGCGGCCCGCGAGCACGCCCCCGTGATGGCCACCACCGGCCCCTGGGTGGAGCCGACCCCCTGGCCGGGGGTGTGGTGGAACCTCAACGTCCAGCTGGAGTACTGGCCGGTGCTGGGCTCCAACCACCTGGAGCTGGACGCGATTCCGCGCACCCTCGCCGAGAACACCGACGTCCTGATCAGCGCCCTCAAACCGGAGTACCGCGCCGACTCGGCCGCGCTGCGCCGCTCCACCGACGCGCAGTGCGAGGACAACGGCACGGTGCCGGTGCCCGGCGTCGGCGACTCGGCGGAGGTCGGCAATCTGCCGTGGGCGCTGCACAACGTATGGCTCCACTACCGGCACTCCATGGACCGGGGCCTGCTGGAGGACGTGCTGTATCCGCTGCTGCGCCGCTCCACCAACTACTACCTGCACTTCCTGACCGAACAGGCCGACGGGAAGCTGCATCTGCCGAAGACCTTCTCGCCCGAGTACGGCCCGGCCCCGGACTGCAACTACGACCTGGCGCTGCTGCGCTGGTCGTGCCAGACGCTGCTGGAGACGGTCGAACTGCTGGGCGAGGACGACCCGCTGGCGCCCAGGTGGCGCGAGGTGCTGGACAAGCTCGTCCCGTATCCGGTGGACGAGAACGGCTTCATGGTCGGCACCGGCGTCCCGTTCGCCAAGTCGCACCGCCACTACTCGCACATGCTCTCCGTCTACCCGCTCTACCTGGTCAACTGGGACCAGCAGGAGAGCCGCGACCTGATCACCCGCTCGCTGGAGCACTGGATCGGTTTCGAGGGCGCCCTGCGCGGCTACAGCTTCTCCGGCGCGGCCTCGATCTCCACCCAGATGGGCCGGGGCGACGACGCCCTGAAGTACCTCCGCGAGCTGGTGGCGCGCTTCATCCAGCCCAACACCCACTACTACGAGGCGGGTCCGGTCATCGAGACCCCGCTCTCGGGCGCGCAGGCGATCCACGACATGCTCTGCCAGAGCTGGGGCGGGACCATCCGCTTCTTCCCCGGGGTGCCGGACGCCTGGCGGGACGTGGCGCTGCACGACTTCCGCACCGAGGGCGCGTTCCTGGTCAGCGCGGTGCGCAAGGGCGGCAGGACGCGCTGGGCGCGGGTGCGGAGCCTGGCCGGGGAGCCGTGCCGGGTGCGGCACTCACTGACCGGGCGGATCAGGGTCGCGGGGGTGCGCGGCCCGGCTCCCACGTGGCGCGACCTCGGCGACGGCGTGATCGAGCTGGACCTCGGCCGCGACGAGGAGGCGGTGATCTACCCGGCCGCAGGCCCCCGCCCGGACTTCCACCTCGCCCCGGTGAAGATCTCGGAGCCCGCCGACCGCTGGGGGCTTCCGGAGCTGCCGCAGACGGGCCAGGTCACCCAGGTCGACCTGACGGGCGCCTTCGACAACGACGCCATCACCACCGAGATGTACTACGGCGACGGGGACTTCGACGGTACGGGGCGCACGTACCCGATGGTGCAGCTGCCGCAGACCGGGCAGACCGAGGACGACGGGATCACCTTCGCGTTCACCAACGGCAGCGAGGGGTCACCCAACAACGTGATCGCGGCGGGCCAGCAGGTCGCGGTCCCGGCGGGGAGCTACGCCAGGCTCCATGTGCTGGGCGCGGGCGACACCGGCAATGTGACGATCCCGGCAGTCGCCTCGTACGCGGACGGCTCGACCGCGACGGTGAGCGTCCAGCTCACGGCGTGGCTGTCGGGACCGGCGTACGGGGAGACCGAGGCGGTACGGACCAGCCAGATCCACGCCCGGAGCGGTCCGGTCGGCACGAAGGCGGCGATCTTCCACCAGGCGGTGGCCCTGGACCCGGCCAAGGAGCTGTCCGCGATCACCCTGGCCGCCCCGGCGTCGGGCACCGCCCGGGCCCACGTCTTCGCACTGTCCCTGGAGAAGGCCAGCTAAAGACACACAACCGCACACCATCCGTCACGGCCGCCCCTCCCGGGGCGGCCGTTTCTTGCTCATGCGTGCAGCCGAGATGACAAGTGAGAGAATTTGTTGGCACTCAGTGTCTTGCGGGGTGGCACACCGTGCCATACGGTGAAGGAGTCCGGGCGGCCGGCGCGCTGCACACCTCGCGCGCCGGCTGTCCCCGCAAGCCGCCCACGCGCGCCTTGCGCCGCCCGGACACCGCCTGCGTCACCAGGCGGGCCCACGGCGCTCACCCGCGCCCCACGGCCGAAGAACCTCCGCCGAACCGACGGCACAGCAGCCAGCCAGCAGCTTTCACCCCCGTCACGAGCCCAGCGTTCCCTCAGGCGTCCTTTCCGGACGCTTCGCCGGAGGCACCGATGAACGAGATACTTGACGCGATCCTCGCGTCGGACACGAGCCCCCAGGACTTCGCCGCCCTGCGCGTCCCCGAGTCGTACCGCGCGGTGACCGTCCGCAAGGACGAGGCCGATATGTTCGCGGGCCTCACCACCAAGGAGAAGGACCCCCGCAAGTCCCTGCACGTGGACGAGGTCCCGCTGCCCGAACTCGGCCCCGGCGAGGCACTCGTCGCCGTGATGGCCAGCTCGGTCAACTACAACTCCGTGTGGACGTCGATCTTCGAGCCGGTGTCCACGTTCGCCTTCCTGGAGCGGTACGGCAAGCTCTCCCCGCTCGCCAAGCGGCACGATCTGCCGTACCACATCATCGGCTCCGACCTCGCGGGCGTCGTGCTGCGCACCGGCCCCGGTGTGAACGCCTGGAAGCCGGGCGCCGAGGTCGTCGCGCACTGCCTGTCGGTCGAGCTGGAGAGCGCCGACGGCCACGACGACACCATGCTCGACCCCGAGCAGCGCATCTGGGGCTTCGAGACCAACTTCGGCGGGCTCGCCGAGATCGCCCTCGTCAAGTCCAACCAGCTCATGCCCAAGCCCAAGCATCTGAGCTGGGAGGAGGCGGCCGCGCCTGGCCTGGTCAACTCGACCGCGTACCGGCAGCTCGTCTCCCGCAACGGCGCCGGGATGAAGCAGGGCGACAACGTGCTGATCTGGGGCGCGAGCGGTGGACTCGGCTCCTACGCCACCCAGTTCGCGCTGGCGGGCGGGGCGAACCCGATCTGCGTCGTCTCCTCCCCCCAGAAGGCCGAGATCTGCCGGAAGATGGGCGCCCAGGCGATCATCGACCGCGCCGCCGAGGACTACCGCTTCTGGAAGGACGAGCGCACCCAGGACCCGCGCGAGTGGAAGCGGTTCGGAAGTAAGATCCGCGAACTGACCGGCGGCGAGGACGTGGACATCGTCTTCGAGCACCCGGGCCGCGAGACCTTCGGCGCGAGCGTGTACGTCACCCGCAAGGGCGGCACGATCGTCACCTGCGCCTCGACGTCCGGCTACACCCACGAGTACGACAACCGCTACCTGTGGATGTCGCTGAAGCGGATCGTCGGCTCGCACTTCGCCAACTACCGCGAGGCGTGGGAGGCCAACCGCCTCATCGCCAAGGGCAAGATCCACCCGACGCTGTCCAAGACGTACCGGATGGACGAGACCGGCCAGGCCGCGTACGACGTCCACCGCAACCTCCACCAGGGCAAGGTCGGCGTGCTGTGCCTGGCCCCCGAGGAGGGCATGGGCGTGCGCGACCAGGCGATGCGCGACCAGCACATCGACGCGATCAACCTGTTCCGTGACGACTTGTCGGAGCGGACCATCAGGCACAGCAGGGACGTGTGATGAGTGGCGAACCCCGCCCCAAGGACCGCCCGTGGCTCATGCGGACCTACGCCGGGCACTCCACCGCCGAGGCGTCCAACGAGCTGTACCGGCGCAACCTGGCCAAGGGCCAGACCGGTCTCTCGGTCGCCTTCGACCTGCCCACCCAGACCGGTTACGACCCCGACCACATCCTCGCCCGTGGCGAGGTGGGCCGGGTCGGGGTCCCGGTCTCCCATCTGGGCGACATGCGGCGGCTGTTCCAGGACATCCCGCTGGAGCAGATGAACACCTCCATGACCATCAACGCCACCGCCATGTGGCTGCTGGCGCTGTACCAGGTGGTCGCGGAGGAGCACGGCGCCGATCCGGCGAAGCTCCAGGGGACGACGCAGAACGACATCGTCAAGGAGTACCTGTCGCGCGGGACGCATGTCTTCCCGCCGGGGCCGAGCCTGCGGCTGACCACCGACATGATCGCGTACACGGTCCACCACATCCCCAAGTGGAACCCGATCAACATCTGCAGCTACCACCTGCAGGAGGCCGGGGCCACTCCGGTGCAGGAGATCGCGTACGCCATGTCGACGGCGATCGCCGTGCTGGACGCGGTGTTCGACTCCGGGCAGGTGCCCGAGGAGCGCAAGGGCGATGTGGTGGCCCGGATCTCCTTCTTCGTGAACGCGGGCGTCCGGTTCATCGAGGAGATGTGCAAGATGCGTGCCTTCGGCCGCATCTGGGACCGGATCACCCGCGAGCGGTACGGCATCGACAACCCCAAACACCGCCGCTTCCGCTACGGCGTCCAGGTCAACTCGCTCGGGCTGACCGAGGCCCAGCCGGAGAACAACGTCCAGCGCATCGTGCTGGAGATGCTCGCCGTCACCCTCTCCAAGGACGCCCGCGCCCGCGCCGTCCAGCTCCCCGCCTGGAACGAGGCGCTGGGGCTGCCCCGGCCCTGGGACCAGCAGTGGTCGCTGCGCATCCAGCAGGTGCTGGCGCAGGAGAGCGATCTGCTGGAGTACGACGACATCTTCGCGGGCTCGCACGTCATCGAGGCCAAGGTCGCCGAGCTGACCGCCGACGCCGAGGCCGAGATCGAGCGCATCCAGGAGATGGGCGGGGCGATGGCCGCCGTCGAGTCCGGCTACCTCAAGGCGCAGCTGGTCGCCTCGCACGCGGCGCGCCGGGCCCGGATCGAATCGGGCGAGGAGAAGATCGTCGGCGTCAACTCCTACGAGTCCACCGAGCCCAATCCGCTCACCGCCGACCTGGACACCGCGATCATGACGGTGGACCCGGCGAACGAGGCCCGGGTGGTCTCCGCCCTGCACACCTGGCGTGAGCAGCGCGACGCCCACCGCGCCGAGACCGCCCTCTCGGCGCTCCGCAGGGCCGCCGCGGGCACCGACAACCTGATGGCCGCGACCGTGGAGTGCGCCCGCGCCGGGGTCACGACCGGCGAGTGGGCCTGGGCGCTGCGCGATGTGTTCGGCGAGTTCCGGGCCCCCACCGGGGTCGGCGGGGCGCCGCTGGCCGTCACCGCGGAGGCGGGCAGCCAGCTCGCGACCGTACGCGAGAAGGTCGAGAAGACCTCGGCCGAGCTGGGCGGTGGGCGGCTGCGGCTGCTCGTCGGCAAGCCCGGCCTGGACGGCCACAGCAACGGCGCCGAGCAGATCGCCGTACGGGCCCGGGACGCCGGGTTCGAGGTGATCTACCAGGGGATCCGGCTCACCCCTGAGCAGATCGTCATGGCGGCCGTCGACGAGGACGTGCACTGCGTCGGCCTGTCGATCCTCTCCGGCTCGCACGCCGAGCTGGTGCCCGACGTCCTGGAGCGGCTGCGGCTGGCCGGGGCGCAGGACATTCCCGTCATCGTGGGCGGCATCATCCCGGCCGCGGACGCCGCCGCACTGCGCGCGGCGGGTGTCGCGGCCGTCTTCACCCCCAAGGACTTCGGTATCACGGAGATCATCGGCCGTATCGTCGACGAGATCCGTACCGCGAACACGCTTCCCGCACTGGAGGTTCCCGTATGACCGCGCCCGCCCCCGCAGACCGAGTGCTGCGGCCGCGCCGCTCCTGCCTGGCCGTGCCCGGGTCCAATCCGCGCTTCCTGGAGAAGGCCCAGGGCCTCCCCGCCGACCAGGTGTTCCTCGACCTGGAGGACGCGTGCGCGCCGCTGGCCAAGGAGGACGCCCGGCACTCCATCGTCAAGGCGCTGAACGAGGGCGACTGGACGGGGAAGACCCGGGCCGTGCGGGTCAACGACTGGACCACCCACTGGACGTACCGGGACGTCATCACGGTGGTCGAGGGCGCGGGCCCGAACCTGGACTGCGTCATGCTGCCCAAGGTGCAGGACGCCCAGCAGGTGCAGGCGCTGGATCTGCTGCTCACCCAGATCGAGAAGACGATGGGCTTCGAGGTCGGGCGGATCGGCATCGAGGCGCAGATCGAGAACGCCAAGGGCCTGGTGAACGTCGACGCCATCGCCGGTGCCTCGCCCCGGCTGGAGACGATCATCTTCGGCCCGGCCGACTTCATGGCGTCCATCAACATGAAGTCGCTGGTCGTGGGCGAGCAGCCGCCCGGCTACCCGGCGGACGCGTATCACTACATCCTGATGCGCATCCTGATGGCCGCCCGCACCCATGACCTGCAGGCCATCGACGGCCCGTACCTCCAGATCAAGAACGTGGACGGCTACCGCGAGGTCGCCGGGCGCGCGGCGGCGCTCGGCTTCGACGGCAAGTGGGTGCTGCACCCGGGCCAGGTCGACGCGGCGAACGAGGTCTTCTCGCCGTCGCAGGAGGACTACGACCACGCCGAGCTGATCCTGGACGCGTACGAGTACTGCACGTCCGAGGCGGGCGGCCGCAAGGGCTCGGCGATGCTGGGCGACGAGATGATCGACGAGGCCAGCCGCAAGATGGCGCTGGTCATCGCGGGCAAGGGCCGTGCGGCCGGGATGACCCGTACGTCCACCTTCGAGCCCCCGGAGGCGTGAGCGAGATGCAGTTCGGCCGCACTTACGAAGAGTTCGCGGTGGGCGATGTCTACCGGCACTGGCCGGGGAAGACGGTCACCGAGTACGACGACCATCTCTTCTGTCTGCTCACCATGAATCATCACCCGCTGCACATGGACAGCAACTACGCCGAGAAGACGACCGATTTCGGCAAGAACGTCGTAGTCGGGAACTACATCTACTCGCTGCTGCTCGGCATGTCGGTCCCGGACGTCTCCGGAAAGGCCATCGCCAACCTGGAGGTCGAGTCGCTGAAGCACGTCGCGCCGACGTTCCATGGCGACACCATCTACGGCGAGACCAAGGTGCTGGACAAGACGCCGTCGAAGTCCAAAACCGACCGCGGAATCGTGTATGTGGAGACGAAGGGCTACAAGCAGGACGGCACGCTCGTATGCGTCTTCCGGCGCAAGGTGATGGTGCCCACCGCCACGTACATCAAGGAGCGGGGCGGCGAGCAGCCGGGCCGCCCGGAGCTGGGAGGGCAGTGATATGGGCCGTCTGGCGCAGACCGAGGGGCTGACCGACATCCAGCGGGAGATCCTCTCCACGGTCAGGGATTTTGTCGACAAGGAGATCCTGCCGGTCGCCACCGAACTGGAGCACCGCGACGAATATCCGACCCGGATCGTGGAGGGCCTGAAGGAGCTGGGCCTCTTCGGGCTGATGATCCCCGAGGAATACGGCGGCCTGGGCGAGTCACTGCTCACTTACGCGCTGTGCGTGGAGGAGATCGCCCGCGGCTGGATGAGCGTGTCCGGCATCATCAACACGCACTTCATCGTGGCGTACATGCTGAAGCAGCACGGCACCCAGGAGCAGAAGGACTATTTCCTGCCCAAGATGGCGCTCGGGGAGATCCGCGGCGCCTTCTCGATGTCGGAGCCCGCGCTGGGCTCGGACGTGTCGGCGATCACCAGCAAGGCGGTGCCGGACGGCGACGAGTACGTGCTGACCGGCCAGAAGATGTGGCTGACCAACGGCGGCACCTCCACTCTGGTGGCGGTCCTGTGCCGGACCGGTGACCAGCGGGAGGGCGTGGCTCCACACAAGTCCATGACCACCTTCCTGGTCGAGAAGGAGCCGGGCTTCGGCGAGGTGCGGCCCGGACTGACCATTCCCGGCAAGATCGAGAAGATGGGCTACAAGGGGGTCGACACCACCGAGCTCATCATGGACGGACTGCGCATTCCGGCCGATCGGGTGCTCGGCGGAGAGACCAACCGCGGTTTTTACCAAATGATGGACGGGGTGGAGGTCGGCCGGGTCAATGTCGCCGCGCGCGGCTGTGGCGTGGCACAGCGCGCATTCGAGCTGGGCGTTGCGTACGCACAGCAGCGTCACACGTTCGGGAAGCCGATCGCCCAGCATCAAGCCATCCAGTTCAAACTGGCCGAAATGGGAACAAAGGTCGAGGCGGCGCATGCGATGATGGTCAATGCGGCCCGCAAGAAGGACGCGGGTGCGCGCAACGACCTCGAAGCG
This sequence comes from Streptomyces sp. NPDC001700, assembly GCF_053596435.1. Classification (NCBI taxonomy): domain Bacteria; kingdom Bacillati; phylum Actinomycetota; class Actinomycetes; order Kitasatosporales; family Streptomycetaceae; genus Streptomyces; species Streptomyces sp. NPDC001700. The sequence goes on from NZ_JBSFGE010000017.1 coordinate 121,086, forward strand.
GGAATGGCGAAGTACCTGGCGTCGGAGTACTGCAAAGAGGTCGTGGAGGACGCCTTCCGCATCCACGGCGGGTACGGCTTCTCCAAGGAATACGAGATCGAGCGCCTCTACCGCGAGGCACCGATGCTCCTCATCGGCGAAGGTACCGCTGAGATTCAGAAAATGATTATTGGACGACGACTGCTGGAGGATTACCGAACCCAAGGCTGATGTCCCTTTTGGGGTGGTATCCGAGAGAAGAAGGTCACACCGCGCCATGGGTCTTCGGCCACTGACAAGCCACCGACAGGCCCTGGCGCTTGCCCAGTTACCGCTCGCAACCGATACCATCCGGGAAAGCCGCCGTCCCCAGTCTTGCGTCGCGGCATCCTCCGCTACGAAGGTCATCCATGCCCCACAGCCAATCCTCTGCACAACGCGGCCGCGTCCGCCTCGCGCGCGGAGCGTCGCCGTGGCTCCTCCCGACCGTCGCCACGGCGGCGGTCAGCCTCACCCGCGCCCGTCGCTCCGGACGCTGGGCGGCAGTCGCCGTGCCCGCCACCGCGCTCGCGGCGGGCATGCTGTGGTTTTTCCGTGACCCCGAGAGAGAGATCTCTCAGGGCCGCGTCATCTCCCCGGCCGACGGTGTGGTGCAGAGCATCATGCCGTGGAAGGACGGGCGCACCCGCGTCGCGATCTTCATGAGCCCGCTCAACGTCCACGTGAACCGCGCTCCGCTGGCCGGCACCGTGACCTCCGTCGAGCACATCCCGGGCGGCTTCGTTCCCGCGTTCAACAAGGAAAGCGAGAACAACGAGCGGGTCGTCTGGCACTTCGACACCGAGCTGGGCGACATCGAGATGGTCCAGATCGCGGGCGCGGTCGCGCGCCGAATCGTTCCGTACGTGCCGCAGAGCACCAAGGTCGAGCAGGGTGAGCGGATCGGTCTCATCCGCTTCGGCTCGCGCGTGGACGTCTACCTTCCCGAGGGCGTCGATGTCGCGGTCGAGGTCGGCCAGGCCACCACCGCGGGGGTGACTCGCCTTGACCGTGATTGATCCAGACACTCAGGCCGCCTGGGTGCCCGAGGCCGACGCGGACGGCGTCGACGAGACGGACGACATGCCGCTGTCGACGCGGCTGTCGATAGCGGACACCCTGACCCTCGGCAACGCCACCTGTGGCTTCCTGGCGGTCTACTTCACCACCACCGGCGTCCTCATCCCGCACCTCACGGGCAGCGAGGACGGCGGCATGACCCGCCACAGCGCCGCCTCGGCGGTCATGCTGATGCTGCTGGCCTCCGTCTTCGACCTCTTCGACGGCCTCGTCGCACGGAAGCTGCGCAGCTCGGCCATGGGCGCGGAGCTGGACAACCTCTCCGACCTGATCAGCTTCGGGCTCGCCCCGGCGTACTTCGTCCTCGTCTGGGGCATGGTCGCCGACAGTCCCTACGAGCGGGTCTCGGTGGTGGGCGCCATCATCGTCCTCTTGGCCGTCGTCCTCCGCCTGGCCAGATTCTCCTGTGTCACGCTCCGGGACGGCGTCTTCCAGGGCATGCCGAGCCCCTTCGGTGCTTTGACGGTCGTCTCGGTCGTCCTGCTGGGCCTGCCCTTCGTGCCGACCCTGCTGGCGATCATCGGCGTGGCGTGGCTGATGGTGAGCCGCGTCGAGTACCCCAAGCCGCGCGGCCGCCTCGCCGTGGCCATGCTCGGCTGGATCGTCACCAGCATGGCCCTGCTGGCCGCCTGGGCCTTCGAGGCCCCCGGCGGTGAGCTGCTGCTCCAGTCGGCGTGCGCGCTCCAGGTCGTCATGGGCGCGGTGATCCCCCTCTTCGCCACGGCCCGCCGCGTCAACGCGTTCCGCGACAACCGCCGCGAGGCGAGGGCGGCCCAGATCCCCTAGGCCCGCCTACGCATACGCCGTGGGGCCCGAGCGACACGCTCGGGCCCCACGGCGTTTCCCGCCTGATGCTGCCGCGTCTGGGTGGCGCTGGTCTTCCCCACCCCGCCCCTTCCCGAACCGGGGCAAGCCCCGGGCCCCACCCGACCTGCCGCGCTGTGCTCCGCCCCAGCCCCCCGCCGGGCTGCGCAAACCCCCGGCACCCACCCAGCGTCCAGGTCAGGGCGGAGCCCGGCACGGCCCAGGGGCGGCAGCCCCCGGATCGGGAAGGGGCGGGGCGGGGCGGGAACAAACTCCCGGTCCCCACCCCGCGTCCGGGGCCGAGGCACGGCCCGGGGCGTGCCCGGCGGGGGGCCTGGGGGCGGAGCCCCCAGTTCGGGAAGGGGCGGGGCGGGGCACAAACCCCCGGCACCCACCCAGCGACCAGCCCCGAGGCACAGCCCAGCGCGGACCCGGGGCGCAGGCCCGGCGCGGACCCGGGGCGCAGGCCCGGGGCGCAGGCCCAGCGCGGACCCGGGGCGCAGGCCCGGCGGGGGCCCGGGGGCGAAGCCCCCAGTTCGGGAAGGGGCGGGGTGGGGGACAAACACCTGGTGCCCGTCCGGCGTCCTGGGCCGGGGCTGCAGGCCCACCACGCCCCAGGGCCCGGGGAGGGGCGGGGTGGGGGCAAGGTCCCGGCGCACCGCCTCGGGTCAGGCCAGGAAGTCCGCCGCCAGGCGTTCGGCCGCGCGCTCCAGGAGGGGGCCCGCTTCGGCGATGCAGCGGGTGGGGTCCGGTTCCAGGTCGGTCAGGGGGTACGCGCGGCGGATCCCCGCGCCGCCCAGGGCCGCCGGGGTCAGGGCGAGGCGGCCGCAGACCGCGACCACGTCGATGCCCCGCGCCCGCGCCGCCGCCGCGACACCCGCCGGGGCCTTGCCGTGCAGGGTCTGCTCATCCAGCGAGCCCTCCCCCGTGATCACCAGGTCGGCCCCCTCCAGCGCGGCCGCGAAGCCCAGCACGTCCAGCATCACGTCGATGCCGGGACGGAAGGCCGCGCCGAGGCCCAGCAGCGCGCCGAAGCCGATGCCGCCCGCGGCGCCCGCACCCGGCGCGGCGGCGTACTCGGCGGCGCGCGCCCCGACGGCCCGCTCCAGGGCGCGTACGTACGTGGCGAGCGCGGCGTCCAGGGCCGCGACATCGGCCTCGCTCGCACCCTTCTGCGGCCCGTAGACCGCCGCCGCGCCCTTCGGCCCGGTCAGCGGGTTGTCGACGTCGCTGGCCAGCACGATCTCCGCCGACGCGAGCCGCGGGTCCAGGCCAGAGAGGTCCGCCGTCGCCAGTTCGCCCAGCGGGCCGCCGCCCGGCGCGACGGGCGTGCCGTCGCCGCGCAGGAAGCGCGCGCCGAGCGCGCTCAGCATTCCGGCGCCGCCATCGGTCGTGGCGCTGCCGCCGACGCCGAAGACGATCGTGCGGGCGCCCGCGTCGAGCGCCGCCCGCAGCAGCTCACCGCTGCCGTACGTGGTGGCGGTGAGCGGCGCGAAGACCCCGTCCGGGAGGTGCCGCAGGCCGGACGCCTCGGCCATCTCCACCACGGCCGTCCCGTCGCGCAGCGCGTACGCCGCCGTGACCGGGGCGCCCAGCGGCCCGGTCACCCGCGCCTCGCGCCGTTCGAACCCGGCCGCGACCGCCGCGTCCACCGTGCCGTCGCCGCCGTCGGCGACCGGCAGCGCGTCGATGCGCAGCAGGTCGTCACCGCCGGACCAGCCGCGCCGCAGCCCCGCCGTCACCCGTTCGGCGACCTCGACGGCGGTGAGGGAGCCCTTGAACTTGTCGGCGGCGATCAGCACCCGCGTCGGGGGCGTCGCCTGCCCCTGCGCCCACGTCTTCACTTCTGCCGTCGCCTCGGCCTTCGCAGCGTCCGTCACCCTGGTACCCCTTGCTTTTCGCTCAGGCGGTCGAAGCCGCCCTGACCCTATCCGCTGGGACGGCGACCCGGTACACCCACATCATCCGGGTACACCAGACACATGGGCCACAGCGGCAGCGACAGCGCACTGGCGGACCAGACCCTCGGCGGCTGGCTCGGCCGCATCGCCGGGAACATGCTCGGCAAGCCCATCGAGCGCGGCGACGTCTGGACCCGCGACCGCATCGACCGCTATCTGCGCCGCGCCGACGCCCTCCCGCTCACCGACTACCTGCCCACGCTGGAGCCGCCACCCGACCCGGTGGAGTTCGAGCTGCGCCCCGAGTGGCAGGAGTGCGTGCGCGGCCGGATCCACGGCAGCGCGCGGGACGACGACATCGACTACACCGTCCTCGGCCTGCACCTCCTGGAGACCCACGGCTTCGGCTTCACCACCGAGCAGGTGGGCGAGATGTGGCTGCTGCGGCTGCCGTATCTGCAGACGTTCACCGCCGAGCGGGCCGCGTACCGCAATCTCGCGGCCGGGGTGCGGCCCCCGCTGACCGCGACCGTCGACAACCCCTACCAGGAGTGGATCGGCGCCCTGATCCGCGCCGACATCCACGGCTGGGTCAACCCCGGCGACCCGCCCCGCGCCGCCGCCATGGCCCGCCGCGACGCCGTGCTGTCCCACACCGGCAACGGGGTGTACGGGGCGATGTGGGCGGCCGCGCTGATCGCCGCCGCGTTCACGGCCGACGGCCCGCGTACGGCGGTCGAGGCCGCCCTCAACCGCGTCCCGCCGCGCTGCCGCCTGGCCCGTACGGTGCGCCGCGCCGCGTCCCTGTACGACGCGGGCGTGACCTGGTCGGACGCGCTGGACCAGCTGGAACGCGAGACGAGCGGTCTGCCCTGGATCCACACCGTCCCGAACGCCGCCGTCCTCACCGCCGGGCTCCTCTACGGCGCGGGCGACTTCACCGCCACCATCACCCTGACCGTGCGCGGCGGCCTGGACACCGACTCCAACGGCGCCACCGCGGGCTCCGTCGCGGGCGTACTGTGCGGCGCGGCCGCCCTCCCGCCGCAGTGGACGGAGCCGCTGGAGGACCGGATCCGCAGCGCGGTCTTCGGCTTCGACGGAGCCCGCGTCAGCGACCTCGCGGTTCGTACGCATCGCCTGGCGAGGCAGGCGTAGGTGTGGGCGGCGCGGCGAGGGAGGCCAGCAGCGCGAGGCGTTCGGCGGTGGGGGTGCCCGGCTCCGCGTGGTAGATGACCAGGATCTGGCGGTCGGTGTCGGGGACCGGCAGCTTCTCATGCCGCAGTTCCAACTCGCCGACCTGCGGGTTCATGATCGTGCTGAGGCCGCTGCGCTTGGGCTGGACATCGTGCCGGGCCCAGAGCCGCCGGAAGCGTTCGCTGCGTACGGACAGCTCGCCGACGAGTTCGATCAGCGCCGGGTCGTCCACATCGGGGCCGACGAGCCCGCGCAGCACGGCGACCGAGCTTTCGGTGCTGGCCTCCCAGCGGCCGTGGGTGGGCGTTGGTGCCGCTGACACCGAAGGAGGAGACACCCGCGCGGCGGGGCCGCTCGCCCTCGGGCCACGGCACACTGACGGCGGGAGGGCGCGCGGCGGCGCGGACGGACCGGCGCGGCGAGGCGGTGCAGATGCGCGGTGGCGTCGTCGTCCAGCCGGAGCGCACGGGCCAGGGCGTCGACCACCTGGGCGGACGGGTGCCGGTCGCGCCCCTGCTCCAGGCGCAGGTAGTAGTCGGCGCTGATCCCGGCCAGCAGCGCCAGCTCCTCCCGGCGCAGCCCCGGTACGCGGCGCCGCCCGGCCGAGGGCAGGCCCACGTCCTCCGGGCGGATCAGCTCACGGCGGGCCCGCAAGTACGCGCCGAGCGGGGTGTCCGCCCGATGGTCGCTCACCATGCCGTCCACCGTACGGCCGCCGGACGGCCCGGGAAGCGGGCCATCGTCACCGGGGCGTCCTCCGGCATCGGCGCGGAGACCGCCCGGGTGCTGGCGGCCGCCGGAGCCGAGGTCACCCTCGCGGTCCGCGACCTCACCGCCGGTGCGGCGGTCGCCGCCGGTATCACCGACGCCACGGGCAACATGGAGGTGCGCGTGGCGCGGCTCGAACCGGCCGACCGCGCCTCGGTCGCGGACTTCACCGCCGCCTGGGACGGGCCGCTCCATGTGCTGGTCGACAACGCGGGCGTCATGGCCCTGCCGGAACTGCGGCTCACACCCGAAGGACGGGAGACCCAATTCGCCGTCAACCACCTGGGGCACTTCGCCCTCACGGTGGGCCTGCGGCGGGCCCTGGCGGCAGCCGACGGCGCCCGGGTCGTCGCGGTCAGCTCCTCCGCGCACCTGCTCTCGCCGGTCGTCTTCGGCGACATCCACTGCGCGTTCCGGCCCTACGACCCCTGGCAGGCGTACGGCCAGTCCAAGACCGCCAACATCCTCTTCGCCGTCGGCGCCGCCGCCCGCTGGGCCGACGACGGCATCACCGTCAACGCCCTCTCCCCGGGCTCCGTCCCGACCAACCTGACCCGCCACATGGGCGCGCCCTCGGGCGTCACCCTTGAGGAGGGACTGCGCAAGACGCTGGAGCAAGGCGCGGCCACCACGGTCCTCCTGGCGGTCTCGCCCCTGCTGGAGGGTGTCACCGGGCGGTACTTCGCCGACTGCGCCGAGGCACTGCCGGTCCCCCGGCGGCCGTCCATGACACCGGTCACCGCCGAGTTCATGAACGGCGTAGCCCCCTTCGCCCTCGACCCCGAGGCCGCCGACCGCCTGTGGGAGGAGTCCGTGCGTGCGCTCTGAGGGGCGATACGGGCGTCAGTCCGCCGCCAGGTCCCACCGGCTGCCCAGCCAGCCGTCGTGGCTGCCGAGGAGGGCGACCAGGGCGGCGAGGACGCGGTCGTCCCACCAGTCCGCCAGCACCTCCAGCTCGAAGGCTCCGACGCCGTTGTGGAAGTCGAGGACCACGCGGCCGTCGGCGCGCCACTTGGTGCGGCGCGGGGTGCGGGCGACGTCGCCGCCGCCGAGGATGCTGGCGATCGCGATGGCCAGCTGGATGGGCGAGATCAGCCACCACATGAACCACCAGAAGGCCCGCCCCTTGAGCCCGACCGCGGTCGGCGCGCCCGCCTGCTGGACGGTCCAGCGGGTGCGGACCGTGCCGCCCTTCATGGCCGGTTGGCGGGTGATGAGGGCGAGGGGTTCACCGGCGGCGCCCAGCACCTCGTACGTGGCCGAGCCGCCCTTGAGCGCCGACTTGGTCACGACGTGCGCGAGGACCTGACCGCGGTACTGGTCGGCCCAGAGGGTGAAGGCGCGGGTGCCGTCCTTGCAGGCGGTGCGGTACGCCTTCAGGTCACCGCCGGGCGGGTCGCGGCGCTCGGGGAAGGCGATGGGATGGAAGGCGCGGCCCGCCTCGGGGCCGGTGCCGGACGTCTTTATCTCCCAGCGGACGCGCCCGTCCTGCGGCGGTTCTTCGTTCTTGCTCAGCGTCTGTCCGCTCAGCCACAGAAAACGGCCCATCCTCGCACTCTCCCCGTCACGCCATGTCCGACCTGGTGCGGAGCGGACTCTACCGGTCCGGAACAACGCGCTCGCCGCCGACCGCACGCCGTGCGTAGGCTCACCGCATGAGCAGCGAGACGACACGTCGGCCCCTCGTCGCGATCCTCAGCGGGGCGGGCATCTCGACGGACTCCGGCATCCCCGACTACCGCGGCCCGCAGGGGCTGTGGCGGCGCGACCCCGAGGCCGAGAAGCTCGTGACGTACGACTTCTACATGACCGACCCGGACATCCGGCGCCGCTCCTGGCAGCTGCGCAGGGAGAGCAAGGCGCTGCACGCCCGGCCGAACGGCGCGCACGAGGCCGTGGCGCGGCTGGAGCGGTCGGGGGTCCCGGTGCGCGTGATCACGCAGAACGTGGACGGGCTGCACCAGCTCGCCGGGATGCCCGAGCGCAAGGTGCTCGAACTGCACGGCACCGCACGCGTCGTGGAGTGCACCCACTGCGAGGAGCGCTCCGGGATGGACGAGGCGCTGGAGCGGGTCGCGGCGGGCGAGGCGGACCCGGCGTGCCGGGAGTGCGGCGGAATCCTCAAGTCGGCGACGGTGATGTTCGGGCAGGGGCTTGACCCGGAGGTGCTGACCGAGGCGGTCGCGGTGGCGCGGGCGTGCCAGGTGTTCATCGCGGTCGGCACCAGCCTCCAAGTGCAGCCCGCGGCGTCGCTCGCCGGGATGGCCGCCGAGAGCGGCGCCCGGCTGATCATCGTCAACGCCGAGCCGACGCCGTACGACGCGCTGGCGGACGAGGTCGTCCGCGAACCCATCGGCACGGCGCTGCCCGCGCTGCTGGAACGGATCACCGACGGGGGCGGCTGACGCCGCTCCTCTCGAAGTCCAGCAGCCGCCGCTTGCGGTCGAGCCCGCCGCCGTAGCCGGTGAGGCTGCCGGTGGAGCCGACGACGCGGTGGCAGGGGACGATGATGCCGACCGGGTTCTTGCCGTTGGCCAGCCCCACGGCCCGGGAGGCGGTGGGCCGCCCGATGCGGTCGGCGAGCTGCCCGTACGTCCAGGTCTCGCCGTACGGGATACGGCACAGCTCGTCCCAGACGCGGCGCTGGAAGGGCGTGCCGTCGAGGTGGAGCGGCAGGTCGAACGCGGTCAGCTCGCCCGCGAAGTAGGCGGCGAGCTGACGGATCGCCGTGGCGAAGGGGTCCTCGTCGGGGTCCCCGGGAGCGCCGAATGCCTCCTCGGGCGGGCGGTGACGCTGCCCGGTCATATAGAGCCCGGACAGCCCGGCCCCGGTGGCCACGAGGGTGAGCGGGCCGTACGGGCTTTCGACGGTGGTGTGGGTGCGGGTCACGGGTGGATTCTCCTGGTCCGTACTGCTCATGCGGGCAGGCGGTTGATGGCGTGGGCCGCGTCGTTGGCCCAGAGGTACTGGACCGCGTACGCGCGCCAGGGGCGCCAGCGGGTGGAGTGGCGGGTCAGGGCGCCGGGGGTGGTGGGGAGGGACAGGTCGGCGGCGGCCTTGCGGACGCCCAGGTCAGTGGGGAGGAACGCGTCCGGGTCGCCCAGGCCGCGCATCGCGATGAGTTCGACGGTCCAGGGGCCGAGTCCGGGCAGGGCGGCGAGGCCTGACCGGGCCTCGTCCCAGTCGCTGCCGACGCCGAGCGCGACCCGCTCCTCGGTGAGCGCGCCGATCAGCCTGGTGAGGGTGGCGCGGCGGGTGCGGGGCATGGCCAGGGCCTCGGGGTCCAGTGCGGCGAGGGCCCGGGCGGTCGGGAAGAGGTGGGTCAGGCCGCCGCCGGGGTCGGCGACCGGGTCGCCGTGCGCGGTGACCAGGCGGGCCGCGAGGGTGCGGGCGGCGGCCGTGGAGACCTGCTGGCCGAGGACCGCGCGCACCGCGAACTCCTCCGGGTCGACCGAGCGCGGCACGCGCCGCCCCGGCGCCTTGTCGACCAGCGGGGCCAGCTGGTCGTCGGTGCGCAGCAGGTCGTCCACGGCGGCCGGGTCGGCGTCCAGGTCGAGCAGCCGTCGGCAGCGGCTGATCGCCCCGGACAGGTCGCGCAGGTCGGCCAGGGACAGCTGGCAGGCGATGTGGTCGGGGCGCGGGGCGAGGGCGACGACGCCGGGCCCGTACGGCAGGCGCAGGGTCCGCCGGTACGCGCCGTCGCGCCACTCCTCCACGCCGGGTACGGCGGTGGCGGCGAGGTGGCCGAAGAGGTTGTCCGGGCACAGCGGCGCCCGGAACGGCAGCCGCAGCGTCAGCGCCCCCGGCACGGCGGGCCCTGGCTGCTTGCGGGCGCGCTCGCGCAGCTCGGTCGGGGAGAGCGCGAAGACCTCCCGTACGGTCTCGTTGAACGCCCGGATGCTGGCGAACCCGGCCGCGAACGCGACGTCCGCCATCGGCAGCCCGCTGGTCTCGATCAGCAGCCGCGCGGTCTGCGCCCGCTGGGCGCGGGCCAGGGCGAGCGGTCCGGCGCCCAGCTCGGCCAGCAGCTGCCGTTCGATCTGCCGGGTGCTGTAGCCGAGCCGCCCGGCCAGCCCCGGTACGCCCTCCCGGTCGACGACCCCGTCGGCGATCAGCCGCATGGCGCGGGCCACGAGGTCGGCCCGCTCGTTCCACTGCGGCGATCCGGGGCTGGCGTCGGGGCGGCACCGCTTGCAGGCCCGGAACCCGGCCTGCTGGGCGGCCGCCGCGCTCGGGTAGAACCGCATGTTCTCGGGCTTCGGACCGACGACCGGGCAGCTCGGACGGCAGTAGATGCGGGTGGTGACGACGGCGATGAAGAACCATCCGTCGAAGCGGGCGTCCTTGGCACGTGCGGCCCTGAGGCACCGGTCGGTATCGGTGTACATGGCTCCAGCATCGGCCACCGCGCGCCACCGGGCTCGCGGGAATCCGACATCGACGTCCGAGCGGCGCCCGCCGCCGCGCAACGACCGCCCCGTAGGAGGAATTTGCGACGGAACAGCAGACCGGAGGCCTGGTGATCGGCATGATGAAGAGGTGACGGAACACCGAGAGATACCTCTGGCAGACGGCACCTCCGTACGGCTGGAAATCGCCCCCGTGGGAGACGCGGTACTCGCGGACGCCCACGGCAGCGTGGGCGGCGTAGGCGGCGTGACCCCGGTGGGGCGCGGGACGCGGGCGGCGGCCGCGCTCGCCGACGCCGGTCTGGGCGTCGTACTCCAGGGACTGGGCTCGGTGCTCCAGGACGTGCACGACGCGGTCCGCTCCGCGCCCCAGCCGCCGCAGGAGTTCACCGTCCAGTTCGGGGTGCAGGTCGGCCAGGACCTCAAGCTCGGCATCGTGGGGGTGAACGGAAACGCGAGCCTCACGATTTCGGCCACCTGGCGGCCGGAGGAGCAAAGGCCCCCGGACCAGCCGCCGCCCGGCGAGCCCACACCCCCGCAACAGCCCCCGCAACAGCCGCCCAGCCCCGACCCCGCGGTCTGACGCGATGGGCTGGTTCCACCCCCGCGGGTCCGCGCCACGGCCCGCCGTGTCGATCCTGGCCAAGGACGACGGAAGACCGGCGGGCGCCGGGGTCTTGCTGCCCCATCACCACCTGCTGACCTGCGCCCATGTGGTCAACAGCGCCCTCGGCAAGGACATGCTGGCCCCGGACCACCCGGGAGCGGTCACCGTCCCGGTCCGCATGCGCGGCCCGGAGCACACCGTGGAGGCCGAGGCCGAGCTGACGGCATGGATCCCGCCCCGGCGGGACGACGGCGGCCTGGGCGCCTTCGAGTGGAACGGCGACCTCGCCGTACTGCGGCTGGCGCCCGGAGCGCTGCCGCTCGCGTTCGAGCCGCCGCGCTGGCACCCCATGGCCCGGCGGCAGTTCGTCCGCGCCTGGCACGGCAGCGGCGAGCCCGGGGTGTTCGCGGACGCCGAAGTGAGCGCCTGCGACGGGCGGTTCGGCTACTTCGACGGAGCCGAGCGCACCCTCGACGTCGAACCCGCCTACAGCGGCGGCCCGCTGTGGTCGAGCGAGGAGAGCGCGGTCGTCGGGCTCGTGACGGCGAAGCTGCGCATCCAGGGCAGCATGCGGCGCGCCTGGGGCATCCCCTGGCAGCGGGTGGCGCGGGAGCTGCGGCACGCCGGAGTGGACCACCTCCTGCCGCGCCCCGACGAGGACGTACGCGACCACCCCGTCTACGCGGAGCTGACCGCCCTGCTGGACGGGCCGCTGTCGCTGTCCGAGGGCTGGGTGCGGTACTGCCGCGCGGTCGCCCGCCAGTGCGGCCTGGACCACCGCGCGGACGGCGCGCCGACCGCCGACGAGTTCGCCCGGGTGCTGCTCTCCCGGGGGCGCGCGCTCCCGGCGCTGGTCGAGGCGGTGCGCCCGGCGTCGGGGCCGACCGCCGACGCCCTCCTCGCCCTGGGGCGGCGGCGCGGTCTGCCGAAGCTGCTCACGCCGGGCGAGTACGAGTGGCTGCTGCGGCTGCTGCGCGCCCTGCCCCCGGCCTCGGCCGCCGGTGTCCCCGGGGCGGTGCGGGCGGCGCTGTCGCTGGCGGCCCTGCCCAGCGCGCTGCTGGCCGGATTCGACGGCGAGACGTGCGGCGGCACCGGGCGTTTCGAAGCGCTGATCGCCCATCTGGAGGGGCTGTACGGCGACGGTTCGCCGGGCGAGGACGTAGCGGGACTGGACGGCGGCATGACCGTCCCGGGGCTGCTGCGCGCCGTGGAGTTCGTGTCCGCGGGCTGCTGCCAGTCGGCGGCGCAACGCGCCGAACTGCGGCACTGGAACGAGGCCGTGGCCCGCCGTCTGGGCGTCCACGACGCGGCGTTGCGGGACCGCCGCCATGACGCGCGCCGGTGGGCCCGGGGCCCGGAACGGGGCTTCGCACCGCCCCGGGTCGTGGCGAAGCTGTCGTCCTGCGGCCCCTCGGCGGTCGCGGACCCGGACGAGCCGGAGCGCTACCGGCTGCGGCTGTGGTGCGACGACGGGGACGGGCTGCGCCAGGTGTCGGACGACAGCGAGCGGCCGCGCAGTACGGAGGAGGCGGCCCGGGAGATCCTGGACGCGGTCGGCTCGCTGCGCCGCCCGGACCCGGCGGGCCCGCGCTTCGTCATCGAACTGATCGTGGACCGGGACGCCTTGGAGGTGCCCGCCGACTCCTGGAAACCGGCTGGGGGGCTGCTCCCCCTCCCGCTCGGCGCGCCGTATCCGCTGGTCGTCAACTGCCCGGAGCTGCGGGAGCTGAACGGCGAGGCGATGCTGGACCAGTGGCGCGAGCGCTGGGCCCGGCTGGACGCCGAGGAGCCCGTGCACATCGACGACGCGTCGGCCCCCGACCCGGAGGCGGTGTGCGGGCTGCTGATGGAACGGCTGACCGCCCATGTCACGGTCGATGTCGCGGCCGACCGGCGGGCGGGGGTCGTGCAGATGTGCCTGGCGGCGGGCGTTCCGGTGGTCCTGTGGGACCGCGGCGGGCAGCCGGGCTCTCCGGCGGTGCGGCACGCCGCCGAGGTGCGGGCGCGTGAACTGCCCGAGGAGATACGGCGATACCGCACGAAGACCCTGCAGAAACCGGCCGAGTACCCCGGGCGTCCGGTCCTGGCGTGGGCCGACGCCGGGCGGGCGCTGCCCCGGCTGGACCTCGTGGACCCCACGGAGTGACGGGCAGTGATGGTGAGACGCGCGCGATGTCCGCTGACGCGGGCCGAAAGGGAGGTTCACCCATGAACGCAGGGGAACAGCACGAACAGCAGGGCTGGCGGCTGTTCCGGGGGGACGGCGTACCCCGGCGGGTGGAGATGCCGCCCGCCCCGCCGTGGCGTCGCTTCGGCAGCGACCCGGAGGCCGAACAGGCGCCCGGTGCGGCGCGCCCGTCGCCGTATCTGATCTCGCCCGAGCACGCGGACGTGGTCAACGCGGCCCTGCATCTGCGCCGCCCGCTGCTCGTCACCGGCAGCCCGGGCACCGGCAAGTCGTCCCTCGCGCGGGCGGTCGCGCACGAGCTGGGTCTTGGCGAGGTGCTGCGCTGGCCCGTCAACAGCCGCTCCACCGTGCAGGACGCGCTCTACCGTTACGACGCGATCGGGCGGCTGCGCGAGACCAACCTCATCCGGGAGCGCGGCGAGGCCGAGCCCGACATCGGCACCTTCGTACGGCTCGGCCCGCTGGGCACCGCGCTGGTGCCGGGCGGACGGCCCCGGGCGCTGCTCGTCGACGAACTCGACAAGGGCGATGTCGACTTGCCGAACGATCTGCTGACCGTGTTCGAGGAGGGCGAGTTCGAGATCCCCGAGCTGGCCCGGCTGCCGGAGGAGCAGTCGGTGGTGGAGGTGCTGACCGAGCGCGCGGGCGAACGGGCCACGGTGCGGCGCGGCCGTCTGGCCTGCGAGGAGTTCCCCGTCGTCGTGATCACCAGCAACGGCGAGCGCGACTTCCCGCCCGCCTTCCTGCGCCGCTGCGTACGGCTGGAACTGCCCACCCCCGACGAGGAGCGGCTGCGGGCGATCGTCACCGCGCATCTGGGGGAGGAAGCGCTGGAGGAGGTCGATCAGCTGCTGGAGGTCTTCCTGCGGCGGCGCGCGGCGCGCGAGCTGGCCACCGATCAGCTGCTGAACGCCGTGTTCCTGCGCTCTGGCGGGGTGGACGTGACGGCGCGGGGGCTGCTGGAAGCGGTCCTGCACCGGCTGGGCGGGGCGGTGTGATCCGTGACCGGGGGTGGTCCTGAACGGCTGGAGCGGCTGGAGCGGCTGGAGCGGCTGGACGAGGCCATCACGGTCCTCGCGTCCGGCGGCGTGTATCTGTCGCGGGAGGAGCTGCTCGACGCCCTCTGGCTGGCCGGGCGGCTGCCCGAGCGCGACGCGGCGGGGGCGCCCCTGGAGCGCGCGGCGACCCGCGACGGCGCGCCCCTGCCCGACGCGCGCCCCGCCGCACCGGCCGCCCCTGCCGCCGTAGCCCCCGTCCGGCAGCCCGCCCGGCCGAGCGTTCCGCCCCCACCGCAGAAGCGTCGCGAGGCACCTCCGCGCCCCACCCCTGCACCCCAGGACCAGGGCCAGGCCAAGGCCCCGGACCGTCGCCCCGCCGATCGCACCCCGCGCGGCCTCTACGGCGGCGGCCACACCCCCGGCGGGCCCGGAGGCGCGGACGCCGAGCCGCCCGACGCGCGGCGCGGGCTGCCGCTGCGCGTGCCCGAGGACAAGGCACTGCACCAGGAACTCTCCATCGGCCGCGCCCTGCGCCCCCTCAAACAGCACCGGCCCAACCCCCTCAAGCGGGAGTTCGACGAGGTCGCCACCGCGGCGGCGCTCGCCGAGACCGGTCTGCCGGACGTGGTCACCCGCCCGGCCCGCGAGCGCTGGCTCGACCTCGCGCTCGTCGTCGACGACGGCACGTCGATGCTGCTGTGGCGGCGGCTGGCCGTCGAGTTGCGTACGGTGCTGCAGCGCTCGGGCGCCTTCCGCGTCGTACGGGTGCTCGGCCTGCACACCCGCGGCGGCGGCGCCCCCGCGCTGCGCACCCGGCCGTACGACCCGGACGCGCCCCACCTCCCCACCTCGGCGCTTGTCGACCCGTCCGGGCACACGCTGGTGCTGGTGGTGAGCGACGGGGTGGGGGCCGCGTGGCGCGACGGGCGGATGGGCGAGGTGCTGGCGCGCTGGGCGGGGGTGGGGCCCACGGCGGTGGTGCACGCCCTGCCGCCCCGGCTGTGGGACAGCTCCGGCATCCGGTCGCGGCGCTGGCAGGTACGGACCCGCAGGCCCGGCTCGGCCAACGCGGACTGGGCGGTCGCCGACCCGGTACTGCCCGCCGCGCTGGCCCGGTTCGACGGGGTGCCCGTGCCCGTCCTGGAACCGGAGGCCGGACCGCTGGCCGACTGGGCCCGGCTGATCGCCTCCGCGAGCGGTACGGCCGTCCTCCCGCTGCTCGCCCCCACGGCCGCGCGCCCCGCCTCGTCTACGTCCCCGTCCCCTTCCCCCGTGGATGAGCTGGGCCGGGTCCAGCTCTTCCGGGACGCGGCGTCCCCGGAGGCGTACCGGCTGGCGGCCCATCTGTCGGCGGTCGCCCCGCTGCCGGTGCCCGTGATGCGGATGGTGCAGAAGGCGGTGGACGGGCGGTCCGACACCGGTCGGCTGGCCGAGGTGTTCCTCGGCGGGCTGATGCGCCCGGTCGAGCCGCCCGCCTCGGCGGGCCCGGACCCGCTGCCGCCCGAACACCGGCCCTTCGCCTTCACCGACGCCGCCCAGCGGGCGCTGCTGGGCGCCGTGCCGCTGGCCGAACTGGTCGCGACCAGCCGCACGATCGGCCGCCGCCTGGAGGAACTGGCGGGCCGCTCCCCCGACTTCCCCGCCTGGCTGGCCCACACGGCGGGCCCCGACCGCCTCCCACCCGGCGCCCGCCCGTTCAGCACGGTCGAGCGACGGCTCGCGGCCCGCCTGGGAGCGCCACCGCAGTCCTCGGCGTTCGCGACCAGTACGGCGGCGCGGCAGTGGCGCCGTCTCGGAACCCGTGATCCGGAGGTGATCGGTCCGTACCGGGTGCTGCGGGCCGGACCGCCGGGGCTGCGCGTCGCCCCCTTCCTGGGCCGGGACGCGTACGGCGAGGAGGCCGTCGTCACCACGGTCCACCCCGAGCACCAGCCCTACGGCGCCGCCCTGCTGGGCGTCCAAGCGGAGGCGCTGCGCCGGATGAACGGACGCCATGCGTGCGCCCTGCTGCGCGAGGGGCTGGGCGACGACCCTCCGTGGATCGCGGAGGAGCCCTTCGTCGCGGACCGGCTGAACGACCTCCTCCGCTCAAGCGCCACGGAGTGGGACGCGCACACCGCCCTCCGGATCGCCCGGCGGCTCGCGGACGCCGTGCGGGTGTGCGCCGCGGAGGGAATGACGCACGGCGACCTCACGATCAGCACCGTGCACCTCGCCGGTAAGGACGTCATCCTGACCGGCTGGTCCTCGGCCTGCATCGACGGCGTGCCGTCCCCGGTCTCGGACGGGCGCCCCCCGCCGACCCCCGAGGACAACGTCGCGGCGCTGGGCGAGATCCTGCTGCGCCTCGGTGGCAGCGGCCACACGCATCGGCCCCGCCGTGACGACTACGACATGCCGCGCTGGGACGGCGAGGGCTGGGCGCCGGTCCGCGCCCTGGTGATGGCCTGCCTGGCGAGGCAGAACCGCCCCACCGCGCACGAGGTCTGGCGATCCCTCATGGCCTTCCGCCGGAAGGCCGCCGAGGTGCCGAGCGCTGTGGCCTCCGCCCCCGATCCGCGCCCGGAACCGGACGGCGGTCTGCCGTCGTTCGAGGAGTTCGACAGCTACCGCAGGCTCGGCGGCAGCGGGGGGTACGACGTCTATCTGGCCCGCGCGGCGCGCAGATCCCGCGATGTGGTGATCCGCACCGCCCCGGGCGCCCACCGGGAACTGCGGGCCGAGGTGGAGGCGCTGCGGCGGATGTCCGGGCACTACGCGCCACGGCTCATCGCCAGCGCTTGCAATCTCACCCCGCCCTGGATCGTGACGGAGTTCGTCACCCTCCCCGACGGCTCCCCGGCCCCGATGCTGTCCTCATTCCTGACCGGGGGTGCGCCCCGGCTGGACGCCGTCCACGCCGCCACCATCGGCCTGCGCCTCGCCGAGGCGGTGAACATGTGCGCGCTCAAGGGCATCGTGCTGCGGACGCTGACGGCGGACAGCGTGCTCGTCGTCGGCCGGACAGTGAAGCTGACCGGCTGGACGGACGCGGCCATCGACGACTTCAGCCCGGAGGCTCCCAGCCGCGGGGACAACGTTTACGCCCTGGGGGCGATTCTCCGTGCCATAGCCGACGCGCAGCCGACCGCCCAGCTCAGCCAGGTGGGGGCGCTGTGGCGCGAACCCCGGCTACTGGCGATCATCGGCGCCTGTCTGAGCAGCCGTCCGGAACGGCGCCCGACGGCGGGTCAGGTGGCGGATGTCTTCGTGCAGTGTCTGCCGTCCGCGCCGACCTCCGTCCACGACAGCGAGTACGCGTATGTCCTCCCCCCGGACGAACCCACCCCCGGCCCCCAGGTGCCGATGCCGGAACAGCCCGCGCCCGCCCACGCCGCCCGGCCCCGCCGTCTGGCCTCCCTCTTCCGCCTCGGCGGCAAGGCGCAGCAGCGACAACGCAAACTCGAACTCATCCGCACGCCGCTGACGACCACCCACCGCATCGTCGTGACCAAGCCGGTGGGGGCCGGGCGAACCGCGACGACACACGTGCTCGGTTCGATCCTCGCGAGCGAACGGGAGGACACGGTCATCGCGTCCGAGGCGGGCCCGTTCGGCGCTTCCACGGCTCACATCACACAGACCCCGTCCGGGCTTGAGATCCTCACGGGGATCTCCGACAAGGATCACCGCCGCGTGATCGCCGACCTGAGCAGCCAGTACGCGGTCATCCTCGCCGACACCGGTACGTTCCACGACGCCAGACGGGAAATCTTCGACCTCGCCGACCAGTTAATGATCGTTACCACCACTTTCGCGGAGCACCGGTGGAGCGCACACACGGTCCTGGACAAGCTGGAGGAAGAAGGCCACGCGGAGCTGGTACGCCACGCCATCACCGTGATCGACAGGTCGTCCGAGACTGAGGCCCGGCCGAGCGACGACCTGGTCGAGGGGTTCCGGGCCCGCTGCCGTGGCGTGGTGGTCGTACCGTACGACGACCACGTGGCCACCCTCGGCGACATCGACCTCGACCGGCTCGCCCCGAGGACCCTCGACGCCTACGTCGACCTTGCCGCGCTGGTCGCGGAGGGGTTCCCCGGGGCCGGGGAATAGCGGCCCCGGAGAGGGCCTATCCTCTACGCCATGTCGTCCGCCGAACTCATCCGCATCGTCTCCCGCTCCTCCCCCATGGCCCTGGCCCAGGTCGAGCGGGTCCGCACCGAACTGGCCGCGCTGCGGCCCGGGATCCGTACGGAGGTCGTGCCGGTCACGACGTCCGGCGACCGGTGGATGGGGGATCTGTCGAAGCTGGGCGGGAAGGGCGCGTTCACCAAGGAGGTGGACGCCGCGCTGCTGGCCGGTGAGGCCGATCTCGCGGTGCACTGCATCAAGGACGTGCCCGCAGACCGGCCGCTGCCCGCGGGCACGGTCTTCGCCGCGTACCTCAAGCGGGACGACCTCCGGGACGCGGTGATCCACCCCGAGGGGCTGACGCTGGACCAGATGCCGGAGGGGACCCGGATCGGCACCTCGTCGGTGCGGCGCGTGGCCCAACTGGCCGTCACCCACCCGCATGTGGAGTGCGTCCCGATGCGCGGCAACGCCAACCGGCGGCTGGAGAAGCTGGCGGCGGGCGACTGCGACGCGCTGATGCTGGCCGTCTCGGGGCTTGAGCGCATCGACCGCATGGACGTGATCAGCGAGATCCTGCCCGTGGAGACGATGTGCCCGCCCATCGGGGCCGGGGTGCTGGGGCTGCAGTGCCGGGAGGACGACACCACCACGATCGACGCGGTCGCCGGGCTCGGTGACGCCGATGTGTGGAAGGAGATCACCGCCGAGCGGATGCTGCTGCACGTGCTGCAGGGGCACTGCAACTCCCCCATCGCGGGCTACGCCAAGGCCGAGCGCGACGGGCGGCTCTCGCTGCGCGCCCGGGTCTTCAGCCCGGACGGCAAGACGGTGCTGGACGCGCACGAGTGGGCGGGCCCGCTGGACCCGGCCACCCTGGGGACGTCGGTCGCGGTGGCGCTGCTGCGGCAGGGCGCCCGCGAGGTCATCGACACCATCCCCCACTAACCACCCAGCGCATTCGCGGCCAGCAGGTCCGTGCCCAGCGGAGTGGGCGTGTGCAGGACCGTGTTGCGGTCGCGTACGGAGGCCAGCAGCCCCGCGTCGCGCAGGATCCGGGCGTGCTCGCTCGCGGTCGCCGGGGTCACGCCGGTGCGCCGGGCCAGTTCGCTCGTGGTGCAGCCGCCCTCGACCGCCCGCAGGACGGCGGCCCGCCCCCGGCCCAGCAGCGACCCGAGGGCGCTCCGGCTGGCGGGACGCTCGCCCTGCGGCGACCACCAGCCGGGGCCGCGCCGCACGGGGTAGACCAGTACGGGCGGCAGGCCCGGGTCGGCCAGGGTGATCGGGTTCCGCCAGCAGAACACCGAGGGGATCAGCAGCAGCCCCCGCCCGCCCAGATGCAGATCCCGGTCGAGCGGATAGTCCGCCTCCAGGACCGGAGAACGCCAGGTCAGCGTCGGCCCGAGGCTGGCGAGCAGCGCCTCGGTGCCCCCGGTGAGCAACGGCCGGGCCCGGAGCGCGCGGTCGGCCTCGGCCTCGGCGCGTATCGCCGTCCAGCAGGGGGCGAGCGCGGCGTCGAAGTACCCCTTGAGCGCCCGCCCGAGGGTGCGCAGCGCGTCGGGTTCGCCCTCGGCGAGCGGGCGCAGCCACGGCGGCGCCGAGCGCAGCAGGCCGATCTCCCGCCGCAGCCTCCGGCGCGGGGTGGACAGCACGGCGTCGATGCCTTCGGTGAGGCCGCTCGCGGCCTCGCGCGGGTTGAGGAAGTCGGGGAACCGGCCCTGCGGCGGGGCCAGGGTGCGGACGAGGCGTACGGAGCCGGGCGGCAGGCGGCGCAGCCGGGGCCGGGCGTGCAGGCGCCAGCGGTCGAACACGGCCTGGCCCTGGGCGGTGCCGAGGAGATTGGCGCTGAGCACCGTCTCCCACAGCGGGTCGGGCCCGGTCGCGACGGTGGTTCTGAGCAGATCCTCGCGGGTGAAGTGCAGACGCAACACAGTGGCCTCCCCCGGTACTGCGTGCAGCGGTCCGTCCCCATAGTGGGGGGCACAGGGTGAAGTGGCCATGCCACGACACACCCGGAGGGTCATCTGATCGACCGATTTTCCTCACTTTACGATCTGGCCTGCTTATTTAGGCACCCACCGAAGGTGATGGAAGTCCGGGTCGTGACTGGGCAGCCTTGGAGGCGCTTTCAGCCTTAACGGCACTTCAGCCCACTCGTTCCATTCGACCTCCCGGAGGAAGACGGACATGACCTCGACGACGAACCGGACCGAGAAGGGCCCCCGCCGACGCGGCCTGCGGCGCACTCTGTTCGGCGCGGCCCTCGCGTTCGGCCTGGCGGCCCTGACCCCGCTGACGGCCGAGGCCGCACCCGGGCAGAGCGTGAGTTACGGCAATCAGCCCGGCGAAGGCCTGTACCCCGAGCAGACCTCGTGCTCGGGCCGCTACACCCAGCCCAATGTGCCCGGCGGGGCGACGAAGACGGCGGTCTACCAGGGGCGCACCATCACCCTCAAGTACTTCTACAACTCCGGCTGCGGCTCGTTCGCCCGCATCGAGAACGCCCCGCAGGGCTGTGCGGCGCACAGCAACCGGCTGGAGGGCAGCCAGATCGTGTGGGTGCTGGAGACGGTCGACCCGGGCATCAACTACGCCTACACCAAGATCATCAATAACCTCAACGGCCGCCAGAGCCGGGCCGTCCTCATCTGCAACAACCAGACCCTGGCCTCGACCGCCTGGTACTAGGTCCTGGGCCCTGTCCGGCGGTCAACGGCCCCGCAGCCTCCGCCACACCGCACGCGCCGCGTGGTGGCCCGACATACCGTGGACGCCGGGGCCGGGTGGGGTGGCGGAGGAGCAGAGGAAGACGGCGGGGTGGGGCGTCGCGTAGGGGACGCGGGCCAGCCGGGGGCGGATGACGGCCTGCAGCCCCTCGAAGGCGCCGCAGGCGATGTCGCCGTCGATGTAGTTGGCGTTGCGGGCGGCGAGTTCGGGGGGACCCGCCGTCGCGCGGGCCAGCACCAGATCGCGGAAGCCGGGGGCGAAGCGGTCGAGCTGGCGCTCGATGGCGTCGGTGAGGTCGCCCGTCCAGCCGCTGGGGGCGTGACCGTAGACCCAGAAGGTGTGCTTGCCCTCGGGGGCGCGGGTCGGGTCGAGCAGGCTGGGCTGGGCGGAGATCAGGAAGGGGGCGGCCGGGGGGCGGCCGTCGAACGCGGAGCGCAGGGCGGTGCCGATCTCGCGCGCCGTCGGGCCGATGTGGACGGTCCCGGCGCGGCGGGCCTCCGGCGAGGTCCAGGGCATCGGCCCGTCCAGCGCGTAATCGATCTTGAAGGCGGCGGGCCCGTAGTGGTAGCCCCGGTACGCGTTGCCGAGCCCGGCGATCCGGGCCAGGGCGCGCGGTGAGGTGTCGAAGATGTACGCGCGGGCCGGGGGCAGCTCGTCGAGCCGCTTGACCGGCGCTCCGGTGTGGATGACGCCGCCGTTTTCGCGCAGATACGAGCCGAGCGCGTCCGCGATCGACTGCGAGCCGCCGCGCGGGATCGGCCAGCCGACCTCATGGGCCGCGATCGCGAAGATGAGGGCCAGACCGGCGGTGGCAGGGGCGCTGGTGGGCGCGATGGCGTGCCCGGCGAGCCCGGCGAGTATGGCCCGCGCCTTCTCGCCACGGAAGCGGCGGCTGAGGAGCGAGACCGGCTGAACGGCGTTCAGCCCGAAGCGGGCCCAGGTCAGCGGGTCGCGCGGCACCCCGTCCCACTGGGCGCGCAGTACGTCGGGGGCGAAGGTGGACCATTTGCCGAGGTAGGGCGCGACCAGCCTGCGGTACGCGCCCGCGTCGCGCGGGCCCAGCGACCGGGCGGTCTCGCCGACCGAGCGGGCCAGCACGGCCGCGCTGCCGTCCGGGAAGGGATGGGCGAGCGCCAGCTCGGGGTGCAGCCACTCCAGTCCGTGCCGCCCCAGCGGCATCCGGTCGAACGCCGGGGAGCCGATGGCCAGGGGATGCACGGCGGAGCAGGGGTCGTGCCGGAAGCCGGGCAGGGTCAGCTCTTCGGTGCGGGAGCCGCCGCCGATCGCGTCGGCGGCCTCGAAGATCTCCACCGCGCAGCCGCGGCGGGCGAGTTCGACCGCGGCCGTCAGCCCGTTCGGCCCGGCACCCACCACTACCGCGTCGAGCATCGACGGCACGTCGGCCTCCTCCTCGTCGTTGAGGAACAGCTTGAGGAACAGCGTCCTCGAAGATCCGTAAAACGGTCAGCCAGCGGCGGCCAGCAGGCCCAGGATATGCCGTACGGTCGCCTCGTCCCGCGCCGCCGTGAAGGGAAGCGCGTTGCCTCCGGCGATACGGAACGGCTCGTCCGCAAGCGTCGCGCTCGCGCCGCCCGCCTCGGCGACCAGCAGCAGCCCGGCGGCGTGATCCCAGGCGTTCTCCCAGGTGAAGGCGATCGCGTCGAGACGGCCACGGGCGATGTTCAGATACTCCAGGCCCGCCGAGCCGCACGGGCGCGTCTCCACGCCACCGGTCCGCAGCCCGGACAGGGCGCGCTTCTCGCCGTCGGTGGTGAAGTCGTAGTGGGATATGGCGACTTCGAGCGTAGTGCCGGGCTCCGGGGCACCGGCCCGGAGCGGTTCGCCGTTGAGCACGGCGCCCCGGCCCCGGCGCGCGATGGCCATCAGGTCCTGGGCGGGGGCGTAAGTCCAGGAGGCGAGGAGTTCGCCGTGGTGGGCGAGGGCGACGAGGGTGGAGAAGCCCGGCTCGCCGTGGACGAACTGCCGGGTGCCGTCCACCGGGTCGACGATCCATACGGGCGCGTCGCCGCCGAGGTGCTTGAGGATCCCGGGATCGGCGTGCACGCCCTCCTCCCCCACCACGACCGAACCGGGCAGCAGCGCCGTGAGCGAGGCGGTGAGGTGCTCCTCGGCCTGCCGGTCGGCGGTGGTCACCAGGTCGTGCGGGCCCTTTTTCTCCACGATCTCGTGGGCGGCGAGCTGCCGGTAGCGCGGCATGATCTCCACGGCGGCCGCCGAGCGCACCGCCTGCTCCACCTCGGCGAGATCACTGGCGAGAAAGTCATCGAACATGTGGTCATCGAATCACGCGCCGCCGACAACCGGTGACCGGGCGGCGGCCGGACGATGGCATCGGCGTGAACGCCTACGGCCGCTGCGCAACCCATTGACACATGGCTGAAACGCGACCTACTTTTCCAGCACCACAATTCACTAGTGAATAGATATTCACTGCAAGGACGTTCAGATGCTCAGCACAGACCCAGCCGGCGCAGAACGGTTCCGGGCGCGCCGTCACCGCATCGCCACCGAAGCCCCGGACGCACAGGTCCGAGAACTCCAGCGGCTGGCCGCCGAAGTGCGCCGGACCGTGGTGCACATGATCGATAAAGCGCAACTCGGCCATATCGGCGGCGACCTGTCGGTGACCGACATCCTCGTCACCCTCTTCGGGCGGGTGCTCGACGTGGACCCCGCTCGGCCCCACGGACCCGACCGCGACCGGTTCATCCTCAGCAAGGGGCACTGCGCGGCCTCCCTGTACGCCACACTCGCCCACTGCGGCTACTTCCCGACATCCGAGCTGTCCACCTTCATGGCACCGCTCTCCGCGCTCAACGGCCATCCGAACCGGACCAAGGTCCCGGGGGTCGAGACCAACACCGGACCGCTGGGCCACGGCTTCCCCGTCGCGGTCGGCTGCGCCCTGGCCGCCAGGCTCTCGGGCCGCTCGTACCGCACGTACGTCGTCCTCGGCGACGGCGAGTTGCAGGAGGGCAGCAACTGGGAGGCGGCCATGACCGCCGCCCACTACGACCTCGGCTCCCTCACCGCGATCGTCGACCGCAACCGCCTCCAGCAGGGCGCCCGCACCGAGGAGACCAAGCGCCTGGAACCGCTGGCGGAGAAGTGGACCAGCTTCGGCTGGGAGACGCGCGAAGTGAACGGGCACGACCACGCGCAGCTGCTATCCGCGCTGCGCCCCTCCCCCACCGGCAGACCGGTCGCGGTCATCGCGAACACGGTCAAGGGCAAGGGCGTGTCGTTCATCGAGGACCGCGTCGAGTGGCACCACAAGGTGCCCGACGCCGTACAGGTGCGCACCGCGCTGGAGGAGCTGAGCCGATGACCGCCGGACTCATACCCGAGAACGCCGCCCAGACCTACGACTGCCGCCAGGCCTTCGCCGAGGAACTGATCGCACTAGCCGCCGAGGACCCGCGCGTCGTCGCCGTCTGCAACGACTCGGTGGGATCGAGCAACCTGGTGCGTTTCCGGGAGCTGTACCCCCACCGCCTGATCAACGTCGGCATCGCCGAGCAGGACCTCGTCGGTGTCGGGGCCGGGCTGGCCAACGGCGGGCTCATCCCCTTCGTGAGCGCGGCCGGCCCGTTCCTCACCGGCCGGGCCACCGAGCAGATCAAGACCGACGCCGCCTACAACGGGCTGCCCGTCATCCTGTGCGGCCAGAGCCCCGGCATGGCGTACGGGGAACTGGGGCCGACGCACCACTCGATCGAGGACCTGTCGTGGATGCGGGCCATCGCGGACCTCGCCGTCGCGGTCCCGGCCGACCCGGCCCAGACCCGTGCCGCCGTACGCTGGGCGGCCGCCCACGACGGCCCGGTCTATCTGCGCATCCCCCGGTTCAAGATCCCCGCCGTCACCCCGGAGGACGCGCCGTTCCACCCCGGGCGCTCGCTCCAGCTGACCGACGGGGACGACATCACGGTGATGGCCGTCGGCACGATGGTCTCCCGGGCGCTCACCGCCGCCGAGGCGCTGCGCACCGAGGGCATCGGCCTCCGGGTGCTGAACATGACCTTCGTCGAGCCGATGGACGTCGACGCGGTGCTGCGCGCCGCCCGCGAGACCCACGGCATCGTCACCGCCGAGGAGGCGACCACCACGGGCGGGCTCGGCGCGGCGGTGGCCAGCCTCGTCGCCCAGAACCGTCCGGTGCCCATGCGGATCCTGGGGGTGCCCCGGAGATTCGCTCCCACCGGCAGCGCCTCCTTCCTGCTGGAACACTTCGGCCTGACCGCCGACGGCATCGCCGTCGCCGTCCGGGAGCTGCTGTCCCATGAGCACCGCTGAACCGCTCGTCCTCGCCATCGACCAGGGCACCAGCGCGACCAAGGCGATCCTGGTCGACCGGCGCGGAGACATCGTCGCCCGCGGCTCCGTCCCGCTGGACCTCTCCACCCCCGCCCCGGGCTGGGTCGAACAGTCGGCGCAGGAGATCTGGGCGGGCTGCGGGCGCGCCGTCGCCGCTTGCCTCGACGGCCAGGACGCCGCGCGTGTGGCCGCCATCGGCCTGAGCACCCAGCGCGAATCGCTGCTGCTGTGGGACCGGGCGACCGGGGAACCGCTGAGTCCGCTGGTGAGCTGGCTGGACAAGCGCACCGCCGGCGATCCGGCACTGCTGCGGGCCGTGCCCAGCGCGGAGCTGGTCCGCGAGGTCAGCGGGCTGCCGCTGGACCCGATGTTCTCGGCCCCCAAGGCCGCCTGGCTGCTGGACCGGTACGACCCCGACCGCCGCCGCAGCCGCGCGGGCGAACTGTGCCTGGGCACGGTCGACTCCTGGCTGTTGTTCAAGCTCGGTGGCGCTCACCTCATCGAGGTCGGCAACGCGGCGCGCACCCAGCTGCTCGATGTGCGCCGATGCGCCTGGGACCGGCGGCTGACCCGGATCTTCGACGTACCGCCGGAGGTGCTGCCCGAGGTCGTCCCGTCGCAGGGCCCGTTCCCCAGCACCCGCGGACTGGCGCCGCTGGCCGACGGGGTGCCGGTCACCGCGGTGCTCGGTGACTCCCACGCGGCGCTGTTCGCCCACGCGGGCTGGGCGCCGGGGACGGTCAAGGCGACGTACGGGACCGGGTCGTCGGTGATGGCCGTGGTCCCCTCAGCGGCCCGGGTCTCCTCCGGGCTGTGCCTGACCGTCGCCTGGCAGACCGGTGGCAACCCGACCTGGGCGGTGGAGGGGAACGTCCGCTCCACCGGCGCCACGGTGAACTGGCTGGCAGGCGTGCTCGGCCACGGCCCCGCCGAACTGGCGGAGCTGGCCGCCGACAGCAGCGAGGGCGTAGTCGTCGTCCCCGCTTTCGGCGGGCTGGGTGCCCCCTGGTGGGACGAGAACGCGGTGGGGCTGATCAGCGGTCTCACCCTGGGCACCCACGCCGGGCATCTCGCGCGGGCCGCGCTGGAGTCGATCGCGTTCCAGGTCGAGGACGTGG
This sequence comes from Streptomyces sp. NPDC001700, assembly GCF_053596435.1. Taxonomy (NCBI): domain Bacteria; kingdom Bacillati; phylum Actinomycetota; class Actinomycetes; order Kitasatosporales; family Streptomycetaceae; genus Streptomyces; species Streptomyces sp. NPDC001700. Next base: position 147,352 of record NZ_JBSFGE010000017.1, read on the forward strand.
TGGCGGCGGTCGAGCGGGAGACCGGCCCCGTCACCCGGCTGCTCGCGGACGGCGGGCCGACCGGCAACCCGGTGCTGATGCGGCTCCAGGCCGACACCAGCGGGCGGGTCGTCGAACGGGCCCTGGCCCGCGACCTGTCGGCGCTGGGCGCCGCCCACCTCGCGGGGCTGACCCGCGGGGTATGGGACCGGGCCTCCCTGGAACGGCTGGACCGCCCCCGGGAGAGCTACCCGCCCCACGGCGACGAGGCGGCCCGGGCCCGGAGGGTCGCGCACTGGCACACGGCGGTACGGCGCGCCCGCCTCCGGGCCACGGCCGACAAGACCGCCGCCGACGAGGACGGCCGCACCCCACCACCACCGCCGCGGGCCACCGCCGCGCCGCACCGCACTCCCGAACCCTCGGCCGTCAAAGGAGCGTCATGACAGCGCGATACGCGGGACAGGGCGTCCTGGTCACCGGGGCCGCGCGCGGCATCGGCAGGGGCATCGCCGCCCGGTTCGCGGGTGAGGGCGCCCATGTCCTGCTGGTGGACGCGGCCGCCTCCGTCGAGGACACGGCCCGGGAGCTGGCCGCCGACAGCGGCACCCATACCCTCGGCGTCCGGGCGGACGTCACCTCCCCCGAGGACGTGGCCCGTGCCTTCGCGCTCGCCGAGTCCGCCTGGGGGCGGCTCGACGTCCTGGTCAACAACGCGGGCGTCATCACCATCAGCAGGCTCGAGGACCTGTCCCACGACGACTGGCAGAAGGTCCTCGCCGTCAACACCACCGGAACCTTCCTGTGCGCCCAGGCCGCCGCGGCCGCCATGCGGCGGCACGGACGCGGCGGGCGCATCCTCAACGCGGCCTCGGGACAGGCACGCCAGGGGTTCGTCTACACACCGCACTACGCGGCCAGCAAGTTCGGGGTGGTCGGCCTCACCCAGTCCCTGGCCAAGGAGCTGGCCGGGGACCGGATCACGGTCAACGCCTACTCCCCCGGGATCGTCGGCAGCGACATGTGGGACTACAACGACCGCGCGTGGGGCCAGCTCCTCGGCGGCTACGCGCCCGGGGAACTGATGGCCGAGTGGATCGCGGGAATCCCCCTCGGGCGCGCCGGAACCCCTGACGACATCGCCAACCTGCTGCTCTTCCTCGCCTCACCGGAGGCGGAGTACATCACCGGCCAGACGATCAACGTCGACGGCGGGATGTTCATGAACTAGCTCCGACGACGTCGGAGACCACTCGGAGGTTTCGATGAGCACCACCGGCAACGCCGCAACGGCCGTTGACGCACCACCACCCCCCTCGGATGCCCACCGCCACCGGCTGCCGTCCTGGGTGACGGGCGTCCTCACCGGATCGCGCGGTCCCGCCCTCGGCCTGCTCGCCATGTGCGTCGTCTTCTTCATCGCGACGCCGTACTTCCTCACCCAGAGCAATCTGCTCAACATCGTCGACCAGACCGCCGTCCTCGGTCTGCTCGCGCTGGGCATGACCGCGGTCATCGTCATGGGCGGCATCGACCTCTCCGTCGGCGCCGTGCTGGCCCTCTCGACCATGGTGGTCGGCTGGCTTTCGCACGACCAGGGGTGGCCGCTGTGGCTGAGCGCGGTGGTCGCGGTCGGTGTCGCGGGCGGGTGCGGGCTCGCCAACGGACTGGGCATCACCTACACCAAGCTGCCGCCGTTCATCGCCACGCTGGCCATGATGTCGATCGCCCGCGGCCTGGCCAACGTCATCACCGACGGTCAGCAGATCGTCGGGTTCCCCGACTGGTTCGACAACTTGTCCACCACCCGGTACGTCGGCATCTTCACCGCGTGCACCGCCGTGCTCGCCGCGCTGTACGTGGCGGGGTGGGCGTACATGCGCTACCGGAGCGGGGGCCGTGCCCTGTACGCGATCGGCGGCAGCGCCGAGGTCGCCCGGCTCGCCGGGATCGACGTCAAGAAACGGACCGTGCTGGTCTACACCGTGACCGGTCTGCTGGCGGGCGTGGCCGGGATCTTCCTGACGATGCGCCTGGACTCCTCCCAGCCGAGCGCGGGCACCGGCTACGAACTCGACACCATCGCCGCCGTGGTGATCGGCGGGGCCAGCCTCAGCGGCGGTGTCGGCTCGGTCACCGGGACCCTGTTCGGCGTTCTGATCATCGGGGTCCTGCGCAACGGCCTCAATCTGCTGGGGGTCTCACCGTTCATCCAGCAGATCGTCATCGGACTGGTGATCGCGCTGGCCGTCATGCTCGACGTGCTCCGCCGCCGCGAGACGCGCTGACCGCACCCCGCCGTCTCTCTCCCCCTCCTCCCCTCTTCTCCTCTCTTCCCCTCGGGCACAAGCCAAGGAGTTGGTTCCCATGAAGACACGAGTGACGACACGCGTCGTGATAGCCACCGGGATCGCGGTCACCATGGTGGTCGGCGTCACCGCCTGCGGACGCGGTGGCGACGGTGCGAAGACCGCCGATGGCAAGCAGATCACCATCGGGCTGGCCGTGGCCAACCTCCAAGCCGACTTCTTCAACCAGATCAAGCAGTCCGTGACCGCCGAGGCGAAGAAGAAGGGCATCAAGGTCATCGTCTCCGACGCGCGCGGCGACGCGGCCACCCAGGTCAACCAGATCCAGGACTTCATCAGCCGTCAGGTGAGCGCCATCGTCTACATCCCGGCGGGCGCGACGGCGGCCGGTGTCCCCGTGAAGGCGGCCAACCGAGCCAAGATCCCGGTGGTCACGGTGGACCGCAACCCACCCGGCGAGCCCGGGAAGTCGTTCATCGCCAGCGACAGCGTCGCGGCCGCACGGACGCTGGGCGACTACGTGGCCAAGGAGTCCGGCGGCAAGGGACAGCTCGCCATCCTCCAGGGCCAGATCGGCACCACCCCACAGGTGGACCGGCAGAAGGGGTTCGGCCAGGCGCTCAAGAAGGCGCCCGGCATCAAGGTGGTGTCCCAGCAGCCCGCCGACTGGGCACAGGACAAGGCATACTCCGTCGCCCAGGACATGCTGCAGGCCCACCCCGGCATCGACATCCTGTGGGGCCAGGCCGACGCGATGGCGCTCGGCGCCGCCCAGGCCGTCAAGGCGTCCGGCTCGCACAAGAAGCACCTGATCGTCGGCTTCGACGGGGACGTCGCCGGACTCAAGGCGGTCCGCCAGGGCACCATCGACGCCACCATGGTGCAGCAGACGCGCAAGATGGGCCGGATGTCGGTGAACACCGCCGTGGACATCATCAAGGGCAAGAAGGTCCCGGCCGAGCAGCTTCAGCCCGCTTTCCTCCTGACCAGCAAGGACAAGAAGAAGGCCACCCAGTTCATCAACACCCACCCGTAATCGGCTGCAGCGGCGGCAGACGGCGGCATGGACGGCAGGGCGGAGACGCGACGATGAGAGACGTCAGTCAGCACCCGGCGGCGGAGCCCTCCCCGGGCCTGGTCGTACGGGGGATATCCAAGCGGTTCGGGGTCACCCAGGCTCTCGACCGGTTCGACCTGGAGGTACGCCCAGGGGAAGTGGTGGCGCTGCTCGGCGAGAACGGCGCGGGCAAGTCCACCGTGTCCAACGTCATCGCGGGCACGTTCCCCTCCGACACCGGCGAGATGACCTGGCAGGGACGGCCGTACGAGCCGAAGTCCCCCAGGGACGCCATCAACCACGGCATCGGCCTCATCCACCAGGAGATGCGCCTGCTGCCGGACCTGTCCGTGGCCGAGAACGTGTTCCTGGGGCGGCTGTTGCGCCGGGGCGGGCGGATCGACCGCGGCGAGATGAACCGGCGGGCCCGGGAACAGCTGCGGCGGCTGGGCCTCGACATCTCCCCGACCCGTCTGGTGCGCACCCTGCGCGTGGCCGAGCAGCAGCAGGTTGAGATCGCCAAGGCGCTGACCCTGAACGCGCGCCTGCTGATCCTCGACGAGCCGACGGCCGCCCTCGGCGGTGAGGAGACCGATCACCTCTTCGAGCGGATCGACGCCCTCCGCGGCGAGGGCATGTCCTTCGTCTATGTGAGCCACCGGCTGGAGGAGATCGCCCGGATCTGCGACCGCGTCGTGGTGATGCGCGACGGACAGCTCGTCACCGCCCACGACACCGCGCAGGTGCCGGTGGTGCGGCTGGTGGAGGAGATGGTCGGGCGCAGCATCGAACGCATCTTCCCCGACACCGGAACCGCCCGTCCCCGGGAAGTGCTCCAGGTGCGGAACCTGACCGGCCCCTCGTTCCAGGACGTGTCGTTCAGCGTCCACGAAGGCGAGGTGCTGGGCATCGCGGGCATCGTGGGGGCGGGCCGTACCGAACTGGTGCGGGCCGTCGCGGGCGTCGATCCGGTGACCGGGGGCACGGTGGCCGTCGACGGCCGGGCCCTGCGGCTGCGCGGGCCCAAAGACGCCATCGAGGCGGGTGTGGTGCTGGTGCCCGAGGACCGCAAGGGCCAGGGCGCCGTCCTGGACCTGTCGATCGGCGACAACGTGGCCCTGCCCAACCTCGACCGCATCTCCCGCCGGGGCTGGCTGAGCCCGCGCCGGGTGGCGGCGGTCGCCGGTGAGGCGATCAGCCTGATGACCGTCAAGGGGCGGGCCGGGCAGCCGGTGCGGACGCTCTCCGGCGGCAACCAGCAGAAGGTCGTCATCGCCAAGTGGCTGGAGCGCAAGCCCAAGGTGGTCATCCTGGACGAGCCGACCCGCGGCATCGACGTCGGTGCGCGCGCCGCGATCTACGAGGTGATCGCGGACCTGGCCCGGTCCGGCATGGCCGTCGTGGTGGTCAGCTCCGACCTCGACGAGGTCCTGGGCCTGTCCCACCGGGTGCTCGTCCTCAGCCGGGGGCGGCAGCGGGGCGTCCTTCCGGCGGCCGAGGCGACCGACGCCGCGGTCATGCGCCTGGCCACGGCATGATGCCGTTATGAATCACCGCGACAGGACCGGCACCCCCATGACCCGCACCACGCGCATGGCGACCAGCGACGAGCAGTTGCGGCTGATGACCCGGATCGCCCGGCTCTACCACGAGCAGGGGATGCGGCAGCCGCGCATCGCCGAGGAGCTGCACATCTCCCAGGCGCGTGTCTCCAGGCTGCTCACCCAGGCCGCCAAACTCGGGATCGTGCGCACCATCGTGGTGCCGCCCGAGGGGGTCTTCGCCGAACTGGAGGAGGAGATCGGGGCGCGGTACGGGCTGCGCGACGTGGTGGTCGTCGACGTCGAGGGCGAGGCCGACTCCGTCATCCCGGCGCTCGGCGCGGCGACCGCGGTCTATCTGGAGACCACGCTCATGGAGGGCGACCGGCTGGGCATCTCGTCGTGGAGCGCCACCCTGCTCGCGGCGGTCGAGGCCATGCGGTCCCGGCCGGGCGGGCGATTCCTGGAGGAGGTCGTCCAGCTGATGGGCGGGGTGGGCGATCCACAAGTCCAGGTCCAGGCGACCCGGCTGATGGGGCGGCTCGCCGAGCTGACCGGTGCGGAACCGGTCTTCATGTCGGCCCCGGGACTGGTGGCCGACGCCACTGTCCGGGACGCCATACTCGCCGACCCGAAGGTGAGCAGCGTGGCCGCGGCGTGGAAGAACCTCACCATCGCCATCGTGGGCATCGGCAGCCTCGACCCCTCACCGCTGCTGCGCCGCAGCGGCAACATCTTCTCCGACGACGACCAGCAACAGCTGCGCGGGCTCGGCGCGGTGGGCGACATCTGCCTGCACTTCTTCGACGAGGACGGCACCCTGCTCGACACCGAGCTGAACGACCGCGTCATCGGCATCACCCCCGACGTCTACCGCGCCGTGCCGCGCCGCGTCGCGGTGGCCGGCGGCGACCGCAAGTACGCGGCGATACGGGCCGCGGTGCTGGGCGGCTGGGTCGATGTCCTGATCACCGACCTGGGCGTGGCCCGCCGGCTGGCGGGCCGCCCCGACCGAACGGAACGACAAGCGCCGTAGCGGCGGCATCACTCAAGGAGTCCTCATGCCCGTCCCCTCCTTCCGCCTCGACGACAGCGTGGCCCTGGTGACCGGAGCCGGCAGCGGAATCGGCCGGCGGCTCGCCATCGGGCTCGCCGAGACGGGGGCCGACGTCGGATGCCTGGACCTGCCGGGCAGCGATCTCGCCGGTACGGTCGAGGCGATCGGGGCCGCGGGGCGGCGCGCGGTCGCCCTCCCCGCCGATGTGACCCGGGCGGAGGACCTGGCGGAAGCGGTGGCCGTGGCCGAACGCGACCTGGGCCCCCTCCGGCTCGCGGTCAACGCCGCGGGCATCGCCAACGCCGCCCCGGCCGAGGACATGCCGCTGGAGCAGTGGAGCCGGGTCGTGGACGTGAACCTCACCGGTGTGTTCCTCTCCTGCCAGGCCGAGGGCCGGGCACTGCTGCGCAACGGTGGCGGTGCCATCGTGAACATCGCCTCGATGTCGGGCACCATCGCCAACCGGGGACTGACCCAGGCCCACTACAACGCGTCCAAGGCAGCCGTGATGCACCTGACGAAGAGTCTCGCCACGGAGTGGTGCACCCGCGGCGTCCGGGTCAACAGCGTGAGCCCCGGCTATACGGCCACGCCGATGAACCTGCGCCCCGAAGTGGCTGAACGCGTCGCCCAGTTCGAGGCGGACACCCCGCTGGGCCGCATGGCGACGGTGGACGAGATGGTGGGCCCGACCGTGTTCCTGCTGAGTGACGCGGCGAGCTTCGTCACCGGTGCGGACCTGCTGGTGGACGGCGGGGTCACCTGCTGGTAGCACGCACGCATTTCCGTCCGGGCGCGCCGAAATAGCACCCCTCCACCCGGAAGGGGCTTTCCGCATTTCCGGATTGGCGCCAACAGCGGCTGCCCCGCTAGAATTTGGACGACTCCAGGAAAAGGGGAAGCAGTGGCAGTTCGCTTTGTACAGGTCCCGGAAACCGAGAAGAATGAGGAGGGCGTTCAAGAAACCGTCACGTCGGTCGTCGTCAACGGACAGACGGTGGAAACACGAATCTACGGACGTACGGTTATTCAGTGCGATCTCGACCCTGATGTCATCTCGGATGTCCTCTCGGATGTGCATTCGGTGGAAATCCTGGTTCCCACCTGGGTCGACGAGGAGTACGAGACCGGGGAGCAGAACGAGGACGGCAGCAACACCATCGGCGTGCGGCCGTCCCTGACGGCGGAGCGCCGGGTCGTGGACCTGGGGCCGGATTCCCTGAAGGCCCTCCAGGAGGCACTTCAGCCCTTCGCGGCGGTGTCCAGGCCCGCGGAGGCGCCCACCGCCAAGAAGCGCGGCCGACCCGCGAAGAAGGCGGCCCAGACGCCGCCGAGCGCGAGCTGAATCCAAAGGCCGCGGCCGCCAGGCCGCGACCTCTGCGGTGAAATCGGGGACCTTCGAACCAGGGGATACCACTTCCTGAACTCGATATCCCCATTCCGAATGCGCGAACAGGCCTTCGGCGGCGGGCTCGGCTCAGTCGATGATCAGGGGGCGCAGGGTGCGGTGGGCAATGCGCAGCCCTTGGACGACCTTCTCGTCGGTGCCGCCCCAGACCGGGTCCTCGTGCTCGACGGAGAGCGTCCCGGTGAAGCCGTGCTCGTAGAGGCGGTCCACGACGCGCGCCCAGTCGACCTGGCCGAGCCCCGGCACCCGATAGCGCCACCAGCCGTTGTCCCAGGGGTCGGGGCGGTCCACGGCCTTGCCGAAGAAGCCGTACCGGTCGAGGTCGCCGCTGCCCAGCTCGACGTCCTTGGCCTGGGCGTGCACGATGCGGTCGATGTAGGGCGCGATCGTCTTCACCGGGTCGATGCCGATCCAGGTGAGGTGCGAGGGGTCCCAGTTGAGGTAGAGGTCCAGGGAGAACATCCACTCCCACAGCTCCGGGGAGTAGGCCAGGTTGCCCGGATAGCCGTCGGGGTGCCAGCCCTCCATGACGCAGTTCTCGATGATGACCTTCACACCGCGCTCGCCCGCGTAGTCGACCAGCTCGGGGAAGATCCGCTCGGCTTCCCTGAGGTTGTCCGCGACGGGCCTGGTCCAGTCCCGGCCGATGAACGTGCCGACGTAACGAACGCCGAGTGCCGAGGCCGCGTCCACCGCGTGCTTGAAGTGGGTACGGATCTCCGCCCGGCGCTCCGGGTCGGGGTGCAGCTGGTTCTCGTAGTAGGCGAGCGCGGACAGGTCGAGACCGTGCTTGGCGAACAGCGCGAGCGTCTCCTCCGCGCGCTCCGCCGAGAAGTCGGCGACCGGCAGATGGCTCGCCTCGAAGTCGCGGCCGCCGGTCCCCGGCCAGACGGCGACCTCCAGCGCCTCGTAGCCGTTGCCGCTGGCCCACTCCGCGATGCGCGGGAGGGACCAGCCGGGGAGACAGGCCGTCAGGAAGCCGAGTTTCATGCGTTCACACCTCTGTCCACGAGCTGTTACGGGAGGATCGGAGAACCGCCTCGGTGATGCGGGCGGCGCGCAGTCCGTCGTCGAAGGTCGGCAGGCCCTCCGGCCGGTCGCCGCCGATCGCGGCGTACGTGTCGGCGACGAACGCCGCGAAGCATTCCGCGTACCCCTGGGCGTGGCCCGGCGGCAGCACCGACAGACGCCGCTGTTCGGCCGAGCCGTGGCCGGGGTCGCGGCTGATGAGCCGGGCGCCGTCCTCGCCGCCCAGCCAGATGGTCTCCGGGTTCTCCTGGTCGAAGACCGCGCTGGCCCGCGCGCCGTCCAGCTCGAACCACAGCCGGTTCTTCCGCCCGGCGGAGACCTGGGAGACGGTGGTGGACGCCAGGACGCCGGAGGCGGTGCGCAGCAGCAGCGCGGCGCAGTCCTCGGTACGGACGTCCATGTACTCCGCCGAGGGGTCCGGGGAGTCGGCCGAGAAGGTGCGCGCACCGGCGGCGGGCCGCTTGTCCACGGCGATCGACGTCGAGGCGACGACCTCGGCGAACCGTTCGCCCGACACCCACTCGACCAGGTCGCACCAGTGGGAGCCGATGTCCGCGAAGGCGCGGGACGGGCCTCCGGCCACCGGGTCCACGCGCCAGCCGGACGCCTGCGGCGAGAGCATCCAGTCCTGCAGATAGCTGCCGTGGATCAGATGCCAGCCGCCGAACTCGCCGTCGATCCGGCGCGCCCGGATCTCCCGGACCAGGGGGTGGTAGCGGTAGACGAACGGGACGGCGGCCACCAGCCCGCCGCTGCGGGCCGTCTCCGCCATGCGCTCCGCCTCCGCGACGGAGACCGCGAGGGGTTTCTCGCACACCACATGCTTTCCGGCGGCGAGCGCGCGCAGCGCGTAGGGCGCGTGGGTGGCGTTGGGCGAGCAGATGTGGACCACGTCCACGGAGTCATCTTCGAGGAGCGCGTCCAGGGACGGGTAGGCGGGGACCTGCCACTCCGCGGCCACCTGCTCGGACCGTGGGGGCGTGGAGGCCAGGACGCCGGTGATCCGGGCACCGGCGAGCGCCGCGGCCCTGCGGTGGATCGCGCCGATCATCCCGGCGCCGACGATGGCGGTGCCGATTGCTGTGCCGTGCGGTGGAGATGTGATGACAGCCTCCCGTGACGTCGTACGGCGGTGAGCCTAAGACGGCGATTAGCGCCTCACAAGGCATGGAATTATGCGTCTTGTGAGTCATAAAAGCGGCCGTAATTGCTGTACGGTGACCGGCCATGGGAACGGTCATGGGAGCGCAGACGTCGGACCCCCGCCCGATACCCCGGCTGTCGGTCGCCGGGCTGCGGGCGCAGAACACCGGCGGCCCCGTCCACAGCTCGCTGGCCCGGCTCATCGCGTCGGGCCTCGCCGACAGCCGTGCCGACCTGGTCAAGGCGACCGGTCTGGCCCGCTCCACGGTGACCCGGCACCTGGACACGATGATCGACGCCGGGGTCGTCACCGAGAGCGGAACCGTCACCCGGCCAGGGCGTGGCCGCCCGCCGCTCCGGCTGGCGCTCAACCCCCGCGCCGGGGTGGTCGCGGTGGCCGACGTCGGCGCCCACAGCGCCCGGCTGGCCCTCGCCGACCTGGCGCAGAACCCCGTCGCGCAGGAGGAGATCGCGCTGGACGTGGCGCGGGGCCCCGAGGCGACGCTCGACCTGCTGACCGAACGGCTTCGCGGCATGCTGGCCGAATCGGCGGCGGGCGATGGGCCCTCCGCCCTCGTCGTCGGCCTCCCCGGGCCCGTCGACGCGCGCGCCGGTACGCCCGTACGGCCGCCCATCATGCCCGGCTGGGACGGCTACCCGGTCGGCCGGACCCTGACCGAGCGGCTCGGCTGCCGGACGTTCGTCGACAACGATGTGAACCTCATGGCCCTCGGCGAGGCCCGCGCCCTGCCGGAGAGCGAGGCGCCGCTGCTCTTCATCAAGATCGGCACCGGTATCGGCGGCGGCCTCGTCTCGGCCTCCGGCGAACTGCACCGCGGCGCGGAGGGAGCGGCGGGCGACATCGGGCATGTACGGGTGCCGGGCGCCGACGACACCGTGTGCAGCTGCGGGAACATCGGCTGCGTCGAGGCCGTGGCCTCGGCCACCGCGATGGCGGCCCGGCTCCGCCGGGAGGACTCGGGCCTCGCCGAGCAGGACCGGCCGCGCGGCGCCGCCGACCTGGCACGGCTCGTCCGCGACGGCCACCCCGGGGCCGTACGGGTCGTCCGCGAGGCCGCGGTGACGATCGGCGAGGTGGTGGCGCTGCTCGTGCACGTCTACAACCCGGCGCGGATCGTCATCGGCGGCGCCATCGCCGCCGCCAGCGACGACCTGCTGGCCAGGATCCGCGGCGTCGTCTACCGGCGGGCCCTGCCCCTGGCCACCCGTCAACTGTCGCTGACCCAGAGCGTGCTGGGGATGTCCGCCGGTGTCGTCGGCGGAACGGTGGTCGGCGTGGAACACGTGCTCTCCCCCGAGGGGATCGGCGACGTGCTGGCCCGTTCCGCCGCGCGCTCAACCTGACCGGCCACCGGCGAGGTGCCAGCAGAATGGCCGTATGACGGCGAAGAACGGCAGGCGATGGAACCACAACATCCATTACCACCCCCGCATCCTCCGCGCGGTCCCCGAGGGCGCCCGGCAAGCCCTCGACGTCGGCTGCGGCGAGGGCATGCTCGCCCGTGAACTCCGGCGGTCCGTACCGCAGGTCACCGGCATCGACCTCGACGCCCCCAGCCTCGACCAGGCCCGCGCGCACCCGGGCGACGGCATCGACTACGTCCTCGGGGACTTCCTCACCCACCCCTTCGAACCGGCCTCGTTCGACGTCATCGCGTCCGTGGCCACCCTGCACCACATGGACGCCGCCGCCGGGCTGGCCCGCATGCGCGACCTGCTGCGCCCGGGCGGTGTTCTCGCCGTCGTCGGCCTCGCCCGCGACACCCCGCGCGATCTGCCGCATGTGCTCGCCGGGGTCGTCGTCGGCACCGCCCTCCGCGCCGTGAAGGGCTACTGGGAGCACCCCTCCCCCACGGTGTGGCCGCCGCCGGTGACGTATCCGCGGATGCGGGCGCTGGTCGCCGGGACGCTGCCCGGCGCCCGGTACCGCCGCCACGCGCTGTTCCGTTACAGCGTCATCTGGCGGAAGCCAGCGGGCGGTACGCGGTCAGGGTGACCGACAGGGTGACGGGGCACGGGTCCGGGAGCTTGCGGACCCAGGCCCGGACGTCCTCGGGGTCGTGGTGCCAGGCGTTGGGGCCCATGGCGACCAGTTGGGCCAGCGCCTGGTGGTCGAGGGTCATCGTGCGGGTCAGCCGCTCGGTCCGGGCGAGCGTGAAGTACGGGGCGAGCTGGTCGGTCAGCCGCGACTCCTTGCGGTCGTCCACGCTCAGCAGGCCGAGCGCGTCGATCAGCTCCTGGAGGTGGCCCGGGCGGGCGGTGACGACCAGCAGGGCGCCGCCCGGCGCCAGAATCCGCCGCAGCTCCGGGCCGTTGCGCGGGGCGAACGTGTTCAGCACCAGCGAGGCGGCGCCGTCCTGGAGGGGCAGCTCCTGCCAGGCGTCGGCCACCGCCGCGCCGATCCTCGGATGCGCCTTGGCCGCACGCCGGGCGGCGAACTTCGAGATGTCGAGCAGCACTCCCCCGGCGTCCGGAAACGCGTCCATGACCTGGGAGTGGTAGTAGCCGGTGCCACCGCCGATGTCGACGACGCAGCCGGACACCTCGGGACCGGCCGTACGGCGCGCCAGCGCGACCAGCGCGTCGGCGATGGGCGCGTAGTGCCCGGCCGCCAGGAAATCGGCGCGCGCGTCGACCATGTCCCGGGTGTCCGCGCTGTGCTTCGTCGCGCCCGACAGCAGGTTCACATAGCCCTGCTTCGCGAGGTCGAAGGTGTGACCGGCGGAGCAGAGGAGGGCCCGTTCCCGCTGGGTGAGCGCGGCACCGCAGTGGGGGCAGGCGAGTGCGCGCACGACCCTGTTCAGCATGGATCAAGCCTATCCCCGGCCGGTCACCCGCTCGGTCACCCGTTCAGCGCGGGAATGACGTCCCTCCCGTACGCGTCGATCGTCGCCTCCTTCGCGTCGTGCATCGCGTACACCGCGAACTGGTCCACGCCGAGCCCCCGCAGCGTGCGCAGCTTCTCCACATGGGCCTCCGCCGGGCCCAGCAGGCAGAAGCGGTCCACGATGTCGTCCGGGACGAAGGCCGTGTCCGGGTTTCCGGCGCGGCCGTGGTGGCTGTAGTCGTAGCCCTGGCGCTGGGCGATGTACGCGGTCAGGGACTCGGGGATGGCGCCGGAGTGGTCGCCGTAGCGGGAGACCAGGTCGGCGACGTGGTTGCCGACCATGCCGCCGAACCAGCGGCACTGCTCCCGGGCGTGGGCCAGGTCGTCCCCGACGTACGCGGGCGCGGCGACGCAGATGGTGATCGCGTCTGGGTCGCGGCCCGCGTCGGACGCGGCGGTGCGGACCGCGTGGACCATCCACTCCGTCAGATAAGGGTCGGCGAGCTGGAGGATGAAGCCGTCGGCCTTCTCCCCGGCGAGGGCGAGGGCCTTGGGCCCGTACGCGGCCATCCACACCGGCAACCGGCCGTCCTTGATCCAGGGGATGCGCATCCGGGTGCCGTCCACCTCGGCCTCCCGGCCCTCCGCCAGGTCGCGGATGGCGTCGATGGCCTGGCCGACCCGGGCCAGGGTGTTCGGTCGGCGGCCCGCGACCCGCAGCGCGGAGTCGCCGCGGCCGATGCCGCACACGGTGCGGTTGCCGTACATGTCGTTGAGGGTGGCGAACGTGGAGGCGGTCACCTCCCAGGTGCGGGTGCCGGGGTTGGTGACCATGGGGCCGACGGTCATCCGCTCGGTGTGTTCCAGGATGCGGCTGTAGATGACGAACGGCTCCTGCCAGAGCACGGCGGAGTCGAACGTCCAGCCGTAGCCGAAGCCGCTGCGCTCGGCGCGGCGCATCAGGTCGACGACGTCCGACGCGGGCGGATCGGTCTGCAGTACGAGTCCGAAGTCCATGGACGAGCCCCCTAGAGGTACTGACAGGTGGAGCGGCGGACGAACTGGCCGTGCCCGGCGCGCCCGGCGTAGGCGCGGCCGTCAATGACCGGGAGGCCGCGCGAGAGCACGGTCTCGACCTGCCCGGTGATCTGCTTGCCCTCGTAGGCCGAGTAGTCGACGTTCATGTGGTGGGTCTCGGCGGAGATGGTCTGTTCGGCGGCCGGGTCGTAGATGACGATGTCGGCGTCCGAACCGGGCGCGATGGTGCCCTTCTTGGGGTAGAGGCCGAACATCCGGGCCGGGGTGGCGCAGGCGATCTCGATCCAGCGGCGGCGGGTGAGATGGCCGTCCACGACGGCCTGGTGGAGCAGGTCCATGCGGTTCTCGACGCCCGGCATCCCGTTGGGGATCTTGGAGAAGTCGCCGCGGCCCATCTCCTTCTGCCCGGTGAAGCAGAACGGGCAGTGGTCGGTGGAGACGACCTGGAGGTCGTTGGTGCGCAGCCCCCGCCACAGCGCGGCCTGGTGCTCGCGGGGCCGCAGCGGTGTGGAGCAGACGTACTTGGCGCCCTCGAAGTCCGGCTCGGCGAGGTTGTCGGTGGACAGGAACAGATACTGCGGGCAGGTCTCGCCGAAGACCGGCAGCCCCTTGTCGCGCGCCTGCGTCAGCTCCGCGACGGCCTCCTCGGCCGACACATGGACGACGTACAGCGGCGCCCCGGCCACCCGCGCCAGCTGGATGGCGCGGTGGGTGGCCTCGGACTCCAGCAGCGCCTTGCGGACCTCGCCGTGGTAGCGGGGGTCGGTCTTGCCCTCGGCGAGGGCCTGTTCGACCAGGACGTCGATGGCGATGCCGTTCTCGGCGTGCATCATGATGAGCCCGCCGTTGGCGGCGCCGCGCTGCATGGCGCGCAGGATCTGCCCGTCGTCGCTGTAGAAGACCCCGGGATAGGCCATAAAAAGCTTGAACGAACTCACCCCCTCGTCCACGAGGAGGTCCATCTCCTTCAGGGAGCCCTCGTCCACGTCGGAGAGGATCATGTGGAAGCCGTAGTCGATGGCGCAGTTGCCGCCCGCCTTCAGATGCCAGGCGTCCAGCCCTTCCCGCAGGGCGTGCCCCTTGGTCTGGATGGCGAAGTCCACGATGGTGGTGGTGCCGCCCCAGGCCGCGGCCCGGGTACCGGTCTCGAAGGTGTCGGCGGCGAAGGTGCCGCCGAACGGCATCTCCATGTGGGTGTGCGGATCGACACCGCCCGGGATGACGTACTTGCCGGTCGCGTCGATCGTACGGTCGGCGGTCCAGCCGCGCGCGATGTCACTGTCGGACGCGGCCAGCGCCACCACCCGCTCGTCCTCGATCAGGACGTCGGCGTGGGTCTCATCGGCGGCGGTGATGACGAGCCCGCCGCGGATCACGGTACGAGGCATCAGCCCGCACTCCTTCCCTACAGGGTGGTGTTGAGAGCTGCTTCGAGGATGTCCGCGCCCTCCTCCGCCTCCGCCACGGTGAGGCTGAGCGGCGGGGCGATGCGCAGGACGCTGCTGTTGTGGGCGCCGCCCTTGCCGAGGAGCAGCCCGCGCTCGCGGGCGGCCTCCAGGACGGCCGAGGCGGCCTCGGGGGACGGCTCGCCGGTGCCCGGCTCGACCAGTTCGACGCCGATCATCAGCCCCCGGCCGCGTACTTCGCGTACGCCGTCGAGCCCGGCGCAGGCCGCGCGCAGCCGCTCGATGAGCAGTCCGCCGACGCGGCGGGCGTTGCCCTGGAGGTCGTGCTCGACGAGGTGGTTGAGGTTGGCGAGACCGGCGGCCATCGTGACCGGGCTGCCGCCGAAGGTGGAGATGGAGTTGGCGCCGAGGCAGTTCATGACCTCCGCGCGGGCCACGACGCCGCCGATCGACATGCCGTTGCCGATGCCCTTGGCGAAGGTGAGGAGGTCCGGCGGACCGGCGGCGTCGTGGGCCTGCCAGCCCCAGAAGTGGTCGCCGGTGCGGCCCCAGCCGGTCTGCACCTCGTCGGTGATCCACAGGATGCCGTGCCGGTCCAGCACCTCGCGGAAGGCGGCGAACAGCCCGTCCGGCGGGGAGGTGAAGCCGCCCACGCCCTGGATCGGTTCGGCGATCAGCGCGGCCACGTTGCCGTGTGCCTGGCCGAGGAGGTCTTCGAGGTCGGCCACGCAGGCGTCGATGTACGCGCCGTCCGACAGCTCAGCGAACGGCCCCCGGGTCCGGACCCCGCCGTGCACGTACAGCGTCTGCAGCGGGGAGATGCTGGTCGGCGACCAGGCGCGGTTGCCGGTGATGCCGACCGCCGAGAACGACCGGCCGTGGTAGCTGTTGCGCATCGCCAGGATCTGGTTGGAGCGGCGGTACGTGGTGGCGAGCAGCAGCGCTGTGTCGTTGGCCTCGGTGCCGGAGGTGGTGAAGAAGACCCGCGCGTCGGGGATGCCGGACAGCCGGGCGACGCGCTCGGCGAGGTCGACCATCGGGCGGTCGAGGTAGAGCGTGGAGCTGTGCAGGATGCGGCCCGCCTGCTCGGCGATCGCCTTGGTGACCTCGGGCAGCGCGTGGGCGGTCATGGTGGTGAGGATGCCGCCGAAGAAGTCGAGGTAGCGGTTGCCGTCCGCGTCCCAGACGTGGCGTCCCTCGCCGTGGGTGATCTCGATGGGGCGCCGGTAGTAGAGCGCCAGCCAGTCCGGGAGGACGGCCCGGTGGCGTGCGTACAGCTGGTCGCCGGTGGTCATGGCTTCACCGCCGGTGGTCATGGCTTGACCAGTTCGTCGTACGCGTCGGGGCGGCGGTCCCGGTAGAAGGCCCACTGCCGCCGCACCTCGTCGATGACGTCGAAGTCGAGGTCGCGGACGATCAGCTCCTCCGCCTTGTCGCTGGCCACGTCCCCGACGAACTGGCCGCGCGGATCGACGAAGTAGCTGGTGCCGTAGAAGTCGTTGTCGCCGTACTCCTCGGTGCCGACGCGGTTGATCGCCGCGATGTAGTACGCGTTCGCCACCGCCGAGGCGGGCTGCTCCAGCTGCCACAGGTGCGAGGAGAGTCCTCGGGAGGTGGCGGACGGGTTGTAGACGAGCTGCGCACCGGCCAGCCCCAGGGCGCGCCAGCCCTCCGGGAAGTGGCGGTCGTAGCAGATGTAGACGCCGACCTTGCCGACTGCGGTGTCGAACACCGGCCAGCCGAGGTTGCCCGGCTTGAAGTAGTACTTCTCCCAGAACCCCTTGAGCTGGGGGATGTGGTGCTTGCGGTACTTGCCGAGGTAGCTGCCGTCGGCGTCGATCACGGCGGCGGTGTTGTAGTAGAAGCCGGACCCCTCGACCTCGTACACCGGGACCACGATGACCATCCCGGTCTCCCGGGCCAGCTCCCGCATCCGCCGCACCGTGGGCCCGTCCGGGACCGGCTCCGCCCACCGGTAGTGCTCCGGCTCTTGCACCTGGCAGAAGTACGGGGCGTTGAACACCTCCTGGAAGCCGATCACCTTGGCGCCCTGGGCGGCCGCCTGACGGGCGTACTCCTCATGCTTCGCGATCATCGATTCGGTGTCGCCGGTCCAGGTGCACTGGACGAGCGCGGCACGGACGAGATTGGCCATGATCAGCTCCTTCACAGCAGTGCTCCGGGGGCATGCCCCCGTCGTCAGCCTGTGTCTACGCACGTAGAGTCTCGCTGTGGTGAAGAACGTAGAAGCGCACTCACCACTCTGGCAATACCGCCGCCGTTACTCAACGAAGACGATCACATTTCGTGTGATGTCGCGCTTAATCGGGACCGTCGGCCGGTGGGCCTTCAGCTGGTGTGCTGGATACCCGCCACGCGGAAGGCATGGGCGAGATCGTGCTGACTGCCCGCGGACACCGAGCCCGCCGCGTCCAGGAGCAGGGGCACCAGCGCCCCCGGGTCCTCGGCCGCCGCCTCGGCCACCTCGGCGGGCGTACGGGCCCGTATGAGCGCCGTCAGCAGCAACGCCACCTCGCTGTGCGCCGCGCTCCCCAGCAGGGCGAGCGCCGTCTGCGCCACCTCGGGCAGGGGCCGGGCGACGCTCTGCCGCAGCAGCCGCTCCCCGTCGGGCTCCCGGCCCGCCGCGATCAGTGCCTGCGCGGCGGCGGCGAGCGGCTCGGGCGGCAGGCAGGCCATCTCCCACAGCAGCGTGGCCACGTCGGCCCCGAGCCCCGCCCGCTCCAGCTCCCCCGCCAGCACCGGCAGCCGCCCGGCGGGCCAGACGGCCGTCTCGCACAGCACGGCGTGCGCCTCCCCGCTGCGGCCCTCCGCCCGCAGCCGCCCCAGCCGCGTCACGGCCCCGGCGGCCGCCCGCCGGGCCTCGGCCAGCTCCTGCTGCTCACTGGCCCGAGCCCGCAGCTCCGCCTCCCGCCCCCGCTTCCGCCCCCCGCCCCACCGACTCTTCGCGGGCGCGGCCTCAGCCCCCGCGAACCGCGCCCCGCGCGGCCGCGAGGGTGGCGCCGCCTCGGCGGCCGGGCCCGGGGCGTCGTCGTACGCCGCGGCGAACCGAGCCCCCCGAGGCCGAGGGGGCGGCGCCCCATCCGCCTGCGACGGCGACCCATCCGTCTGGGACCGCCCAGCAAGCCCCGCGATCGAGGGATCCTGCAACCCACCCGCCATCCAGGACGCCCGCCCGGCTCCGGACGCGGGCCCGGGCGCCGGTCTGGATGGCGCGCCTGCGGGCCCATCGCCAGGATCAGCACCCGCCAGCCCCGGCCCGGATGCCGCCCGGGGCGCGCCACCCGCGGGCCCTGTGGCGGAGTCCGCATCCGCCCCCGGCCACCGATCTTGGCCAGACGCCGATCCGGACGCCGGGCCAGCGGGGCCTGTCCCCGCCACGGGTCCCCGTGCCGGACCGGGCCCCGATGCAGACGGGGTGGTCGCAGACCGCGCGGCGGGGTCCTGGCCCACCACCGGCCACGGTGCCGGGCCGGGCCCCGAGCCGGGCCGCGATCCGGGCGAGGCGTCCCCGGACCCTCCGGCAGGGGCGGCGCCCGCCCCCGACCACTGATCCGGGCCAGGCGCCGACCCGGGCCCCGGACCGGATGCCGGTCCCGGCTCCGAACCGGACCACGCCCCGGACGGGGCACCAGCGGGCCCTCCGGCGGGATCCCCATCCGCCACCGGACGCCCCGGCCCGGTTGCCGCTCCGGACCACGCTCCAGACGAGGCGCCCGCAGGCCCCACGGCGGGATCCGCACCGTCCCCCGGCCACCGATCCTGGCCACGCGCCGCTCCGGGCTCCGACCCGGACCACGGCCCGGACGGGGCACCTGCGGGCCCTCCGGCGGGATCCCCATCCGCCACCGGACGCCCGGGCCGGGTTGCCGCTCCGGGCCACGCTCCAGATGCGGCGCCCGTAGACCCTGTGGCGGGTTCTGCACCCGCTACCGGCCACGGTGCCGGGCCAGGCGCCGGTCCCGACTCCGGTCCGGGCCGGGTGCCAGCGGGCCTTGCGGCGGAATCTGTACCCCCCGCCGGGCGCCGCCCCGACCCGGACGCCTCGCCGGGCGCGGCGCCCGCAGGTCGTGCGGCGGGATCCGTGCCTGCCATCGGCCGTCGCCCCGGCTCCGGGCCGGGCCAGGGCCCGGGCGGAGCACCGGCGGGCTCCCTGGCAGGGGCAGCGTCCGCCGCCGGGCGCCCCGGACCGGGGCCTGGTGGCGTGCCCGGGGGCGTCGTGGTTGCGGCCCCGGGGAGGGCTTCCAGGCGGGCGGTTAGTTCTTCGCAGCGGGCCGTGGCGCGGTGGTGGTCGTCTTGGGCCCAGGCCAGGGCCGCGTCCAGGGGCTCGCCGTCCGTCGTGGCGTCGGCACCGGCGCGCTGGGCCGCCTGCAGCTCGCGTTCGCGGTCGGCGGCGGCGGTCCGTTCGCGGTGCATCGCGGCCAGGCGGGCGCGGAGCGCCTCGCGGGTGCCGGGGGCCGCGTCGTGGACGGTGATCGAGGCGCGGTACAGGGTGGCCGCGCGGGCCGCCGCCACGTTCGCCGTCTGGGCGCCACGCTGGGCGGAGAGGTCCTGGAGGAGCGCCTGGACGACGTCCCACGGTGGGATCTCCTCGCCGTCCAGACAGGCCCGCAGCCCCTCCGGGTCGCGTTGCGCGAAGACGGCGTACCAGCCCGTGTCCGGGTCGATCCGCCGTGTCAACGCACGCAGATAGCTCGCGAACTCCTCGATCGCCGCCGGGAGTTGTCTACCCGCCATCGCCACCCCCGCGTTCGACACCCGCATGCTACGGACCTGGATACTGATGCGCTACGAGTAGATTTCCGGATTCGTACACGACAGGCAACCTTGTGAGGTTCCTGTGGGAAGCGGGAAGCGGGAAGGGTGAAGCGGGCCCGGCGATCAGCGCGCGGGCCTCACCACCATCGCCGCGCCGCCGCCCCGCCGCTCCGTCTCGGCGGCGGCCAGCCACCGGCCGTCGCCGAGCCGCTGGACGCCGGTCGCGGCCCCGATCTCGGGGTTCTGCTTGAAGGCGTGGCCCAGCGCCTCGAGACGGGCCCGCTCCGGGCTGTTCCAGAGCCCGGGCTCCAGCTCCGTCTGGGCGGCGTTGCGCTGGCTGGCGCGCGGTGCGGCGATCGCGTCGACCAGCGGCATGCCCCGGTCGACATGGTTCAGCAGGGTCTGCAGCACGGTGGTGATGATCGTTGCGCCACCGGGCGAGCCGAGCGCCAGCACCGGCTTGGGGCCGTCGAGGACGATGGTCGGCGACATGGACGAGCGCGGCCGCTTGCCCGGACCCGGCAGGTTCGGGTCGTGGACGGCGGGGTCGGCGGGCGCGAAGGAGAAGTCGGTCAGCTCGTTGTTGAGCAGGAAGCCCCGCCCGGGGACGGTGATGCCGCTGCCGCCGGTCTGCTCGATGGTGAGGGTGTACGCGACGACGTTGCCCCACTT
Source organism: Streptomyces sp. NPDC001700 (assembly GCF_053596435.1). NCBI lineage: Bacteria > Bacillati > Actinomycetota > Actinomycetes > Kitasatosporales > Streptomycetaceae > Streptomyces > Streptomyces sp. NPDC001700. The sequence goes on from NZ_JBSFGE010000017.1 coordinate 167,615, forward strand.
GTCGGCGGTCGTCAGGTGCGTGGTGCTCTCGCCCTCGTACGTCGTCGGGGCGGCATGCCCGCGCGTGTCGCAGGAGCCGGGGGCGCCCGGGTCGGTCGGGTCGCCGGGGGCGAGCGGGCTCTTGAGCACCGCGTCGGGCTTGATGAGGCAGGCCCGGGAGTCGGCGTACCGCTGCGAGGTGAGCGCCTTGGTCGGCACGTTCTCGGCGGCCGGGTCGCCGACCCATCGGCCCCGGTCGGCGAACGCTATGCGGGAGGCCTCGATGAAGCGGTGCAGATACTCGCGCTCGCCGAGCTTGGAGAGGTCGGTGCGCTCCAGGATGTTCAGCGCCTCGGCGACGCTGGTGCCGCCGGAGGACGAGGGCGCCATGCCGTACACGTCCAGGCCCCGGTAGGACGTACGGGTCGGGGCCTGCCGCTTCGCCTCGTACTCCCGCAGGTCCTCGGCGCGCAGATCGCCGGGGTGCACGGTGCGCCGCGCCTCCGGATCGACGGGGGGCTTGCGCACCGTGGAGACGATGTCGCGGCCCACCTCGCCCTTGTAGATCGCGCCGACGCCCTTCTTGGCGAGCAGGGCGTAGGTGCGGGCGAGGTCGGGGTTACGGAGCGTCGAGCCGACGGCGGGGAGCTTTCCGCCGGGCAGGAACAGCTTCGCGGAGGCCGGGAAGTCCTTGAAGCGGTCCTCGTTGTCGGCGGTCTGCTGGCGGAAGGTCTTGTCGACGGTGAAGCCGTCGCGGGCCAGCCGCTCGGCGGGCCTCAGCACCTGGGCGAGCGATTCGGTGCCCCAGGCGCGGAGCGCGTCCCGCCAGGTGGCCGGGGTGCCGGGGGTGCCGACGCTGAGCCCGCTGGTGACGGCGTCGGCGAACGGCAGCGGCTTGCCCTCGTCGTCCAGGAAGAGGTCCTTGTCCGCGCTGTGCGGGGCGGTCTCGCGGCCGTCGAGCGTGGAGACGGTGTGCCGCTTGGCGTTGTAGTAGACGAAGTATCCGCCGCCGCCGACGCCCGCCGAGTACGGCTCGGTGACCCCGAGCGCGGCCGCCGTCGCCACCGCCGCGTCGACCGCGTTGCCGCCGCGCCGCAGCACGTCGATCCCGGCCGCCGAGGCGTCCGGGTCGACGCTGGAGACCGCGCCGCCGTAGCCGGTGGCCACCGGCGTCTTGGCGGGGGTGTCAGCACCCGAGGGGGCCGCGTGCGCACCGGCCGGGGCGACGCCGAGCACGGCGACCATCCCGGCCGCCGCGGCGAGCGCGGGCAGCCGGTGCCGGACGGCTCCCCGGGCCGTGGCGCTGCTGGTTGCTGCGGCTGGTCGTGCGGCGTGCCCCATCCGGACCTCCTGGCGAACGGCAGAGAGCGGGAGCCTACCGGCGACGCTCATGCTCACGACAGAGGGCGAGTGATCCCGGAGCGTCCCTGGGGTGGCCCTGGAGCGCCCCTGGAGCGCCCCTGGGGTGGCCCCGTAACGGCATCTTGAGTAGCAGCTCGCGTGCCCCCTTGAGTGCCCCTTTGGGATTCGCTCGAACACCCACCCGTATGGCAGCTACGATGCGCGGCCATGACTGACACCGTGCAGGACCTGATCGCTTCCGGAGCGGCCCTGATCGTGGGGCTGGCGCTCGGCTGGGCCGTGCACGCGGCGGCCCGGCGCCGGGGGCGCGCCCGTGAGCAGCGCTTCTTCGGGCTGCCGGACGGCTCGGAATGCGTGCTGGTCACCCACCGGGACAGCAGCTCGGCGCACTGGTCCATCCCGCGCCATGACGCCCTCGCGCTGCTCGGGCTCGCCTCCGTCGTGGAGAACTGCGGGGCGCACGCCGAGGTGGCCCCGCACGACACCGGGCTGCAGGGCTTCGGCGCGCGCACCGAGTTCTGCGTCGGCGATCCGATCGCGCACCGCCGCCTGTCCGCGCACATGGCGAACCTGCTGCCGGGCGTGAGCGTGGACCCGGGCGACGACTCCGGCGTGAACCGGGGCGCCTTCACCATCGGCGGCACCGAGTACCGCCCGGAGCCCGGGGAGCTGGAGCACGTCCTGGTGGCGCGGCTGACGGCGGGCGACGGCGGCCGTCCCGTCTTCCTGGCCTCCGGGCAGCGCCCGGTCACCCACCGCGCCGCCGTACGCCACCTGGTGCGCAACCGCGCCAAGCTGGCCCGCAAGTACGGCTCGCAGGGCTCGTTCTGTCTGCTGCTGAAGGTCGTCAACTCGCAGGCGTACGGCCCGGATGTGGTCGAGCTGGTCGCGGACGTCACCAAGGCGGCCACTACGGCGGGCGGCCGGGCGGCCGCGAAGGCGACCCTCAAGGAGGGCTGAGCCAAGGCCCCCTGAGCCAAGGCGAGTTACCGCATCGCGGACGGTCCACGGGATCACTACACCCGCATCGTTACCCAGGCGTAACTTACCGCCCTATTACCAGCGGTAAGGCGCCGAGTTACCGTCAGGTCACTTAGGCCCTCGGGCCTGCACCGGTGCTCCCCCAGCCCCCCACGGCATCCACGTCTGGAGCTACAGTGACCCCTGCCCGCCGAGCGCTGCGCACGACCGCCGCCGCCTCCCTTTCGGCAACCGTCCTGGCCGGTGCGACCTTCGTCCTCGCCCCCGCCGCCACGGCCGCCCCCACCGCGCCCCACACGACTGCGGCCGCCGACACCTCCGTACGGTTCGTCGACATCCCGGGCGACGGCGGCGTCACGCTGGCCGCCAACGTCGTCGCCCCGGCGGACACCTCGCGCCGCCACCCCCTCGTCGTGCTGCCCACCAGCTGGTCCATGCCGCAGATCGAATACCTCGCGCAGGCCAAGAAGCTCGCCGACTCCGGCTATGTCGTGGTCAGTTACAACACCCGCGGCTTCTGGCAGTCCGGCGGCCGGATCGAGACGGCCGGGCCACCCGATGTCGCCGACGCGTCGAAAGTCATCGACTGGGCGCTGGCCAACACCGCCGCCGACCCCGACCACATCGGCATGGCGGGCGTGTCGTACGGCGCCGGGATCAGCCTGCTCGCCGCCGGTTTCGACAAGCGCGTCAAGGCGGTTGTCTCGATGAGCGGCTGGGCGGATCTGATCGCGTCCATCTACAGCGGCCGCACCCAGCACGCCCAGGCCGCCGGGCTGCTCGGCGGGGCGGGGGCGCTCACCGGGCGCCCCAGCGATGAATTCCAGCAGATCATGAAGGACTTCCTCGGCTCCAACCTGGCCAAGGAACCGGAGATGATCGAGTGGGGCGGCAAGCGCTCGGCGGCCACCTACCTCGACAAGATCAACGCCAATGGCGCGGCCATCATGCTGGGCAACGCCTGGGGCGACTCCATCTTCCCGCCCAACAGCTACGCCGACTTCTACGACAAGCTCACCGGCCCCAAGCGGCTGGAGTTCCGGCCGGGCGACCACGCGACCGCCGAGTTCGGCGGGCTCTTCGGGCTGCCGAACGACACCTGGGAGCACAGCAAGCGCTGGCTCGACCGCTATCTCAAGGGCGAGCGCAACGGCATCGACAGCGAGCGGCCGGTGCAGCTCATGTCCCGTACCGGCGGCGGCTACGAGGGCTACGCCAGCTGGTCCGCCGTGCCCTCGGAGCGGCGCCGGGTCGCGCTGGAGCGGACCGAGAGCGTCACCGCGAACCACGACTCGGGCGCCAACGCCGGAACCGTCATGCTCAGCGGCGCGCTCGACCAGTTCCTGAAGCTCCCGCCGCTCGCCTCGATCCCGCTGCTGCCGCGCTCGTACGCCGCCGTCTGGCAGACCGGGCCGTACGCGACCCAGCAGCGCGTGCGCGGCACGGTGAAGCTCCACACCACCCTCACCAGCGACAAGGCCGACGGCACCGCGGTCGCCTACCTCTATGACGTGGGCCCGCTCGGCGTCGGCAAGCTCATCACCAACGCGCCCGTCACCTTCCACGACCGCACCCCCGGCAAGCCGTTCCCGGTCGACCTCGACCTGTTCTCGACGGCGTACGACGTCCCGGCCGGGCACCGGCTCGCGCTGGTGGTCGACACCGTCGACCCGCTCTACATCGAGCACAACCCGGACGGCGCCCACCTCACGTTCTCCTCCCCGGCGGCCGACCCCTCGTATCTGTCGGTCCCGGTGCGCGACTAAGTACCGCGGGTGTCGCCCGGCAGCGGCGCGGCCGGGCCGGGCGGCGCCACGCGCACCTTCTCCGTCTTCACGCTGCGCCGCTGCCGCTTCGCCACCCAGTTCGCGCACCACGACAGCAGCATGCACATCCCGATGTAGACCGGCGAGATGACCATCACGACGGGGATGAACGGCAGGTCGTAGTCGAGGTTGGACGCGATCAGCTTGCCCGCGTGCAGGAACTCTTCGTAGGTGATGAGGAAGCCGAGCGAGGTGTCCTTCAGGGCCACCACCAGCTGGCTGATGATCGCGGGCAGCATCGCCCGTACCCCCTGGGGCACCAGGACGTACGCCATGACCTGCGTCTTGCGCAGCCCCAGCGAGTACGCCGCCTCCCGCTGCCCCCGATCCACCGCCGCCACGCCCGCGCGGAACACCTCGGCGAGCACCGAGCCGTTGTAGAGGGTCAGCCCGGTGACCAGGGCGGGCAGCGGCTGCACCTTCAGGGCCACGAAGACGAAGAAGATCATCACCAGCACGGGCATCGCGCGGAAGAACTCCACGACCAGCGTGGCCAGCCAGCGCACCGGGCGGTGGTCGGACAGCCGCCCGGCGGCCAGCACCCCGCCCAGCGCCAGCGAGAGGACGGCGGCGAGCCCGAACGCCTTGAGCGTGTTGGCGAGCCCGCGCAGCAGCAGCTCCTGGATGCCCACGTACTCGAAGGGCATCCACTTCCGGTACGCGAACTGACCCGTGTCGACAAGGAGATAGATCACCCAGGCAATCAGGGCCAGCAGCACCACCGTGGCGATCACCCCGTAGAGGCGGTGACGGCGGACGGTACGGGGCCCGGGGGCGTCGTAGAGAACGGCGGTGGCGGTCAACGCGGCACTCCCCAGCGCTTCTCCAGCACGGTGAAGATCGCGCTGATGGTCAGGGTCACGAGCAGATAGCCGACGGCGATCCAGACGAAGGACCAGATGATGCTGTAGCCCATCTCATTGAGCGGCTTGTACGTGCCGAGCAGTTCGGTGACGCTGAACGACCCGGCGATGGCCGAGTTCTTGGCGAGCGCGATCAGCGTCGAGCCGACCGGCGGGATGACGGCGCGGAACGCCTGCGGCAGCACCACCGCCCCGAGCGTCTGCTCGAAGGTCATGCCCAGGCTGCGGGCGGCCTCGCCCTGCCCGACCGGCACCGTGTTGATGCCCGAGCGCACCGCCTCGCAGATGAACGCCGAGGTGTAGCAGCCGAGCGCGAGCACCGCGAAGGCCGTGAACGGCAGGATCAGCCCGAAGCGCGGCAGCCCCAGCATCACCGCGAAGAACAGCAGCGTCAGCGGGGTGTTGCGCAGCACCGCCACCCAGGCGGTGCCGAAGGCGCGCAGGCTCGCGACCGGCGCGACCCGGAAGGCGGCCATCAGGACGCCGAGCGCGAGGGCGAGCAGCGAGGCGTAGACGGTCAGCTCGACGGTGCCGAGGAGGCCCCGGCCGTAGAGCGAGAAGTTGTCGGTGAGGACGTCCATGGCTCGGACCTCAGTGGTAGCGGTCGACGGCGGGCGGTTTCGGGGCGGGCACACCGGAGAGGCCGAGGGTCGCGTTGTACGCGCGTCTCCAGTCGCCGTTGCGCTCATGGGCCTCGATGGCGTCGTCCAGCGCGAAGCGCAGCGCGTTGTCCCGCCTGGGGACGCCGATGCCGTAGGGCTCCTTGGAGAAGGGCTTGCCCACGACCTTCAGCTCCTCGGGCGCCTTGGCCGCGTAGCCGAGCAGGATCACGTTGTCCGTGGTGACCGCGTCGACCTGGTAGCTGAGCAGGTTGTCGACGCACACCGAGTAGTTGTCGTACGCGACCGCGTGGGCCTTCGGGTAGTCGTGCTGGATGCGCTGCAGCGGGGTGGAACCGGCCGCCGAGCAGACCGTCTTGCCCGCCAGGTCGGCGGGGCCGTGGATGTCGTCCGTATCGGCGCGGACCAGCAGCGCCTGACCGGCCATGTAGTACGGACCGGCGAAGCCGACCAGCCGCTTGCGCAGCGGGTTGATGGTGTAGGTGCCGACGTAGTAGTCGATCTGGCCGTTCTGGAGCGCGGTTTCCCGGTTGGCGGAGGCGACGGCCCGGAACCGGATGCTCCGGGGCGGGAAGCCGAGGGAGGCCGCCATCATCTTGGCGATCTCGATGTCGAATCCGGAGTAGCGGCCGGTGGCCGGGTCCTTCTCGCCGAGGTAGGGCTGGTCTTCCTTGACCCCGACGTTGAGATAGCCGCGCCGCTCGGCCTTGCGCCAGGTGGGCGAGGAGGGGAGCCGGACGTCGGTGGCCACCGTGTAGTGCGGCAGCTGCTCGGCCTTCGAGCCCTTGGCGGGCGGACTGCCCTCCTTGCCGCAGCCGGTTCCGGTGAGTGCGAGGAGCAGTGCGAGGACAACGGTCAGGGTGCGCCTCATGTGCGTCATGTGCGTCATCGCCCGGCTCAGTGCTTGAGGATCTTGGAGAGGAAGTCCCTGGCCCGGTCGGACTCCGGCGCCTTGAAGAACGCCTCCGGGCTGCGGTCCTCCACGATGCGGCCGTCGGCCATGAAGACCACGCGGTTCGCGGCGTACCGGGCGAAGCCCATCTCATGGGTGACGACGGTCATCGTCATCCCGTCGCTGGCGAGCTGCCGCATGACCTCCAGCACCTCGTTGATCATCTCCGGGTCGAGCGCCGAGGTCGGCTCGTCGAAGAGCATCACCTTCGGGTCCATCGCCAGCGCCCGCGCGATCGCCACGCGCTGCTGCTGGCCGCCGGAGAGCTGCGCGGGGTACTTGTCCGCCTGGTCCGCGAGCCCCACCCGGTCCAGCAGCTCCCGGGCGCGCCGGGCGGCCTCCGCCTTGCCGCGCTTACGGACCTTCACCTGGCCGAGCATCACGTTGTCCAGCACGGTCCGGTGGGCGAACAGATTGAACGACTGGAAGACCATCCCCACTTCGGCCCGCAGCCGCGCGAGTTCCTTCCCCTCCTCCGGAAGCGGCCGTCCGTCCACCACGATCGAGCCGGACTGGATGGTCTCCAGCCGGTTGATCGTCCGGCACAGCGTGGACTTCCCGGACCCGGACGGTCCGATGACCACGACCACTTCCCCGCGGCCGACGGTGAGGTCGATGTCCTGGAGGACGTGCAGCGCGCCGAAGTATTTGTTGACGTTGCGCAGCTCGATCAACGGTTCACCAACGGGCATACCGCGCAAACTATCCGCACGAAAGCGGCATTTCGGCCAGGACACGCACCGAGGGGCGGATGACGCCCGTTAGGGGCCGGGTCGGGGGCGGGGCTTACGCCTCCGAGACCTCCGCGTACAGCTGGGACAGCTCGGGGGCGCCGTCGGCGGCCCATTGGTGGCCCGCCTCGACCACGTCGACCTCCCGGCCGGAGCCGAGCCGGACCACGGGGCGGCCATTGGGCCACACCTGCCAGACGGCGCCCGGGACGGTGCGGATGATGACCGTGCCCAGATAGAGCCCGGCGTCGTTACCGAGCCAGGGCAACTCCTCCGGGTCGTCGCGCCAGCGCGGGACCAGTTGGTCCAGCGCCTCCAGCGATCCGGCCGAGTCGTCGAGCCCGATGCCCGCCTGTTCGGCCCGGGCGCGCAGCAGTTCGCATTCGGAGAGGAGTTGCGCCACGCCCTGGGGGTCCGCCTCCTGGGCGCTCATCAGCGCCGTACCGGAGGCCGCACCATGCCGCTTGCGCCAGTTGTCCAGGAAGGGGATGTTCATACAGCTCAGCGTCGCACCAAGCGCACGGGCGCACCACAGGGCGCGCGGTGGGCTCCGTGACCCGTTGCTTGTCTTGACGACACCCGGCCGTCTTCCTACGTTCGCCATGCACCTGTCGAATCGCCGGTCGGGTCGGTTACGAGAGGGGACACATATGCGCGTCGGCAGACCATGGTCGGTGGCCGGGATCGTCGCGGGAGGTGCCGCCCTCGTACTCCTCGCACCGGCCGCACCCTCGGTGGCCCAAGGCCCCACCACCACGAAGCCGCTCCCTCTGGAGCGGCTTTTCGACAACCGGGCGGTCGGCGACGACGCGGCGCCGGGCACGGCGGACTTCGACGGAGCGGGCAACTCCCTCTCCGCGCAGGACCTGCGCGCCGCGGGCTGGACGCCCGGGCGCGCCATCGCCCTCGACGCGGCGCGGCTCACGTGGCCGCGGAGCGCGGGGCGCCAGCCGGACAACGTGATCGCGGATGGGCAGAAGGTCCGGCTGCGGGGGCGCGGCGACGCGCTCACCTTCCTGGTGGCGAGCAGCTCCCCGGGCGGCCCCGGCGCCGGGGCGAGCGGCACCGGCCGGGTCCGCTACCGGGACGGTTCGTCCGGTACGTACACCCTCAGCGCGCCCGACTGGCGCGCGGGCCCCGCCGCCACCAAGGCGGTCGGCCTCCCCCACCTCAACACCGCCGACGGGCAGCGGCAGGAGGCGGCCCGGCTGTACGCGGTGACGGTGCCGCTGCGCGGCGACCGGGAGGTGGCGTCGGTGACCCTGCCGAAGGATCCGGGCTCGGGGGCCGATCTGCACGTCTTCGCCGCCTCGCTGCGGCAGCCCGCGCGGGGCTGGACCGGCAGCTGGGCGGCGAGCACCGCCGGTTACACCAAGGTCGGGCCGTGGACCGACCAGACACTGCGGCTCGTCGTGCACACCAGCGCGGGCGGGCCGGGGGCGCGGGTGCGGCTGGAGAACACCTTCGCCGCCGCGCCCGTCGACATCGGCCACGCCACGGTCGCCCTCCAGTCGAACGGCGCGGCGGCGCACGGCACTCCGGTGCCGCTGACCTTCCGGGGGCGGGCCGGTACGTCGATCCCGGCGGGCGCGCAGGTCTTCAGCGACCCCGTGAACTTCGACGTACCGGCGGACACGAACCTTTTGGTCAGCATTCACCTTCCCGGGCCGGTCGCCGCGGTGCCGGTGCACACGCAGGCCACGCAGCGCTCCTTTCTGAGCGCGCCGGGCAGTGGTGACCGCACGGGCGAGGCGGGCGGCGACGCGTACACCGGCACCCTCACCACGTGGCCCTTCCTCACCGGGGTCGACGTGCGGGGCGGGCCGGGGTCGGTGGTGGCGCTCGGCGACTCCATCACCGACGGCACCAAGTCCACGATGGACGCCAACCGGCGCTGGCCCGACGTCCTCGCCCGTCGGCTGCGCGCGCCGGGGGCGGGTGTGCCCGCGTACGGCGTCGTCAACAGCGGCATCTCCGCCAACCGCGTGGTCACGGACGTCTACCCGGGCGACGGGGTCAGTACGGTCACCAGCGGGGTGAGCGCGGGCAGCCGCCTGGAGCGGGACGCCCTGGCCCAGACCTCGGCCCGTACGGTCGTCATCTTCCAGGGCATCAACGATCTGCGGTGGGGCACCTCTGCCGAGTCCGTCATCGCGGGGCTTCGCGGCCTCGCCGCGCGGGCGCACGCCCGGGGGTTGCGGGTCGTCGGCGGGACGATCACGCCCTGCGAGGGCGAGGCGTTGTGCACCGCCGACGCGGATGCGCGGCGTTCCGTGGTGAACGCCTTCATCCGCGACAGCGGTGGGGTGTTCGACGCGGTCGTGGACTTCGACGCGGTGGTCCGCGACCCGGCGCGCCCCTCCCGGATCCTCCCGGCCTACGACAGCGGCGACCACCTGCACCCGGGAGACGCGGGCCTGCAGGCCATGGCAGACGCGATCCCCCTACGCTCCCTGACCGCACGCTGATCCCCGGCCCGGCCCCGGCGCCCCGAACCCGGGCGGGGCGTGCGGGGCTAGGCGGCGCGCTGGTGGGCTGAGAGGGTCACTTCCCCACCCCGCCCCTCCCCGAAACCGGAGGCTCCGCCCCCGGACCCCCGTGGGGGCTTCGCCCCCAAACCCCCACCGTGGCTCCGCCCCCGGCCCCCGGCCCGGCCCGGCCGAACCCAGTGGGGCCGTTCCCCGGCCCCACCGGGGCTCCGCCCCCGGGCCCCGGCCCGGTCCCGAGGCCGCGCCGCCGGGTCGGCCCCCCGGTTGTGGGCAATCGTTCCGCGGAGGGGGCACCTCCCAGCGGTAGCTGGGGGAGGAACGGGTGGGCACAACCCGGCCACCGGGCCGCACCCGCGTACGAAAGCTCCGGGGGCACCCCGGTAAGGCGCACCGCACCGGGCCGCACCCGTACGCGAGGCCTCCGGGGGCGCCCCGGTTTGGCGCGGCGTTGGGGTGGGCCCGCACACGGGTTACGGCTGGACGTCTACCACCACCGGGGCGTGGTCGGAGGCGCCCTTGCCCTTTCGTTCCTCGCGGTCCACGTACGCGTCCCCGACAGCGTCGGAAAAGGGCGCGTTGCCGTAGACCAAGTCGATCCGCATACCGCGGTTCTTCGGGAAGCACAGCTCCCGGTAGTCCCAGTACGTGAAGGGGTGGTCGTACTTCAGGGGGCGGGGGACGACGTCCGACAGACCCGCGCCGCGCAGGGCGGTCAGGGCCTCGCGCTCCTTGTCCGTCACATGCGTGAGGCCGTCGAAGCGGGTGCGGTCCCAGACATCGTCATCCGTCGGGGCGACGTTGAAGTCGCCGAGGACGGCGAAGGGCCGGGAGCCCTTCGCGTCCTCGGCCACAACCTCCCGCAGCGCGTCCAGCCAGCGCAGCTTGTAGTCGTAGTGGGGGTGGCCGATCTCGCGACCGTTCGGCACGTAGACCGACCAGACCCGCACGGCACCGCACGTGGCGGCTATGGCACGCGGCTCCTGGTCACCCTCGTAGTCGGGGCCGCCGGGGAGGCCGGAGACCACGTCGGTGAGGCCGACCCGGGAGAGGACGGCCACGCCGTTCCACCGGCCGGTGGCGTTGACCGCCGCCTCGTAGCCCAGCTCGCGCAGCGGCTCATACGGGAACGCGGCCTCGGCGCACTTGGTCTCCTGGACGCACAGCACATCCGTGCCGCTGCTCTCCAGCCAGGCGAGCAGCCGGGGCAGCCGGGCAGTGATCGAATTGACGTTCCAGGTCGCGATGCGCATGGGGGACAACTTACATCCCGGGTCTGACAACCCTCGGAGCGCTCAGAGAGCCAAGTCCTCGCCTGGGGTCAGGCGGATGTGTTCCGCGCCGCCCGTGCCCGGGCCCTCCGGGCCCAGCATCCGGCCGTAGACCATCGGGCCCAGGTCGGACAGCAGGGCGTCGTGAATATCGACCGCCCGCCGCGGGGCGACCTCGCGCACATAGTCGAGGACCTCGGAGAACTTGTTCCACGGCGCGTGCAGCGGCAGCAGCAGCGTCTCCACGGGCCGGTCCGGGACGGTGAGCGCGTCGCCGGGGTGGAAGACCGAGCCGTCGACGACGTAGCCGACATTCGTGATCCGGGGGATGTCGGGGTGGATGACGGCGTGCAGCTGGCCGTGCACCTCGACCTCGAACCCGGCCGCCGTGAAGGTGTCGCCCTCGCCGACCGTGTGCACCCGCCCGGGGAACGCCGCCGCGATCTGTCCGGCGACACTGGCCAGGGTCCAGATCCGCGCACCGGGGTTGGCGTCGAGCGCCGCCCGCAGCCGCTCCTCGTTGAAGTGGTCGAAGTGCTCATGGGTGACCAGGATCGCGTCCGCGCCGACCGCCGCGTCCTCTTCGCTGACCCCGCCGGGGTCGATGACGAGCCGCTGCCCGTCCTTTTCCAGGTGGACGCAGGCGTGGCCCTTCTTGGTGAGCTTCATGGGGATCATTGTCCTCCCCCACCACCCGCGTCACACGCCTACTCCTCGGGGCTGGTCTCCTCGCGGATGACCCGCTGGGCCACGGCGAAGGCCGAGTTCGCGGCGGGCACCCCGCAGTAGACGCCGGTGTGCAGCAGCACTTCCTTGATCTCGGTCGGCGTCAGCCCGTTCCGCAGCGCGGCCCGGGTGTGGAAGGCCAGCTCGTCGAGGTGGCCACGGGCGGCCATGGCGGTGAGGGTGATCACGCTGCGGGTGCGGCGGTCGATGCCGGGCCGGGTCCACACCTCGCCCCACACATAGCGGGTGATGAAGTCCTGGAAGTCGCCGGTGAACTCGTCGACCTGCGACTCCGCGCGGTCCACATGGGCGTCGCCCAGCACCTCGCGCCGGACCTTCATGCCCTGGTCGTAGCGGTCGGCGCGGCCGTCCCCCAGCGGCTCGGACGGCTGGGTGTAGCCGATCTCGACGGGCGGCCCGGCGGGCACGGCGGCGGCCGGGGCGGCACGCGGCGGGGCGGGCGCGGTGATCGGCGGCGGCACGGGCGTCAGCACGGGCTTGACGGACGGGGCGGAGACCGCCGTCATCCCGGTGGGGTGGTCCGAGGACTGCCACGAGCTGGAGAAGTGGCGTACGAGCAGATCGGTGACGGCGGCGGGCTGCTCGACGGGCGCCAGATGGGACGTACCGGGAACGAGCGCGAGCCGGGCGTCGGGTATGCCCGCCACCAGGACGCGGGCGTCGGCGGCCGGGGTGACCTGGTCCTCGGCCCCGGCCAGCACCAGCGTGGGGATGCCGATACGGCCCAGCTCGGGCCGGATGTCGAAGGCGGCCAGCGCCTCGCACGCGGCGATGTAGCAGCCGGGGTCGGTCGTACGGACCATCTGGACGGCCCAGTCGACGATGGCGGGCTGGGCGGCGGAGAAGGTGGGGGTGAACCAGCGCTCGGGGGTGGCGCGGGCGATCGGGTCGAGGCCGTTGGTGCGGACCACGACGCCGCGCTGCCGGAAGGAGTCGGCGGTGCCGAAGCGCGGGGAGGCGGAGACGAGAGCGAGTGAGCCCACTCTCAGGGGATGTCGTAGCGCCAGCTCGGCGCCGATGGCCCCGCCGAGCGAACAGCCCGCGTAGCCGAAGCGGTCGATGCCCAGCATGTCGAGGGTGGCCAGCAGCCGGGCGGCCAGCTCCGCGACGGAGGGGGCGGGGTGGGCGGGCGAGCCGCCGTGGCCCGGGAGGTCGAAGCGGAGGACGCGCCAGTGGCGGGACAGCTCGGGTATCTGGCGGTCCCACATATGCCAGGTCGTGCCCAGCGACGGGCCGAGGACGAGTACGGGCCCGTCCTCGGGGCCGTCGGTCCGGTACTGAAGTGTCTTGGTCTCGCTCACACCGGAAACGGTATCCCGAACGTCGTAGCGGTCCCTACGGCGTAACGGTGGAGACCACGTAGACCTTCGGATGGGACGGGTTGTCGTTCCTGACCGTAATACGCAGCTTGGGCTGCGGTTCCTTCTGCTTGATCACCATTCCGGACCAGTCGTGACCGGCCGCTCCGACCTGCCAGCCCACCTTCTTCGCCTGCTCGCCGGTGATCGTCACCGCGCCCTTCTCCAGCGCGGACGGCCGGGTGCCGAGCTTGGCCAGGAAGCGGTCGAGTCCGTCGCGGGAGGTGACGAACTGCACGTACAGCGAGCTGGTCTTCCAGGAGTTCGTCTCGAAGGAGGCGACCTTGCGCGCGTGCTGCGGAACCGGAACGTCGTAGATGCGCCGCTGCACCCGGGACGGATAGCCCGCGGACAGGCCCTTGGCCTTGGCCGCCTGGACCTTCTCCGAGCCGCCGTCGCGGCTCTGCATGGCGGAGATCGCCAGATAGCCCGCCGGGATCGCGATCAGCAGGAAGATGATCACGCCCCGGAGCCAGCGGCGCACCGGGCTGCGGCCCGCACCGCCCGCACGGGCGTTAGCGCCGTCACTCGCGGACGCGCCGGGGTGCTCGTGCTGCTCCGCGGCGCTCATTCGCGGCCTGCCTGACCGCGCGGCGCCAGCCGCAGCGGGGAGGAGGACCCGGCGCGCTCGTACCGCTCCACCCGGCGGCGGGTCGCGCGGCGGAAGCGGCGGGCGACGAGCCGGGCGAGGTCGGCGGCGCCGACCATCCCCGCCTCGGGCCCCAGCTGGGCCTTGACGATACGGGCCTCCGGCCGGTAGCCGCGGCCCGTCAGGGTGCGCCGGAACGCGTCCCGGGCCGGGCCGATCAGCAGATCGTCGGCGGCGCTGACGCCACCCCCGATCACGAAGCAGGACGGGTCGAGGGCGGCGGCGAGGTTGGCGATGCCGACGCCCAGCCACTGGCCGATGTCCTGGAGGAGTTCGATGCACATGGCATCGCCGTCCCGGGCCAGCTCGGTGATCAGCGGCCCGGTGATCTCGTTGATGTTGCCGCCGACCCGGTCGGTGATCCCGTACGCCACCGGCGACTCGGCGGCGGCCAGCTCCCGGGCCTCCCGGACCAGCGCGTTCCCGGAGCTGTACTGCTCCCAGCAGCCCCGGTTGCCGCACGGGCAGCGGTGTCCGGCGGGCACGACCTGCATATGGCCGAACTCCCCGGCGACCCCGTATTTGCCGCGCTTGACCTGGCCGTCCTCCAGGATCGCGCCGCCGATCCCGGTACCGAGCGTGATCATGACGAGGTGGTCCTCGCCGCGCCCGGCGCCGAAGCGCCATTCGGCCCACGCGGCCGCGTTCGCGTCGTTGTCGACCATGACCGGCACGGCCAGCCGCTCGGCCAGCCGGTCGCGCAGCGGCTCATTGCGCCAGGACAGGTGCGGCGCGAACAGGACCCGGTTGCGGTCCGCGTCCACCCAGCCCGCCGCCCCGATGCCGACCGCGTGCACATCGTGCCGGTCGGACAGGTCCAGGACGAGTTCGGTGATCGTGTCCTCGACCACCTTCGGGCTCTTGGACTTGTCGGGCGTCTCGGTGCGGACCTTCTCCAGGATGTTGCCGTCGGCGTCGACGACCCCGGCCATCACCTTCGTGCCGCCGATGTCGATGCCGACCGTGGGGACCCGGGGCGCGCTCAGATGCGAGCGGCGCTCGCGCGTGCCGACGGTCCGCAGCACGGTGGCCCGGGCCGAGCCCCGGTGCACTCTTTCGCGGTAGATGCTCATCGGCCGGCCCCTTCACCGGTGCGGGAGGTGCGGTCGCTGCGGGTGCGTGCTCGCAAGAGTTCGTCGTCCCTGCGGGTGTCTCGGGAGGCCGGGGCCTCGGCGTGCGGTGGTCATGAAGCGGGTGGGGCCCGCCGTGCGATTGTGCCTCAACAGCGCCTCACGGTGCAGGCGCGGGCCCGCCCCGTACCCCTTAACGCGCCAGCTCGTGGGTGAGCTGTTCCAGCTCGCTGCCGCCTGCCATCTGGCGGGTCAGCTCGTCCAGGGTGATCTCGTCCTTGGCGTGGCTGCCCGCCATCGCGCCGCGCTTGAGCAGGACGAAGCGGTCGCCGACCAGGTAGGCGTGGTGCGGGTTGTGGGTGATGAGGACCACGCCGAGCCCGGCGTCGCGCGCGGCGGCGACGTACTTGAGCACCACCCCGGACTGCTTGACGCCCAGCGCCGCCGTCGGCTCGTCCAGGACCAGGACCTTGGCGCCGAAGTGGACCGCGCGGGCGATCGCCACACACTGGCGCTGACCGCCGGAGAGGGTGCCGATGGGCTGGTCGACGTCGCGCAGGTCGATGCCCATGCGCAGCAGCTCACGGTGGGTGGTCTCGCGCATCGCGGCCACGTCGAGGCGGGCGAAGGGGCCCCGGCCCTTGCGTAGCTCGGAGCCGAGGAAGAAGTTCCGCCACACCGGCATCAGCGGGACGACGGCCAGGTCCTGGTAGACCGTGGCGACGCCCCGGTCCAGGGCCTCGCGCGGCGAGCCGAGCCGGGTCTCCTGCCCGTCGACCGCGATGGTGCCCTCGTCGTGCTGGTGCAGCCCGGCGACGACCTTGATGAGGGTGGACTTGCCCGCGCCGTTGTCGCCGAGGACACAGGTGATCTGCCCGGCGTGGACGTCGAGCGAGACGCCCTCCAGGGCCTTGACGTTGCCGTAGTACTTGCCGATGTCGCGCAGCGCGATCAGCGGAGCGTCGTTCGTGGTCATGCGCTTGCCTCCGCCCGCTTGCGGACCCACCAGTTGAGCAGCGTGGCGAGCAGCAGCATCGCCCCGAGGAAGAACTTGAACCAGTCCGCGCCCCACTGCGCGTACACGATGCCCTTGTTCGTCATGCCGAAGATGAACGCGCCGACGGCGGCGCCGACCGCCGAGCCGTAGCCGCCGGTCAGCAGGCAGCCGCCGATGACGGCCGCGATGATGTACAGCAGCTCATTGCCGACGCCCTCACCGGACTGGACGGTGTCGTACTTGAACAGCAGATGCTGTCCGGAGATCCAGGCCGCCAGCGCGACGCCCATATAGAGCCCGATCTTGACGCGGTTCACCGGCACGCCGACCGCGCGGGCCGCCTCCTTGGCGCCGCCCACCGCGAAGATCCAGTTCCCGGCGCGGGTGCGCAGCAGGATCCAGGTGGCGAGCGCGATCAGGGCGAACCACCACACCACGGTGATCTGGATTTCCACATCGCCGATGGTCAGGTGGGAGGCGAAGACCTGGCGCGCGGAGGGGAAGCCCTCCATGTCGGCGATGGTCTTCGTGGAGACGGTCTCGCTGATCAGCTTGGTGAAGCCCAGGTTGCAGCCCTGGAGGATCAGGAAGGTGCCGAGCGTGATGATGAAGCTCGGCAGGTTGGTGCGCACCAGCAGATAGCCGTTGAAGAAGCCGATGGCGAGAGTGGCCAGCAGGGACACCCCGGCGCCGACCCAGACGTTCGCCGTCATCTGGTACGAGAACATCGACGAGATCAGCGCGGACGAGGTGACGAGCACACCGGTCGACAGGTCGAACTCGCCGCCGATCATCAGCAGCGCCACCGGCACCGCCATGATCCCGATGGTGGACGAGGCGTACAGCACGGTGCTGAAGCTCGACCACTGGAGGAAGGCGTCGGCGGCGACCGCGAAGAAGACGAAGACGGCGGCGGCGCCGACGACCGCGCCCAGCTCCGGGCGGCCCGCGAGGCGGCGGAGCAGCGGGGTCCGCGTCACCGGGCGCGGGTCGGCCGCGTCGGCCTTCTCTGCTTCCGTCGCCTCTGACGTGTCCGCCGCGCTCATCGGGTGCCCCGCTTCGTGAACGCGGCCAGCTTCTTGGCGTCGTCCTTGGTGACGATCTGCGGGCCGGTCAGGACCGGCTTGCCGCCGCCGAGCACATCGGCGTTGTACAGCTGGAGCCAGAGCAGGTCGACCGCCTCGTAGCCCTGGAGGTACGGCTGCTGGTCGACGGCGAAGCCCAGCGTGCCGTCCTCCAGCCCGGCCGCGACCTTCGCGTTGAGGTCGAAGGTGTCGATCTCGGCCTTGCTGCCCGACTGCTCGGCGGCCTGGGCGGCGGTGTCGGCGAACGGCGCGCCGAGGGTGAGGACGGTGTCGATGTCCTCGTCGGACTGGAGCTTGGCCTCGATGGAGGACTCCACGTCGGGCATGTTGGTGCCCTCGACGTAGATCTTCCGCAGCTTTCCGTCGAAGGTCTCGGCCGCGCCGTCGCAGCGCTGCTCGTGGCCCACGTTGCCCTGCTCGTGCAGGACGCACAGGGCCTTCTTGCGGCCGCGCTTGTTCAGTTCCTCGCCGACGGCCTCGCCCGCGATGGTCTCGTCCTGGCCGACGTGGGTGAGCGCGCCGAACTTCTTGGACTCCGCGGACCCGGAGTTGACCGTGATCACCGGTATTCCGGCCTTCACGGCGCGCTGTACGACGGACTTCATGGCGTCGGGCTTGGCGAGGGTGACGATCAGGCCGTCGACCTTCTGGTCGATGTACGACTGGACCAGCTGGGCCTGTTCCTTGCCCTCCTTGTTGTGGGCGTAGAGGAACTTGACGTTGTCCTTGACGGCGGCCTGCTCGGCGCCGTTCTGCACGATGTCCCAGAAGGTGTCGCCGTCGCCGGAGTGGGTGACCATGGCGAAGGTCATCCGCGGGGTGTTGACCGCCGCGTGCCCCGAGGCCGCCTGGGCGGCCCGCTGCTCGGCCCGCAGTCCGCCCGTACTGCTGCACCCCGCCAGGGCCGTGCCCAGCAGTGTCGCCAGCACGGCGGCGGTCAGCGCGCGTGCCCTTGTCCCAACTCTGGCCACGAAGAAGCCTCGTCCCTCTCGTCCCGTTTCATGTCGGTGGCCGGGAACGACATGATCGGCCCCGGCCGCCGCCAAGTATCCGTTACGGGGCGCGGCCGGGGTGGTGGGGGGCTGGCGGGGCCTGGGGATCAGGGGCGTACGAGCAGCTGGAACTCGAACGCGTAGCGCGAGGCGCGGTAGGTGTGCGAGCCGAACTCGACCGCCCGGCCCGTGTCGTCGAAGGTGGTCCGCTCCATGGTCAGCAGCGGGGCGCCCTCGGGCTCGCCGAGCTGCTTGCCCTCGTCGGCGCTGGCCGCGCGGGCGCCGACCGCCTGGCGGGCGCTGTGCAGGGTGATCCCCGCCGCGCGCATCAGCCGGTAGAGGCCGGTGTCCTCCAGCTCGGCGCTGTCCAGTTTGAGCAGCCCGGCCGGGAGCCGGTTGGACAGGTGCGCCATGGGCTCGCCGTGCGCCAGCCGCAGCCGCTCGATCACCACCACCTCGGTGCCCTCCGCGATGCCGAGCGCGGCGGCGACCTCGGCGGAGGCGGGCTCGGTGGTGTTCAGCAGCACCCGGGTCGCGGGGCGCTGGCCCGCGGCCTCCAGGTCGTCGTAGAGGCTGCTCAGCTCCAGGGGGCGCTTGACCTGGCTGTGCACCACCTGGGTGCCGACGCCTCGGCGCCGCACCAGCAGCCCCTTGTCGACCAGGGACTGGATGGCCTGGCGGACGGTGGGGCGGGACAGCCCGAGCCGCCCGGCCAGCTCGATCTCATTGCCGAGCAGGCTCCCCGGTGCCAGCCGCCCTTTTTCGATGGCCGACTCGAGCTGCTGGGACAGCTGGAAGTAGAGCGGGACCGGGCTGCTGCGGTCCACGCTGAACTGGAGCGCTTCCGCCCCGCCGGAGGTGTCTTCTTCCTGCTTTGCCACGGGGCGAGCGTAGCCGGATGAACAGATGACGGGAAGTCGTGAAGTTCTGTTGTCCGGACAAACTACGCAGAGGAGTCGACAACGCTGTCCTTCGTGTCCGTCCGTAACCAACAGAGCGTGCGATGGCCCGGACCCACCTCCGTCTCGGGTGGCCGCCGCGTACAGGCGTCCATGGCGAACGGGCAGCGCGGCCGGTACCGGCAGCCGTCCCCGACCACCACCTCCCGCCGCTCCGCGTCCCGCCGCGCCCGCCCCGCCAGCCGCTCGGCGCGGGCCGCCCGGGCCCGTGCGCGTCCGGCGGCCGAGCTGGGCGCGGCGGCGGCCAGCGCCTGGGTGTACGGATGGCGGGGCGCGAGGATCACCTCGTCGCTGGGGCCGCGCTCCACGATCTCCCCCCGGTACATGACCATCACCTCGGAGGCGAAGTGCCGGGCGGTGGCCAGGTCGTGCGTGACGTACAGCAGGGCGAGCCCGCGCTCGTCCTTGAGCCGGTCCAGCAGCCCCAGGATCTCCAGCCGGATCGACACGTCCAGCATCGACACCGGCTCGTCGGCCAGCAGCACCCCGGGCCCCGGCGCCAGCGCGCGGGCGATGGCGACGCGCTGCCGCTGCCCGCCCGACAGCTCGTACGGGCGCTTGCGCGCCATGTCGTCGGCGGGCGTCAGGTTGACCGACCGCAGCAGCTCCTGCGCCTTCGCCTCGGCGTCCGCGCCGCGCCGCGCCCGGTCGTTGACCAGGAGCGGGCGGATCAGGTGGTGGCCGACGGTGTGCGCGGGGTTGAGCGAGGCGAACGGGTCCTGGAACACCATCTGGACGGCCCGCCGGTACTCCTTCCCGCGCGTGCGCCGCGCCCCGCCCAGCCGCACTTCCCCCTCGGTGGGCGCCACCAGCCGCGACAGGGCCCGTACGACGGTCGACTTGCCGCTCCCGGACTCGCCCACGAGCGCGAGCGTGCGCCCGGCGTGCAGCGCGAACGACACCCGGTCCACGGCCCGGAACGGCACCCGGCCGCGCTGCGGGAAGTCGACGGTGAGGTGCTGTACGTCCAGCGCGGGTGCGGTCACGGCTGCCGCCCTTCCGGTAGGAGGCCCGTACCCGCGCCC
This sequence comes from Streptomyces sp. NPDC001700, assembly GCF_053596435.1. NCBI lineage: Bacteria > Bacillati > Actinomycetota > Actinomycetes > Kitasatosporales > Streptomycetaceae > Streptomyces > Streptomyces sp. NPDC001700. The sequence goes on from NZ_JBSFGE010000017.1 coordinate 187,568, forward strand.
GCCACCGCGTGGAAGTGGCAGGCGGCGGAGGTGCCCGGGGCGAGGGGGACGAGGGGAGGCGCCACCGTGGCGCAGGGCGCGAAGGCGTGCTCGCAGCGCGCGGCGAAGGGGCAGCCGGGCAGCGCGTCGCGCAGGTCCGGCGGGGTGCCGGGGATGCCGCGCAGGGCGCGGCGCTCGCCCGCGAGGTCCGGGAAGGAGCGCAGCAGGCCCTGGGTGTAGGGGTGGGCGGGGTCGGCGGCGATGCGCTCGGACGGGCCGTACTCGACGATCGAGCCCGCGTACATCACGGCCAGCCGGTCGCTGATCTCCAGCAGCAGCGACAGGTCATGGGTGATGAAGACGACGCTGAAGCCGAGGTCGTCGCGGAGCCGCTGCACCTCGTCCAGGATTTCGCGCTGGACGACGACGTCGAGCGCGGTCGTCGGCTCGTCCATGATGACGATCTCGGGTTCGAGCGCGAGCGCCATGGCGATGACGACGCGCTGCCGCATGCCGCCGGACAGCTCATGCGGATACGCCCGCACCCGGGCCGGGTCGATGCCGACCATGTCGAGGAGGGCGCGGGCGCGTTCGTACCGCTCGGGGCGGCGCATGCCGGGGCGGTGGGCGCGGAAGATGTCGTCGAACTGGCGGCCCACGGTGGTCACCGGGTTGAGCGCGTTCATGGCGGACTGGAAGACGACGGACAGCCGCGACCAGCGGAAGGCCCGTAGCGCCTCCCCCTCCAGCGCGAGCAGATCCGTTTTGGCCCCGGTGCGGTCGCGGTGGGTGACCCGCCCGCCGGTGAGCCGCGCCGGGGGCGCCAGCATGCGGGCGACGGCGTACGCGAGTGTCGACTTGCCGCAGCCGGACTCGCCCGCGATGCCGAGGAGTTCGCCGCGCCGCAGCTCGAAGCTGACGTCGCGGACGGCGTGGGTGGGGCGTTCGCCCTCGTACGTCACGCTGATGTGCTCGGCGCGCAGCACCACATCGTCGGTCATCGGCTCACCTTCCGTACGCGCAGCCGTGGGTCCAGGACCTCGTCAAGACCGAAGCTGATCAGCGACAGGGCCGTACCGAGGGCGGCCACGCACAGGCCGGGCGGGATGAACCACCACCAGGCGCCGCTGGTCAGGGCCTCCGCGTTCTGGGCGAAGTAGAGCATCGTGCCCCAGGTGAGATGGGACGGGTCGGCGAGGCCCAGGAACGCGAGCCCCGCCTGGGTGAGGATCGCGAAGATCACCGCGAAGATGAACTGGGAGACGATGATGGCGAGTTCATTGGGCAGGATCTCCACCAATACGATCCGCCATCGCCTCTCCCCGTACACCCGCGCCGCGAGCACGTAGTCGCGGGTGCGCAGCGACAGCGTCTGGGCGCGCAGCACCCGGGCGGAGGCGGCCCAGCTGGTCAGCGCGATGACGAGGATGGTGGACCAGGCGCCGCCGCCCTTGACGTACGCGGAGACGACGATGACCAGCGGCAGCCCGGGGATGACCAGGAACACGTTGCTGATCAGGGACAGCGCCTCGTCCGCGAGCCCGCCGAGGAAGCCGCCGCCGATCCCGACGACGACGGAGACGGCGGTCGCGATGAGCGCGGAGGCGGCGCCGATCAGGAGCGTGCCACGGGCGGAGACGACGAGCTGGGCGAGGACGTCCTGACCGGTCTGGGTGGTGCCGAGCCAGTGTGCGCCGGAGGGGGCCTGACCGAGGTCGGTGGTGAAGGCGTTCGGGTCGCCGACCAGCCAGGGGCCGAACGCGGCGGTGAGGACGAAGACGGCGAGCAGGCCGAGGCCTGCGGCGAAGCGGCGGGAGCGCAGCGCGGGCCGCAGCCAGCCACGGCCGGTCGCGCGGGGGGTGGTGGAAACGGTCGGGGCGGTCATCGGGCCTGCCTGGTGCGGGGGTCGACGAAGCCGTACACCAGGTCCACCAGGAAGTTGGCGGCGAGCACGCCGAAGGTGATGACGAGGAACACGGCCTGCATGAGCGGATAGTCGGTGTTCTGCACGGCCTGGAGCAGGGTGAAGCCCATGCCCGGATACGAGAAGACGATCTCCATGACGAGCGAGCCGCTGACGATGAAGCCGAGCGAGATGGCGAATCCGGCGACCGAGGGCAGCACGGCGTTGCGGGCCGCGTAGCCGACCATGATCGTGCGCGGCGGCAGCCCCTTGGCCTCGGCGGCGACCACGTAGTCCTCGGCCAGGGTGGAGACCATCATGTTGCGCATGCCGAGCATCCAGCCGCCGACCGAGCTGAGCACGATGGTGGCGGCGGGCAGCACGGCGTGTTCGGCGGCGGAGGTGAGGAACGCGCCGCTCGGGCCGATGTCCAGCGTCTCGTCGTAGCCGCCGCCGAGCGGCAGCACGCCCCACACCTGACCGAAGAGGTAGAGGAGCAGCAGGGCGAGCCAGAAGTAGGGGATGGCGGCGAGGAAGGTGGTGGAGGGGACGAGCGAGTCGAACCAGCTGCCGCGCCGCCATCCGGCCAGCGTGCCGAGGGTGAGGCCGAGGGCGACGCTGAGCAGGGTGGCGGCGCCGACCAGGACGAGGGTCCAGGGGACGGCGTCGCCGACAACCTCGGTGACCGGGCTCGGGAAGTACGTGACGGAGAGCCCGAAGTCGAGGCGGGCGAGCGCGCGCAGATAGTCGCCGTACTGGACGAAGAGGTTGCCGTGGCCGAGGCCGAGCATCGCCGCCAGGGCCTCTTCCTGACCGGGTTCGACGGGTCCTGACTGGGCCTGGCGGGCGAGCATCATCTCGACCGGGTCGCCGGGGATGAGGCGCGGGAGGAAGAAGTTGACGGTGACCGCCATCCAGGCGGCGATGGCGTAGAAGCCGAGCTTGCGCAGGAGGTAGCGCACGCTGTCCGCCCCCGCCCGCCGCTACTTGCCCGCTTTGGCTGGCTTGATGCGGGCGGCGACCCAGCCGCCGTCGGGGTCGAGCCAGATGGAGGGCGCGGCGTACAGATTGTCCTCGGTGGGATAGCCGGTGACCCGATTGCCGTTGAATTCCTGCTCGTTCTGTGCGGAGAAGAGCGGAATCAGCGGCATGTCCTTGATGAATTCGTGCTGGATCCGGTGATACCAGGGCTGCTGCTTGTTCAGGTCGGTGGTTTCGCCGATCTTGTCGAGCGCCTTGTCGATGGTGGCGTTGGCGTAGCGGCCGAAGTTGCCGACATTGGTCGTCTGACCGATCTTCGGTGGGATGGAGCTGTCCAGCATCTGCGCGTAGTAGGCGCGCGGGTCGGGGGTGTATCCGGCGTTGTCCAGCAGCATCTGGAACTGGCCGCGTGCGCGGTTGTTGGACCACTGGGCGTACGACTCGGCCTTGACGACGAGTTCGATCCCGGCCTTCTTCAGCTGCTCCTTGGCCATCTGGGCGACGCTGACGTAGTCGGTCCAGCCAGAGACGAGTTCGACCGATACGGACAGCTTCTTGCCGTCCTTCCGCCACATGCCGTCCGACCCCTTGGCGTAGCCGGAGTCGGTGAGATAGCCGTCGACCTTGCCCTGGCCGGTCTCCAGCTTCGCGTCCTTCAGCGACGGGTCGAGGACGGACTGGTAGTTGGGGAGCAGCAGCGCCATGGGGTTGGCGGCGGGCGCCTGGCCGTCGTACACGCTTCTGTTCATGAAGTCGCGGTCGAGGGCGGCGCTGATCGCCTTGCGGACATTGACGTCGGCGGTGGGGCCGCGCTGGGCGTTGGGTATGAAGGACGTGGTGGCCAGCGGAATGTTGACCAGGTCGAACTTCTTGTTCTTGGAGAGGTAATTCTTCTTGATGTCGGGGATGAATCCGCCCGCCCAGTCGATCTGCCCGGAGGTGACGGCGGCGTTGGCGGCGTTGTTCCCGGTGAAGGCGCGGTAGCGCATGATCTTGAAGTGCGGAAGGCCCTTGATGTAGTAGTCCTTGCGGGCGGCGAGATCGAGCGTCGTACCCTTGACGGATTTCACCTTCCAGGGGCCGGTGCCCACCGGGTTGGGGTTGAGCGAGGTCGTCCTCTCCTTGGCGGAGAGCTTGGACCAGATGTGCCGGGGCAGCATCTTCAACTTGCCGAGGAGGAAGTATTCCTTGGTGTAAGCGGACTTGGTGAAGGTGACGACCACGGTGTGCTTGCCCTCGGCCGTCGCGGAGGCCACCGGGAGGGCGTACATGTTCAGCGCCTTGTCGTCCTTCGCCATCTGGAAGGTGTAGGCGACGTCGTCGGCGGTGAACGGCTTTCCGTCGTTCCAGGTGACATTCGTCCGTAACTGGATGCGGATGGATTTCCCGTCGTCCGCCCAGGTGTACTTGGTGGCCAGCCACGGGTCGACCTCGCCGGTTTTCGCCGCGTTGAAGTGGAACAGCGGCTCGTAGATCATTCCGTGGGTCGACTGGAGCGGCTGCGGCGCGAACGGATTGAAGTTGCGGACGAAGTTTCCGGTGGACCCCGTGGACACGGTCAGCACCCCGCCGGTGCCCCCACCGCCGCTGCCGCCACCGCCGCAGGCGGCCAGGGTGCCGGAGAGGGCGAGTGCGGCCGCCGCGGCGATCGCGCGGCGCGGACGGCCGGTGCTCATCAACATCATGGTGTCCCCCTCGGTATGGCCGCACTCGGTATGGCCGCGCTCGGTATGCCAGCGCATCCCGGCGCCGTGAAATTAAGCGGCTCCGTCAGAGGGTGTCAATAGAGCCGACAGTGCCTTTCGACTGAACCGGCTTAGTAGGGACTTGTCGAATCTGTCGAATACCCAGGTCCGGCTGCGTAGAGCCGCTTTGGGTTGATCTAGAGCGCGAAAACGACCCTCGTATGATCCTCGTCGATGTCGTTGACTCTAAACCGGTTTAGCCTTTCACTGCTTGAGGAGCGCGGTACCGCCCGCTTCCCTCCGACCCGGCCAAGGGAGTCCGTCGATGCAGCGCCCCTCCGCCCGGCTCACCCCTCTCACTCCCGGCGAATCCCCCGTCACCTGGCTGGGCGCCAACTTCTGGTCCCGGACCGGCGGCCCGCTCATGTGGCGGAGCTACGACGGCGAGGTGATCGACGCCGAGCTGCGGGTGCTGCGGGACCACGGGCTGAACATGACCCGCTCCTTCTTCTACTGGCCCGACTTCATGCCCGCGCCCGACCGGCTCGACGACGCCATGTGCGCGCGCTTCGCCGACTTCCTCGACCGGCACCACGCCCTCGGCATGACCACCGTCCCCACCTTCCTGGTCGGCCACATGTCCGGCGAGAACTGGGACCCGTCCTGGCGCGGCGACCGCGATCTGTACGGCGATGTGTGGCTGGTCGCCCGGCAGGCGTGGTTCGCCCGCGAGACCGTGCGCCGCTTCGCCGCGCATCCGGCCGTCGCCGGGTGGCTGGTCTCCAACGAGATGCCGATCTACGGGCGCGAGCCGGGCACGCCCGCCCCGCCCGCCTCCTGTGAGACCGTCGCCGCCTGGGCCCAGATCGTCGTGGACGCCGTCCGCGCCGGGGGCGGCACCCAGCCCGTCTCGCTCGGCGACGGCGCCTGGGGGCTGGAGAACTCCGGCCACGACAACGGCTTCCGGCTCCGCGACACCGCCGACCTGTGCGACTTCCTCGGCCCGCACGTCTACCGCATGGAGGACGACCCGGTGCGCCAGCACTACGCGGCGGCCTGGGTGTGCGAGCTGACCGGCACGTATCAACGGCCCGTGATCCTGGAGGAGTTCGGCGTCAGCTCCGACTTCGCCTCCGGCCCGGGCGCGGCCCGCTACTACCGGCAGACCCTGCACAACAGCCTGCTGGCCGGGGCCACCGGCTGGATCGCCTGGAACAACAGCGACTACGACGGGCTGCGCGGCCAGGACCCGTACCGCCACCACGCCTTCGAGATGCACTTCGGCCTCACCACCTCGGACGGCGCCCCCAAGCCACCCCTCCTGGAGCTGGCCGCATTCGCCCGGGTCCTGGACGAGGTGGACTTCGCCCGCTGCCACCGCGCCCCCGCCGACACCGCGCTCCTCGTCTCCTCGTACCTCGACACGCTGTACCCCTTCACCCGCCCCGAGGACCGCGCGTACGTCCAGCAGACCTGCCGTCAGGCCTGGGTCGCCGCACGCCTCGCGGACGCCCCGGCGGCGGTGGTGCGCGAAAGCGACGGCCCGCTGCCCACGGACGTGACGCTGTGGCTCGTCCCGTCCACCAAGCAGCTGCTCTCCCCCACCTGGTACGACCTGGAGCAGCGGGCCCGCGACGGCGCGACCGTCTACGTCTCGTACTCCCCCGGCGCCCACGACGAACAGCGCGGCCCCTGGTACGCCCACCTGAACGCGCTCTTCGGCGTCCGCCACCAGCTGGAGTACGGGCTACTCGACCCCATCGAGGACGAGGAGGTCGTCCTCACCCTCACCCGCCCGTTCGGCACCCTCCCCGAAGGCGCCCGCCTCACCTTCCGCGCCGCGGGGGCCCGTTGTTTCCTCCCCGTCGAACCCGACGGCGCCGAGGTCCTGGCCGTCGACGGCCGTGGCCGCCCGGCACTGCTGCTGCGCGCGGTGGGCGAGGGCTCCGTCGTCTTCTGCACCTACCCCATCGAGCACATGGCCGCGGTCACCCCGCGCGTCAACCCCGAGGCCACCGCCACCCTGTACGACGCGCTCGCCGCCCACGCCGGAGTCCACCGCCCGGTCACCGTGAACGACCCCCGCGTCGCGGTCGACCGCCTCGTCCACGACGACGGCCGCACCTTCGTCTGGCTGGTCAGCCAGTCCGCCGCCGAACTGACCGTAAAACCAACGGTCACCGGCGCCCGCCTCCTGGACCTGACCGGCGCCCCAGCCGACACCATCACCCTCCCCCCGTACGGGGTGCGGGTCCTGCACCTGCCCCCTTCCCCTCCGTCCCCTCGCTGACGTCATCCCGGACCACGGCCAGATACTCGGCGATCGCGTCGCGGTTGCGGATCAGGAAGGCGATGCGCTCGGTCATGCGGTCGCGTTCGTGTTCCAAGGTGGCGATCATGTCCGGGGTGGCGTCGGAGAAGTGGATGACGCGGGGCTTGTCGAGGCAGGGCAGGATCTGCTTGATGATGCGGGTGGGGAGGCCCGCGTCGAGGAGGCCGCGGATCTGGAGGACGCGGTCGACGTTGCGTTCGTCGTAGGCGCGGTAGCCGTTGGCGCAGCGGAGGGGGAGGATCAGGCCCTGTTCCTCGTAGTAGCGCAGGAGTCGGCGGGATGTGCCGGTGCGCTCCGCCAGCTCTCCGATGCGCATGGGGACCTCTCTGCTTGACCTTCACATCAGTGTGAAGGTTCAAGCCTATACACATGACTACGCACATGACGTCGCACACGGCGTCGCACACGGCGCGGAAACTCCCCCTGCCAGCACTGCTCGCGCTGGCCACCGCCGTCTTCCTGACCAGCCTGACCGAGACGCTGCCCGCCGGGGTGCTGCCCGCGATGAGCGGGGATCTGGGGGTGGGCGAGTCCGCGATGGGCCAGTCGGTGACGGTCTACGCGCTCGGCACCGCGCTCACGGCGATCCCCCTGTCCGCGGCCACGGCGGGCTGGCGCCGCAAGCGGCTGCTGCTGACGGCGATGGCGGGCTTCGCCGTCGCCAACACGGTGACGGCCGCCTCGTCGGACTACACCCTGACCATGATCGCCCGCTTTGTCGCCGGGGTGGCGGCCGGGCTGGCGTGGGCGCTGCTGGCCGGGTACGCGCGGCGGATGGCGCCGGTGCCGTTGCAGGGCAAGGCGATCGCCATCGTGATGACGGGCATTCCCGTCGCCCTCTCGCTGGGCGTCCCCGCGGGGACCTTCCTCGGCCAGGCGCTGGGCTGGCGCGTGACGTTCTCGGTGATGACCGCACTCGCCGTCGTCCTGCTCGCCTGGATCGCGGCGCTGGCGCCGGACTACCCGGGCCAGCGGCCGGAGGCCCGTACGTCGGTGCGCCGGACCCTCGCCGTGCCGGGGGTGGCCCCGGTCCTCTTCGTCACCCTCGCCTTCGTCCTGGCCCACACGATCCTGTACACGTACATCGCCACGTTCCTCGACCGGCTGGGCATGGGCGGCTCGACCGACCTGGTGCTGCTGGTCTTCGGCGCCGCGTCCCTGGTGTCCATCTGGGTCGTGGGCGTCCACATCGACCGCCGCCTGCGCGCCCTCACCCTCGCCGGGACCGTACTCTTCGCCGTGGCCGCCACCGCCCTGGCTACGGTGGCCTCCAGCCCGACCCTGGTCTACACGGCGGTGACCCTCTGGGGCCTAGGCTGGGGCGGCGCCCCCACCCTCCTCCAGACGGCCGTGGCCGACGCGGGCGGCGAGGCGGCGGACGCGGCCCAGGCCATGCTCGTCACCCTCTGGAACGCGGCCATGGCCGGAGGCGGCGTAGCAGGCGGCCTCCTCCTGGACCTCCTCGGCCCGACCTCCTTCCCCTGGAGCGCCCTGGCCCTCCTAGCGCCGGTCCTGATCGTGGTGGCGGCGGCGAGGACACACGGCTTCCCGGCGAAGCGCCAGCCGGTGTGACGGCGGGGGCGCGCGCTGGTGCCCGTCAGCCACAGACGCGCACCAGCGGCTCCGCCCGCCCCAGAACGCGGAACGTTCCCACGGACGGGGGCGCCGCTCCACGGAATGGAGCATCCGAACGGGCCAAGAACCTGACGGGAACGGGATCACCGGTCACCAGCCAAGACCATTTCGCCGGACCCCACAGAAGCAAGTAAAATCGCCCCCAGCCACATAACCCCCCAGTCCAGCTCCTGGGTGGTCCCCGCACGCGGGGTTGGTCCCAGCTGCTGCCCGTTGCGCGTGGTGGTGTTGAGGCGGTCCCCGCACACGCGGGGTTGGTCCCCCGGGATTCGGGGTGAGCCCGACGCGGGCGTAGTGGTCCCCGCACACGCGGGGTTGGTCCCGCCGTCGACCCCGGCGTCCGTGTCTGCGACGGGTGGTCCCCGCACACGCGGGGGTCTCGGCGCCTCCAGGGTCCAGCCGCCATGCAGACCATCGGCCGGTGCGCGAGACGGGCTTGGTCGTGAGTGCGGGCACACGGCAGTCCTCGTCGGCGCGCAGGCTGAGGTCAGCACGCTACGCACCCTGGGACTTCTCAGTGCCAAGCCCGCAAACATGCGCTCCGCGCGGGTGATGGGAGGGGCCGCTGCCGATCTGGCCATGCCCGGTCGTTGGACAACGGCTGCGAAGGGGCCGCCGAAGCGCTTGCCAGGGCGCCGCCGTGGCCGGTGACCTCGCCGACAGCATCGAGGGCTTCGTCCTGGCCTCATCGGCCCGGATGCTCGACGCCCGTACGGACCGCTGGTGCTGGAGCCCTGACCACAAGGAGGCCCGCACCTTAGCCTCCTTGTCGCGGTCCGGGTCGCGCTGTGGCGGCGGGACTGCGGTGCCGCCCGCTGAGCGAGACGATCCGAATCTTCATGGCGTTGATCCTGTCTCGTGGAGGGGTCGACTGAGCGTGACCCGGACGTGTCAACTGACCCTCATGCCAGGAGGATTGCTGATTAGCCTCATAGGCAGAGCCCACTCACCAGAAGCGGACCAGACCACGCGCATCCACAAGGAGCCCCTTTGACGTCCCCCTACCGTGGCCTGATCCTCGACTTCGGCGGCGTTCTGACCACGCAGATGAAACTCAACGGCCAGGCGTTCGAACGGTCCCTCGGGCTCCCGCCTGGTGCGTACTTCGACGCATTGGGGAAGCACCCCGACGGTGTGCGCGTCTACGCCGATCTCGAAGTCGGCCGGGCCACCCAGGAGGACTGGAACCGCGTCATCGGCGGCATCCTCGGCATCGACCCGACCGACCTGATGCGGCGCGCCCTGGCGAACCTCCGCCCGGAGCCAGCCATGGTGGCGGCCGCGCAGCGTGCCCGCGAGGC
>NZ_JBSFGE010000018.1:0-194246 GCF_053596435.1 Streptomyces sp. NPDC001700
GGTCGTGCGTGGCCTTGGTGATACTGCCCGCCCACCGCGACGAGGAATCCCCGGTCACAGCGCGCTTACGCGCCGCCCACGAGTCCGCGGAGTGCTCCAGCCCCTCGGCACAGCGCCGCTTCAGGTCGCGCGCAGCCAAGGTCCCAAGATGCGCGCCGACCAGCCGCAGAGCCTCTTCGTCCCTCGCGGTCAGGCCCTTGATCCGCGTACGGATCGCGACACCGGACGGACCGGGGACGACGAACGGCGCCGACAGCTCACGCAGCACACCCACCCCGCACCCTCCCGTTCCGCGAGCCCGGCGGCAACACACCCATCACCCACCCAACGACCACACCCGCGAAAAGGTCACCCTTTCGATCTGAGAACTTCCGTTCCCTCCTCTGGAATCGCGCAGTCCACAGCCCGGACACTCACTCACACACGCCAGAACGCACTCAGACACACTCACAACAACTGCTTGCCACCCCCGCCACGAGCGGCACGGCCGCCAGCCCGGTCTCGAACACGATGTAGCCCAGCACCAGTTGAAGATGCTGGCTCAGGATGAAGAGGGTGCTGCCCGTCGCGACCGTCATCACCGCCACCGCGAAGCTCGCCCCGGAAAACCTCCGGTCCCGGTACAGCCGTAGATCGACCATCGGTGCCGGGCAGGTCCAGTCGCCGCCCGTCCCCGGCCCGCGTCTCGGGCACCAGCCGTACGACCCCCACCAGGGCCACCGCCACGACGGGAATGTTGATCAGGAAGACCCCCGCCCAGCTCCACGCGTCGACCAGCGCCCCACCGAGCAGGGGCCCGGCGGCCATGCCCACGGACGCGACCGCGCTCCACACCGCGAAGGCCCGCGGGCGCTCCTCCGCGGGGAACACCGCGACGAGGACCGCGAGCGTCGCGGGCATCACCAGCGCCGCGCCGACGCCCATGAGGGCCCGCATCGCGATGAGCCACCCCATCGTGGGGGCCGCCGCCGCGAGCGCCGACGCCAGGCCGAAGACCAGCAGCCCCACGACGACGGTGCGCCGCCTGCCGTAGCGGTCGGAGAGCACCCCCGCGGTGATGAGGAGCCCGGCGAAGACGACGACATAGGCGTCGATCACCGCCTGTAACTGCCCTGTTGAGGCCTCGAAGGCGTCGCCGACGGCCGGCACCGCGACATGCAGAACCGTGTTGTCGACGACGATCACGAGAAGGGCGGCGCACAGCGCCACCAGGATCGCCCACCGGCGCGGAAGAAGCCGCTGGAGAACGCACCGGGATCGTTCTGGTTCCGCGCGGGAAAGACCTCCCGCACACGGCCTCAGCTGTCGCACGAGCGGATCATCGCCACCGCTGTGGAGCTACTGGACCGCGACGGCGCGCAGAAACTGAGCATGCGTCGGCTCGCGGAGCGGCTCGGTGCCCATGCGACCAGCCTCTACTGGCATGTGGCTACCAAGGACGACGTCCTCGACCTGGCTCTCGACGCGGTCTTCGCCGAACTCGACGTCCCCGAGGGGCACGGTGCCTCCTGGCTGGCGGACGTCGAGGCGTTCATGACCGGGCTGCGTTCCGTCCTGCTGCGGCACCCCTGGGCCGCCGCCCTGGCCAGCTCCCGGCCTCTCATGGGCCCCCACGCCCTGCGCTGCTCGGAGTTCGCCTACACCGCGCTTGCCACCGGCGGCTTCGAGGGGGTGCACCTCTCGTCCGCCGCGGCCACGATCACCCACTATGTGATCGGCTCCGCCTCCTCCGAGGCGGTGTGGCGCGAGCGCACCGACGAGGCGGCCACCCGCTCGGCCGTGGACGCCCACCTCCGCGCCCGTATCGACGCGTACCCCACCCTCGCAGGCCACTTCCCGCTCCTCGACGAGGACGACTGGGACGCCCACTTCCACCGCGGCATGCGGCTGTCGCTGGCCGGTCTCACCTCGCCCGAGGCCGGCGGCTAGTCGGCCCCGGCCGCCGGGTCATCGGCCCGGGGAGACGAAGCCCGATTCGTACGCGGCGATGACCGCCTGGGTGCGGTCCCGCGCGCCGAGTTTCGCCAGGACGGAACTCATATGCGACTTGACCGTCTCGGTGCCCACCACCAGGCGCGCCGCGATCTCCGCGTTCGACAGCCCGCGTGCCACGAGGCGCAGCACGTCCCCCTCCCGCTCGGTCAGCGCGGCGCGCTCCAGGGCGGCGCGGCCCTCGGCGCTGCCGTGGGTTTCGCCGTACGCGGCGGCCAGTTGGCGCACCGCCGCCGGGAACAGCAGGGAGTCGCCCTCGGCCACCAGCCGTATGGCGTGCACGATCTCCGCCGGGCGGGCGCGCTTGAGCAGGAACCCGTCGGCGCCCGCGCGCAGCGCCCCGTACACGTACTCGTCGTTCTCGAAGGTCGTCACCACGATGATCTTCGGCGGGTCCGGGACCGTGCGCAGGACGGTGCGGGTGGCCTCGATGCCGTCCATCAGCGGCATGCGTACGTCCATGGCGATGACATCGGGGCGCAGTCGCCGCACCAGGGGGATCACGGCGGCGCCGTCGGCCGCCTCGCCCACCACCTCGATGTCCGGCTGCGCCTCCAGTACGGCGCGCAGGCCCGCCCTCACCAGAGGTTCGTCGTCGACCAGGAGAACGGTGAGCATCCGGTCAGCATAGAGGGCGTCTTGATCACCGCACCGGCAGATCGACGCGGACCAGCCACTGGCCGCCGTCCCGCTCCGTGCGCGCCTCGCCGCCGAGCAGCGCCGCGCGCTCGCGGATGCCGCGCAGCCCACTGCCACGGCCCGTGACGGCCGCCGCTGCCGCCGCGCTCAGCGGATTGCGCACCTCCAGCCGCAGCCGCGCCTCGTCCACGGCGATGCGGACGCGGACGGGGACGGGGCCCGCGTGCCGCAGGACGTTGGTCAGCGCCTCCTGCAGGATCCGGTAGCCCTCGCGGGACACCGGACCCGGCACCCGCTCCAGCGGACCGGTCACCTCGGCGTCGATCCGCGCCCCCGAGGACCGGGCCGACTCCAGCAGACGGTCCGCGTCGCCGAGGGCGGGCCGGGCGCCGGGCGGGGGTGCCGTTTCGCGCAGGACCATCAGGACGCGTTCCAGATCCTCCAGCGCGGCCCGGCCCGACTCCTCGATGGTCTCCAGCGCCCGGTCGGTGAACTCCGGGTCGCGGGCCGCCCGGGCGGCGCCCGCCTGGACCACGGCCAGGGTGAGGGCGTGGCCGAGGGAATCGTGCAACTCCCGGGCGATGCGGTTGCGTTCGAGCAGCCGCTCGGTACGTTCCTCCAGCTCGGCCAGGCGCTCTCTGGCCGATGGGCCGAGCAGCCGTGGGGCGACGGTGGCCATGAGGGCGCCCGCCCCAGCGGCCAGCGCGACCAGCACCAGCAGGGGCACCGGCACCAGCAGGGCGTACACCCAGCCCGTACCCGACCGCAGCAACGCCGAGTCGCCCACCTCGGGATCCCCGGCCGCCGCCCCCACGAGCGACAGGGTCAGGGCCATCAACTGCCCCGTCACCAGCGCCACGGCGAGCCCTGCCTCCAGCCGCAGCACCAGCCACACACCGGTTCTGGCCCGGTCGCTCCACGAGGCGGACGGAGCGGCGGACACTCCCGGGTCCCCGTCGCCGCGCACCCGTGCGTGCGGCCCGGGAAACAGCATCATCCGCGCCTGCAGCCCCTCCGCGCGGCGCGTTTCGGGCACCATGGCCGCCGCCAGGACCAGGGGGACCGGCAGGACCGCGATCAGCGCCCAGTCGGACGGCGACGGACGGACCAGCCCCGGATAGATCATGGCGCAGAGGAACGGCACGATCGACCCCACCAGCAGGTGAAGCCAGCGGGTGTACGTGACCGCACACGTCAGCGGCAGCAGGAGGCCTGGCATGCCGTCATCGTGGCAGAGCGGGCGGCGCGGCGGCTCCCCCGCGCGGGGGAGCCGGTCTCCTCCGGCGGGGGATGCCCGCCCCCGGGCCGTACGGCCAGGCTGAAGCCATGACCAGCATCGACGTACATGACCTGACGAAGGAGTACGGCAGCACCCGGGCCGTCGACCGGCTCACGCTGAGCGTCGAACCGGGCCGGGTCACCGGGTTCCTCGGCCCCAACGGCGCGGGCAAGTCCAGCACCATGCGCCTCATCCTCGGCCTCGACCACCCCACCTCCGGCACCGCCACCATCGGCGGCCGCCCGTACGCGACCCTGCGCGAACCCCTGCGCACCGCCGGGGCCCTGCTCGACGCACAGGCGGCCCACGGCTCCCGGACCGCCCGCGACCATCTGCGCTGCCTCGCCGTCAGCAACCGCCTCCCGGTCCGCCGCGTGGACGAGGTGCTGGAGGAGACCGGTCTCGGCACCGTGGCGGGCCGCCGTATCAAGACCTTCTCGCTGGGCATGCGCCAGCGCCTCGGCATCGCCACCGCGCTCCTCGGCGACCCGCCCGTACTCCTGCTGGACGAGCCCGCCAACGGCCTCGACCCGGAAGGGATCGTCTGGATCCGCCAGTTGCTGCGCCGACTCGCCGAGGAGGGCCGCACGGTCCTGGTCTCCAGCCATCTGATGAACGAGACCGCGACGTATGCCGATCACCTCGTCGTCCTCGCCCGGGGGCGGCTCCTGGCCGATGTGTCCATGCGCGACTTCATCGAACAGCACAGCCAGGCGCGGGTACGGGTGCGCACCAGCGACCCGATCCGGCTGAGAGCCACGCTGGTGGCGCGCGGACACACCGTGCTGGAAGGCGAGGACGGCGGCTGGGTGGTCGACGGCGCCAAGGCCGAGGAGATCGGGGCCGTCGCCGCCCGCGAAGGCATCCCGGTATTCCAACTCGCCGATGAGCGCGCCTCGCTGGAACAGGCCTATCTCGCCCTCACCGCCGACGAGGCGGAGTTCACCGCCGCCGTTCCCGCTTCCCCGACCACCTGACAGGAGACCCGACCATGTCCGTCACAGCTGTGCTGCACTCCGAGTGGATCAAGATCAGATCCATCCGGGCGAGCTTCGGCTCACTCATCGCGGTCTTCGCCGCCACGCTGGCCATCACCGTGCTGGCCTTCGCCACCGTCGGCCGGGCAGAGCTGGACGACTCCGAGGACCGTGTCTTCGACGCGTTCTACGCGATCAACTTCGCGCAGATCGCCGCCATCGCCTTCGGCGCCACCGCCGTCTCCTCCGAATACGCGAACGCCGCCCTGCGGATCTCCCTGTGGGCCGTACCGCGCCGGGGCCTCTTCTACGCGGCCAAGACGGCGGCCGTGGCGGGCGCCGGGCTCGCCGTGGGGCTCGTCACCGCCTTCGCCAGCTTCTTCGCGGGCCAGGTGTTCCTGGGCGAGGACGCCATCGGTCTCGGTGAACCGGGAGCACTGCGGGCCTGCGTCGGCGCGGGCGTGTATCTCGCCCTGATCGCCCTGTTCGCCGCGGGGCTGACCTTCCTGCTGCGCAGCGCCACCGCGGTGCTGAGCCTGCTCATCCCGTTCATCCTGATCGTGGGCTTCGTGGTCGGGGACATCGCCGGGGGAGTCGCCGACTATCTGCCGGACCGCGCCGGACAACAGGTGCTGTACCAGGACCCGATGGGAGACCTCGGCCCCTGGGCGGGTCTCGCGGTGATGGCGCTGTGGGTGGCCGCCGCGCTCCTCGCGGGCTGGTGGGCCGTACGCCGCCGAGACGCCTGACGCCACGTCGTTACGTCACGCACGAGACGCGCTTTTCACTCGAAAGAGAATCCACAACGGTCTCATCCTCCTGGCCGCTCTCGGTAATCTTTCATGCGCTTCGGAAAATATTCGAGGCACGGCGAAGTGTCGGCACTGGAGGGTGGGGACCTTATGGGCGCGCTACTGGACCAGAAGTACGAAAAGCTGTTCGCCTTGTTGGACGCCAATGGCGACGGCGTGATCGCCGAAGACGACTTCGAACTGATGGGCAGCCGCGTTCTGGCCGCCGTCGACGAAAAGCGCACGGCGCCCAAGGGCAAGGAGTACGCCGACGCGCTGATGACGTACTGGCGGGCGCTGCGCGAGACCGCGGACGCCGATGGCGACGGCCGCATCGACAAGGGCGAGTTCAGCCAGGCCCTCGGCCAGGTGAGCGACCACTTCGACATGCTGATCGGCCCGCTCTACCGGGCCGGTTTCCACCTCGCCGACCGGGATGACGACGGCCTGGTCGGCAAGGACGACTTCGTCGCGGTCATCGCGGCGGTCGGTGTCCCCGAGGCGGAGGCCGGGGCGGCCTTCGACCGGCTGGCCGAGCAGAGCGGGCAGCTGACGAAGGACCAGCTGATGACCGCTGTCGCGCAGTTCTACCGCGACGAGGACCCGGCCAACAGCGCGAGCCATCTGCTCTTCGGCGCACTGTGAGCTGAATCCGCGATGGGCGGGGGTCACGGGGCGGACGGGGGGAGAGGGCGGAGATGGGCACTGCCGTTCTGGCGGGCCGGGCACAGGTCTCGCAGCTGACCGAGGTGCTTTTCGACGGGCGATTCGACGATCTGCACAGACCCTGGACGGAGCATTTCCGGCGGGACATTTTCCGTTACCGCGACGGATTGTCGGTGTCGGAGCGTTCGGAACTGGCTTATGAGCGTTTGCGGATCGTCAATGAAGGAATCGAATCCGTCGAGGACTTGGTCACGGCGACGGACCGGCTGGTGTCGCTGCACGAGTGGCTGGGAGCGGTCGACGGATCGCTGACCACGCTGGCGACCATCCACTACAACCTGTTTCTCGGCAGCCTCCTCCGCCTCGACCCCCGCCGCACCGTGGACCTGTCACCGTTCACCCGGCTCCACCGGTACGGCACCGTTCTGATCACCGAGCTGGGCTACGGGAACAACGCCGCCGAGCTGGAGACCACGGCGGTCCACCAGCCGGAGGCCGACACCTTCGTGCTGCACACCCCATCGGCCGGTGCCCAGAAGTTCATGCCCAACACCGGCCCCGCCGGGGGCCGCAAGAGCGGTCTGGTCGCGGCCCGGCTGATCGTCCGCGACCAGGACTGCGGCGTGTTCCTGTTCCTCGTGCCGCTGCGCGATGAGCACGGCCCGCTGCCCGGCATCCGGATACGCCCCCTCTCGGAGACGCCCGGTTCAGCCGTCGACCACGCCATCACCTCGTTCGACCAGGTCGTCCTGGAGCGTACGGCGCTGCTGGCCGGGGACCACGCGGACCTGACCGCCGAAGGCGCCTTCCGCAGCGCGCTCGGCAGTCGGCGCCGCCGGTTCCTGCGGTCCATCCAGCGCGTCACCACCGGCAAGCTCTGCCTGGCCGCGGCGGCGCTGGGCGGGGCCCGGGCGGGCCTCACCGTCGCCATGCGGTACGCCCATCGGCGGCACACCTTCGCCCCGGCCAGCCGCACCGGTGTCCCGCTCTTCGCCTACCGCTGCCACCAGACCCGGCTGCTCGGGGCGGCGGCCCGCGCCTACGCGGCGACGTTCCTGCTGCGCGAAGCCACCCGCGGCTGTACGGGCCCGGGCGACCCCGAGTCGGCCGAGGCGGAGGTGCTCGTCGCGGCGGCCAAGGGCTGGATCACCTGGCAGGCCAGGGAGATCGCGATCGAGTGCCGGGAGCGCTGCGGTGCCCAGGGGCTGTTGTCGGCCAACCGCATCGTCGACCTCATCACGCCGATCGAGTCCACCATCACGGCCGAAGGCGACAACCTGGTCATCTGGACGAAGGCCGCCGCCGACATGCTGACCGGGCGCGGCTACAGCCCGCCCCCGGCCCCCGCCGCCCCGTCCAGCTTGACCAGCCCGCTCACCGACCGCGCGCTGCTGCTGGACCTGCTCGTACGGCACGAGCTGCGCTGCCTCCAGCACGCCCGCAACCGGCTCACCCGGTCCAGCGACGGCCCGCTGGACCGCTGGAACCAGGCGGTGAACCCGGCCCTCGACCTCGTCGACGCCTACGCCGCCCGGCGCGCGGCCGAGGCGTTCCTGGCCGCCGCCGACCGCGTCGCCGACGACGCCACGCGGAGCC
This sequence comes from Streptomyces sp. NPDC001700, assembly GCF_053596435.1. Classification (NCBI taxonomy): domain Bacteria; kingdom Bacillati; phylum Actinomycetota; class Actinomycetes; order Kitasatosporales; family Streptomycetaceae; genus Streptomyces; species Streptomyces sp. NPDC001700. The sequence goes on from NZ_JBSFGE010000018.1 coordinate 7,941, forward strand.
TGCTGGAGCGGCTCTTCCAGCTCTTCGCCCTGCAGCGCCTCGCCCCGCACGCGGGGCTGCTGCTGGCGGACGGGCACCTCACCGCCGACGCGGTCCGCGACCTCGCCGACGACGCCGTCGACCGCGTCGCCGCCGGGCTGGCGCCCCACGCGCCCGCTCTCGTGGAGGCGTTCGCCGTCCCGGACCACATCCTCCAGGCGCCCATCGCCACCGAGGGATACGCCGCCGCCTACGACGACCCCGACGGGCCCTGGCAGCCATGAGCGACGCGTTCACCCGCGAGCCGCCGTGGGACCCCCGCCTCTTCCCACCGGCCGCCCGCGCGCCACGGCCCGTACAGACGGCGCGGATGCTCCGCGATCCGCAGGGCTACACCCGCACCCTGCGCCGGAAGTTCGGGCCGGTCTTCTCGCTCCGCGTCTTCCCGTACCGGGGTGCCCTGGTCTGCGCGGCCGACGCCGCGGCCAACCGGGCGGTGCTGACCGACCACCAGCGGTTCACCGGCGGAGACGCCGCCGCCCTGCTGGCGCCCGCGATCGGAGCCGGATCGCTGATCTGCACACCGCCACCCCTGCACCTCACCCACCGCAAGCTGCTGCTGCCCCCCTTCCACGGGGAGCGGATCACCGGCTGGGCGCAGCGCGTGCGGGAGTTGGTGCACACCGGGCTGCCCGAGCTGCTGGGCGGCGACGGCGTGCCCGTGCGGCCATGGGCACAGCGGCTCACGCTCGACGTCATCCTGCGCGTCGTCTTCGGCCTGACGGACCCGGCCCGGATCGCCGCCTTCCGCCACGCGCTGAACGCGTTCGTCGACATGGGCAACCTCGCCGTCCTGTTCCTGCCGGGGCCGCTGCGGCGCGATCTCGGGCCGCTCTCGCCGGGCGGCCGCTTCCACCGGCTCCGCGCCGCCGTCCGGCAGCTGACCCGCGAGGAGATCGCCGCGCGCCGGGCCGCGCCCGACCGCGCCGACCGCGACGACGTGCTGTCCATGCTGCTGGACGCCCGCGACGACCACGGGGCCGGGCTGGACGACGCCCAGCTCCTGGACGAGCTGACCGGCCTCGTCCTGGCCGGTTACGAGACCACGGCCACCACGATCGCCTGGACGCTGCATCTGCTCGCCCACCACCCCGCCGCCCGCGACGACCTGATCGCCGACCTCGACGCGGGCTCGGACCGACTGCTCAAGGCCACCGTCAAGGAGTCCGGCCGACTGCGCCCCGCCGTCTACAACGCCATGCGCACGGCGGCCCACGACACACAGCTCGGCGGCCACCCGGTGCCCCGGCACGCGTTCGTCGCGGCGCTGTTCCCGCTCACCCACCTCGACCCCGGGCTCTGGCCGCGACCGGACGCCTTCCGGCCGGAGCGCCACCTCGGCGCGGACCCGGCGCCGTACGCGCTGACGCCGTTCGGCGGCGGTCTGCGGCGCTGCATCGGGGTGTCGCTGGCCCAGCTGGAGATCGAGACCGTCCTGCGGGAGATCCTCGCGGCCGCCGTCCCCGAGCCCGCCGGGCCGCTGGAACCGGCGCGGCTCGTGGCGGTGACCATCGTCCCCGCCCGGGGCGGCCGGGTCCGCCTGCGCGCACGCCGGTCGCCCCGGGCCGCCGCACGGGTCTGGAACTTCTAGACTTTTGACGGAAGCCGTTCCGAACCCCATCGGGGTGAGCACGGATGACGAGCAGCAACGGACCCGCCGTTTCCCGCGAGGAGTTCGACGCGCTCTTCGAGGCGGTCCAGGCGTGGGGGCGCTGGACCCCGGCCGACCGGGGTTCCTGGAACCGGGTGACCCCGGAGCATATGCGGCGAGCCGCCGCCCGCGTACGGTCCGGGGCGGCCATCCCGCTGGCCCGCCCCTGGGACACGGAGCCCGCACCGGACAACCCCCGTCCGCCGCTGCACCACATGACGGACCTCGGCGACGTGGAGCCACCGGAGCCCGCCGTGCACAAGGACTTCCTCGCCGCCGACTACCACGGCAAGGGCCTCAGCCATCTCGACGCGCTGAGCCACGCCGCCTACCGGGGGCGGCTCTACGGCGGCCGCGCCGCGCATGAGGTGATCGACGCCTCGGGCGCCCACTACGGCGCGGTCGGCGCGCTCGGGCCGCTCGTCACGACGGGCGTCCTGCTCGACCTCCCCGCCGTCCTGGGGACCGCCTGGCTGGAGCCGGGACAGGCAGTGCACGCCGAGGACCTCGCCGCCGCCGAAGAGGCGCTGCGGGTCACGATCGGCGAGGGGGACGCGGTGCTGCTGCGCTCCGGGAGCCTTCGCCGCCGGGAGGAACGCGGCGCCTGGGACACCGGCGCGGCGAGCGCGGGGCTCCATGTGGACGCCGTCCCCTGGCTGGCCGAGCGCGGTATCGCGCTGCTCGGCGGGGACGGCGACAACGACGTACGGCCCTCGCCGGTCGACGGGGTGCACTCTCCGGTCCATGTGCTCGCCCTGACCGCGATGGGGGTGCCGCTGCTGGACAACCTCGATCTCGAAGCGCTCTCCGCCGCCACCGCCGAGGCGGGGCGTCACACGTTCCTGCTGGTCGTGGCGCCGTTGAACGTTCCAAGGGGGACGGGCTCACCCGTCACCCCGGTCGCGGTGCTGTGACGGCCGCTCGCGGCCGGTCACCGTATGTGATGCGTCGAACACATGCTCTCTTCCGCTCGTCGCGGTGGCGTATATACCCGTTATGGTCGAAGAGTGGCCTTTAGGGCCAATGGCGGCGCATGGCTAGGAGAGGCGTGAATCGGGCCGGTGAGGCAGCGATCCTGGCGGGGCTCGTGACAGGCGGTATCGGGCCCGCGCGTTCGCGTGAGCAGTTCCTCCAGGGGGAGGCGGTGCAGGAGGACGTACGGACCCTGATCCTGAACTCGTGGCTGCGCTGCCGCTCCCTGGGCCTGCCGCTGGGCGGCTTCGACCTTCCGTACCGGCAGTTCGATCCCGAGGACCGGCTGGTCCGCGCCGCCGGGCCGGTGCTCGACCGGCTGCGGTCCCGGTTCCTGGGCAGCCCGATGAACATCGCGCTCGCCGACGGAAGCGGGACCGTGCTCCAGCGCCGCTTCGGTGACGATGCGTGGGCCAGGACCCTCCCGCCGATCCAGCAGGTGCCGGGGTTCGTCTTCGCCGAGCAGTTCGCCGGGACCAACGGCATCGGCCTCGCCCTGGCGGAGCGGCGGCTGATCCAGGTCTACGGCGCCGAGCACTTCGCCGAGCGCGGCCTGTCGAACGGCTGCAGCGCGATCCCCGTCCGCGATCCGCTCAGCGGGCGCATCGACGGCATCCTGTGCCTCGCCTTTCCCCGAGGCTCCGGGCATCCGATGCTTGACGCCGTGCTGCGCAGGGCGACCCAGGCCATCGAACGGGGGCTGCTGGCGCAGAGTTCGACGCGGGAGCGCGGGCTGCTGCGCGCGTACCTGGACGCGGGCGGCGCGTCGCGGACCGGCGAGGGCGGAGAGGGCGGCGAGCACGCCATGGGGGTGGACGCCTTCGTACAGGGGCTGCACCGGGGCGACCAGATGATGATCAAGGAGAGGGCGGCCGAGCTGCTCTCGCACGGGCAGCGGGCCGCCGTCGAGGTGTGCCTGTCCGACGGGCGCCGGGTCACCCTCGTGAGCCGTCCGATGACGAGCGCGGCCGGGGTGGAGGGCATGGCCGTCGAGGCCCTGTTCCCCGACCGCTCCTTCGCCGACCGCGCGCCGCGGCCGCCCCTCGCCCTGCCGTCGCACCTCGTCCCGCGCCTCTCCGGCGGCGTGCCCGAACAGGGAACCCCGGCGCGCGAGACCCCGGCAGACAAGACCCCGGCAGACAAGACCCCAGCCGACAAGACGCCAGCGGCCAAGACCTCGGAAAGCGAGACCCCGGACGCCGCCACCGACGGACTGGCCGGGCTGGTGCTGGTCGGCGAGCCGGAGGTGGGGAAGTACGCCCTGGCGGCGCGGCGCCGCATGGAGCTGCTGTCCGAGGCCAGCGCGCGCATCGGCACCACCCTGGACGTGCGGCGCACCGCCGAGGAACTCGCCGAGACGGCCGTCCCGGGGCTGGCCGACTTCGTCACCATCGACCTGCCCGACGCCGTACTGCGCGGCGACGAACCCCTCGACCCCCGGTACGACCTGCGCCGCGCGGTGGTCCACGGCATCCACGACGACTGCCCCTTCTACCCGATCGGCAAGCGCGTCGACTTCCACCCGGCCACGCCCCAGGTGCGCTGTGTGAACACCGGGCAGGCGGTGCTGGAACCGGACCTGAAGACCGCCGCGGGCTGGCTCATCCAGGACCCCGAGCACACCGCGCGGGTGCTGTCCCACGTCCGCTCGCTCATCGCCGTCCCCCTGGTCGCGCGCGGCACGGTGCTGGGCATCGTCAGCTTCTACCGCGCGCTCGACCCCGCGCCGTTCGGGGACGACGACCGTTCACTGGCCCAGGAACTGGCCACCCGCGCCGCCCTGTCCATGGACAACGCCCGGCGTTACACCCGCGAACACACCATGGTCCTGGCCCTGCAGCACAGTCTGCTCCCGCACGGCGTGCCCGGTCAGGACGCCGTCGAGGTCGCCCACCGCTATCTGCCCGCCGAGTCGCGGGTGGGCGGGGACTGGTACGACATCATCCCGCTGCCCGGCTCCCGCGTCGGTCTCGTCGTCGGCGACGTCGTCGGCCACGGCATGCACTCCGCCGCCACCATGGGACGGCTGCGCACCGCCGCGCGCAGCTACGCCGAACTCGACTTCCCCCCGGACGAGGTGCTGACCCACCTCGACAACCTGGTGCTGCGCCTGGACCGGGAGGAGAGCAGCGAGGGCTCCTCCGGCGGGGTCGGCATCATCGGCGCGACCTGCCTGTACGTCATCTACGACCCGACCTCGCAGCGCTGCGCCATGGCCCGAGCCGGTCACCCCCCGCCCGCGCTGGTCCGCCCCGACGGCGCCGTGTCGTTTCCCGAACTGCCCGCCGGGCCCCCGCTGGGCCTGGGCGGTCTGCCGTTCGAGACGGCCGACATCGACGTACCCGAGGGCAGTCGGCTGGTGCTCTACACCGATGGGCTCATCGAGGACCGGTACCGGGGCATCGACGTGGCCCTCAACCGGCTGCGCGAGGTCCTCGCCCACTCGGACCGCACCCCCGAGGACACCTGTCAGGCGGTCCTGGACGACGTGGCCCCCGTCCACCCGTGCGACGACATCGCCGTGCTCGTCGCCCGCACCCACGCCCTCACCCCCGACCGCATCGCCACCTGGGAACTGCCCGCTGACCCGGCCGTCGTCCGCGAGATCCGGGCCGACGCCGTCCGGCAGCTGGCCGACTGGGGGCGGGAGGAGCTGTCGTTCGTGACGGAGCTGCTGCTCAGCGAGCTGGTCACCAACGCGCTGCGGCACGGCAGCGGGCCCATCCGGGTCCGGCTGCTGCACGGCCGCACCCTGATCTGCGAGGTCTCCGACACCAGCAGCACCTCCCCGCATCTGCGCCGGGCGGCCATCACCGACGAGGACGGCCGCGGGCTGTTCCTCGTCGCCCAGCTGGCCCTGGCCTGGGGCACCCGCCACACCCCGGACGGCAAGGTCATCTGGGCCGAATGCCCCCTCGACGCCCTGTGAGACTGGCCCGTTGGAGTAACGGAGCCCTCAAGCGCGGCCGCGATCGGTAAATGCCATGATCGGTCCCGCTAAGGTCTCGGATGTGAGGTGGGAAGGCGAACCGCTCGAACCGCTCGTCCGTATCCGGAGTCTCAGCAAGCGATTCGGCGGGACGCTCGCGCTGGACCGCGTCGACCTCGACATCCACCGGGGCAGTGTGCTCGCCCTGCTCGGCCCCAACGGCGCCGGGAAGTCCACCCTCATCAAGGTGCTCGCGGGATACCACCCCGCCGACGGCGGGACGGTGACGGTGGCCGGGCATCCGCTCGGGACCGAGGCCGCCGCCCGGAACATGGCCTTCACCCATCAGGACCTCGGCCTCGTGGAGTGGATGACGGCCGCCGAGAACATCGCCCTGACCACCGGGTATCCGCGCCGTGGCGGGCTGATCTCCTGGCGGCGGACCCGGGAGCGCGGTACGGAGGTGCTGCGGACCGTCGCCGGACACCTCCCGGCCCACGCCCGGATCGCCGACCTCGCCCCCGCCGAACGCTCCCTGGTCGCCATCGCCCGCGCCCTCGCCGTACGGGCGCGGCTCATCGTCCTCGACGAGCCGACCGCCAGCCTCCCCGCCACCGACTGCGCCCGGCTCTTCGACGTCCTGCACACCCTGCGCGACCAGGGCCACGCCATCCTCTACGTCAGCCATCGCCTGGACGAGGTGTACGAGGTCGCCGACGCCTTCGCGGTGCTGCGCGACGGCCGCCTCGTCAGCCAGGGCCCGCTGGCGGAACACGGCGCCAGCCGCCTCGTGCGGGACATCGTGGGCGACGAACCGACCGGCTACCGGCCCGGTACGGCCCCCACCGGCGGCCCGTCCGTGCTGACCCTCGACGGCGTCCGGACCGCCGGGGCCGGGCCCGTCTCCCTCGAACTGCGGGCCGGGGAAGTCCTCGGCCTGGTGGGGCTCACCGGCGCCGGGCACCGGGAGCTGAGCCGGGCCCTCGCGGGCGCCCGGCCGCTCACCGCCGGGCGGGCGCTCCTGGACGGGCGGCCGTACCACCCCCGTACGGTCGCCGCCGCCGTCGCCTCCGGGGTCGGCCTGGTGACCGGCAACCGGGTGGAGGAGGGCTGCGCCGCCGAACTGACCGTACGGGAGAACCTGCTGGCCAACCCGCGCGCGGGCGACCGGCCGACGCGGCGCTGGATCAGCCCGCGCCGGGAGCGGGCCGAGGCCCTCGCCCTGCTCGAACGGTTCTCGGTGCGCCCCCGCGACAGCGAGGTCCCCATCGCCACCCTGTCCGGCGGCAACCAGCAGAAGGTCATGATCGGCCGGTGGCTCCGGGGGGACCTGCGCGTACTGATCCTGGAGGAGCCGACCGCGAGCGTGGACATCGGCGCCAAGGCCGCGCTCCACCGCCTGCTCGACGACGCGCTGGCGGACGGTCTCGCGGCCGTGCTCATCTCCAGCGACTTCGAGGAGGTCGCGGGGGTGTGCCGACGCGCCCTGGTGTTCGTCCGGGGCGCGGTGACGGCCGAGCTGAGCGGCGCGTCGCTCACCGTCGCGGGGCTCACCCGGGCGGCGTCGGCACTGCCCGACCCGGGAACGCCGCCCGGAACATCACCGGGAACGCCGCACGGAACATCACCGGGAACGCCGCCCGGAACACCCCCCGGACCATGACGAACCGCGCCCGCCCGGGCGGGCACCTCATCGGCACGTACGGCCTGCTGGCCCTCACCGCCCTGCTGTTCCTGGTCTTCTCCGTGACCCTGCCGCGCACCTTTCCGACCCTGGACAACATCTCCTCGATCCTGGCCAACCAGTCGATCCCGGCCCTCCTCGCGCTCGGCGCGACGGTCCCCATCGTGACCGGCAACTTCGACCTCTCCATCGGATACGGCCTGGGCCTGGCGCATGTGCTGGTGATGCAGCTCATCGTCCACGCGGGGTGGCCCTGGCCGCTGGCCTGCCTGACCGTGATCGTCGGCGGCGCTGCGGTCGGCGTGCTCAACGGCGTCATCACCGAGTTCGGCCAGATCGACTCGTTCATCGCCACCCTCGGCACCGGCAGCATGCTCTACGCCATCACCGGCTGGATCACTGGCGGAGGCAGGATCGTCCCCGGCCCGGACGGACTGCCCGCCGCCTTCACCGACCTCTACGACTCCACCTTCCTCGGCCTGCCGGTCCCCGCCTTCTACGTACTCGCCCTGGCGGTCGCCCTCTGGGTGCTGCTGGAGCGGCTGCCGCTCGGCCGGTATCTGTACGTCGTCGGCTCCAACCGCCGCGCCGCCGACCTCGTCGGCATCCCCACCCGCCGGTACTCGATCTGCGCCTTCGCCGTATCGGGCCTGGTCGTGGGCTGCGCCGGGGTGCTCCTCGCGGCGCAGCAGCAGCTCGGCAACCCGAGCGTCGGCCTCGACTATCTGCTGCCCGCCTTCGCCGGTGCCCTGCTCGGCTCCACCGCCATCAAGCCCGGCCGCGCGAACGCCATGGGCACCCTCGTCGCGGTGGCGGTCCTCGCCATCGGGCTCTCCGGCATCGGCCAGCTCGGCGCCCAGTTCTGGGTGACCCCGCTGTTCAACGGCGGCACCCTGCTCATCGTCGTCGGCCTGGCCGGGTACTCCGCGCGACGGCGGCTGCGGACCGGCATCACCGCGAGGAGTTCGCGTGTCCGCCGGTCGTAAGGCCGCCACCGCCGCACTGCTGGCGGCGGCCGTCCTCGCCGGGTGCGAGCGCGGTTCGTCGGCCGGGGGAGGGGACGCCACCTCGGGGCCGCGCGGCTGCCCCGCCGTCCTCGCCCGGGCCAAGGCCGCCGTCGAGCGGGCCGAGCGGACGAACGTCCCCTGGAACGGCCCGACCCGCGGCCCCTCGGCGGTGTCCGGCAAGACCATCGTCTACGTCGCGCAGACCATGACCAACCCCGGTGTCGCGGGCACCGCGCAGGGGGTCCGGGACGCGGCGAAGGCCATCGGCTGGCGCGTGCGGGTGATCGACGGCGGCGGCACCCCCGCGGGCATCCAGGCCGCGCTGAGCGAGGCCGTCGCCCTGCGGCCGTCGGGCATCGTCATCGGCGGCTTCGACCCCCACTCGACCGCGCGGCAGGTCGCGCAGGCCCAGGCGGCGGGCATCCCGCTCGTCGGCTGGCACGCGGTCGCGTCGCCCGGCCCCAGCAGGAAGCCGAGGCTGTTCACCAACGTCACCACGAGGGTCGAGGACACGGCCAGGATCAGCGCGGACTGGGTGATCGCGCGATCCAACGGGCGGGCGGGCGTCGTCGTCTTCACCGACGCCTCGATCCCGTTCGCCAGGAACAAGTCCGAGCTGATCCGGAAGGAGCTGGCCACCTGCCGGGACGTCAGGCTGCTGGCGTACCAGAACATCCCGATCCCGGACGCGGGCAGCCGCACCCCCCAGGAGGTCTCCTCCCTCGTCTCGCGCTTCCGCGACGAGTGGACCTACTCCGTCGCCATCAACGACCTGTACTTCGCGGACGCGGCCCCGGCCCTCCGGGCGGCCGGGAAGCGGGGCTCAGGACCGCCCTTCAACATCGGCGCGGGCGACGGCGACCCCTCCGCCTTCCAGCGCGTCAACCACCGGCAGTACCAGGCCGCCACCGTTCCGGAGCCGCTGTCCCAGCAGGGCTGGCAGATCATCGACGAGTTCAACCGGGCGTTCTCCGGCCGGGGCCCCAGCCGCTACAGCGCCCCGGTCCACATCGCCACCGTCGCCAACAGCGCGGGCGCCACGAGCTGGAACCCCCGGGGCTACCGGCAGGCGTACCGGAAGATCTGGGGCGCATCCGGCCACGCCGCGCTCACCCCGTGAGCCGCCCCTGCCAGGTCGCCAGCCACTGGACGGCCTTGTCGTAGTGCGCCCTGTCGATGTGCAGACCCCGGTAGCGCACCGCGCCGCTGCCGTCGGCGGCCGCCCGCTCGTAGGCGCGGACGAGTCCGGTGTAGAAGGCGGTCTCCTCCGGCGTGGCCGAGAACACCTCGTTGAGGACCGGCACATGGGACGGGTGGATCGCGACCATGCCCCGGAAGCCGAGTGCCCGGCCGCGCCGGGCGAAGCTACGGAGGCCGTCGAGGTCGTCGACGCGCTCCCACAGGCCGGTGAGGGCGTGCAGCCCGGCCTCGCGGCACGCGAGGAGCACCCGGCTGCGCAGGTACAGCGTCTCCTCGCCGCCCGGCGACCATTCGAAGCCGACCTCGCGTGCGATGTCGGCGTGCTCGGCGGTCGGGCCGATCATCGCGGCGACGCGCGGCGACGCGGCCGCCATGTCGCGGCAGTTGTGGATGGCCCGGACCGTCTCGACGGGGACGATGTACTGGAGTCCCGTCACACCGCCCCGCAGTTCGAAGTGGTCGAGCAGGGCGTCGTAGCGCAGCACGTCGGTGGCCTGCTCGATCTTCGGCGCGAAGATGCCCGACAGCCCTGGGACGACGACCGCTTCGAGGTCGGCGCCGGTGAGCCGGGTGGCGAGGCCGTTGACCCGCACCAGCAGGCCCACCGCCGGATCGAGCGCGCGCAGCCGGGTGACGGAGGCGGCGGCCTGGGCCCGGGCCGCCGCCTTCAGCTCGTCGGGCACCGAGTCCTCCAGATCGAGGACGATGGCGTCCGGCCCCGCCGCCAGCGCCTTCTGGGCCCAGGCCGGTTTGTGGGCGGGCACGAACAGGATCGACCGGTACGGGTTCACGGGTGGCTCCGAGGCAGGTCCAGGAGGTGGTCGAGCCGGTCGGCCACATAGCCGAGGGCATTGGCACTGGCGACCGGCAGCAGGTCGAGCAGGGTGACGAAGCCGTGGATCAGGCCCTCGAACCGCCGGTGTTCCACCGGCACCCCCGCCGCGCGCAGCCGGTCCGCGTACGCCTCACCCTCGTCGCGCAGCACATCGTGCCCGGCGGTGACGACGACGGCCGGTGGCAGCCCGGTGAGGTCGGCGGCGCGCAGCGGGGAGGCGGTGGAGTGGCGCCTGACGGAGGCGTCGGGGGCGTAGTGGTCCCAGTACCAGAGCATGGTGGCGCGGGTGAGGAGGAGCTGGTTCGCCGGGTCCGCGTACGAGGCGGTGTCCGGGTCGCAGTCGGTGACCGGGCACAGGAGTACCTGCGCCGCGACGGCCGGACCGCCCTCGGCCCGGGCCCGTTGGGCCACCACCGCCGCGAGGTTGCCGCCCGCGCTGTCCCCCGCGACGATCAGCGGCGCCGCCGGGCCCGCGACGCGGGCCCGCCACTCGTCCGCCCAGCGCAGCGCGGTCCAGGCGTCGGCCGCCGCGGCGGGGTAGCGGTGTTCCGGGGCGAGCCGGTAGCCGGGCAGGACCACGGCGCATCCGGTCCGCCGGGCGAGCCTGCGGCCCAGGGTGTCGAACTCGTCCGGCGTCCCGACGACCCACCCGCCGCCGTGCAGGTAGAGGATCACCCCACGCGGCGCGTCGTCCGGGACGAGCAGTCTGACCGGTACGGCGGCGCCGCCGTCGGCGGCGGGGGCGGTGGTCTCCTCCACGCTCGCCATGGCGGGCCCCGCGCCGAACAGGCGGCTCATCGCGGCGAAGCGGTCCCTGGCCTGTCGCGGCGTCAGGTCGTGCAGGGGCGGTGCCCCGCTCGCGGCCGCGCGGGCGAGGAATTCCGACGTCGCTCGGTCGAGTGTCATCGCCGTCCCCTCACCCGCCCGCGCGCGCGGCGCGCCGCTCTTCGGCGAGCGCCAGCGCCTGGTGCCAGCCGCCCCCGGCCTCCAGCAGCTTCCGGAACGGGGCGAGTTCACGCGCCATGCCGAACCCGACGACCGCCCGCAGCGTGCCCCCGCTTCCCGCGATCGCCGCGAAGTCGCCCTCGTCCGGATCCCCCGCGACGATCCGGACCTCGTCCCCCGCGCCGACCCGGCCGTGGATCCGCAACCGGCCGCCGAGCTGGTCGGACCACACATACGGCACCGCGTCGCAGACCAGGGGCGCCCCGGTGAGGTTGGCGGCTACGACGGAGGCCTGGTCGACGGCGTTCGTCCAGTGCTCTACGCGCAGGTCCGCGCCGTAGCGGGGATGGTGCCAGCGGGCGATGTCCCCGGCCGCGTACACATCCGCCGCCCCCAGCGCGCCCAGGTGCCGATCGCATACGACGCCGTCCCGCAGGGCCAGCCCGGACCCTTCGAGCCACCGGGTGGCGGGCCGGGAACCGACGCCTAGCACCACCAGATCGGCCGGGACGAGCCCGCCGTCCCCGAGCGTGACGCCCCGGAGCCCGCCCCGGCCGTCGTCCTCGACGCCCGCCACCGTGGCCCCGAGCCGCACCTCGGTGCCGTGCCGGACGTGGCGTCCGGTGAGGGCCTTGCCGAGCACCGGCCCGAGACCGCGCGTCATCAGCGCCGGCTGCGGTTCGATGACGGTGACCGCGCAGCCCAGCGACCGGGCGGTGGATGCCACTTCGGCGCCGACGAATCCTCCGCCGACGACCACCAGCCGGGCCCCCGCCCGGCATCCCGCCCGGATGGCCGCCGCGTCCTCCGCCGTACGCAGCACCCGCACACCGGGGCGCGGTCCCAGCCCGGGGAGCGTACGGGGAACGGAGCCGGTGGCGATCACCAGGGCGTCGTACGGCAGGGGCGGCGCGCCGCGCAGCGCGACGGTGCGGCCCGTGGGGTCCAGGCTGGTCGCCGTCGTGCCGAGGAGCGGTTCGACGCCGAGCGCGGCGAGTTCCGCCGCCGACAGCAGCGGCGGGGCCTCGGCGCCGGGGTCGGCGAGATAGCTCTTGGACAGCGGCGGCCGGTCGCACGCGACCGTGGGTTCGGCCCCGACGAGGGTGATCCGGGCGTCGCTGCCCCTGCGGCGCAGCAGCTGTACGGTGCGGACGCCCGCGAGGGAGGCGCCGACCACGACGATGTGCATGGCGTGCCTCCGTCAGGCGTCGGGTCCGGGGAAGCGGGGGCGGCGCTTGTCGAGGAACGCCTGCGCGCCTTCGGCCATGTCGGGGCTGCCGATCGACTGCACGAGCATGCCGAGGCCGCTGCTGAAGGAGTCGCGGGCCGCGTTCCACCACACATTGGAGCTGATCTTGGTGATTTCCAGGTAGCGCGGGCTGAGCCGGGCGAGTTCGGCGATCCACGACTCGACCGTCGGCTCCAGCTCGGCGTCGGGCACCACGGCGTTGACCAGCCCCAGCTCCAGCGCCTGCGCGGCGGAGTAGCGGCGGCAGAGCATGGCCATCTCCTTGGCGCGCTTCTCGCCGATCTGCACCCCCATCACATTGGTGGCGCCGGTGACGGGGGAGCTGCCGACCCGGGGGCCGGTCTGCCCGAAGGTCGCCGACTCGGCGGCGATGGCGAGGTCGCAGGCGACGACGAGTTCGTTGCCGCCCCCGGCCGCCGCGCCGCCCACGGCGGCGATGACCGGGCGCGGGCAGTTCCGTACGGCGTCGAAGAGCCGCAGGGAGGCCCGGTAGAGGCCGCGCATCGCGGTCACATCGGGCTGGCTGAGGCCGGTGAGGGCGCCCCCGGCGCAGAAGCTGCCCGGCACGCCGGTGATGACGACCGCGCGGGAGCGGTTGGCCGCGTCGACGGCGGCCGCCACCGCCTCGGCCATGGCCGGGTCGTAGGCGTTGCGGCGGTCGGGGCGGTTGAGGGTGATCCACGTGGCGTCGCCGCGCCGCTCGACCAGCACGTCCTTGCCGGACGCGGGGGAGGGGGCGGGGTTCGGGGCGGTCATGTCGCGTCCTGACCCAGGAGGCGGGCGGCGTTGCCGCCGAGAATGCCCGCCGTGGCCTCCTCGGAGAGGCCGAGGGCCCGGATGGCCGCGATCTCCGCGCCGGGGTCGGCCATCGGCCAGTCGGAGCCGAAGACCACCCGGTCCGCGCCGTGTCTGCCGATGATCGCGCGCACCCGCTCGGGTGCGAGCCGGGCCATGGTCGGCGGCCATGAGGTCTCCAGCAGGACGTCCTCGCCGAGCAGCTGCTCCTCCGCCTCCTCCAGCCGGTGGTAGCCGCCGAAGTGACAGGCGATCAGCCGCAGCGCGGGGAAGCGCCGCACGATGGCGCGGATCATCGCGGGCGTGGCCCGCTCATTGCTCTGCCGGTCGCCGCCCGCGCCGACGTGCGCGATGACGGCGATCCGCGAGCCGAACGCCTCCAGCAGGTCCCACAGCCTCGGGTCGTCGTACGCGAATCCCTGGAAGAGGGAGTGGAGTTTGACCCCCGCGATGCCGTGGCGGCGCAGGCTCGCGAGGTTGTCCTCCAGCGGCAGGTCCGGGTGGACGGTGCCGAAGGGCAGCAGGTCCGGGCCGCGTTGGGCGGCGACGAAGCGGTTGACCGCGTCGACGTGCCGGGCGGTGTCGGCGATGCCGAGGAGTACGCCCTTGTCGACGCCGGAGCGGGCCAGTACCCGGTGCAGGGTGGAGATCTTGCCGTCGCCGTGCCGTTCCAGCTGGGGCACCCGGCCGCCGAGGGCGCGCTCCGCGAGGGCGTCGGGCCAGGCGTGGCAGTGCACATCGATGATCACTTCGGACCCGCTCCCTTCACGGCTGACCGCCGTCTACGGCGATGACCGAGCCGGTGGTGTACGAGGACAGTTCGCCGGAGGCCAGGTACAGCGCCGTGCCGACGATTTCGGCGGGCCGCCCGCCCCGGCGCAGCGCGAAGCCCGCCGCGCGGGCGGCGAAGGCGTCCATGTCCCAGGCGGCGGTCACGTCGGTGTGGAAGGTCCCGGGCATGATGGCGTTGACCCGTACGGTGGGGCCGAAGGCATGGGCGAGGCCCGCGGTGAGGGCGTTGAGCCCGGCCTTGGCGGCGGCGTAGGGGAGGACGTCGGCGCGAGGGCGTACGGCGGCGGTGCTGCTGATGTTGATGATGCTTCCGCCCCGGTCGGCGGCCATCCGGGTACCCGCGAGCGCCGCCAGCCGGAACGGTCCCTTCAGGTTGACCCCGATCACCTTGTCGAAGAGGACCTCGCCGATGTCCGCGACCGTGTCGTAACGCGGCGACATGCCCGCGTTGTTGACGAGGACGTCGAGCCGCCCGAACTCGGCGTACGCGGCGTCGACCAGGGCGTCGAGCCCGTCCCACCGCCCGACGTGGCAGGCGTACGGCAGGGCACGCCGCCCGGTGGTCCGGCGCACCTCGGCGGCGACCTCGGCGCAGCGCTCCAGGGTGCGGCTGGCGATCACGACGTCGGCCCCGGCGGCGGCCAGGCCGAGCACGATCTCCCGGCCGAGGCCACGGCTGCCGCCGGTCACCAGCGCCACCCGGCCCGACAGATCGACGCCCGTCATGGCACGCGGGTCCGGTCCGGGGCCACGGCCGAGGACCCGGCCAGTTCGGCCAGTTCCCCGGGGGTGAGGCCGAGCAGTTCGGTGAGCGCGGGCACGGTGTGCTCGCCGATGCCGGGCACCCCCTCGTACAGCGGGCCCGGGTAGCTGTCCAGGTGGACGACCGGGCCCGGCACCAGCACCGGACCCAGCGCGGTACCGGCCAGTTCGACCAGGGTGCGCATCCGGAAGTGCGGGTCCTCGACGATGTCCCTGGCGTCGTTGACGGGCGCGGCGACCACCTCGTGCGCCTCCAGGTCGGCGAGTACTTCGGCGCGCGGCCGCTGGCCCACCCATGCGCCGACCAGGCGCTGCAGTTCCTCGTTGTGCTCCATCCGCGCCGGGTTGGTGGCGAACCGGGGATCGTCGCCGAACTCGGGGCGGCCCATGGCGGTGAACAGGCGCAGCGCGATGGACTGCGAGGACGCGGCGATGGACAGCCAGTTGCCGTCCGCCGCCTGGTAGATGCCGCGCGGTGACGCGGAGCCGGAGCCGTTCCCGACCCGCTGCTGTATCTCACCGCTGCTGGTGTAGCGCAGGATGCTGTCGCCGAGGATGAACATCAGCGGTTCGTAGAGGGCCACGTCCACGGCGTCGCCCCGGCCGGTGCGGGACCGGGCCAGCAGCGCCGTGACCGTGCCGAAGGCGGCCGAGAGCCCGGCGATGGAGTCGGCGAAACCGAACGGCGGGGAGGTGGGCGGAGTGTCGGGCCAGCCGTTGGTGAACGCGTAGCCGCTCGCGGTCTCCGCCACCGTGCCGAATCCCGGGCGGCCCCGGTACGGCCCGGTCTGGCCGAAGCCGGAGACGCGGGTGAGCACCAGGCCGGGGTTGTCGGCGGTCAGCACGTCGTAGCCGAGCCCCCACTCCTCCAGCCTGCCGGGCCGGAAGGACTCCAGCACCACGTCCACCCGCGCGGCGAGCCTGCGCACCAGGTCGCGGCCCTCGGGTCGGCGCAGGTCGATGCCGATGGACTCCTTGCCCGCGTTGAGCCGGGCGAAGCCGAGTGCGAGGCCGTTGTGGCGCGGCAGCCACTGCCGGGCGAAGTCCCCGGTCGCCGGGTCCTCGACCTTGATGACGCGGGCGCCGAAGTCGCGCAGCATCCGTCCCGCGGTGGGGGCCGCGTACATGGTGCCGAGTTCGAGCACGGTGACCCCGGCGAGCGGCCCGGGGCAGCTGCCCCGCTCCCCGCTCACGCGGTGCGCTCCCTTACCGGGGCGGCGGTGCCGCGCGGGGTTTCCGCATCGCGCGGGGCGAGGCGGTCGTGGGTGCCGGGGGTGACGCCGTCGGCGCGCAGCTGGGTTTTGCGCACCCGCTCCGAGGGGGTCTTCGGGAGCCGGTCGACGAAGCGGACGAAGCGGGGCACGGCGAACGCGGGGACGCGTCCCTCGCACCACTCCCACAGCTCGGCGGGGTCGGTGTCCCGCGCGGCGACGACACAGGCCAGCACCTCGTCCTCGCCCGCCTCGACCCCGGCGGGGACGCCGATCACGGCGCACTCCAGGACGGCATCGCAGGAGAGCAGGGCCTGCTCGATCTCGTACGAGCTGATGTTCTCGCCCCGGCGGCGCAGCGCGTCCTTGTAGCGGTCCACGAAGTAGTACCAGCCGTCCGCGTCCTGGCGCAGTGCGTCGCCGGTGTGGAACCAGAGGTTCCGCCAGGCTTCGGTGGTGCGCTCGGGCATGCCGTAGTAGCCCATGCTGCACGTCCAGGGGTGTTTCGGGCGGACGACCAGCTCGCCGATCTCGCCGGTCGCCACTTCCACGTCGGTGTCCGGGTCGACCAGCCGGATGTCGAACCAGTCGGCGGCCCGCAGCCCGGCGGCACCCGCCGGGCGCTCCTCGCCGTAGGGGCTGAGGATCGGCGCGCTGGTCTCGGTGAGCCCGAAGACCTCGACGAACGAGCCGATGCCGTAGCGCTCGCGAAATCCCGCCAGGATGGATCCGGCGGTGGGCGCCGCGAAGACCGAGCGCAGCCGGTTGTCGGCATCGTCGGGCCGGGGCTCCTGCTTCCAGATGAAGTCCATCATCACGCCGATGAGGTTGGTGACCGTGACGCCGGAGGCGCGCAGCTGGCCGACCCACCGGCTGGCGCTGAAGCGCGGCCGCACCACCAGCCGCGCCCCGGCGATGAGCGCCGGATACGCGGCCATGAACTGGGCGTTGCCGTGGAAGAGCGGAGTGCAGGTGAAGTACACGTCGTCGGCGGTCAGCCGCTGGAGGCTGACCACCTCCTCGCCGAAGAAATGCATCTGGGCGTGGGGCATCGCCACGCCCTTGGAGGGGCCCGTGGTGCCCGAGGTGAAGAAGATGGACGCGAGTGATGAGGGGGCGGGGGCGGGTGCTGGTGGGCGCGCCCCCGGCCGCGCGCCGCGCGCCAGCTCCTCCCAGGGCTCCGCCCGCCACCCGGCGTCGCGCAGCGCGCGCAGGGCGCTGTCGCGGGAACCGGTGTCGATGACCCAGAAGCATTCGATGGCGCGGGCGTCATCGGCGATGGCGAGGAACCGGGCGGCGAGTACGTCGTCCACCACCGCCCAGCGCGGGCCCGCGGTCACCAGCTGGTGGCTGAGGAACACGCCCTCGTACGCGGTGTTGACGGGCACCTCGACGTAGCCGCCGAGCGACACCCCGAGCCAGGTGCGCACGAACTGCGAGGAGTTGGCCGCCATCACGAGCACCCGGTCGCCGGGGTCGGCACCGGCCAGGGCCAGCGCGTCGGCGACGGATTCGGCCTGCTCCAGGCTCCGCGCGTAGCTGAAGGTGCGGTGCTCCTCCGGTACGTCGAGGAACACCGCCTCGGGGCGGACGTCCGCCTGGTGGCGCAGCACGGTCGCCAGGGTCCAGTCGCGCTGGTCCGGAAAGACCGGCACCAGGTCCGTGTAGGTCCTCATCTCACCCCTTGTCCGTGCGGCGGCGATGACTCGAACAGAACTGATATAACCATAGTCATGGTTTTGGGGCCAGGGTTCAGCCCCGGCCTCGCGTGAGCGTCTTGGCGAGCTGGCCGGTCAGCACCTCGTTGCCGCCCTCGTAGATGCGCATCGGCCGGGCGTTGCGGTAGAGCCGTTCGATGGTGGACCCCGTGACGAGGCCGAAGCGGCCCATCATCTGCACACAGCGGTCCACCACCCGGCCCGCGGTCTCGGTCGCCGCGACCTTCGCCATCGACGACCAGGGGAGCGCCGCCGCCGGGTCCTCGGCCGCCCTGGACGCCGCCGTGTAGGTCAGGGCGCGCGCGGACTCGATCTCCATCCACGAGGTGCCCAGCAGATGGGGGAGGGGGCCGAGCCGGGCGAGCGGTTCGCCGAACTGTTCGCGCGAGGTGGTGTGCCGTACGGCCTCGTCCAGCGCGGCCTGGGCGAGGCCGACGGCCGAACCCGCCACCGAGACGCGGAAGGTGGACAGGGTCCGCAGCACCAGCGGGAACGCGCCGCCCGGTTCGCCGATCCGATGGTCCGGGGGGACCCTCACGTCGTCCAGGAACACCGTGCCGAGGATGTGCGGGGCGATGATGTCCGGGCCGCTCTCCACCCGTACGCCGGGGGCGTCGGCGGGGACGAGCACCAGGCTGTGGCCGTCGCCCTCCCGGCACAGCACGGTGTAGAAGTCGGCCGCACCGGCGTTGGTGATCCAGGACTTGCGGCCGCTGACGACGAGCCCGCCGTCGCCCTCGGTCACGCGGGTGGCGACCGACCGCAGATCGGAGCCGATCTCGGGCTCGGTGAGCGCCAGCGCGGCGATCGCCTCCAGCGCGGCGACCCGGGGCAGCCAGGCGTCCCGTATCCGAGGAGCGGCCGCGGACAGTGCGAAGCCGCCGATGCCCTGCATGGCGAACAGCGAGTCCAGATGCCCGGAGACGGCCATCAGCGCCTCGCGCACCACCGTGACGGCGAGGGGGTCCACCCGCTCGTCCTCCCCGCCGTGCGCGGCGGGGACGGTGAGCCGGACCAGACCGCTCTCGCGCAGCGCGTCCCGCGTCGCAGGGTCGATGCCGGTGGCGGCGTCGGCGCGGTCGGCGCCGGGGCGCAGCCGCTCGGCGAGTTCGGTGGCGCGCTCACGCAGATCCAGGTGGCGCGGGGGCAGTTCGAACGGCATGGGCGGTCTCCTTCGCGTTCGTGTCCCCACGGGTCCAGGGGTCAGCGACGCTGGTCGAAGCTCCGGCCGAGCAGCTCGGAGACGATGCGCGTGCGCTGCATGGTGGGTGTGCCGCCCGCCAGCGCCCAGCCGTGGGCGTCGCGGTGCAGCCGCTCGATGCCGTACTCCTCGGTGTAGCCGTTGCCACCGTGCAGCTGGATGGCCAGATCGGTGACGCGCTTGGCGGTCTCGTTGGCCGCACACTTGGCCAGCGAGACCTCCAGCGGTGAGGGCAGCCCCCGCCCGGCGCCCCGCGCCGCCCGGTAGACCAGCAGCCGCGCCGCCTCGACCTGCAGCACCATGTCGGCGAGGGTCAGCTGAGTGGCCTGGAACTCGATCAGGGGCTTGCCGAAGGCCGTACGGGCCCGCACATAGTCCACGGTGCGGTCGACGGCGGCCTGGGCGAGGGCCAGGCTCATGGTCGCGTTGCCGAGCCGCTCCAGGGAGAAGCCGGTGAACAGCTCGCGGAAGCGGCCGGCGTCCACCAGCAGGTTGGCGGCGGGGACCCGTACGTCGTCGAAGTGGATGTCGCAGGACGGGATGCCGCGGAAGCCCATCAGCTTCTCCTGCGCGCCGTACGAGATGCCCGCGGTGTCGGCGTCGACCACCAGCGCGCCGATTCCGCGTGCGCCGGGCACATCGGCGAGCCGTGCGTAGAGCAGGTACTGATCGGCGTGACCGCCGCCCGATATCCATCGTTTCGATCCGCTGACCCGGTAGAAGGCGCCGTCCCGGACCGCGCGGGTGGTCATGTCGGTGGCGGCGGAGCCCGCGTCGGGCTCGGAGATCGCCACCGCCATCGTCGCCTCGCCACGGATGATCGGGGGAAGGCAGCGGGCGCGCAGATCGTCGCTGCCGAGCAGATTGACGACGGTGGCCGGGCCGGTGTTGCACTCGAACACCTGGAACGCCGCCGGGCGGCACTCCTTCGCCAGCTCCTCGATCACCACGAGCGCGTCGAGCACCGGGGCACCGGAACCGCCGAACTCCTCGGGCAGCGTGATGCCGAGCAGTCCCAGCTCGCCGAGCCTGCGGCGCTCCTCGTGCGGAAGCGGTACGCGCTCCGCGTCCCATCGCGCGGCCAGCGGCGCGTAGTGCTCCCGGGCCAGTGCCCGTGCCATGCGGCGCACTTCGAGCTGCTGCTCGGAGAGGCCGTCCGCGGGTTCGTTCACCATGGTTCCGGACACGAATCCATGGTAAAGGTATGCATAGTTTCTATGTCAAGGGAACGCCGAGGATCTGGGGGAACCCAATGCCCGCAGCCGTCATCGTCGACGCCGTGCGCTCTCCCATGGGCCGGGGAAAACCCGGTGGCGCGCTCTCCGGCGTCCACCCGGTCGACCTGCTGGCGGCGGTCCTCCTCGCGCTCCTGGACCGCACCGGCATCGACCCCGGCACCGTCGACGACGTCCTCGTCGGCTGCGCCGGACAGGCCGGTGAGCAGTCCGCGACCCCCGGGCGGCAGGCCTGGCTGGCCGCCGGACTTCCCGAGCACGTGCCCTCGGTGACCATCGAGCGCAAGTGCGGCTCCGGCCAGCAGGCGCTGGACTTCGCCGTGCAGGGAGTGGTCGCCGGGGCGTACGAGACCGTGATCGCGGCCGGAGTGGAGTCGATGAGCCGCGTGCCGATGGGGTCGGCCCGCATGGGCGCCGACCCCTTCGGCGCGGGAGTGGCCCGCCGGTACGCCCCCGGGCTGCTGCCGCAGGGCATCGCGGCGGAACTCGTCGCGGATAAGTGGCGGCTGAGCCGCGCGGCACTCGACGCCTACGCCGCGCGCAGCCACGAGCGGGCCGCCAAGGCCGTGGCCGACGGCGCGTTCGCCCGCGAGACCGTGCCCGTCGCCACCCCGGACGGCGTCGTCTCCGCCGACGAGACGATCCGCCCCGGTGCGACCCCCGAGGGGCTGGCCGAACTCCCGGCGGCCTTCGCCGCATCCGGCTACCACCGCCGCTTCCCGGACCTCGACTTCAAGATCACCGCGGGCAACGCCTCCCAGCTCACCGACGGCGCCGCGGCGCTCCTGGTGATGAGCGAAGAGCGCGCGGCCGCCCTCGGGCTCACCCCACGGGGCCGGATCGTGGCCTCCGCCGTATGCGGCGACGATCCGCTGCTGATGCTCACCGGCCCCCTCCCCGCCACCCGGCGCGTGCTGCACCGCTCAGGCCTGTCCCTGGACGACATCGCCGCCGCCGAGGTCAACGAGGCCTTCGCGAGCGTGCCGCTCGCCTGGCAGGCCGAGTTCGGGTTCCCCGGCGACCGGCTCAACCCCCGGGGCGGTGCCATCGCCCTGGGCCACCCGCTCGGCGCCTCCGGCGCCCGGCTGGCCACCACGCTGCTCGGCCACCTTGAGGACACCGGTGGCCGCTATGGACTCCAGACCATGTGCGAGGCGGGCGGCATGGCCAACGCCCTCATCCTGGAGAACCTCGGCGCGCCCTGAACCCCACACCACCTCACTCACCAAGCCAAGGAGGCGACCAGCCATGGACGTCACATCAGGGTCCGCCGTGGTGACCGGCGGGGCCTCCGGTCTGGGACTGGCCACCGCCCGGCGGCTGGTCGCCGCCGGGGTGCCGACCGTCCTGCTCGACCTGCCCGCCTCCGACGGCAAGGCCGTGGCCGCCGACCTCGGCGCCCGCGCCCACTTCGTGCCCGCCGACGTCACCGACCCCGACGCCGTCGCCGAAGCCGTCGCGGCCGCCGAAGCCCTCGGCCCGCTGCGCACGCTCGTGCACTGCGCGGGCCGGGGCGGGGCGATGCGCGTCGTGGAGCGCGACGGCGAACCCGGCTCCCTCGACCTCTACGAGTCCGTCGTACGCGTCAACCTGATCGGCACCTTCAACGTGCTGCGCCTCGCCGCCGCCCGGATGGCCCGGAACGAACCGGTCGACGGCGAGCGCGGGGTCTGCGTGCTCACCGCCTCCGTCGCCGCCTGGGAAGGACAGATCGGCCAACTCCCGTACGCCTCCGCCAAGGCGGGCATCGTCGGACTCACCCTCGTGGCCGCCCGTGACCTGGCAGGCAAGCTGATCCGGGTGTGCACCATCGCCCCCGGCCTCTTCGACACCCCCATCCTGGCCCGGCTGCCCCAGCGGGTGCGCGACTCGCTCTCCACCATGGCGCCGCACCCACGCCGCTTCGGCGTCCCCGACGAGTACGCCCGGCTGGCGCTGCACATCATCGACAACCCCATGCTCAACGGCGAGACGATCCGCCTCGACGGCGCGATCCGGATGCAGGCGCGATGAGCCCCGAGGTCACCGTCGAAACGCAGGGCGCCGTCCTCGTCGTCACCATCGACCGCCCCGAGGTGCGCAACGCCGTCAACACCGCCACCGCGCGGGCGATCGGCGCCGCGATGGAACGGCTCGATACCGACGACACGTTGCGCGTGGGCGTGCTGACCGGCGCCGGAGGCACGTTCAGCGCCGGAATGGACCTCAAGGCGTTCCTCGCGGGCGAACGCCCCTCGGTGCCGGGCCGCGGCTTCGCCGGTCTGGTGGAGGCGCCCCCGGCGAAACCGCTCATCGCGGCCGTCGAAGGCTTCGCACTGGCCGGAGGCTTCGAGATCGCGCTCGCCTGCGATCTGATCGTGGCCGCCGAGAACGCCTGGTTCGGACTCCCCGAGGTGCGCCGCGGACTGATGGCCGGGGGCGGCGGCCTGCTGCGGCTGCCGCGCCGGGTGCCGCTGGGCACGGCGGCCGAGTGGGCGCTGACCGGGGACCGTATCGACGCCGCGCGGGCGCACGCGGCGGGCCTGGTCAACCGGCTCACGCCGCCCGGCGGTGCCCTCGCCGGGGCGCTGTCACTGGCGAGCCGGATCGCGGAGAACGGCCCCCTGGCCGTACGGGCCACCAAGCGGGTCCTGGGCGAGGGCGGGCAGTGGCCCGCGGAGGAGGCCTTCGCCCGGCAGAACGCGATCTACGAGCCGGTCCGTTCCTCGGCGGACGCCCGCGAGGGAGCGTCGGCGTTCACCGAGAAACGCGAACCCGTCTGGCGCGGCCGCTGACCCGCGACGCGCGATCCGCTCAGCGCCAGTTGACGACCTGGTCGACGAGGGAGGGGTGGCGCCTGCGCACATAGTCCGCGTACTCCTGCATGTGCTGCCGCATCAGCCGCTCCGCCGTCGCGGCCTGCCCCTTGGCGATGGCCCGCGCGATGGCCTTGTGCGTCGCCTGCACGTCCTCGCGCCGGTCGGGCGGGAAGAGGAAGCCGCTGACCTGGTCGTGGAAGATGTCCTCCAGCGACATGCTCACCAGGTTGAGAATCGGATTCCCCGACATGGACGACACCTTGCGGTGGAAGTCGTGGGTCGCGGCGAAGTACAGATCGTCGTCGTCCACCACGGACTTCTCGCACGACTCGGCCAGTTGCTCACCCAGCTCCGGCGCGTTGCGCTCGGCGGCGAGCCGGGCCATCGTCGCCTCCATCACCAGCCGCGCCTCCAGCAGTTCGCTGAAGGTGACGCCGCCGAGGTGGTAGAAGAGCGTCGACATCCGGCCGTAGTCACGGGTGCGCACCTCGATGACCATCGGGCCGCCGTTGCGCCCCGGCTTCATCGTGATGAGCCCGTGGACTTCGAGGATCCGCAGCGCCTCGCGGAGCGAACCGCGCCCCACGCCGTAGTCCTCGATCATCTGCGCCTCGGACGGCAGCAGCGTGCCCGGGGGCAGCTTGCGCTTCACGATGTCGTGGACGATTTCCTGCGCCAGCGCCTCGGCGACCTTGGCTCCGCGTTTCAGTGTCTTCGTCGGCGCCATTTCCTCACCTGATAGCCAAGGTCCCTCCATGGGACGGAGTATACCGGAACCCTTATCAGGGTTGGCGCCCATGTCCGTTTTCCGTCAGGGAGAGGCCGGGAAGCGACGTGCCCGCGTCGGGGTGGCCCGAGCCCGGATCGTACCGGTGGCAGCTCAACTCCACCTGGCCCACCGTGGTGCGGGCGGGCCGCGCCGACCAGCACACCTGAGCCGTATGCGGGCAGCGGGGCGCGAAGGGGCACCCCACCCCGTCCACGGCCCCGGCTGCCGCCGTCGAGGTCGACACCGAGGCCCGCCGCACTTGGCGGCGCTTGCGCTGCAGCGCCGGATCCGGCACCGGGGCCGCCGCCACCAGCGCGCGGGTGTACGGATGGCTCGGCCGCAGACACACCTCGGCGGTCGGCCCCGACTCCATGACCCGGCCCCGGTAGAGGACGACGACGCGGTGCGAGATGTGCCGTACGACCGCGATGTCATGGGCGATGAACAGATACGCCACCCCCAGCTCCGCCTGGAGCGCGGCCAGCAGATTGATCACCTGGGCCTGGGTGGACACGTCCAGCGCGCTGACCGGCTCGTCGCAGACGACCAGACGGGGCGAGACCGCCAGCGCCCGGGCGATGGCGACGCGCTGCCGCTGACCGCCCGAGAACCGCGCCGGATGCCGGTCCGCCGCGTCGTCGGGCAGCCCGACGGCCGACAGCAGCCGCCGGATCTCCGCACCCGCCTGCTCCCGGCTCGTCCCCGTCCGCCGCAGCAGCGGCTCGGCGAGCGTCTTGCCCACCGGATGGCTCGGGTTGAGGGAACTGTACGGGTCCTGGAAGACGACCTGCAGCTCGGACGCGAGCGCGCGGCGGGCGCGCGCGGACGCGTGCGTGATGTCCGCGCCGTCGAACGAGATCCGCCCCTCGGCGGCGCGGGTGAGGCCGAGGACGGCCCGGCCGATGGTCGACTTGCCCGAGCCGGACTCACCGACCAGGCCGACCGTTTCGCCCGGTTCGACGCGCAGGCTCACCCCGTCCACCGCGCGCAGCGGCGCGGAACGGCGGCCGGGCGCCGGGTAGGTGACCGCGAGGTCAGACAGCTCCAGCAGCGCGCTCATGGTCCACCGCCTTCCAGGAGTCGGCACGGATACAACGGGCCGCGCGCGGGCCGCCGGACGCGGGGTCGCGCACCAGCATCGGCACGGGCGCCGCCGAACAGGCCTCGGTCGCGAACGCGCAGCGCGCGGCGAACCGGCACCCGGCCGGCCAGTCGCGCGGCTGCGGCACCGTCCCCTCGATGGCGGGCAGCGGGCCCGCCGTCTCCTCGCGCTCCGGCGTGGAGCGCAGCAGGGCACGGGTGTAGGGGTGCAGGGCGGCCGTGAAGATCTGGTCGACGGTGCCCTCCTCGACCACCTGCCCGGCGTACATCACCACCGCCCGGTCGCAGATGTCGGCGACCACCCCGAGGTCGTGGGTCACCAGGATCATCGCCATGCCCAGCTCCGCCTGGAGCGAGCGCAGCAGATCGAGGATCTCGGCCTGCACGGTGACGTCGAGGGCGGTGGTCGGCTCGTCCGCGATCAGCAGATCGGGCTCGCCGGTCAGGGCGAGCGCGATCGCCGCGCGCTGCGCCATGCCGCCGGAGAGCTGGTGCGGATACGAACGGCAGATCTGCTCCGGGCGCGGGATGCCGACCAGGCTCAGCAGTTCGACGGCGCGTGCCCGGGCCCTGGCCTTGTCCAGCCCGCGGTGCCGCCGCAGCGGTTCGACGAGCTGGGACCCGATGGTGAAGCACGGGTCGAGCGCGGTCATCGGCTCCTGCGCGATGTAGCCGATCCGCTGTCCTCGGTACGCCGCGAGCCGCTTCTCCGGCATCCGGGCGAGGTCCGCCCCGTCGAACAGGATCTGTCCCTCCCCGAGGTGTCCCGCGCCCGGGACGAGGCCGAGGACGGACAGCGCGGTGACGGTCTTACCGCAGCCCGACTCGCCCACCAGGCCGACGGTTTCGCCCGGCCGGACGTCGAAGCCGACACCGTCGACCACGGGTTGGTCGCCCCCGTCCGCTTCGGGGAAGGACACCACGAGATCCCGGACCCGGAGCAGCACGCCGTCGTCGTCGGGCTCCGTCGTACCGGATCCGCCGGGGAGGGGGCGGCGGCCGAAGAAGCGTCCGGTGGCCGCCGCTCCCCGGCCCGCGGGGGCCGCGTCGCGCAGCGCGTCGCCGAGGAAGTTGAAGGCCAGGACGGTGAGGACCAGCACGCCCCCGGTCGGGACCATCAGCCAGGCGTCCTGGTTGATGGCGGTGGCGGCCTCGGCGATGCCCGCTCCCCAGTTGGGCGCGGGCGGCTGCGGGCCGAGGCCGAGGAAGCCCAGGCCGGACTGGATCAGCAGGGCGGTGCCCAGGGTCAGCGAACTCTGGATGAGCACGGGCGCGATGACGTTGGGCAGCACGTGCCGTACGACGATGCGGGGCGCCCGCAGCCCCGAGACGCGGGCGGCGTCGACGTACAGCTCACCGCGCACGGCCGTCGTCGTCGCCCGCACCAGCCGGATGATGGCGGCGGAGAAGATGACCCCCAGGGCCCCCATGGACACCGCGAACCCGCGCCCGTACACCGCGACCACCGCGAGCAGGATGATGATCACGGGCAGGGCCATCAGCGCCTCGGCGATCCGGCTGATGACGGCGTCGGCCCAGCCACCCCGGTAGCCGGCCAGCAGCCCGAACGGGATGCCGATGAGGAGTGCGACCAGGACGGCTTCGCCGGAGCCCAGCAGGCTGAGGGCCCCGCCGTGCATCAGCCTGCTGAGCACGTCGCGGCCGAGCGAGTCGGTGCCGAGCCAGTACGTGCCGGACGGGCCCTGGTAGACGCGGCTCAGATCCTGGTCGAGCGGGTCGTGCGGGGCGAGCGCGGAGGCGAAGAGGCTGCCGAGGACGACCACGGTGATCCACCCCAGGCTCAGCCAGGTCCCGGGGCGGCGCAGCACGCCGCGCGCGCGGCCCGCGCCCTTCTCGCCCGCACGCCGGTGGCGGCCCGGCCCGGCCGCCACGGCCTCGGTGTTCACGCCGACGCTCATGCCCGCCTCGCCTTCGGGTTGAGCCAGGCGTTGGCGACGTCCACGAGGAGGTTCGCGGCCAGCACGATGCTGGTCGTGAACAGGACGACGGTGAGCACCACGGGGAAGTCCTTTCCGTTCACCGCCGAAAGGGTCAGCGCCCCGAGGCCGTTCAGCGCGAAGACCTGCTCCACGATGACGGTGCTGCCGAGCAGACCGATGAACTGGAAGCCGACGCTGGTCACGATGGGAATGGAGGCGTTGCGCAGCGCGTGCCGGAAGATCAGCGAACGGTTGGAGACGCCGGTGGCGCGCAGCGTCCGGATGTAGTCCTTGCTGAGTACGTCGAGCATCGCGCCCCGGGTCTGCCGGGCGACGGTGGCGATGCCGACCGCCGCCACCGACAGACACGGCAGGGTGATCGAGGCGAGCCAGCGGCCGGGGGACTGGGCGAAGGGCACATAGCCGGTGGCGGGCAGCCAGCCGAGCCGGATGGACAGCAGGAAGACCAGCAGCACGCCCAGCCAGAAGCTGGGGACGGCCATGAAGAAGCTGAGCACGCTCTGCCCCGCGCGGTCCAGGCGCCGCCCGCCGATCGCGCTGAGCACGCCGACGGCCACCCCGGCGACGACCGTCAGCAGCACGGCGCCGACGACGACCGAGAGGGTGATGGGCAGCCGGGCGCCGACATCGGCGGTGGTCGGCCTGCTGGTGAGCAGCGAGGTGCCGAAGTCGCCGCGCAGCACATGCGAGAGCCACGACCAGTACTGGGCGGCGAGCGGCCGGTCGTAGCCCATCTTCCGGTCCAGCGCGGCGACCTGCTCGGCGGTGGCGCCGTCGCCCAGGATGGTGCGCGCCGGGGATCCGGGGATCAGGTTGACCAGGCAGAACGCCACCGTGGCGATGCCCCATAGCATCGGGACGACGACCAGGAGCCGTCGGAGGACTGTCCTGAGCACAGCACTTGCTCCTCAAGGCTCAGGAGGCGGGCTCCAGGCCCCTGACGAACGGCAGCGACTCCAGCGGCACGTAGCTCATCTCCTTGACCTTCTTCGGGTTGTAGAAGTAGTAGGTCTTGCCGATGTTGGTGACGACGAAGAGCGCCTGGTCGACGACCTCTTTGGAGATCTCCTCGTATGTCGCCCGCTGCCGCGCCCCGGTCTCGGCCGCGGCCTTGTCGATCAGCTTGTCCAGCTTCGGGTTGTCGACCCGGTACGGGTTGTACTGGCCGTTCTGGCGCAGCAGCCGGTTGGCGTCGATGGGCGTGCCGATCCAGTTGTAGAACCAGGCGTACAGCGGGTTCTTGTCGGAGAGGCGCAGCGCCTGGTACTCCGGCAGCGACACGTTGTGGATCTTGATGCGGATGCCCGACTTCTTCAACTGCTGGGCGAGCGCCTGCCCGTAGCGGTCGAAGAAGAGCACGGCGGTGTTGGTGACCGTGAGGTCGATGCCGTTCGGGTAGCCCGCCTCGGCGAGCAGCTTCTTCGCCTTCGCCGGGCTGTACGGATAGGCCTTGTCCAGCGCCTTGACGTACCCGGGCTGGCCCGGGGGGAAGATCTGGGTGGTGGGCTGGCCCTCGCCCGCGGTCGCCTGGAGCGCCTTGCGGTCGACGGCGTAGTTCAGCGCCCTGCGGACCCGTACGTCGCCGAGCGCCTTGACCTGGCGGCCGCTGCGGTCGTTGACGTTGAGCGCGGTGAAGTAGCTCAGCGAGGAGGAGACGGAGAGGCCCGCGGCCTTGGCGGCCGGGACGTCGTCGAGGGTGCCGATGGCGCCGTCGATCTGCCCCGAGCGCAGGGCGTTCAGGGACGCGGTGGAGTCCTGGATGATCGGGAACACCAGCTTGTCGAACTTCACCGACTTCGCGTCCCAGTACTTCGGGTTCTTGACGAAGGTGTACTTGTCGCCGGGTGTGGTGGCGGCCGTGTCCAGGGTGTACGGCCCGGCGCCGACCGGCTTCTTCTTCAGCAGCGCCGGATCTTTGAGCGCCTTCGGGCTCGCCATCTGGCCGAGCACGGCGGAGAAGACGAGCGGCAGCGAGGGGTCCGGCCGGGACAGCTTGATCCGCACCTGGTCCGGCGCGGTGACCGTCACCTTGCTGATGGCGGCGATCTCGTCGGTCCTGGGACCTTGGACGGTCTTGCCGTGGTCGAGGTTGGCCTTCACCGCGGCGGCGTCCAGTTTGGTGCCGTCGGAGAAGGTCACGCCGTGGCGGATCGTCATGTCGAAGGTCGAGGGGTCGGCGTAACTCCACTTCGTCGCGAGCCCCGGCGCGAACGACCCGTCCGGGTTGCGGTGGACCAGGCTGTCGTACGCGGCCTGCTGAGGCTGGAGGAACGGGCCCCAGTCGTTCTTGAAGGGGTCCCACTGCGAGACGACGGTGGTCGTGCCGAGGGTGAGGGTGCGGTTTCCGCCCCCCGATGAGTCGCCGGAGGAGGAAGAGCCGCACGCGGTGAGGCCGCCCGCGGCCATCACCGTCACCAGCCCGACCGCCGTGAGTTGTACCCGCATAACGCCTCCTTGGGCCCGCTGGGCTGTCCACACGATTGCCCCAGGTGTTCTGACCCGTCAAGGCTTTCTATGCGATTCCTGCGCATAGATTCGGGGACATGGCTCACGGTAAGCCCGTCGCCGCCCGGATGGCCAGATCCGTGCACCGCCTGTTCAGAAGGGTGTGCGCGGGGACTCCTCCCAAGGTGTGCGATCTCGACTACAGTGCAATCCATAGTCATGGTTTATGGAGACGCCCGGTTGAAGGAGACGCCCATGGTCGCCACCGCCCCCGTGGACCGGCAGCGGATGTATCTGGGCGGGGCCTGGACCGCGTCCCGGGGAGGCACCCCGCTCGACATCCGCAACCCCGCCAACCAGGATCTCGTCGGCCGTACCGTCCTCGCCGCCCCGGAGGACGTGGAGCGGGCCGTCGCCGCCGCGCGCGCCTCGTTCGACTCCGGTGTCTGGCGGCAGACGCCGCGAGGGGACCGTGCCGAGGTGCTGGAGCGGGCGGCCGATCTCCTCCAGGAGCGGTCCGGTTACCTGGTCGACCTGCTCACCAGCGAACTGGGCTGCCCCCGCTGGTTCAGCGCCGCGGCCCATGTGCCCAACCCCATCCGGCACCTGCGCTACTACGCCGGTCTGGTGCGCTCCACCGACCCGGACGAGCAGCGCACCGACGACGCGGGCAACATCAGCCTCGTCACCCAGGAGCCGGTCGGTGTCGTCGCCGCGATCACCCCGTGGAACGGGCCGCTCAGCTCGCCCATGCTCAAGATTGCCCCGGCGCTGGCGGCGGGCTGCTCGGTGATCGCCAAACCCGCCCCGGAGGCCCCGCTCACCCTCTTCGAGCTGGCCGAGGCGCTGGCCGAGGCGGGCCTGCCGCCGGGTGTCTTCAACCTCGTCCCCGGCGACCGGGACGCCGGGGCCCACCTCGTGGCCCACGAGGGCGTCGACAAGGTGGCGTTCACCGGATCGAGCGCCGCCGGGAAGCGGATCATGGCCGTCTGCGCCGAGCGCGTCGCCCGCGTCACGCTGGAGCTGGGCGGCAAGTCGGCGGCGATCGTGCTCCCCGACGCCGACCTGGAAGCGTTCGCCAAGAAGATCCTGCCCATGGCGCTGATGGTCAACGGCCAGGCGTGCATCGCCCAGACCCGGATCCTGGCCCCCGCCACCCGGCACGACGCCCTCGTCGAGGCGCTGGCCGCCGCCTTCCGCGAGGTCCCCGTGGGCGACCCGTTCGCGGCCGGGACCGTCGTCGGCCCGCTGATCAGCGAGCGCCAACGGGACCGCGTGGAGGGTTATCTGGCCACCGGCCGCACCGAGGGCGCCCGGGTCGTGGCCGGGGGAGGGCGCCCCAAGGGCCTCGACGCGGGCTGGTACGTCGAGCCGACGCTCTTCGACGGGGTGCACAACGGCATGCGGATCGCCCGCGAGGAGATCTTCGGCCCGGTCGTCGCGGTCATCCCGTACCGGGACACCGACGAGGCCGTGGCGATCGCCGACGACTCCCCGTACGGCCTCTCCGGCTCGGTGTGGACCGCCGACCCGGAGGCGGGGCTCGCGGTGGCGCGGCGGCTGCGCACTGGCATGGTCAGCGTGAACGGCCATCCGCAGGCGTACGGGAGCCCGTTCGGCGGGTTCAAGGAGTCCGGCATCGGGCGCGAGATGGGCCCCGAGGGACTGCGGGCCTACCAGGAGACCAAGTCGATCGCGGTTCAGCCGGGCTGAACGGCGATCGGGACCGCTTCGCCGCCCTCGGGGGTCTCGAAGCCGATGCGCACCGGGTGGCCCGCCCGGAGCGCCGCCGGGTCGATGTTCCGTACCCGCACGGTGATCCACGGCCCCTCCGCCAGCTCGACGTACGCCACCACCGTGGGCGGCACCGCCGCCGCGTCCGGGCCGCGCGCGGGGATGACCGTCCAGGTGACGACCTCGCCGAGGCCCGACGACTCCCGCCACTCCAGCGGCGCGAGAGGAGCACATGGGCAGACCGTCGCGGCTGGCGGGAGGTAGCCGCCGCACTCCTTCGACCAGCGCAGCAGCAGGACACCCCGGGCCGCGGCGTCGAAGAACTCCGCGGAGTGTTCGTCACGGGTGAGAGGGGAAACGCTCACTGGCCCAGTCCTTCCGGATTCCTCGCGGGTGATCAGGGGTGCGGATGCGGGCTGAGGATCAGCGTCGCGTGGTGGTCGAGTACCCCGCCGTTGCCGCTGACCAGGATCGCGTCGGCGCCCGCGACCTGCCGTGGGCCGCCGTCGCCCCGCGCCTGGATGACGCCTTCCGACAGCGGCGTCATGCCCCACATGTAGTACGAGGAGAGCTGGCCGCCCCCGGTGTTCGTGGGATGGCTGCCGCCCGGCGCGAGGGCCCCCGAGGCCACGAACGCGCCGCCCTCGCCCTTGGCGCAGAATCCGTAGTCCTCCAGGGACACCAGCGTCGTGAAGGTGAAACAGTCGTAGATCTCGCGGACGCCGATGTCGGACAGCGAAAGACCGGCCATGGCGAGCGCGGCCGGACCGGACGTGGCGGCCCCCGTGACCAGACCGAAGCCGCTGCCGCGCGCCATCGGGTGTCCGGGGTGGCCCTGGCCCCAGCCGAGGACGTACACCGGCGGCCGGGCCAGGCTCCGGGCCCGCTCGGCGCTCGTGACGATGACGGCGATCCCGCCGTTGCTCACCAGACAGCAGTCGAACAGCCGCAGCGGATCGGCCACCACACGGGACGCCTGGTGGTCCTCCAGCGTCAGCTTCCGGTCCCTCATCTGCGCCCGCTCGTTGAGCGCCGCCCACTGCCGGGCGGCGACGGCCACCGCGCCCAGCTGCTCGCTCGTCGTCCCGTAGCGCTCCATGTGACGGCGGGCGGCGAGCGCGTACTTCGCGGCGGCGCTGTCCAGACCGGCGGCACGCACCAGCCCGTCCAGGGCGGACGCCTGCCGGGCGGCGCCGGTGTACGCCGCACCGCTGCCCGCGCCCTGCCGAAGCGGCGCGTCCGCGTACACGCAGGCGACCGCCTCCGCCTGCCCCGCACTGATCGCGAGGGAGGCGTACTGCACCATGGCGCACGCGGAGGAGCCGAACCCCTGCACCGTGGAGAGCAGCCGCAGCTCCCCGATGCCCAGCGCCGCCTGGAGCGGCAGCCCGATGTCGCCGCCGACGCCCGGGTTGATGAGCAGCCCGTCGAGTTCGGCGAGCCCGAGCCCGGCGTCCTCGGCGGCCAGGGCGACGGCGCGCACCGCGAAATCCGTCGCCGTACGCCCGTACACCTTGCCCATCTCGGTGATGCCGAGACCGGCGATGGCGGTCCTGCCGGACAGCTCGTGGGACATCCGGCCTCCTCAGCCCGTGCCGTCGGCGCGCAGCGGCAGCGTCGCCCGGACCGTTCCCGGGCCGACGGTGACGCCCGAGGCGTTCTCGCAGCGGACCTCGATGTCGACGGTCCCCGGCCCGTCCTCGGTGGTCACCGACACCACCCGGGCGTGCACCCAGGTGGTGTCGCCGACGACGTTGAACGCCCGCATCCGGAAGCCCCTGATGCCGCGGATGGTCCCGGCCGGACCGATCCAGTCGCGGACGATCCGCTCCCACATCCCGAGCAGCAGGGAGGTGTTGGCGTACATCTCGGGCGCGCCGGTGGCCCGCGCGTAGTCGGTGTTGTGGTGGATGGAGTTGAAGTCGCGGTTGGCACCGGCGGCCAGGACGAGGCGGTAGACGGGCAGCGGATACGCGACGCTCGGCAGCTCCTCTCCCTCGCGTACGTCCTCGAAGCGGCGCTGTCCCGCAGTGGGGCTCGCGGTCATCGTCCGGCTCCCTTCATCGTCCGGATCCTCTCGGGGTCGGCTCGTAGGCGTAGGTGCTGGTGCGGATCCTGGCGACGACCTCGCCGTCCGCCTC
The DNA here is from genome assembly GCF_053596435.1 of Streptomyces sp. NPDC001700. Taxonomy (NCBI): domain Bacteria; kingdom Bacillati; phylum Actinomycetota; class Actinomycetes; order Kitasatosporales; family Streptomycetaceae; genus Streptomyces; species Streptomyces sp. NPDC001700. The sequence continues at coordinate 41,115 of NZ_JBSFGE010000018.1, forward strand.
GGTGACGATGTCGCTCTCCCAGGTCAGGAACGCGCCACGGCCCACCGAGGTCTCCTTCGGCACGCAGCCCACCAGCCGTCTGCCGCCGCGCCCCACGCGCTCACCGGCCACCACCGGGCGCAGGAAGTCGAGTTCGATGCCGGTGGCGAAGAAGCCCGTGGTGGGCGGGCCGAGCGGCATGTCCTGGTTGTTGATCGGGCTGTGCACGGGCTGCGCGTCCCGCTCGGCGGAGTCGAACAGCGTCTGCCCCGGTTCCCACATCGGCGGGATCGTCCAGGTGATGACGCCCGTGTACGGCATGGTCACATCGGCGAAGCCGTGCGCGCGGGCCACCGCCGGGTCGGTGTGCAGGGCGCAGTCCAGCTCCAGCGGCTCCAGGAAGCGCCGGATCGCGCCGCGCTCGACGGGATCCGCGCCGAAGACGGTGGCGCCGTCGGAGAAGTCCCGCCCGACCGCGTCCACGACCGGCTTCCAGGCCGCCTGCCAGTCCCCGTTCTCACCAGCACCGTTCACACCAGCACCTTCTCTTCTTCGAGGGTGCGCAGCCGCTCCTCGGAGTAGCCGAGGAGTTCGCGCAGGACGTAGGCCGTGTGCTGGCCGAGGGTCGGCGCGGCGCGGCGGACCGAGCCCGGGGTCAGGGAGAGCGCCGCGCGGGGGCCTTCGACGACGGTCTCGCCGTGCACCGGGTGCGGCAGCCGGACGAGATGGCCTCGGTGGAGCAGCGCCGGGTCGGCGCACAGGTCGGCGCTGGACGCGGAGAGATGGGCCGGGACGCCCGCCGCCTGCAGCTGGGTCTCGGCCTCCCGCGCGGTGCGGGCGGCGGTCCACGCGGACAGGTGGGCGTCGAGTTCGGCCTCCCGGGCACGGCGCCCGGCCGCGGTCGCGAGGGTGGGGTCGGCGGCGAGGTCGGGGCGCCCGGTGACGTGCGCGAGCCGCCGCCACTCCGTGTTGTCGCGGGCGGTCAGGGCGACGTAGCGGAGTGTGCCGCGCTCCGGGCGGCAGGGGTAGACACCGTGCGGTACGAGCGCTTCGTCGGCGTTGCCGCGCCGCTGGACCACGGTGCCGTCGGCGGCGTAGTGCGCACAGTAGGGCGACAGGAAGAAGATGCCCGACTCGACCTGGGAGACGTCGATGTAGCACCCGCGTCCGGTCCGCTCGCGCTGTTCGAGCGCGGCGAGCAGGGCGACGAGGGCCAGCCGGGGCCCGACGTAGTCGGTGTACGGGCCGAAGGTGCCGATCGGCAGGTCGTCCGGCCAGCCGACGAGGTTCTGGAAGCCGCTGAGCGAAGCGCCGGTGCTGCCGTACCCGGCGAGCGCCGCGTGGGGACCTGTCTGCCCCATCAGGGACGAACTCACCACGATCAGGCGGGGGTTGTGCTCCCGCAAGGTCTCCTGGCCCAGTCCCCAGCGGGCCATCCTGCCGGGTGAGAAGGACTCCACCACCACATCGGCCCAGGCGGCGAGGTCGGCGGCGACCGCGCGCCCGGCCCCTCTGCCGAGATCCAGGGCGAGGCCGTACTTGCCCGCGTTGGCGTTGCCGAAGAGGGCCGAGTTCTCCACCCCCGGCACGCCCCCGTGGAACGGTGGCATCAGCCGCGAGGTCTCGATCCGCCGGCTGGACTCGACGCGTACCACCTCGGCGCCGTGGTCGGCGAGCGTCCGTCCGACGAGGGGACCGGCGACGACCCACGACAGGTCCAGCACCCGCAGGCCGTCCAGCGCGGGGGCCGGTGCCCGGTCGGCCACCTCCGCGCGCACCTCGGCCCGTCGCGGGGTCGCGGTCCACTCGGCGCGCACCTCGTCGCTGTGCTCGCCCAAGCGCGGCGCGGGACGCCGTACGCATGGGTACGGAGAGTCGCTGACCTGGGCGAACCGTCCCGGCAGCGTGACCTTGCGCGGCCCGTCGCCGACCGCCGTGAAGTAGCCCCGGTGGGCCAGTTGGGGGCTCGCGGCCACATCGGCCATGTCGGCGATGCCGATGCACAGCAGCCGGTGCTCGACGGCGGCGTCCATGATCTCCGCCTTGGTCTTCCCGGCGAACCAGGCGCGGATGTCGCGGCGCGCCGCCTGAAGGTCGTCCTGGGTGACCTCGCCGCTCTCCACCCGCTCCGGCAGCAGCCGCCAGTCCCATGCGGCGAAGCGCGGCTCGCAGGCGCCCTCGCCGTGCAGCAGCCGGAAGAAGGTGTTGGTGAAGCTCCCCGAGGCGGGGCCCATCGCGAGGTGGAACTCGACCACGCCGTCCCGGCACGCCCACTTCTTCATCGCGCTCGACGTGGCGGCGCCGCTTCCGCTCTGGTCCGTACGGGCGGCGGCGCGGGCGACCGGAGCGCGCTGCCACTCGGGGTTGTCGTCGCCGACGGCGTCGGCGAGCGCCCGGCCGAGGGTGGCGAGCGGCAGACACGCCTGGACGGAGACGTCGACGAGCTGGCCGCGCCCGGTGGCGCGGCGGGCGAGGCAGGCGAGCAGCGCGCCGGACGCGGCGTCGGCCGACGCGTGCAGATACGCCTGCGGAACGCTGATGCGCACCGGCGGCCGGTCGCCCTCCCGGTGCGGGTCGAGCGGCCCTCCGGCCGCCCAGAGCACCAGGTCGCTGTCGGCGTAGTGGGCCTTGGGGCCGGTGAGCCCGAACGGCGTGATGGACGTGTAGATCAGGTGCGGGTGGGCGCGCAGCAGCCGCCGGTGGCCGAGGCCGCGTTCGGCGAGCCAGGCGGGGGAGAGCGAGGTCACCAGGATGTCGGCGGCGCCGATCAGGGCTTCCAGGGCGGCGATGCCCTTCGGCGCGTCCAGGTCGAGTGCGATGCCGCGCTTGTTCGCGGCGTACGTGTGCCAGTAGAGCGAGCCGCGCGGTGTGCCGCCGGTGAGTGGGGGGTGGCGGCGGGCGGGGGAGCCCCGGGTGGGCTCGACCTGGACGGTGTCGGCCCCGAGGTCGGCGAGGAGGCGGCCGCACAGCAGCCCACGCGCGTCGGTGAGATCGAGGACCCGTACGTGTTCCAGCATCATCGGCGCGGGCTCCTGCGTCCGGCTTCGAAGATCGCCGAGGTGTCCGCGAAGCGCTCGGCGAGAAAGGGTGAGGACCCGGGCGCGCTGGTCATGCCCCCGTCGACGCACAGGGTCTCCCCGGTGATGAAGCGCGCGGCGTCCGTGGCCAGGAAGGTGACGGCCTCGGCGATGTCGTCGGCGTGGATCGGCCGTCCCATCCACGCGGTCTCCGCCATCTTCCGCTCCGCGCCCGCCAGGTCGGCCGCGTCCCCGGTGGTGACGTCGGCCATCATCGCGGTGACGGTCGCGCCGGGGACGACGGCGTTGACGCGGATCAGGTCGGCGCGCAGCTCGGCGGCCACGGACCGGGTGAGGCCGATGACCGCCGCCTTGGCCGCGCTGTAGGCGTGCGGCCCCTGGCCGCCGGAGAGCCCGGCGGGGCTGGACGTCGAGATGACGCACCCGGACCGCCGGGGACGCATGACCCGGGCGGCGTGCTTCATGCCGAGGAATACCCCGCGCAGATTCACCGCGAAGGTACGGTCGACCTCCCCCATGTCGGCCGTGCCGATCGGCCCGATGGCCCCGAGGACCGCGGCGTTGTTGAACATGATGTCGAGCTGCCCGTAGCGCCGTACCGCCTCGTCGACCAGCGCCGCGACGTCGTCCTCGGCGGCGACGTCCGCGGTGAGCACGGTGAGGCGGTCGCCGTGGCCGGACGGGGTGTCGGGGCCGTCCGGGCCGGGGCCGAGCAGATCGCCCGCGACGACGGCGGCGCCCTCGGACAGGAATCGACGCACGGTCGCGGCGCCGATCCCGGACAGGCCTCCGGTGACGACGGCGACGCGGCCTTCGAGGCGGCCGGTCACGGCTCGCCGCCGGTCGTGGCGGGCGCCGGTGCCCCGCCGAGCAGGGTGATCGCCATCTCGGGGCAGGCGCTCTCGGCGTCGGCCGCCTGGCCCAGCAGCGGGGCGGGTACGGGGAGTTCGGTGCCGCGCTGCTCGACGAACCCCTCTTCGTCGTCGCTCAGCAGATCGGGTGCCACGGTGTAGCAGCGCCCGTGGCCGGTGCAGCGGGCCGCGTCGAGGCGGAGCCGGGCGGTCATGCGTCCCACTCCAGCGGCAGGCTCATCAGCGTCAGCTGGCTGCCCCGCTCCACCAGCGGCGCGTCGGACGCGATGCGGTAGTGGGGGATGCGTTTGTGCCATTCGCGCAGCACGATGGCCAGCTCGACCCGGGCCAGGTGCATACCGAGGCAGCGGTGCGGACCCGCGCCGAATCCGAGGTGCTGGTTGACGCCCTTGCGGCCGAGCCGGAACGTGTCGGGCTCGGGGAACTTGCGCGGGTCGCGGTTGGCCGACCCGATGCCGAGCCACACCACCTCGCCCGCGTCCAGCCGCAGCCCGTCGAGTTCGACGGGGCGGGACACCTCGCGCCCGGCCTGGATGACGAGTGGATACAGCCGTATGAACTCCTCGACGGCGGCGGGCACGGTGCCCGGGTCCCCGATGAGGGTCGCGCGGTCGTCGTCGTGCCGCGCGAGGTGCCAGAACATGTAGCCGAGCGCGCTGCGGGTGGTGTCGAGCCCCGCCATCGTGAGCGTCAGGCACACGGTGAGGATCTCGTCGTGGGTGAGCGGCTCCTCGTCGGCCCCGCGACGGGCCTGGACCAGGCGGGACACCAGGTCCACGGCCGGGTCGAGCGGGTTACGGCGGCGCTCCCGCACCCGGGCGTCGAAGTAGTCGGTGATGTTGGCCGACGCGGAACGGGCGCGCTCCGCGTCGCCGGTGAAGATGCCGCCGAAGACGTCCTCGACCCAGGGCACGAAGAACGCGCCGTCCGAGGTGGGCAGGCCGAGCAGGTCGAGGAAGACATCGGTGGGGTAGCGGATGGCGAACTCGGCCACGAAGTCGCACCTCCTGTGGGGGCGCAGCTCCTCGATCAGCTCGACGCAGCGGGCGGTGGCGAAGGGCTCCATCCGGCGGACCGCGGCCGGGGAGAAATACGGATTGACCACGCGGCGGAGCCGGGCGTGCTCCTCCCCGCCGAGCTGCTGGGGAAGCAGGTCGATGCCGCGTTCGGGGTTGAGCGCGCTGGTGACCTCGTTGGTGAACGTGTCGGGGTTCTGGAAGCCCTTGAGCACGTCGTCGTACCGGGTCAGCATCCAGAAGCCGCGCTCCGTGGTGTCGCTGAAGTGGTAGCGGCTCGCCTCACGCTCGTGGTCGAGAAGGTCGTAGTGTCCGGCGGGAGCGGTCGTACTCCGGTAGTCGGTGTGACTCACGGGGCACTGCTGGATCTGCTCAGACATCGCCACGGCTCCTCGTTCGCTCGTGCGGCCCGTTTGTCGCCCCAACATGACCTGAGGGTTCAGCCCAAGTCAATAACCATGCGCATAGTTCCGGGGTGTGCTCGGCGGCAGGTCAGTCGCGCATGCCGCGCCACGCCGTCGTACCGCCGTCCACGGTGTAGACGGCGCCGGTGATGAACGACGCGTCGTCGGAGGCCAGGAAGCAGACCAGCTTGGCCACTTCCTCCGGCCGCCCCATGCGCGGGATCAGATGGGTGCCCGACATCCGGCGCTCCTGCGCGGCGCGGTCCTCGGCGACGCCCAGCCGGGCGCGGCTCATGGGGGTGTCCACGGAGCCGGGGCAGTAGCAGTTGCACCGCACCTCGGGCGCCAGGTCGATGGCGCAGGCGCGGGTCAGCTGGATCACCCCGCCCTTGCTGGCGGCGTACGCGGCCGCCGGGTATCCCGTCAGCCCCGCCACCGACGAGGCGTTCACCACGGAGGGGCCCCGGTCCGAGGCGCGCAGATGTGGCGCGGCGTACTTCGTGGCCAGCCACATCGCCTTGAGGTTGATCCCCAGCACCGCGTCCCAGGCGTCCTCGGGCAGCGTCTCGAACGTCGCGCCGGGCGCGAAGGCCGAGTCCAGGACGCCCGCGTTGTTCACCAGGACGTCGATCCCGCCCATGGCGTCCGCCGCGGTGGCCACCATCTCCTCGACCTGTGGCGGGCGGCGCAGGTCGACGGTGATCGCGACCGCCTTCGCGCCCAGTGCGCGCACCTCGGTGGCGGCCGACTCGGCGGCCTCCGGGGCGATGTCGGCCAGCGCCACGTGTTCGGCGCCACGGGCCGCGGCTTCGAGGGCGATGGCGCGGCCCATGCCCTGGGCGGCCCCCGTCACGAGATAGCGCTTGCCCGGCACTCGTACACCCCCCAGCGGAAGTAGTGTGCATATCATGCGCCTGGTTTTGAGGTAGGGTCAAGACGCGGCACACCCGGGGAAGGACGTAGCCATGGACCTTGAGCGACGACTGCGGGACGTGGAGGCCCGGCTCGCCATCCAGGAGTTGGCCGCCCGCTACTGTCTCGCGATCGACGACCGCGACTGGGAGGCGCTCGCCGCGCTCTTCGACGCTGACGCCACCATGCCCATACGCGGCGCGGAGGTGCGCGGCCGGACCGAGGTGGTCGCGGCCCTGCGCGAACGGCTCGCCCCGGTCGCCCGGTCCGTCCACGCGCCGCACTCCTGCGTCCTCGACGAACTGGACGAGGAGCGCGCGTCGGGCACGGTGCTGGGCCACGTCGAGCTGGGCCTGACCGACACCACCCACGTCGGCGCCCTCCGCTACGCCGACCGCTACCTGCGGCGCGGGGACCGCTGGGTCTTCGCCCGGCGCGAGATGACCTATGTCCACATGGGTCCCTGGTCCGAGGTCGGGCGCTCGCTGCTCTGAGGGCCCGCCGCTTCGGGTCCGGCCCCTTAAACCAGTCGCATGTTTTGTGCTTCACTCGTTTTCGTCGCGTCACCTCACCCGCTCACGGTCGGGAGGAATTTCCGATGGCCGACTCCCCGGCGTCCCCGTCCCCTGCCCACCTCGACGCGGTCGTGGTGGGCGCCGGCTTCGCCGGGCTGTACGCGCTGCACCGGCTGCGCGGTCTCGGCCTGTCGGTCCGCTGCCTCGACGCGGCGAGCGGCGTGGGCGGTACGTGGTTCTGGAACCGCTACCCGGGCGCGCGGTGCGACGTGGAGAGCATGGACTACTCCTACTCGTTCTCCCCCGAGCTGGAACAGGAGTGGGTCTGGACCGAGCGCTACCCCGCCCAGCCCGAGATCCTCCGCTACCTGGAGCATGTCGCCGACCGCTTCGACCTGCGGCGCGACATCCGGCTGGGGACCCGGCTGACCCGCGCCGTCTTCGACGAGCGGGACCCCGGATGGGACCTCACCACCGACCGTGGCGAGCCGCTCCGTACCCGGTTCCTCGTCATGGCCACCGGCTGTCTCTCCACGGCCCGCGTCCCCGACCTCCCCGGCCTCGACTCCTTCCAGGGTGCGACGTACCACACCGGGAACTGGCCGCACGAGGGCGTGGACTTCGGCGGCAGGCGGGTCGGCGTCATCGGTACGGGCTCCTCCGGCACCCAGGCCATCCCGCTGATCGCCGCGCAGGCCGCCCACACCACGGTCTTCCAGCGCACGGCCAACTTCAGCCTCCCGGCACGCAACAGGCCGCTCGACCCCGCCGAGGAGCGGGCGATGAAGGCCCGCTACCGCGAGCACCGCGCCATGGTCCGCTACTCGCCCAACGGCACGGGCCGCCGCAACAACGACCAGTCGGCGCTGGAGGTCTCACCGGAGGCGCGCCGGGCCGAGTACGAGGCGCGCTGGCGGGAGGGCGGGGGTGGCTTCATCGGCGCCTTCAACGACCTCCTCGCCGACGAGCGGGCCAACGACACCGCCGCCGACTTCATCCGGTCGAAGATCCGGGAGATCGTCCACGACCCGGCGGTGGCCGAACGGCTGATCCCGCGCGGCTTCCCGGTCGGTTCGAAGCGGGTCACCGTCGACACCGGCTACTACGCCACCTACAACCGCGACAACGTCACCCTGGTCGATGTCGGTTCGTCCCCCATTGAGAAGATTGTCCCCACGGGCGTACGGACCGCCGACGCCACCTATGAGCTGGACAGCATCGTCTTCGCGACCGGGTTCGACGCCATCACCGGAGCCGTCCTCGCGGTCGACATCCGGGGCCGGGGCGGGCGGAGCCTGCGCGAGAAGTGGGCGGCGGGCCCCCGCACCTACCTGGGGCTCGCCACGGCGGGCTTTCCCAACCTCTTCCTGATCACCGGCCCCGGAAGCCCCTCGGTGATCAGCAACATGGTGGTGTCCATCGAGCAGCACGTGGACTGGATCGCGGACCTCCTCCACCACGCGGAGCGCGGCGGCGTGGTGTGCGCCGAGGCGGACGAGGACGCCGAGGACACCTGGGTCGCGCACGTCAACGAGGTGGCCGACCGCACGCTCTTCCCGCGTGGCGCGTCCTGGTACACGGGCGCCAACATCCCGGGCAAGCCGCGGATCTTCATGCCGTACGTCGGCGGTGTCGGCACCTACCGCCGCCACTGCGAGTCCATCGCCGAACGCGGCTACCCCGGCTTCCGCTTCGCTTGATCCGCTGTCACGCCCGGAACCGTGGCAGCACCTCGTCCCGGAACAGCCGCATCGTGGCCAGCACCTGTTCCTGCGCCAGGTCGTACCACTGCATCCGGAGGATCACGTAGTCCACCCCGAGCGCCGCCAGCTCGCCGAGCTTGGCGGCCGCCACATCCGGGGTGCAGAAGAGATACGACTCGTCCGCCACCTGCGCGGCCGCCGCGTCGCTCGTCAAGTGCCGGTACGAGGCCGTGGTGTCCGGCGCGTCGAAGGCCCCGTACGCGCGGGTCAGCGCACCCCGCGCCCGCAGCCCGGTCTCCCGCGCGCGGTCGCCGTCGTGGTCGAGGACCAACTCCCTGCGCACGACGTGTGAGAACGGCCGCTCCGCGCGGCCGAGCCGCGCCGCCTCCTCGCGGCGCCACTCGATCACGGTCTTCAGCCGGTCCGGCGAGACGTGCGGCGGGATGATCCACCCGTCGCCGAGCCGCGCGGCCCGCCGCGCCCCCGCCCGGTGCGCCCCGGCGCCGATCCACACCTCCGGCCCGCCCGGCCGCACCGGAGGCAGGCTGATCCGCTCGCCCTGCACGGTGAAGTGGGTGCCCGTGTGCCGGACCGTCTCGCCGGACCACAGGGCGCGGATGACCTCGATGGCCTCCTCGTAGCGGGACTTGCGTTCGTCCATCGGTATCCCGAACGACCGGAACTCGTTCTCCCGGTACCCCATGCCGAAGCCCGCGATGACATGGCCGCCGGACAGATGGTCGAGGGTGGCGTACAGCTCGGCCACCTCCACCGGGTGGTGCAGCGGCAGGATCAGCATGTTCGTGCCGATGTCCATGCCACCCGCCTCGGCCGTCAGCGCCGCCAGCGTCGGGACCGGCTGGAGGGTGGGCATGTTGCCGAGGTAGTGCTGAAGCATCCACACCGAGGAGAACCCGGCCTCCCGGGCCGCCGCGACCTGCTCGCGCAGGGCGTCGATCCGCTGGGCGGGGACCACGCCCGGCGGGAAGTCGTTCATGATCGCGAGACCGAACCTCATCTGGGACTCCGCTCACCGGCCACGAGGGTGCTGGGCACACGGGACACAGAAACTATGCTCACGTTTTTCCGGTGGCGCAATACGCGGGCCCCGCACCGACGCGGTACGGGGCCCCGCTCACAGCTCGGTCAGCTGTCCGCGCATCCGTACCGTCTCCGCCGGGTCCCAGCCCTCGCGCGGCACCGAGGACAGCAGCAGCCGGGTGTACGGATCCGTGGGGGCGTCCAGCACCCGGGCCGTCGGGCCCGTCTCGACGGCCCGGCCGCGCCGCATCACCAGGGTGTCGTCGGTGACGTGCCCGACGACGGCCAGGTCATGGCTGACGAAGACCAGGGCCACCCCCGTCTCCCGGCGGATCTCGGCGAGGAGCAGCAGGATCTGCGCCTGGATGGACACGTCCAGTGCCGCCACCGCCTCGTCCAGCACCAGCACCTCGGGTTCCAGGGCGAGCGCCCGGGCGATGGCGAGGCGCTGGCACTGCCCGCCGGACAGCGCACGCGGCCGGGCGTCGGCCTCCCGCTCGCCCAGGCCCACCTGGTCGAGGAGTTCGCCGACCCGCGACTCGGCGGCCTGCCCCTGGTGGCGGCCGTGCAGCCGCAGCGCGGCGTGCAGGCACTGACGTGCCGTCAGGCGCCGGTCGAGGGAGACATACGGGTCCTGGAAGACGATCTGGATCTCGCGGGCCCGCCGCAGCCGTTCCGCCTTGCGCGCGCCCGGTCCACGGAGCATTCCGCCACCGCGTCCGCCGGGGGTGCGCTCACGCCCGTTCACGGTGATCGTCCCCGCGTCGGGGCGTACGAGGTCCACCAGCATGCGGGCGACCGTGGTCTTGCCGGAGCCGGACTCCCCGACGATGCCCAGCGAGCCGCCCGCCGGGACGGTGAACGAGACCGTGTCCACGGCCGTGGTCCGGCCGCCGTCGGGGAGCGTGTACGTCTTGCACAGGCCCTGGACGACGAGTGCGAGGTCGGTCATGTGCTGCTCCTCGATACGAGTTCCAGTCGGCGGCAGGCCGCGAACTCCTGCTCGGCCGAGTCACCGCCGCCGAACGGGATCGCCACCGGGGCCCAGGTGTCGCACTCCGGCTCGGCCTTCGGGCAGCGCGCGGAGAAGGGACAGCCGGTGAGGGCGTCCGACAGGGACGACGGACGGCCGGGGATGGGGCGCGGCGCGTGGTCCCTGCCGAGCGTCGGCGAGCATTCCAGCAGGCCACGGGTGTAGGGGTGGCGCGGTTCCGCGAACAGCCCCCGGGCGGGCTGGTGTTCCACCACATGACCCGCGTACATCACGTACACCCGGTCGCAGTAGGCGGCCGCGAGCGGCAGGTCGTGGGTGATGAACAGCGTCCCGAGGCCGCTGCCGGACGCCCGCCGCTCGGCCTGGATGCCGCGCAGCAGGGCCAGCACCTCCGCCTGGGTGGTGGCGTCCAGCGCGCTCGTCGCCTCGTCGGCGAGGAGCAGGTCGGGTTCGGTGCACAGCGCGGCGGCGATCACGACCCGCTGCAGCATGCCGCCGGACAGCTCGTGCGGGCGCTGCCGCAACCGGCGCTCGGGATCGGGCAGGCCCACGGCGGCCAGCAGCTCCGTCGCCTTCGCCACGGCCGCGCGCTTCGGCAGGCCCAGGACCCGGGTCAGCGGTTCGGTGAGAAAGTCGCCGATCCGGCGCACCGGGTTCATCGCGGAACGCGGGTCCTGGAAGATCATGGACACGGTGCGGGAGCGGTGCTCACGCAGCCGGGCCGGGTTCATGGTGAGGACGTCCTCGCCGTCCACCCGCACGGAGCCGGAGGTGTGCGCGTGCTCGGGGAGCATGCGCAGCACGGCCCGCGCGGTGGTGGACTTGCCGGAGCCCGACTCGCCGACCAGGCCGACCACTTCACCCCGGTCGATCCTCAGCGACACACCGGTGAGCAGCGGCCGGGCGGCGGCACCATCAGGCAGCCCGAGGGTGAGATCTTCGATGTCCAGCAGCATGGCCGGTTACCTCCCGTTGCCGAGGCGGTCCGAGACCCAGACCCCGACGATGTTGAAGGCCACCACGACGGCGGCGATGGCCGTGCCCGGTACGAGCGCGGGCAGCAGCGCTCCCTGCACCACGGCGTCCTGCCCTTCCTGCACCATGAGCCCCCAGTCGATGGAGGGCGATCCGGCGCCGAAGCCCAGATAGCTGAGCGTGGCCAGGCTCATCAGCCCCTCGCCGAACAGCACGACGAGATAGCCGATGAGCGCCCCGGACAGGTTGGGGACGAGATGCCGCACACAGATCCGCAGCCCGCTCATGCCCTGGACCCGGTAGGCGTCGATATACGGCTGGGAGCGTTCGGCGAGGGCGATGCTGCGGGTGTAGCGGGCGATGGTGGGCGCGTACGCGAGCCCCAGGGCGAGGATCGACGTGGTGAGCCCGTCGCCGAACACCGCGATCACCAGGACGACGAACAGCAGTCCCGGGAAGGCGTACATCACGTCGGTCACCCGCGAGAGCAGGGTGTCCACCCAGCCGCCGCGCCAGGCCGCCACCGTGCCCATGGTGACGCCGAGCAGCGCGGCCAGCGCGAGCAGCGCCAGCGGCGCCAGCAGGCTCGACCGGGCGCCGTACAGGACCCGGGAGAGCAGGTCCTGTCCGGAGGCGTCGGTGCCCAGCGGGTGCGCGGAGTTCGTGCCCGCGAGCGAGGCGGACAGGTCGACCGCGTCGGGCGCGTGCGGTGCGAGCAGGGGCGCGCACACCGCCGCCACCACGACCAGGGCGAGGAAGCCGCCCGCGATGACCACCTGGACCGGGCGGCGGGCCCGTATCTTCACCGGGACCAGCGCCCCGGCCGTCAACGTCGTCATGCGGTCTTCACCTGCTTCGCCGTCTTGGTCGTGCTTCGCTTGGTGCGCCGCTTGGTGTCCCGTGAGACCCGGGGGTCGATCAGCGGATGGATCAGGTCGACCAGCGTCGTCACCACGACGTAGCCGATGACCATCAGCAGCAGCACCGCCTGGGTGACCGGGAAGTCATGCGTACTGATCGCGCTCACCAGCAGCGACCCGATCCCGCTGAGGCCGAAGGCGGTCTCGACCACGACCGTTCCGGCGAGCATGCCCGCCATGACGAGCCCGCACATGGTGACGATCGGGCCGAGCGCGTTGCGCAGCACATGCCGGATGACGATCTGCCGCTCCGGCATCCCGGAGGCACGGGCGGCTTCGACGTGGTCGGACGCGTACGCCTCGGCCATCGCCTGCCGGGTGACCCGGCTGATCACCGCCAGCGCCCCGAGGGCGAGGGCGAACGCGGGGAGCGTGAGGTGGTGCAGCCGTCCGGTGAATCCCTCGCCCTGCCCGGTCACCGGGAACCAGCCCAGCCGCACCCCGAACAGCGACACCAGCGCGATGGCCGCGACGAACGAGGGGACGGACGCGGCGAGCGTGGTGCCCCCGACGACCGCCGAGTCCACCCAGCCGCGCCGCAGCGCCGCCAGGACACCGGAGCCGACGCCGAGGATCACGAAGAACACGGTGGCGTAGGCGACGAGTTCCAGGGTGGTGGGCAGCCGGGCGCCGATCAGGTCCGCGACATGGTCGCGGTACTGGAACGAGCGGCCCAGGTCACCCTGGGCGCTGTCCCACAGCCACCTGCCGTACTGGACGACGAGCGGCTCATCCAGGTGGTACTGCGCGCGGACCGCCGCGAGCTTCTCCGGGGTGAGTTCCTGCCTGCTGCCGGACAGGAGGACGGCGGGGTCCCCCGGTGCGGCGTAGGCGGCGGCGAAGATGACGAACGACGCGGCGAACAGCGTGGCGAACAGGCCGGCGAGCCGGCGCGGCAGTCCGCGGAGCATGGATCAGCCCTTCTTCTTGCCGAGGTCGGCGGCCCACGGGTAGTACAGCGACACCATCGACGCGGGGGGACCGGTGTACGTGTCGCCGAGCACCACCACCGACGGCACCTGCACCAGCGGAATCCACACCGCGCTGTCCGCGAACTTCTTCTGCGCGTCGATGACCAGGTCCGCCCGCTTGTGGTCGTCGATGGTCTGCTGGGCCTTGGCCACGAGCGCGTCGTAGCCTCGGTCCGAGTAGCCGAGCCAGTTGTTGGCGTTGCCGGTCATGCCGTTGTCGTAGAAGCCCGCCGGGTCGGCCTTGGAGATGTACCAGTCGACCGGGATCAGGTCGAAGCCCTTACGCGCCTTCGGGTCGGAGAAGAACTCCCCGTACTGGCTCGGCGGAATGGTCTTGACCGTCACCTTCAGCCCGATCTTCTGGGCCGCGCCGCGCACCGCGTTGGTGATGACCGTCTGGATGTCGGTGCCGTCGTTGGACACCACGACCGGCTTCCCGGGCGCCCCGGCCTGCTCGACCAGCTTCTTCGCCCGCGCCAGGTCGTCCGAGGACGGCGACGCGGCGTACGCGGTGGACTTCTCCAGCTCCTTCTGCGCCTTCTCGAACGCGGCCTTCTGGTAGCCCCACGCACCCGGGCCCACCGGGGTCGCCCAGGGCTCGGCGAGACCGCTGAAGCCGGACTTCGCGATGCCCTCGCGGTCCATGGCCAGCGACAGCGCCTCGCGCAGCTTGGCGTCCTTCAGCGCGCCGCTGTCGGTGGGGACCAGCGACCAGGCGGTGGTGGACTGCCCGTAGTAGGCGCGCACGCCCTTCTTCTTGGCGAGGACGGCGGCCGGGCCGGTGGCCGTCAGATAGGCGCCGTCCGCGGCACCCGTCGACAGGGCGTTGACCAGCGCGCTGCCGGAGGCCCAGCGGAAGACGACCTGCTGGGTCAGCGGACGGACCGTCTTGTTCCAGTAGTTCGCGGAGCGCTCGATGGCCAGCGAGGAACCGGAGTCCCACTTCTTCACCTTGTACGGCCCGGTACACGCGTCCGGGTGGCCGGGGGTGCCGAAGTCGTCGCCCTGCTGCTCCACGACCTTGCGTTCCATGATGATCCCGGCGTCACCGGCCAGGGCCTTCATGAACAGCGCGCTGGGCTTCTTGAACGTGATGGTGACCTGGGACGGACCGGTCTTGGTGATCTTGTCGACGTCCTCGTACTCGTCCGACTCGGACATCTCCGGCCGGGCGTGCCGCTTGAGGCTCCACACCACGTCGTCGGCGGTCATCTTGGCGCCGTCGTGGAAGGTGACATCGTCGCGGAGGGTGAGGACGATCTTCTTGTCGCCCGCGTACTGGACTTCCTTCGCGAGGTGCGGCTCGACGGTGAGGTCCGGCTGCAGCTGGAGCAGCCGCTCGCAGACGTTGGCCAGCACGGTGCGGGTGCTGCTGCCGCCCTGGCTGTCCATGTCCAGGGTGCCGGGCTCGTTCTCCACGAGCCAGTTCACGGTGCCGGCCGCGCCGGACGCCTTGGCGGTGGTGTCGGTGAGCTTGATCTTGGCGACGTCGGTGGTCGCCCCGCCGCCCCCGGAGGGCGCCCCGGAGCACCCGGCGGTGAACAGCAGCGCCCCCGCGACGCCGACTGCGATGGTGTAGTGCGTGGTTCTCATGGCAGGCCCTCCGGTGGTTCGGAAGATGAGGGGAGTCAGCGCGGCGCGAGCGGGCCGTCGTAGAGGTTCCAGGGCAGGTGCTGGTACTCGCGGTCGCAGGGCGTGCCGGGAGTCACGTAGTAGTCACCGGTGGTCAGGTCCACGCAGGAGGAGAGCAGCGTCGTCCACTGTTTGACCTCGGGCTGCCGGGGGTCGGGGTGGGTGCACAGCCCCTCGGGGTGTCCGAGATGGTCGGACATGGCCTGGCGGATGAGCTTACGGGACTCGTTCGCCTCGGTGGCCCCGCGCAGCTGGCGCAGTCCGGCCTCGGCCCGGGGCACCCGGATCAGCGAGTCGGAGGACCCGGGGCGGTAGCCCGCGGCGAGCTGGACGGGCACGGTGGCCTGGTAGTGGTTGCCGTGGACGAGCAGCCCGTCGTCCGGATACAGCCAGCCGTGTGCGCCCGGTGTGGTCTCCAGGTCGACGGCGAAGCCTTCGCGGCAGGTCAGCAGGGCGTTGCTGGCGATGTGGCCACGGGTGCGGCACAGCACGTCGACCGCCGCGCTGATCGACTCGCTGTCCAGGACGCGGCGGCGGATCACGGTCTGGGGGAGGCCGATGGCGTCGTCGAAGCGGCCGCCGAGGCCGTTGGCGTTGAGGGCGACACCCGCGGAGTTGGCGCCCTGGCGGCCGATCTGACCGGCCTCGACCTGCATGATCACGGTCGGCAGCGGGTCCTGGACGATCCGCAGCATCAGGAGGGTGTCCGCGGTGCCCGCGCGCCAGTCCCAGTTCTGGCCGCAGTACACATGGCCGTCGCCGCTCGCCTCGCCCATGATGGCGAAGGAGGTGCAGCCGTCGGCCGCCGCTTCGTTCGCCTCCGCCACGTCGCCGGGGGTGCCGTCGTGGCCGCGCATCCGGGAGAAGGTCTGGTCGTAGATGATCTCGCCGCGGGCGTTCAGCGCCAGGATATCCAGGAGTCCGACCCCCGCGCCCTCGGCGATCCCGCCCATCTCCGCGACCAGGTCCGGCGCGTAGGTGCGCACCGGCTCCAGCCAGCGTTCGGCGCGGGCGGTGACCTGGTCCCAGGTGAGCCCCGACGATTCGCCGAAGGCCTCCTCGTAGTAGGTGAGCGCCGCGCCGAGCCGTGTCCGCGCCGCCTCACCGTACTGGCGGCCGCGCTCGGCGGGCGGGCCTGAGATCTCGATGATCGGGATGGTGCCGGCTGTCATGGCGCTCCTGTTGTGC
Source organism: Streptomyces sp. NPDC001700 (assembly GCF_053596435.1). Taxonomy (NCBI): domain Bacteria; kingdom Bacillati; phylum Actinomycetota; class Actinomycetes; order Kitasatosporales; family Streptomycetaceae; genus Streptomyces; species Streptomyces sp. NPDC001700. The sequence continues at coordinate 57,275 of NZ_JBSFGE010000018.1, forward strand.
TGAGACGGGAACCGGGCGGGAGGCCGCAAGGGCTGTAATGTTCGTTTCAGAATCCAGGAATTTCTGGAATGATGAGACCAGATGGTAATGACCACTACAGGGAAGTCAATAGCTGTAATGAGCGAATCGGCAGACGTTACGGGAGTGACACGCCTGCACACCGCGGTGCGTGACATGTGGGGGGAGCTGCCCGCCTCCGAGCGCGAGGTGGCCCAGTACCTGGTGAGCACCCCGCCGGAGAACCTTCTCTTCGCGAGCGCGCAGGAGCTGGGCGCGGCGAGCGGCACCAGCAACGCCACCGTCGTCCGCGCGCTCCAGCGCCTCGGCTACGCGGGCCTGCCCGCCCTCAAGCGGGAGCTGGCCTCCGGCTTCACCTCCGCCACCGCACCCGAGGAGCGGCTCAAACAGCGCATCGCCCATGTCGGCCACGACCTGGAGCAGATCAAGGACCGAGTCTTCGACGAGGCCGTGGAACGGCTCGACCAGTGCCGCCGCCTGCTGGAGACGGAGGTCTTCGAGCAGGCCGTCCGGATGCTGGCCGACGCGCGCGAAGTGGTCGCGTACGGGGTCGGCGCCTCCGAACTCGCCGCCCGGCACGTGGTACTGAAGCTGCGCCGGGCCGGGCGCCGGGCGCGTTTCATCGGCTCCACCGGCTTCACGATGGCCGACGAACTGCTCGACCTCGGCCGTGGCGACGCGGTGGTGATCCTCCACCCCGGCCGCCGGCTGCGGGAGTTCACCGTGCTCATCGAGCGGGCGCGGGCGGTCGGCGCCAGTGTCCTGCTGGTGACCGACGTCCCCAAGGGGCCCCTCGCCCGCCACGCCGATGTGGTGATCAACGCCCCGCACACCCCCACCGGCATCACCGCCGAGTCCTTGCCGGGCATCGTCGTGATGGACACCCTCCTGCTGGCCCTCGCCTCCCTGGACGAGCCCCGGGCCGTCGAGGCCTCCCACCAGCTCACCGTCCTGCGCGGCCAGCTGCTCGACCGGCCGGAGCCCCGGCAGCGCAAGAGCTGACCTCGCCGTCTCACGGGAAGGACCCGCGCATGCTTGATGAGCCGCCGCCGCTTCCTGAGCCGCCGCCCGTCTGGCCGGGCGGGGCGCGCTGCGCCGTCATGCTCAGCTTCGATGTGGACGGCCCCACCCTGTGGCTGGACGACCGCGCCACCGGGCGGTGCGATGACACGCGGGGCTTCTCCATCGGCGCGTACGGGCCCTGGCGGGCCACGCCCCGCCTCCTGGACCTGCTGGAAGACCGCTCCCTGCCCGCCACCTTCTTCATCCCGGGCAAGATCGTCGAACAGTGGCCCGCGGTGGCGAAGGACATCGCCGCGTCCGGCCACGAGATCGGCCACCACGGCTGGCTGCACGAGACGTTCTACGACCACCCACGCGCTGCCCAGCGCGACATCATCGCGCGCGGCCAGGACCTGCTGGAACGCACCACCGGCGGGCGCGCCGTGGGGTTCCGCAGCCCGAGTGGCGACATCGCCGCCGACACTCCGTCGCTCCTGGCCGAGCTGGGGTTCTCGTACTCCAGCTCCATGCGCGGCGACGACCGCCCCTACCGCTGGGAGATCGACGGCCACCTCACCGACCTGATCGAGATACCCGCGCACTGGGAGCTGGACGACTACCAGCAGTTCGTCTACCACGACTCCCCGCCCGAGCCCCGGAGTCTGGACCGCGTCGCGAGCACCCGCGCCACCTTCGACAACTGGCGCCGTGAGTTCGACGGTTACCACCGATGGGGCCTGTGCTACGTGCTGATGCTGCACCCCCAGGTCATCGGCAAGCCCCAGCGGGTGCGCGCCCTGGAACGCCTGCTGGACCACATCGGGCAACACGACGACGTCTGGTTCGCCACCGGTGCCCAGATCGCCGACTGGTGGCGCACACGGAGTGTGGTGTGACATGGCGACGGACAAGCCCGCACCCGCCATCGGCCCCCGGTGGCGGCAACCGCGCCCCTCGTGGCCGGAGGGCGCGCGCTGCGCGGTGGTGCTGACCTTCACCCTCGACGCCGAGCTGTTCTGGCTGCGGCTCCACCCGTCCGCCCGGCAGCGGCCCAAGACGCTGTCCCTGGGGACGTACGGCATACGCCGTGGCGTGCCACGGCTGCTGGACCTGCTGGACACCCACACCCTGCCCGCCACCTGGTTCGTTCCCGAACACACCGCCACCCACCACCCCCAGGCGGTGCGGCGGATCGCCGACGCCGGGCATGAGATCGCGGCCGCCGCGCCCCCGGTTCCCGGCCGGACACCGGACGGGGACGTACGGGACACCTGGGCGCGCACGGCCGCCGCGCTGGAGGCGGTGACCGGTGCCCGGCCGACCGGACTGCGCGCCGCGCCCGGGGTATTGGGCGACGGGCATGGCGCGCTCCTCGGCGAGCTGGGCTTCCGCTGGTCCTCGTCCACCCACGGCGACGACCGCCCCCACCTCCTGTGGTCCGGCGGGCGGCCCACGACCGTGATGGAGGTGCCGTGGCAGTGGGAGTACGCCGACGCCCCCTACTTCCTCTACAACGGCGCGCCCGTGGCGTTCCCGCCCGGCGAATCCCGTATCGCGGCCTACCGGGATGTCCTGGCGGACTGGAAGGACTCCTTCGACGCCTACCGGGACCACGGCCTGTGCTGGGTCCTGACGCTGGACCCGCAGTCCATCGGCAAGCCGGGGCGGGCGCTGATGCTCGCGGAGCTGCTGGACCACATACGCGGGCACGAGGACGTCTGGTTCGCCACGGCGGGGCAGGTGGCCGAGCACTGGCGGCGGACGGCGGGTCCGGAGCCGGAACCGGAGGGCCATCCGGAACGGGTGCGGGCGGGCTGGCCGTCGCCGCCGGGGGAATGACACCTTGACACTCTGAATGGTCTAGGCCAACATCCTGGTGATCTGTATCGCGCCGTCGAGCTTGTCGAGCTGTCGAGTTCGCAGCGGCGTGCGTCATCACGCCTCGGAGGCCCTGCCATGCGAGCGAGCAGCAATCCGGAAGTGACGCGGCTGGCCCATGCCGTACTGCAACCGGGCTTCGTGGGGACCACCGCTCCGGACTGGGTGCGGCGCGGGATCGGCGAGGGCCTTGAATCGGTCGTGCTGTTCGGGCGGAACATCGTGGACGGCGAGCAGGTCGCCGCGCTCACCGCGCGACTCCGCGCGGAGAACCCGGACCTGGCCATCGCCATCGATGAAGAGGCGGGGGACGTCACCCGCATCGAGGCGCTGTCCGGCGCCACGCGCCCGGGAAACCTGGCGCTCGGCACGGTGGACGACGTCGCCCTGACCGAGCGCGTGGCCCATGACGTCGGCCGTGAACTGCACGCGGCCGGGGTCTCGTTGAACTACGCGCCGAGCGCCGACGTCAACTCCAACGCCCTCAACCCGGTCATCGGTGTGCGCTCCTTCGGCGCGCGCACCGATGTCGTCTCCCGGCACACCGCCGCCTGGATCCGCGGTCTGCAGTCCGCGGGGGTCGCCGCCTGCGCGAAACACTTCCCCGGCCACGGCGACACGGCCGTCGACTCCCACCACGGGCTGCCCACGGTGGCCGCCGGTGCGCAGGAGATCGCCCGGGCCGCGCTGCCCCCGTTCATCGCCGCGATGGAGGCCGGTGTCCGCGCCGTGATGACGGCGCATCTGCTGGTACCGGCGTACGACCCCGTGCTCCCCGCCACGCTCAGCCGCCGGGTCCTGGTGGATCTGCTGCGCGACGAACTCGGCTTCACCGGCCTGGTGGTCACGGACGCCATCGAGATGGGCGCGGTCGCCGACCGCTACGGCATCGGCGGAGCCACCGTCAAGGCACTGGCCGCGGGGGCCGACGCGGTGTGTGTGGGTGGCGAGAACGCCGGTCAGGACGTCGCCGAAGGCCTGGTCGACGCCGTCGTACGTGCCGTGGACCAGGGTGAGCTGACGGAGGAGCGGCTGACCGAAGCGGCCGCGCGGGTACGGCGGTTCGCCACCTGGTCCGGCGAGCGGGCGCGATCCGTCCGGCCCGATGACACCCGCTCCGACATCGGCCTGGCCGCCGCGCGCCGGGCCATCCGGGTGCGCCGCCGCCCGGGCGCACCCGATGTGCTGCCGGTCTCCCGCGATGTCCATGTGGCGGAGTTCTCCCCGGCGATGAGCCTCGCCGTGGACGGCCACACACCCTGGGGACTCGCCGCGCCGCTGCGCGGGCTCCGGCCCACGACCACATCGGTCCGCCTGACCGAGGCCGACGTCGACCACGCGGGCCTGGCGCTGGAACACCAGGTACTGGCCCCGGCCACCGGCCGGGTCCTCATCGTCGTGGTGCGCGACGCGGCCCGCCACCGCTGGGTGTCCGACGCCGTGGCGAGCCTGCTGCGCCGCCGCCCGGACGCCGTCGTCGTGGAGATGGGCTTCCCGCCGGGCGGTGGCAACGACCCCGCCGATCTGGTCACCTTCGGTGCCACCCGGGTCTCCGGTATCGCCGCCGCCGAGGTGGTGACCGGCTCGCTCGCCACCTCACCCATGGTCGGCTCCGCCTGACCTGGAGAAGACCCGCACCCTCCGAGTGCTCGGCGCTCATCGTGACGGCCGGGGGGTAGGCTCGAGCCCGGTCGCGTGGGCGCGCAGAGTGAGCGAACGGATGGCGAGGAGCGGGATGGCTGTCACCGAACCGGGCGGGCAGAACCGGGCCCGGGGCCGACGTAATCCTGAGCAGGTGAAGGCAGACATCCTCGCCGTGGCCACGGCGGAGTTCGCGGAGCGCGGTCTCGGAGCCGCGAGTGTGAACGAGATCGCGGCAAAGACCGCCACGACCAAGCGGATGATCTACTACTACTTCACCAGCAAGGAAGGCCTGTACACGGCCGTGCTGGAACGGTCGTACCGGCAGATGGCCGAGACGCTGCTGCGGGAGGTGGGGCCCGCGGACCTCGATCCCGTCGCGGCCCTGCGGCGGCTCGCGGAGAAGACGTTCGATCACCACGACACGCATCGCGAGTACGTCCGCCTCGTGGTCGGCGAGAACATGCTGCACGGGGCCTACATCCGCCGCTCCGGAGAGCTGCGAACGCTCTGGGCCCCGATGCTCGACATCGTCGCCGACATCCTGCGCCGCGGCCGCGAACAGGGAAGCATCCGCGAGGACGCCGAGCCCATCGACGTCCAGGTCCTCATCAACAGTTTTTCGCTGTTCCACATCACGAACCAGTACACGTTCGATGCCCTGTACGACTACGCCCTCGACGGGCCCGAGGCGCGCGCTCACTTCCGCCAAATGATCGGCGATGTGGTGATCCGCGCCTTCGCCGCCTCCCGCTAGACCCGAAGCTCCGCAGAACAGGGGCCCGCCGCGCCGTGGCGCGTGGCGGGCCCCGCGCGTGTGTGCCGTCTTTTGGTCCAGGGGGTTAACGAAACTTTGGTCCAGGTGGTACAAAGTCGGTGCCGCCCCCTCCGACGGAGCCGCGCTGGGGGCACACGCACCCGGAAAGGCCCAGCCATGCCCCTGACGACCCCTTCCGTTTCCCTCGACGAGGCCACGTGGAACGAGGCCAAGGCCCGCCGCGCCGCCCGTGCCAGCTTCCTCGGCAGCATGCTCGAGTACTACGACTTCTACGTCTATGGGTCCGCCGCGGCGCTGATCTTCAACGACGTGTTCTTCACCAGTGCCCAGGGAGCCATCGGCACTCTGGCCTCGCTCGCCACCTTCGGTGTCGGCTACGTCGCGCGCCCCGTTGGAGGCGTGGTCCTCGGCCACTTCGGGGACCGTGTCGGGCGCAAGAAAGTCATGCTCTTCACCCTCCTTCTCATGGGGGTGTCCACCTTCCTCATCGGGTGTCTGCCGTCCTACAGCAGCGTCGGCATACTCGCCCCTGTCCTGCTGGTGCTGCTCCGGCTCGCCCAGGGATTCTCCGCCGGTGGCGAGCAGGCCGGTGCCAATTCGCTCACCCTGGAACACGCGCCACCGACCCGCCGTGCCTTCTACACCAGCTGGACTCTCACCGGGACCCAGGCCGGATTCATCCTCGCGAGCCTGATGTTCCTGGCGGTCTCCACGCTTCCGGACCAGCAGCTCTTCGCCTGGGGCTGGCGCATCCCGTTCTGGTCCAGTGCCGTGGTGGTCGTGGTGGCCTACTGGGTGCGGCGGCGCCTGGAGGAGCCCCAGGAATTCACGGAGAAGAAGGACGGCGACCGCACCGCGCGACTGCCGGCGGTCGCCGTTCTGCGGTCGCAGCCCTGGGATGTGCTGCGCGTGGCCCTGTGCCAGTTCAATTCCGTCGGCGGCAGCATCTTCTCCGTCTTCGCCCTCGCCTACGCCACCGGGGACGGCATCGGGCTGTCGCGGACCACCATGCTGTGGGTGGCCATCTTCGCCAACGCCCTCGCCCTGGTGCTGCAACCACTCTTCGCGCTGCTGGCGGACCGGATCGGCCGCAAGCCGGTGTTCATCGGCGGAGCACTCGGCTTCACCGCGACCATGTTCCTGTATCTCCACGCGCTGTCCACGGCGAACCTCGTGTACATCTTCTGTGCCGCGTTCCTCGTCACCTCGTGCTGCTATAGCTGCCTGAACGCCACCTGGCCCTCGATGTACGGGGAGTGGTTCAGCACCCCCGTTCGCTACTCCGGAACGGCGATCGGCACCCAGGTCGGCATCGGCTTCGCGGGCTTCGCACCCACCATCGCCTACGCGATTCTCGGCGACGGCCCTGGCGGCTGGATCCCGGTGGCCCTCCTCGTCGCCTTCGCCATGGGGGTCGCCGCCGCCTCGTGTGCGACCGGCAGGGAGACCTACCGGACCCCGATGTCCGAGCTGGGCAAGCCATCCGCCGCCACAGCCGCGCCGCCACAGCCGCAGCCCCAGCGGCCGTCCGTCACCCGATAGAGCCGTCCGTCACCCGAAGACAAGGACCGAGACAACCATGACCCGGACAGTCCGCGTGGGAATCATCGGATGCGGCAAGATCGCGCTGAATCACGCGAAGGCGCTGCTCGCCAACGACCGCGTCGAGCTGCACGCCTGCTGCGACATCGACGGCACACGGGCCGCGGAGTTCGCCACCAGGTTCGGCATCCCCCATACCTACGACAACGCCACCGACCTCATGCGCTCAGGCGTCGACACCGTCACCGTCTGCACCCCCCACCCCTCCCACGAAGCCACCGTCGTCGCCGCGGCCCGTCACGGCCTCAACGTGCTGTGCGAGAAGCCGATCTCCATCTCGCTCGCCGAGGCGGACAACATGATCGACGCGGCGGAATCCGCCGGTGTGACCTTCGGAGGGCTCTTCCAGCGACGCTTCTGGGAAGCCTCGCAACGCGCCCATGCGGCCATACGGAACGGCCGTATCGGTACCCCCGTCTTCGCGAGTGTCGCCCTGCGCCTCGGGCGTGATGCCGCCTACTTCACCTCCGATCCGTGGCGGGGAACGTGGGAGGCCGACGGTGGCGGCGTACTCATCAACCAGGCCATCCACTACATCGACCTCCTGCAGTGGTGCGTGGGGTCACCGGTCGTCCGCGTGAGCGGGAACATCGCCACGCTCAAGCACGGCGAGCACATCGAGGTCGAGGACACCGCCGTGGCCACCCTCGAATTCGCGAACGGCGCCCTCGGCGTCATCCAGGCCGGTACGACCCTCGCCCCCGGACTCGGTACACAGGTGCTGGTCACCGGGGACAACGGCGCCACCGTCAGCATCACCGAATTCCCCGAGGGCGAACCGGCGTTCAACGACATCTGGACCGTCGCCGGAGAGGAGAGCTACCGGCCCGTCCACTCCACCGAGATCGACTCCGACCCGTCCCTCACCACGATCCACGAGGGGCTCACGCCCTACCACGCCCTGCAGATCGACGACTTCATCGACGCCGTCGCCGACCGCCGCGAGCCGCTCGTCACCGGGCGTGAGGCCAGGAAGGCCCTGGAGATCGTCCTCGCGATCTACGAATCCGCCCGGACCGGCGGGCCCGTGGACCTCGGCGCGGCCCGCCCGGCACAGCTCACCCACCGGTGAAAGGCACCTCCGCACCATGACACACGACCAACTGGCCCTGGGCGCCATGACCTTCCGCGGACGGGAATTCGAAGCCTCCCTGGACGCGGCGCGGCGCAGCGGATTCCCCGCGATCGGTATCTCGGTGGCGCAGTGCGTGGCGTGCCTGGAACGCGGCATCCCACCCGAGACCATGGCCGAAGCCCTCCGCGAGCGCGAGCTGCGGGTCGCGGAACTCGAACTGATCCGCCTCGGCGAACGCGGTATGACCCGACACCTCAACGCACTCGTCATCGACCTGATCGAGATACTGAACCCGGACCGGGTCCATGTCGCCGCGTTCTCGGGAACGGTGGAGGATGCGAAACGGGAGTTCGCCACGTTGTGCGAGCGGGTCACCACCGCCGACGTCGCCTTCGAGTTCATGCCCTACAGCACCGTCCGCGACCTGCCCACCGCCGTGGACCTCGTACGCGCCGCCGACTCCCCGCGGGCGAAGCTCGTGGTCGACGTCGTGCACTTCTTCCGCTCGGGTGCGGACATCACCGCACTCACGCCGGATGTTCTCGCCCTCACCGCGGGCCTCCAGCTGTCCGATCTCGTTCCCAGGCCGGGCAAGAGCCTGGCCGAGGAATCCCGCCACCTGAGGACGTTCCCGGGCGACGGCGTGCTCCCGCTGGCCGACTTCCTCCGCGCGGCCCTCGCCGCCGGTGGCGGCACGCCTCCGCCCGTGACGGTCGAACCCGTTTCGGACGCGCTGGAGACCTTGCCCGTGGCCTGGGTCGCCGAGCGCGCGATGCAGTCGACCGCGCGTCTGCTCAGCGCGGCGAACTGGCCGCGCTAGGCGAGCGGCGACCCACGCCCGACCACATCCCCCCGACGACGGAGAACCTCACCATGCGAGCTGCAGTACTCCACGGCCCGAACCTGAACCGGCTCGGCAAACGACGCCCCGACAAATACGGGCACGCCACCCTGGCCGACATCGAACGCGACATCGATGACACCGCGGCCAGGATCGGTGTCGCCGTTCAGCACTTCCAGTCCAACCACGAGGGTTCACTCGTCGACTGGCTCCATGTGCGCCAGGACAGCCTTGACCTCATCGTCGTGAACCCCGCCGGCCTCACGCCCTACGGCTACTCACTGCTGGACGCCCTCAACGACACCGGCCTGCCCTTCGCCGTGGTGCATATCTCTCCCTTCGCCGCCGTGGACGGAAAGACACGCCAGGACATCTTCGCCGAGTCCGCGGCCGTCTATGCCTCGGGGATGGGGTGGCGCGGCTACGCACACGCCCTTGAGGCGCTCAGCTCCAAGATCAAGGAGAGCTGAGGACTATCCGGCTTTCCGCACCGCGACTTTCAGGCCGGGGGAGGCCTGCCGGACGGGGCCGGGGAACTCGTTCGCGGCGGTCTTGGCGAGGTGGGCGAGCCACTCCGGCTCGTTCGAGGCGAAGTGGGTGAGCACCAGCTCGCCGACGCCCGCCGCGTGCGCCGCGCGGCCCGCGTCCGTACCGGAGAGGTGGCCGTGGTCGCTGTGGTCGGGCTCGGCGAGGGTCGCCTCGGCGAGCAGGAGGTCCACCCCGGCGGCCAGTTCGGTCAACGCCTGGGTGACGCCAGTGTCCCCGGTGTACGCGAGGGAGCCGGATGGGGCCTCCACCCGCACCCCGCAGTTCGGCAGGACGTGCCGCAACTCCCGGGGGGTGACGGTGCAGTCGCCGACCTGGAAGCTTTCCCCGGGGGTGTACTCGCGCACGTCGAACGCCACCTCGAAGGCCCGGTCCAGCAGCGGGAGCGTGGTCACCGGAAACAGCGATCCCCAGGTGGCGAACAATTCCCGTGCGCCGGTCGGGACATACAGCGGAACGGGGCTGATTTCGTCCGTGAGGCGCGGCGGGCCGCCCTGCACTTGGAGCAGTCCGTTCAGCAGCGATTTACCGATCGGCAGCAGGTCGTAGCAGTGATCGGAGTGGAAATGCGTGATGACCACGGCGTCCAGGGAGGTCGGCGGTGCGACCGCGCTCAAGGCGACGGCCGTACCCGGCCCGCAGTCGAGCAGCAGTCGCGCGCCCGCGGTTTCCACCAGATAGCCGGAACTCGGCTGTCCGTCCGCGGGCATTCCGGCCCGGCATCCAAGAACGGTGAGCTGCATGTGATGTCCGATCTACTCGATTCCCCGATTCCGGTCGAGTGTGCCGGACGACGCGTCATCACCCGTCCATGATTGGACTGGACAACCGGTCCATGGCCGTTCGCTATCGCGTCAGAGGTCGAGCACCAATTGCGGGGACGCGGCCCGTGACACACAGAGCATCATCGTGGTGCCGTTGACCCGCTCGTCCTCGGTCAGCACCGAGTCGCGGTGCTCGACCTCGCCGTCGAGCACGGTGGTCTCACAGCTGGCGCAGGTCCCCTCGCGGCAGGACGACGGGACGTCGACTCCCGCCGAGCCGAGGGCGTCCATGATGGACTGCCCGGCGCCGACCCGGACGGTCGTGCCCGTGGTGGCGAGGCGGACCTCGAACTCCCGGTCGGGGACGGCGGAGGGCTCCTGGGGGCGGGGCTGGAAGCGTTCGATGTGCAGGGTGCCCGTACGCCGCTCGCCCCACAGCCGTTCGACGGCGGCGAGCAGCGGCTCGGGACCGCAGCAGTAGACGGCGGTGTCCGGCCGCGCGGTGTCCAGGATTCCGGCCAGCGGCAGCAGCCCGTGTTCGTCCTCGGGCAGCGCCCGCACCTGGCCGCCATGACCGTCGAGTTCTGCGACGAACGCCATGCGATCCCGCCGCCGCCCTCCGTAGTACAGCCCCCACTCCGCGCCCCGGGCGGCCGCCGCGCGGAGCATCGGCAGCAGCGGCGTGATGCCGATGCCGCCCGCGATGAACAGATAGCGGGGGGAGGCGACGAGCGGGAAATTGTTGCGCGGGGCGCCCACCAGCAGCCGGGAACCGGACTCGATACGGTCGTGCAGAAAGCGCGAGACACCACGGCCGTTCTCCTCGCGCAATACCGCGATCCGGTAACGGCGGCGGTCGCCGGGATTTCCGCACAGTGAATACTGGCGTACCGATTCGGGATCGGCGGAATCGACCGTAGCGGCGTCCGGGGCGAGTACGTCGATATGCGCGCCCGGTTCCCATTCCGGCAGAAGCCCGCCGTCCGGATCGACCAGTTCGAATGAGCGCACTTCCGCCGCCTCGTCGCGGACGGCCGCGACCTCCAGGGCCGTCCAGTCAGCCAAAGTCGCCACGGTATTCGTCCTCCTCGTATCGGAGCGGTATCGGCGGGCACCGGCAGTCTCTCCGAAGGAGAGCACGTCAGAAGAACACGGCACCGGTCTCCATTCGGCCGATTGGTTCTGGCAATGACACGGGCCCCGCGCGCGGCGTTCTGGCGGAATGGTCGCGACATGCCGGTTGACGCTCGCCACGAGCCGAGGAGGAGTCCGCGGTGCCCAGCCCACAGGAACTCGCCGCCCGTACCCGCGCCTTCATTGACGACCGCGTCCTCCCCGTCGAGCGGGAGGTGGTGGTGGACGGCCGCCCGATGGACGACGCCCTGCGCCTGGAGCTGCAGAAGGCGGCCAAGGAGGCGGGCGTCTTCGGCCCGATGTCCGCCGTCGAACACGGCGGTCTTGGTCTGGACATGCGCGGGGCGGCGGTGGTGATGGAGGCCGCGGGCACCAGCCTGATCGGCCCGCTCGCCGTCAACTGCTCGGCGCCCGACGACGGCAACATCCACCTCCTGGCGCACGCGTGCGACCCGGAGCAGACCCGCCGCTACCTCGCCCCGCTGGCCGCGGGCGAGGTCCGCTCGGCCATCGCCATGACGGAGCCCGCCCCCGGCGCCGGATCCGATCCGCGCATGCTGATGACGGTCGCCGAGGAGACCGACGACGGCTGGGTGATCAACGGCAGGAAGCACTTCACCACCGGGGCCGAGGGCGCCGCGTTCACCATCTGCGTGGCCAATACCGACGACGGTGTCACCCTTTTCCTGGTCGACCAGGACAACCCCGGGATGAAGGTCGGCCGCCGGATGCCGACCCTGGACCACAGCAACCCCGGCGGCCACAGCGAGGTGGCGTTCGAGGACTGCGTGGTCCCCGACAGCGCGGTGCTCGGCCAGGTCGGCCGGGGCCTGGACCACGCCCAGGCCCGGCTGGCGCCCTCCCGGCTCACCCTGTGCATGAACTGGCTGGGCCTGGCCACCCGCGCCCATGAACTGTCCGCGCGCCACATCGGGGGCCGCTCCGCCTTCGGTGTGCCGATCTCCGAGCACGGCATGGCGCAAGGGCTGGTCGCGGACAACGAGATCGACATCACCGCGTCCCGGGCCCTGATCCACTCCACCGCCGCCGTCCTCGACGAGCAGGGCCCGCTCAGCTCGGACGCCCGCCACGCCGCGTCCGTCGCCAAGACGTTCGTGGCCGAGGCGGTCTGGCGGGTCTTCGACCGGGCGGTGCAGCTGCACGGCGGGCTCGGGGTGTGCGAGGACCACTTGGTGGCCCGCTTCCTGGTGGAGGCCCGGGCGGTGCGGATCTACGAAGGGGCGTCCGAGGTGCTGCGCTGGTCCATCGGCCGCCGGGTGCTGCGCACCTTCCAGTGACCCGCGCCAACTGACCCGCGTCAACCATGACAAGCATGACCCGATCATTCAGGGGATGACGAGCGTGACCACCGACGTGAAGACCCAGCCCGGCGGCGCCTACTCCGAGGCGTTCGGCCACATCGACCCGGCCGACCCGGACTACGACGAGATCCGGCGCGTCTGCACGACCCTCGTACCGTTCGGCAACCACGCCGGGGTGCGGGTCACCGAAATCGGCCCGGAGCGCGCCGTCGTGGAGGTTCCCGGCGAGGAACACGTGAAGAACCACATGGGCACCGTGCACGCGGGCGCCCTGTTCCTCGCCGCCGACATCGCCGGTGCCGCCGCCTTCCTCGGCGCCGCCGCCACCCGGCTGCACACCATCCGCCGCTTCGTACTGCGCGACAGCAGGACCGCCTTCCGCAAGCCCGCCATCGGCCGGATCCGGGCCATCGGGATGATCGACGAGCGGGCGATCCGCGAGGTGCTGGCGGCCGAGGGCGAGCTGCGGATGGACGTGGACGGCAAGGCGCTGATGTACGACGACGCCGGTGTGCTCGTCGCCAAGGCCACCTTCGACTACGTCGTGGACGTGGCCACCGGCGCGGACCAGGAGCGCTGATGACGACGCCGAGCAAGCGCGACGAGCGGCCCTCGGAGTTCGGCACGCTCGAAGAGCTGCGGCTGACCACAACGGACGGCGCGGGCTTCGTCGTCCGGCTGCTGCCGCATCAGGACCCGGCCGCCCCCGTGGTGCTGATGCTGCCCGCGATGGCGATGAAGGCCAAGTTCTATCTGCCGATGGCCAAGGCCCTGGCGGCCGCCGGATGCTCGGTGGCCACGGTCGATCTGCGGGCCCAGGGCGAGTCCACCCCGAAGCTGGGCGACGCGCCGAACTTCGGCTACCGGGAGCTGCTCGAGGTCGACATGCCCGCGATCGTCGACGCCGTGGCCACGCGCTTTCCGCAGGCGCCGCTGCATCTGTTCGGGCACAGCCTCGGCGGCCAGGTGGCGCTGCTGTACTCCGCCACCGCGCCGCACCGGATCTCCAGCGTCACCGTCATCGGCACCGGCAGCGTGTACTGGAAGGCGTTCGAGCCCAGGCGCTGGTTCGAGGCACTGTGGAAGATCCAGTGGATCGGCCTGGTCGCCCGGCTCACCGGGCGGTGGCCCGGCGGGGTGCTCATCCCCGGCGCCATGCGGGGCCGGGTGATGGCCGACTGGTCCCGCCACTCGCTGACCAGCCGCTACCGGCCCCGGAACCGGACGTACGACTACGACCGCAAGCTGGCCGCGCTGAAGCTGCCGGTGCTGGCGATCTCCCTGGACGAGGACCCGCTGGGCCCGAAGTCCAACGTGGACTTCCTGTGCGGCCGGGTCGCGACGGCCGACGTCACCCGCTGGCACATCGACGCGTCGTCGGCCGTCCGCCACCGCGACCACTTCCAGTGGATCAAGGACAGTCCGGTCATCGGGCCCCGGGTCGCCGGGTGGCTCCGGGACGGACAGTCTCCGCGATGAAGCTCTACACGGCCGCCCGCGTCGTGACCGGCGACGGCGGGACCCTGCACGACGGCGGGGTGCTGGTGGGCGGCGGGGTGATCCGGGCGGTCGGCCGGATCAGCGAACTGCCCACGGCCCTGGAACACGTGGACTTCCCCGACGGCACCCTGCTGCCGGGGCTGATCGACGCGCATGTGCACCTCACCATGGACGGCGGCCCCGACCCGGTACCGGCGCTTCGGCGGGCCAGTGGCCCCGAGCTGCTGGAGACCATGCGGAGCAACGCCCGCGCGCTGCTCGCCGCCGGTGTCACCACCGCCCGCGACCTGGGTGGCTACGGCTTCCTGGACATCGTCCTGCGCGATGAGATCAACGACGGTGTGGGCCAGGGCCCCCGGCTGCTCACCGCCACCCGGCCGCTCACCTCGCCCAGCGGCCACTGCTGGTATCTCGGCGGAGGGTGCGAGGGCGTCGACGACATCCGCCGGATGGTCGGGGAGCAGGCCCTGTGGGGCGCCGATCTGCTGAAGATCATGGTGACCGGAGGCCACACCACGCCCCACTCCAAGCCCTGGCTGCCCCAGTTCACCGACGCCGAACTGGCCGCCGCCGTGTCCGAGGCACACCTGCTCGGGATGCCGGTGTCCGCGCACGCGCACGGCGTCGAGGGCATCCGCGCCGCCGTCGCCCACGGCATGGACACCATCGAACACTGCACCTGGCAGACCGAGCGCGGCTTCGACGGCTTCGACCCCGCCCTCGCCGACGCCATCGCCGAGGCGGGCATCCCGGTGTGCGGCACGTTCAACCCGCTGCTGGCCCGCGACGAGGCGTACGCCGCGCGGCGCCGCCAGGTGGTGGGCGAGATGCGCCGCCGAGGGGTGCGGTTCATCGCCGGAACCGACGCCGGTATCCGCGACACCCCGCACTCCGCGTACGCCACCGCCCTGGCCACCATGGCCGGTTACGGCTTCACCCCCGCCGAGGCGATACGGGCCGCCACCAGCGACGCGGCGGCCGCCCTTGGCGTGGCCGGATCGACCGGCAGCCTCACCCCGGGCCGCGACGCCGACCTGATCGCCGTGCCCGGCGACCCGCTGCGGGATCTGTCGGTGCTGGCCGAACCGGTGCTGGTGGTCACCCGTGGCCGGGAGTACCGGCCCGAGCCGGTGGCCGGGCGATGACCGCGACGCATCAGGCACCTTCCGGTCTTCCGGTCACGACCGGCGGGCTGAAGTGGACCCGCCACCCACCGGACGTACTCCCCGCGTGGGTCGCGGAGATGGACTACGGGACGGCGCCACCCGTCCGCGACGCCGTCGACGCGGCGGTGCGCCACGGTGCGTTCGGTTACCCGGACGACCGCTCCCGCCAGGAGCTGAAGACCGCGTGCGCCGACTGGCTGGGCCGTACCCACCGGTGGCCGGTCGACCCCGGCCAGGTGTTCCCGCTGCCCGACGTGGTGCACGGCGTACGGGTCGCCCTCGAGGCGCACTCCGCGCCCGGCAGCCCGGTGATCCTCCCGGTGCCCGCCTACCCGCCGCTGGCCGACGTCGTACGCGGCTCCCGGCGGCCGCTCAGCGAGGTGCCCATGAGCGCCGTGGACGGGCGGCCCACGCTCGACCCGGACGCCGTGGACCGGGCGTTCGCGGAGGGCGGCCGCACCCTGCTGCTCTGCAATCCGCACAACCCGCTGGGCACGGTCGCCACCGCGCGCGAACTGCGTGACATCGCCGCCGTGGTCGACCGGCACGGCGGCCGGGTTGTCGCCGACGAGATCCACTCCCCGCTGGTGTTCCCCGGCCACCGCCATGTGCCGTACGCGTCGCTGTCGGACACCGCGGCACACCACACCGTCACCCTGGTGTCCGCCTCCAAGGGGTGGAACATCCCCGGGCTCATGTGCGCCCAGGCCATCGTCACCTCGGAGCGCGACCGCGCCCGCTGGTCCGCGCTGCCGGTGGCGGCGACCGGGGGCGTGAGCCCGCTCGGCATCGTCGCCGGGGCCGCCGCCTACCGCCACGGCGGCCCGTGGCTGGCCGAGGTGGTCCGTACCCTGGACACCAACCGGCGGCTGCTCGCGGACCTGCTGGGCGAGTGGCTGCCCGCCGTCCGCTACCGCCTCCCGGAGGGCACGTATCTGGCCTGGCTGGACTTCCGCGCCCTCCAACTGCCCGCAGAACCAGCGGAGTTCTGGCTGCGCGGGGCCAGGGTCGCGCTCAGCGCGGGCCGCCTCTTCGGCGCGTCCGGCGCGGGCCACGCCCGCCTCAATCTGGCCACCTCACCGCACATCCTCGACCGGATCGTACGGGCCATGGCCGACACGAAAAGCAGGCGAGCGTGGAAATGAACCTGGTCCGGTACGCCTGGCACACCGCCGAACCGGTGCACGCCGTCCTCTACTACGCGCCGGAGACCCAGGCCGCCACCGCGCCGCTCGGGCTGCCCGGCCGGTGGATGTGGTACTTCGGCTGCCGGGCCGCACCGCTGGGCGCCATCGGCGCCGCCGCCGCGACCTCGGTGTTCTACCACCTGGCGCCCGTGATGGTGGCCCGCTCCATGCCCGCGCTGTGGGACCACGCCACCCCGCACGACTTCCTCCGGGCCCGGCTGGCCGCCATGGACGCGGCGCTGCGCCGACTGGCCGGGCCGGTGCTGGACGCCCCCGGGCTGGCCCGGGCGGCCGAACTCGCCACGGCCGCCGCCACCGTCGTGCACGGCGCGGGCGGGCGCCCGCTGGGTGCGGCCAACGCCGCGCTGCCGGTGCCCGACGCACCGCATCTGGCGCTGTGGCAGGCGCTCACCACGCTGCGCGAATACCGGGGCGACGGCCATGCCGTGGTGCTGGCCGGGCAGGAGATCGAGCCGTGTGCGGCGCATGTGCTGGCCGCCGCGTCCGGCCGCTCGCCACGGTCCGACGCCGAGAAGTACCACAAGTGGACGGAAGGCCAGTGGTCCGGGGCGCTGGACGAACTCGCCCACCGGGGCTGGCTGTACGGGGACGGAACGCTCACGGCGGCCGGTGCCCTCGTCCGCGAGCGGATCGAGACGGACACCGACCGCCTGGCGGCGCGCCCCTACCGGGTGCTGGGGCAGGCGCGAACCGAGGAACTAGTCGCGTGTGTGCGCCCGTTCGCCGACCTGATCATGGCCGAGGGCGCCGTCCCGGTCCCCAACCCCGTCGGTTTCGACTGGCCGCCGCGCCGCTGATCCGGCGGGCAGCACCACCGCCGTCAGCACGGCGGCCAGGGCCGCGGCCACCGCCGTGGCCAGGAAGGTCAGATGCATCGAGTGGACCGTGCCACCGCGCTCCGGGGACAGGAGCCCTGCCAGCGCGACCCCGAGGACGGCGCCGAACTGCCGGAAGGTGTTCACGGTGCCCGACGCGGTCCCGGCCAGCCGAGGCGGTACGTCGCCCATCATGGCCTGGATCGCCACCACCCCGCTCGACAGCGGCACACCCGCCCCGAGCAGCACCAGCGCCCACGCGTAACCGGGATAGCCGACACCGGTCTCCACCAGGGTCAGCCCCGCCAGCCCGGCCGCCACGCACACCAGCCCGGTCACCATCGTGCGGCGGGTGCCCCAGCGTGCCACCACCGACGAGGCGACGACCGCCGCCACCGCCAGACAGCCGAACAGGGTCACGAAACGCAGCCCGGTCTGGAGAGCCGACAGCCCGAGCGCACCCTGCAGATGGGTGGTGAGCAGGAACAGCACCGCGTACAGCCCCAGCAGGCCCAGGAAGTTGACGGTGCAGGCGATCGCCACGGTCGGGATGCGCAGCAGCGCGGGCGGCAGCATCGGCTCCGGTGTCCGCGACTCCCACCAGCCGAACAGCCCGAGCGCCACCACCGCCACCGCGCACAGTCCGAGGACCGGAGCGGACAGCCAGCCGAGGGCGCGCCCCTCGATGGCCACGAAGGTGAGCGCGGCCCCGCCGCCGGTGAACAGCAGCTGGCCGAGGACGTCGACCCGCCGCGCGGCACCGGACGGCGGGGCGGGCGGCATGGTGGCGAGCAGCCCGATCAGGGCGACCAGTCCGATGGGGATGTTGATCCAGAACATGCTGCGCCACCCGGCGGCCTCCACCAGCAGCCCGCCCAGCAGCGGTCCGAGGGCCAGCGCCACACCGCTGGTGCCGCCCCAGATCCCGATGGCCCGGGCCCGCTGCCGCGCGTCGTCGAACAGCCCCGAGGTCACCGCCAGGGACAACGGCACGATCGCCGCCGCGAACACACCCTGCGCGGCCCGCGCGGCGATCAGCGTGCCGGTGTCCGGGGCGAGCGCACAGCCCGCCGACGCCGCGGTGAACCCGGCGATGCCCAGGGCCAGGACGGTCCGGCGGCCCAGCCGGTCACCCAGCGAGCCCGCCGTCAGCAGCAGACACGCGAACGCCAGCGTGTAGGCGTCGAGCAGCCATTGCCCGGCTGTGGTGCCACCGCCCAGTCCGCCCGGATATCGGGCAGGGCGACCGGAGTGATGCTGGTGTCGAGATAGACCAGAAAAGTGGCGGTACAAATGAATGCCAGGAGGGGCCGAGAGCGCATGGGTTCCATGCTGACCCGCGGGCCTTGTCCGCTTTCTTGTCAATTCCCTGCTCCACTCGGCTGATTGAAGAAATCAATCACCGGCCGACGAACTTATATCGTCAGGGCTGGTTTACCTCGAATACATCTGTGGCTGTTGTTGTTCTTCCGCACCATAACCCGGCGGGAAAGGAATTGACTCGTGAGCCGATTGGGCATCGAGGGCGTGACCAAAAGCTTCGGCCGGACCGTCGCCGTCGACGGGGTCAGTCTGGATGTCGGGCACGGCGAGTTCCTGGTCCTGCTCGGACCGAGCGGCTGCGGCAAGTCGACCCTGCTGCGGATGATCGCGGGACTCACCCCGCCCACCGCGGGCCGCATCCGCCTCGACGACACCGACATCACCCACACCCCGCCGCGCGACCGCGACCTCGCCATGGTCTTCCAGAGCTACGCCCTCTACCCGCATCTGAGCGTGGCCCGGAACATCGGCTTCCCGCTGCGCGCCCGCCGCCGGTCGCGGTCCGAGACGCGGAGCAAGGTGGCGGAGGTCGCCGAGGTGCTCGACCTCGGCGAACTGCTGGAGCGCCGCCCGCGCGAGCTGTCCGGCGGCCAGCGCCAGCGGGTGGCGCTCGGCCGGGCGCTGGTGCGCGACCCCGGCGCGTTCCTGATGGACGAGCCGCTGTCCAACCTCGACGCCAAGCTGCGGTCCTCCACCCGCGCCGAACTGACCAGCCTGCACCGCAGGCTCGGTTCGACCTTCGTGTACGTCACCCACGACCAGGTCGAGGCCATGACCATGGCGACCCGGATCGCGCTGCTGAACGCGGGCCGCCTGGAGCAGGTGGGCACGCCTTCCGAGGTCTACGACGAACCGGCCTCGGTCTTCGTCGCGGGCTTCCTCGGCGCGCCGCCGATGAACCTCCTGGACGCCCGGATCGTCAGCCGGGACGGCGAACTGCGGGCGGTGGCCGAGGACATCGACGTCCCCCTGGGCATCGCCGGTGAGCTGCCCCCGCGCGATGTGGTGCTGGGCGTGCGGCCCGAGCACCTCGCCCCGGCCGCGATGCCGATGCTGCGCGCACGGGTCCGGGCGGTGGAGAACCTGGGCAGCGACGAGGTCGCCCACTGCGCCGTCGGCTCCGCCGAGGTCAGCTTGCGCGGACCACGACCGCTGGGCGTGGCCACCGGCGACCCGCTGGGACTCGGCGTGGCGCCGCACCACATCCACCTCTTCGACCGGGCGGGCGGCCGCAGGCTGACCTGGACCCCCGACCCGGTGGCCGACCCGGCATCCGACTCATTCGCCGCGTCGCCCGCGCCGAATTCCCCGTACCAGCATGCCCCGACGCTTCACTAGGAGCATTTCCGTGAGATCCCCTCGTTTCCGTTTCGGCGCCGCCCTGGGCGCCGCGGCGATCCTGTTCGGCACCTCGGCGTGCGGCGGGCTCGGTGCCGCCGAGGACAAGAAGTCCGGTTCCTCTCCGGTGCCCGAGCTCGCGGCCGACCAGAAGGTGTCGATCACCTTCGAGAGCTACAACTTCGGCCAGGCGGGCCCGTGGACGGACACGTTCACCGCACTTATCAAGAAATTCGAACAGGCTCACCCGAATATCAAGGTGACCGCACAGAAGCCGCAAGGGAACAGCCCCAACCCGGCCGCCGACGCCGTCTCCAGCGTCCAGAACGAGACCGCCTCCGGAAACCCGCCGGACGTGGCCCAGCTCGGCTTCGGCGACCTCGACTACGCCGTCAACGGACTCGGCGCCCAGCCGCTGGACGACCTGGTGGGCAAGGACGCGGTACGGAAGAACTTCGGCGGCACCCACCCGTACGCCACCCGGGCCCAGACCCTCGGCGACTGGTCCGGCAAGACCTACGGCGTCCCGTTCGTGTTCTCCACCCCGGTCCTCTACTACAACGCCGACCTGTTCAAGAAGGCCGGTCTCGACCCCGCCAAGCCCCCGACGACGTGGGACGAGGTGGCCAAGGACGCCCTGGCCATCAAGAAGAAGACCGGCAAGGACGGCCACTACAGCGACTGCCTGACCAAAATCGCCACCGACTGGTGCTTCCAGTCCATGGTCCGCTCCAACGGCGGCCGGGTGATCTCGGAGGACCGCTCCCAGCTGACCTTCGACCAGCCGCCCGCCATCGAGGCGGTCAAGCAGGCCCAGGCCATGGTGAAGTCCGGGGCCACGCCGGGGCTCAGCCAGGAGCAGGCGTACACCGAGTTCGCGCGCGGCGACATGGGGATGATCCTGGAGACCAGCGCGGTCCAGGGGCTCTTCATGAAGGGCTCCAAGGACAAGTGGGACCTGCGGGCCACCACCTCGCCCGGCTTCGGAAAGAAGCCCGTCGTCCCCACCAACTCCGGCTCCGCGCTCTTCGTCTACGCCAAGGACCAGGCCAAGCAGCGCGCCGCCTGGGAGCTGATCAAGTTCCTCACCAGCGACCAGGCGTACACCATGATCTCCAGCAAGATCGGCTACCTGCCGCTGCGCACCGGCCTGGTCGACGACCCGAAGGGCCTGAAGACCTGGGCGCAGCAGAACCCGCTGATCAAGCCCAACCTGGACCAGCTCGCCCGCATGGAGCCGTGGCAGTCCTTCCCCGGCAAGAACTACATCCAGGCGCGCAACGAGATGCTGGACGCGGTGGAGAAGGCCGTCTACCAGGGCGCCGACCCGAAGTCCACGCTGGAGGCCGCCCAGAAGCAGGCCACCAAGCTGCTGCCGAAGAAATGACCGGTCGGCATATGACAGCCCCCGAACTGACCCTGGTGCAGTTCAGCGACACCCACATTCTTCCCGAGGGTGAGCTGATGCACGGCCAGGTCGACACCCTCGCGAACCTGGAGGCCGCCATCGAGCTGGTGGCGGCCTCCGGGGCCCGGGTGGCCGCGCTGCTGCTGACCGGCGACCTGACGGACAGCGGCGCCCCCGAGGCGTACCGGCGGCTGCGCGGTGTGATCACCCCGTTCGCGACCCGGATCGGCGCCGAGGTGGTGTACGTGCCGGGCAACCACGACGAGCGCACCGCGTTCCGGGCCGAGCTGCTGCCCGCCGGACAGTCCGCGGACCGGGTGCACTGGGTGGGAGACCTGCGGATCGTGGTGCTGGACAGCAGCGTGCCCGGACGCCACGACGGCCATCTGTCCGACGCCCAACTGGGCTGGCTGAGCGCGGAATTGGCCCGGCCCGCGCCGCTCGGCACGGTGCTGGTCCTGCACCACCCGCCGCTGCCGTCCCCGGTGCCCACCGTCCATCTGCTGCGGCTGCGCGGCGCCGGCCGGCTGAGCGCCGTCGTCGCCGGAAGCGATGTCCGTCTGATCGTCACCGGACACGCGCATCACATCAGCTCCGGTGTGCTCGGCACCGTCCCGGTGTGGGTGTCGCCCGCGCTGGCGTACCGGGTGGACGCGATGTCCCCGAGCGGCAGGCTGCGCGGCGCCGAGGGCGCCGGATTCACCCGGATCGACCTCATCGGCGGATCCCTGGTGGCCACCGCGCTGCCGGTGGAGCGAGGCCCCGATGTGTACGACAGCGAGCGCGACGCGATGGTGCGCTTCATCCAGGACCTGACGCCCGACACAGACCCGGCACCCGAACCGGCACCCGACCTGGCACCCGAGATGGAGTGAGTGAGAGATGTTCGTGGAGGTCGCCGCGCCGCCCCGGCCGATGGGCAAGGCCATCAAGGCGGCGCGGCCCTCGCTGCCGCGCGCGATCCGGCGCGCGGCAGCGCCGTATCTGTATCTCGCCCCGGCCCTGATCCTGCTGGGCATCTGGGTGTACCGGCCGCTGGCGCAGACCGCCCAGCTGTCGTTCTACTCCTGGAACCTGCTGCCCACCACGCCCATGGAACCGGTCGGGCTCGACAACTACCGGCGGATGATGGACTCCCCGGAACTCGGCGACGCGCTGTGGCGCACCGTCGAGGTGATCCTCGGCCTGCTGCCGTTCTCGATCGTCATCCCGGTGGTCGTCGGGCTGCTCACCCGGCGGCTCGGCGGCCGGTCCCGGGCCGTCTACCAGGCCCTGGTGTTCTCGCCCATGCTGGTCGCCCCGGTGGCCGGAGCCGCGGTCTGGGGATGGCTGCTCGACCCGCGCGGCGGCGTGGTCAACCAGGCGACCGGCACCTCGGTCAACTGGCTGCAGGAGAGCGGCTACGCCCAGATCGCCATC
Organism: Streptomyces sp. NPDC001700; assembly: GCF_053596435.1. Taxonomy (NCBI): domain Bacteria; kingdom Bacillati; phylum Actinomycetota; class Actinomycetes; order Kitasatosporales; family Streptomycetaceae; genus Streptomyces; species Streptomyces sp. NPDC001700. Next base: position 80,053 of record NZ_JBSFGE010000018.1, read on the forward strand.
ATCCTGATCACCGGCTGGCATGTGCTCGGCTTCGCCGTCCTCGTGGTGGCCGCCGCGCTGTCCGGCATCAACGGCGACTACGCGGACGCGGCTGCCCTCGACGGCGCGTCCCGTGGACAGATCACCCGCTGGATCACCCTGCCGCTGCTCTCCCCGACGCTGGTCTTCCTGATGCTGATGACCGTGCTGCTGTCGGCGCAGTGGACGTTTCCGCTGATCGACTCGCTCACCCAGGGCGGCCCGGCCGACTCCACCACCAACGTCTACTACCTGCTGTGGGACTACGGATTCCGCAGCTACGACGCGGGCATGGGCGCGGCGGCCGGGATGCTGCTCTTCGCCGGCTTCGGACTGGTCGCCGCCGCACTGGTGTGGCTGTCCGAGCGCCTGGCCTTCCACGACAACTGAGCCCGACAACTGAGCTGAATAGCCGAGGAGTTCATCCATCGTGTCCGAAATGGCCGTCGGCGACCGCGGCCGCCTGCGCACCGTGCGCGCCCATGGGGTGCTCGCGGTGCTCAGCGCGCTCTGCGTCTTCCCGATCTACTGGCTGTACGCCACGTCCCTGCGCCGCCCCGGCGACGTCTACTCGCTCTCCCCGCTGCCCTGGCCGCTGTCGGCGCAGAACTACACGGACGCGGCCCGCCAGGTCGACGTGGTGCATCTGCTGTTCAACACGCTGGCGATGGCCGGGCTGATCGCCGTCGGCCAGCTGCTCACCGGGCTGCTCGCCGCGTACGCCTTCGCCGCGTGGAACTTCCCGCTGAAGCGGCTGCTGTACATCGCGTTCGTCGGCACCTGGCTGGTGCCCTTCCAGGTCACCATGCTGCCCAACTACGTGCTGCTGATGCAGCTCGGGCTGCTCAACACCATCATGGGCGTCGTCGTCCCGACCCTCTGCTCGGCGCTCGGTGTGCTGCTGCTGCGCCAGCACCTGGAGAGCTTCCCCCGGGAGCTGCTGGAGGCCTCCGCGATGGACGGGCGCTCGTCCTGGACGACGCTGTGGACCGTCGTGGTGCCCAATATGCGCTCCGCGCTGTCGGCGCTCGCCGTCGTGCTGTTCGTCAACGCGTGGAACGAGTACTTCTGGCCCGCCATGGTGATGCAGCGCAGCAACGCCGTCCTCCAGCTGGGGCTGCGCAGCTTCATGGGCACCGAGGGCACCGACTGGGGGCCGCTGATGGCCGTCTCGGGCCTCGCCTGCCTGCCGGTGTTCGCGCTGTACCTGGTGCTCCAGCGCAACATCGTCAACGCGTTCGTCCGCTCCGGGCTCAAGTAGCAGCCCGAGGAGCACCCCAAGGAGCACAACGACGCGAAGCGGGCCGGGACTTCGAGGTACGAAGTCCCGGCCCGCTCCGTGTTGCGGAGGGCTCAGCCGGTGAGCGGCACCGGGAGGTACGTGGCGCAGTGCGCGGGCAGCCGCACCCCCGCCAGCCGCAGCTGGCCCGCCCGGGCCGCGAAGGCCGCGCCGCGCATGAGGTGCGTGGCCACCTCCGCGACACCTCGGTTCGCGGGCGCCGCGAGATGGGTGCCCGCGACCCACTGGTTGAACGCGCCCATCGCCGGGCCGCACCAGATCTGGTAGTCGGTCGCCCGCTCGGGCACCCCTCGGATGGACCACCCCGAGGACAGCCCCAGATACCAGCGGAACACCAGGGCCATCCGGCGCTTGGGGTTGTCCCGCGCGCGCTCGATCTGCTCCGGGTCGCGCTCGGCGAAGAACCGGGTGCAGTCCTCCCACACGTCCTCCAGCGGGCGCTGGAAGACGCGCTTCTCCAGTTCGGCCCGCACATCGTCCCCGAGGGACTCGATCGAGTCGTGCGTCCGGTACACCTCGTACAGCCGCCGCGCCCGGCCCGGGAACATCGTGCCGCGCTGGAGCACCTGCACGTCGACACCCATCTCGAACATGTCGGCCGACGGAGCCATCACACAGTCCGCCACCCCGGCGGAGGCGAGCAGCTCCTTCGCCCCGGGCGACTGGTCGCTCTCCACACACGCCTGGTTGACCGAGCCCGTGACGACGTACGCGGCGCCCAGCGAGAACGCGGCAGCCGCCGCGGCCGGGGTGCCGATGCCACCCGCCGCGCCGACCCGCACCGGGCGCGCGTACCCCAGCTCGCGCTGGATCCGGTCGCGCACCGCGATCAGCTCGGGCAGCAGCACGACCAGCGGGCGCCGGTCGGTGTGGCCGCCCGAGTCCGCCTCGGCCGTGATGTCGTCCGCCATCGGCACCTGCCGCGCCAGCTCGGCCTGTTCGGCGCTGATCGCGCCGGACTCCACCAGGGAGCGCAGCATCGCCTCGGGCGCCGGGCGCAGGAAACGCTCGGCCACCTCGGCCCGGGACACCTTCGCGATGACGCGGTTGGCCACCGCGATCCGGCCCTCGGCGTCCCGGGACAGCCCGGCGGCCCGGTAGTGCACCACCTGCGGGGTGAGGTCCAGGAACGCCGACGCCTCGACGCAGCGCACCTGGTGGCGCAGGCACAGCTCCACCACGGCCCGCTCCATGGCCAGTTCGTTCGGGCTGTGGATCAGATTGACGGCGAACGGCGCGCCAGGGGCCTCGGTGGTGATACGGCGGATCGCCGTGTCCACCGTGTCCGTGAGCACCCCGGCCGCGCCGAACGAGCCCAGGAAACCGGCCCGGGCCAGGGCGATGACCATGTCCGCCGACGCGATGCCATTGGCCATCGCACCGCCGTGGTAGGCGTGGCCGACGCCGTGGGCGGCCCGGAACGCCGGGTCGCCCAGCGCGGTGGGCGGCAGGGACGGCACGGCGGCCAGCACCTGCGCCCGGCGGGCGAGTCCGGCGTCGGTGGTGACCCCGACGCCCAGCTCGTCCCGTACGACGAAGCACGGCCGGTCCAGCAGATTCAGCTCGCGGTAGATCGCCTCGGGCTGCCGGGCGACACCCGCCGCCCGGTCGGTCGGTGTCACCACGGTGCGGCTCCCTGCTCACGCAGTTCGATGGCGATGTCGGTGAGTTCGTAGATGCGCAGCCCCGGCTTCCACATGCTGGCGTCCGCGGTGACCCGCAGCCGCCCGGACTTGCGCTGGATCTCCTTGATGTGGACCTCCAGCGTCGTGGTGCCGTCGGTGGGCAGGAACTGGCCCCGGTACTTCCAGGTGAACGGCACGCCGACCGGCAGCACGAAACCGGGGTCGCGCAGGCCGTCGCCGAGACCGGAGTCGAGCAGCCACTCCTGCATCGCCTGGAGGACGGTCTCGACCCCGAGCGAACCGGGGATCACCGGGTCGAGGTGGAAGTGGCGGACGAAGAACCAGTCGTCCGGATCGATGTCGCGGACCGAGTGGAGATAGCCCTTGCCGTACCGGCCACCGCCGTCCACCACGGTCAGCTCGTCGAGCAGCGCGAGCTTGTCGCGGGAGCACAGCGGCGCGGCCGGGTCGGCGCGCCGGGCGGCCACGTCGATGGTGCGGCCCTCGGCGGCGGGGTTCTCGTCCCGCCAGGTGGGCACATTCCGGCCCGCGTCGAGCCCGGTCTGGTTGCGCAGCGCCTCCTCGCTGAAGTAGCCGAACAGGGTCTCCCCGGAGTAGAAGGGCACCCCGTTCGCGGCGAGGGTGTAGGTGAAGCTCTGCAGCGTCGAACCGGGCATCGGCGTGGTGGACTCCAGCGCGGACTCCTGCCGGATGGTGGTGTCGCGCAGGTCGACCTCGTGCAGCACGGTGGCCGTGCCGCCGAGGTTGCGCAGGCACTGCGTCTCATGCGGCCTGCTCAGCGTGGCGCCGAGGTGGTAGCCGATGAGCAGCGCCGACTGGAGAGAAGTCTCCATGTAGACGCAGTTGGGCATGGACGCGTTGGCGGTGTCCGCGTAGTACCAGGAGTCGGCGGGGGAGTCGTACTCGGTCTGGTACGTGGCGTGGTCGAGCCGCCCGCGCTCGCCCTGGATGTCGACGACCCGGTCGACGAGCAGCAGCCCGCCGGTGGGGATACGGGTCGCCTTGATCCCGGTGTAGTGGGCGAACTCCGGGCCCAGCGCGAGGCCTTGGTCGCCCCGGGCGAGATGGGCGAGCTGGAACTCGCTCAGCAGCACCCGCTCGCCCCGCTCGCTCTTGCGGCCGAGCCACCGGGCGGGGAAGCCGCCGCGCTCGGGTCCGACCGGTACACCGGGCTTCTCGTGGACGGCCACCTCGACCCCGGCCACCACGGCGCCGCCACTACGGGCACGCACCCGCAGCGCGGGCCGGGGCACCAGGTCGATCCACTCCACCTCGACATCGAGCGCGGTGTCCGCATCCGAGCCGGACTCGACCTGGGTGTGCTCCGGAGCGACACGGACGAACCGCGCGTCGGCGAAGCACAGATGCAACCCGGTGAACAGGGCGAACACCTGAGCGACCTGCACGGTCGCCTCGATGGGGTCGGACCCCGGCACCGTACGCGCCACCACCCGGCCGTGGCCTTCGGCGCCGCCGCGCAGCTCCAGGGCGGTCACCTCGGCCAGCGCCAGGTCGGCACCGGCCGCGAGGCGCACATCGGGGTTGCGGTCCTCCTGGTCGTAACCGGCGCCGAACACCCTGGCGATGTCGCCGGTGGCCAGCCGCCGCAGTTCGGTGGCGCCCAGCCGGGTCGCCACCGAGCGGGCCAGCGGCTTGAACGCGCCCTCGGCGGCCGCCGGGGCCGGACCGGCCGCCACGGCGGTCCGGCCCGGCAGCCCCAGCAGACGGCGCTGCAGCGCCGCCTGCGCCCGGAGCGCGCCCGAGTGGGCGCTGACCAGGGCGGTACGCAGCTCGACGAGGGTGGAGACGGGCTGCGTCGCCCCACCAGCCGGAGCGGCCGGAGCAGGGGGTGCGGTCGGTTCGGGGTTGGCTGCAATCGGGGCAGGCGGGGGAGTGGTCCAGGCGACCGCGTCGAACGGCTCGCCCTCGAACTCCAGGACTTCGGTCATGACGCGGTCGTCTCCTCCTGGTCGGCCGGCTGGTGCCACTGCCGTACCGACTCACGGAACTTGTCCGTCATGTCCGGGGTGGACACGACGGTGACATCGGCGAAGCGGCACAGCACCCGACCGTCCGCGGTGGCGGCGGTGGCGGTCACGGTGACCCCGCCCGCCGCCTGGCGCGCGTCGTCCAGCACCAGGAGATACGGCTCGTCGTCGGGCAGCGGCGCGAACCACTCGGCCCGCCCGATGCCCAGCGGCAGACAGGCCCCGCCGAGCAGCTCCTTGCCCAGCACCGGCGGGCCCTGGAGCAGGACGTCCGCGAGCACCGGGCTGTGCAGCCGCCCGGCGTACGCGCCACCGGCCACATCCGCGTCGGCGAGGCGGCACAGCAGCACCATGCGGTCCGCCGACCGGTCGAGCACGCGGCGCATGCCCTGCAGGCGCGGCGCGTGGAACTGGGTGGCCTCGCGGTAGATGTCGAGACCGTCCTCGGGCCCCTCGGTGACCGGCGGTACGTCGATCACGGGCGCCTCCACCGGCTCGGGCGCGAGGACGAACGTACCGGCGTAGTGCGAGACGAGCGCCCCGGCGGGCGTGAGGCTGCGCACCGCGGCCCGGACGAGCACCTCGTCGCCGTCGCCCGGCTCGGACTCGGCCTGGACCCGGAACCCGTCGTGCGGTGTGCCGTCGAAGACGATGCCCTTGTGCACCTGGAAGTCCAGGGCGCGCACCACCCGCAGGCCCGGGTGGGCCCGCTCCGCGACGCCGACCAGCCAGCCGAGGCCGAACGTGGCGGGCAGCACGGGGTGTTCGCCGATCCGGTGTGCCTGGATGACCTCGTCGGCGTCGACGCCGGTGATGTCCCGGTGGGCGGAGAACGCCGGGGGCAGGTCCGACCGGCGGCCGCCGAGCGCGGTGTTCTCGCCGACCAGGACGCACACCTCGGAGCTGGGCGGCCCGGCGAACTCGCCGACGAACGCCCGCGCGCCGACCCGGGGGTCGAGCAGCGGGATGCCCCGGGCGGTGAACAGCTCCCGCAGTTCGGGGGTGACCATCCCGGCGTCCCAGGCGCCCCAGTCGATCGCGGTGACCCGCGCCTCGGGGTGGGCGTACCGCCATCCGGCCGCGAACCGGCACAGGGCCTCGTTCGCCGCCGCGTAGTCGGCCTGGCCCGGGTTGCCGAGCAGCCCGGCCACCGAGGTGAACAGCACCAGGTGGCGCAGCGCGGCGCCGCCCAGCGCGTCGAGCACATGGCGCAGTCCGTCGAGCTTGGGCGCGAGGACCCGGGCGATCTGCTCGGGCGTCTTGTCCGGCAGCAGCGCGTCGGCGAGCACCCCGGCGCCGTGCACCACGCCGGTGACCCGGTCGCGGTGTCCGGCCAGCGCCGCTTGGACGGCGGCCCGGTCGGTGGTGTCGACGGCGATGTACTCCCCGCGGTCGCCCAGCGCGGCCAGCGTGGCGCGGATCTCGCGCTGGGCGAGCAGACCGCTCTGTACTCGGCGCACCTCGCGCGGGGTGGGGCGGCCCCCGTCCGAGGCGAGACCGGCGATCACGGCGGGCTGGAGGTCGGCATCGGCGACCCCGGCCGCCCACTGCGGCTCCGGCTCCAGCTCGGTGCGGCCGAGCAGCAGGAAGCGGGCGGGCGCGTGGTCGGCGAGCGCGCGGACGCACTCGGCGGTCACGCCCCGGGCGCCACCGGTGACCAGCAGCAGGTCCGCGTCGGTCAGGGCGGTGGCGGGCAGGTCGCCGTCCAGGTCCACGGTGGTGACCCGGTGGGCCTCGCCGTGGCCGCCGGGCACCACGGTCCAGCGCGCGCCGTGTTCGTCGACGGCCACTTCGAGGGTGTCGCGGGCCGCGTCGCGGATCTCGGTGAGCACCGAGGCGGTGAACTCGGCGGCGGACAGCGCCGGTTCGATGTCCAGCGCGCGGCAGAACAGGGCGGGCCGCTCGGCCGCCAGGGTCTTGACGACCCCGCCGACGCCGCCCACCAGGGACGCGACCGGGCCACGGCGGCCGTGCAGACCGAGGCCGCCGTCGAGCCGGGTGACGGTGACGAACCCGGCCCGTGCGCCGGACGGGTCGAGCCTGTCGGCGGCTCGTCCTGCGGTCAGGATCGTCTCGGTCAGCCGCTGCTCGGCGTCCGGCCAGTCCTCGGCGGCGTCCACCAGCGTGACGTACAGATCGACGTGGCCGGTGTGCGCCGCGTCGTCACGCGGCGACGTCCTGCGGACCGTCCAGCCGTCATCCTCCAGTGCGGTGGCGAGCGCGTCGCCGTCGGCGCCGCCCTCGTCCAGGAGGACCGCCACCGGCTCCGCCGGGTACGGCCGCTCGATCACGTCGACCGTGGGCAGCCCCACGAGTTCGACGGCCTGCCGGGGCGCGCTCGCCCCGGCGTCACGGCCTTTTGGGTCGACATCACCCTCTCCGGAGGCCAGGTAGTCGGCGATCTGATCGACTGTTCGCAACTCTCCGAGCTGTTCCAGCCGGATCTCCGGGAGGTTCGGCATCCGCTCCTGGATGGAGCCGAGCACCTGGACGCGCTTGATGGAGTCGACGCCGAGGTCGGCTTCGAGGTCCATGGTGGGGTCGATCATGTTCGCGGGGTAGCCGGTCTTCTCCGCGATGACGCCGACCAGCACGGTGCGGACGTCGTCGGGGGCGGCGTCGTCGGTGGCGGCGCTGCCGTTCGCCGAGGGCTCGACGGGCGCGGGAGCCGGAGCCGGGGCCGTGGCCACCGGGGCAGGAGCCGGGGCCGGAGCCGGAGTGGGCTCGGGGACCGCCACCGGAGCGGGCGCGGTGGCGGCGGCCGGGGCGGGCGCCGGGACGGCGATCTCGGGCCGTACGGGCGCGCCGACCAGCTCGGGGAAGTCCGTGTCGGCCGTGCTCGGCGTGAGGGACCGGGTCGTGGCGGCGTAGGCGCCGTTGGGGAAGCCCGCGTCCAGCTCCGCCAGGGTGGCCAGGATCTCGCTCGCCCGGGCGTGGGCGCGGCCGATGGCGACGCTCTGCTGTGCGACGGCGTTGATGGCCTCGGAGGTGTGCGGCTGCGCGGGCTGCCGCAGGGCGTCCGCGACCTGGTCGGCCACCTGCAACTGGCTCTCCAGGTACTGGCTGTGCAGGGCGAGGTGTTGTTCCACTGGGCTGCGCACGGGGTCCTCCACGGGGGCGCTGAACTGGTGGGCGGGAGCGGGGGCGGGAACGGGAGCGGAAACCGGAGCGGGCGCGGCTACGGGCGCGGGCGCGGCGGCCGGGGCGGCGGAAGTCGGAGCAACTGCCGCGACCGGCTCGGGCCGCACCTGGTAGCCGTTGTCCAGCGCCTCCTGGTACGCGGCGGCCCGCGCCTCGGGTACGTACTCGGGCGCCGACAGCGGGATGGTCATGCCGCCGGGCTCGGCGGCCCGGGCGGCCGGTTCGGCGTACCGGTTGACGCCGGACAGCGGGACGCCGAGCACCGCGAGCCGCACCGCGGCCTGCTTCAGCGCGGTGTCGCTGTCGCCGAGCGGGCCGCCGTCGGTGGGGATGGCGTGGACGTCGTCGCCGAGGGTGCGGCGCACCAGCTGGGTGAGCACCTGCTTGGGCCCGAACTCGACGAACACGGTGACCCCGGACTCGCGCATCGACCGCAGCGCGGCCACGAAGTCCACCGGCTCCAGGAGCTGGCGCACCAGGGTCCGCGCGTTGGCGTCGGCGTCGGCCCCGTACGCGGCGCCGGGGGTGTTGGCGTGCACCGGCACGGTGGGCTCGGCGATCCGGGCGGCCTCGACCGCCGGGCGGAACGCCTCCACCGCGTGGTCCACGTAGCGGGTGTGGAAGGCCGCGGAGACCGGCAGCAGCCGTGCGTTGATCTCCTGCTCGGCGCACACCTCGGTGAGCCGCTCGACGTCCTCGGTCGGGCCGCCGACGACCACCTGGTCGGGGGCGTTGAGGTTGCAGATCACCACGTCGGGGAAGTCCGCGAGGAGTTCGGTGACCCGCTCCTCACCGGCCTGCACGGCCGCCATCGTGCCGGTGTCGCCGTCATCGGTGGGGGCCATGGCCTCGCCGCGGGCGCGGGCGAGCGTGAAGTAGTCCTCGTCGGACAGCGAACCGGCGGCCCACAGCGCGGTCAGCTCGCCGAAGCTGTGCCCGGCCAGCGCCGCGCAGGACAGCCCGAGTTCACCGAGGTAGCGGAACTGGCCGACCGACAGGGCGCCGATCGCGGGCTGCGCGTGCTCGGTGCGGCGCAGCGCGGCCTCCTGCTCCTGGCGCTGCTCGGGGGCGAACACCGGCGGCGGGAAGACGACCTTGCCGAGCCGGGTGTCGGCGCCCAGGAAGTGTCCGTTGGCCTCGTCGAAGGCGGCGGCGACGACGGGGACGTTCAGCGCCGCGTCCAGGCCCATGTCGAGGTACTGGCTGCCCTGTCCGGCGAACAGCGCGCCGACCTTGAGGTCCTCGGCGGCCCGGCGGCGGAAGTACACCCCGCGCGGATGCGTCCACTCCTCCGCCGCCTGGTCGGCCGCCAGCTGCTGGACGGCGAGTTCGCGCAGGTCGGCGGCGGTTTCGTCGTCCGAGGCGGCGAAGCCGACCCGGGCGTGGCCGTCGGGGATGTCACCCGCGTCCGAGGCGGGCGCGCCGGACCGCAGCAGGTCCAGGAGGGCCGCCGGGTCGGGCGCGTGCCACAGGTGCGCCTGGGCGGTGCGGTGGGGGACGCGCCGCTCGGTCGGCTCCGACGCCCGCTCCTCCAGCACGATGTGGAAGTTGGTGCCGCCGAAGCCCATCGCGGACACCCCGGCCCGCCGCAGCGGCCGGTGCGGGTCGAGGATCCACGGCCGGGTCTTGACGTTGACGTAGAAGGGGGCGTCGGCGAAGTCGATGGCGGCGTTCGGCGCGTCCACGTTGATGGTGCTCGGCAGTACCTTGTTGTGCAGCGCGAACGCGAGCTTCATCAGGCTGGCCGTACCGGCCGCGCCCTTGGTGTGGCCGATCTGCGACTTCACACTGCCGAGCGCCGCGAAGTGCGGTTCGTCGGAGGCGTCGCGCAGCAGGTCGCCCAGGGCGTTGAGTTCGGTGCGGTCGCCGACGGAGGTCCCGGTGGCGTGTGCCTCGAACAGCTCGACCGTGGCGGGGGAGATCTCCGCGTCGGCGTACGCGCGGTCCAGCGCGACGCGCTGGCCCTCGGCGCGCGGGGCGTAGATGCTCTTGGAGCGGCCGTCGCTGGAGGAGCCGATGCCACGGATCACCGCGTAGATCCGGTTGCCGTCGCGCAGCGCGTCGTCCAGGCGGCGCAGGGCGACCATGCCGATGCCCTCGCCGAGCAGGGTGCCGTCCGCCGCGTCGGAGAACGGGCTGATGGTGTCCGTCTTCGACAGCGCCCCGACCTTGGAGAAGCACATGTAGATGAAGATGGTGTTCTCGGTGTCCACACCGCCGGTCAGCATCATGTCGGCGCGGCCGTCGACGAGTTCCGCCACCGCCAGCCGGATCGCGGACAGCGAGGCGGCGCACGCGGCGTCGACCGTGGTGTTCATGCCGCCGAGGCCCAGCCGGTTGGCCACCCGGCCCGCGACCACGTTCGCCAGCAGACCGGGGAACGAGTTCTCCTGCCAGGGCGCGAACGCCTTGACGTACTTCTCGGCGATCTCGGAGGCGTCCCGCGCGGTCAGCCCGCAGCTGCGCACCACCTCCTTGAGCACGGGGGTGGAGAGCCGGGCGGCCAGCGGGTGCATCAGCGGCACCGGGCCCGTGGTGCCCAGCACCACGCCGGTGCGGGAGGCGTCGTACCAGCCCGACTCGGGGGCGCCCGCGTCGAGGAGCAGGTCGCGCGCCACGCCGAGGCTGAGGGTCTGCATGGTGCTGGTGACTTCGAGCTGGTTGGGCGGCAGACCGAACTCCAGCGGGTTGAAGTCCACATCGGGCAGGAACGCGCCGCGCCGCGAGTAGGTCTTGTCCGGGGCGTCCGGGTCGGCGTCGTAGTAGTCGTCGAGACGCCAGCGGGACTCGGGCACCTCCTGGGTGCAGTCGGTCCCGTCCACGACGTTCTGCCAGTACTCGCGGTGGTTGCGGGCCATCGGGAACAGCCCCGATGTGCCGACGATGGCGATCGGGGTGCGGGCCAGCCTGCGGTCGGCCAACTCCTCGCTCATGTCTTTCCTCTCGAGAACACTGAGTACGGCCGCGGTCAGGCGGCGTTCAAGGCGGTCATGCCGGTGGTGCGGGAGAACAGTTCGGCCATGGAGTCGGCGAACCGCTGGTGGCCGAGCGGGCTGGGGTGCAGACCGTCCTCGGACCAGAACGCGGGGTTGCGCCACTCGGGCAGCCTGCCGATGTCCAGGCAGAGCGTGCCGGTGGCGCGCGTGATGTCGTACAGCGCCGCGTTGGCCTCGGCGAAGCGCTCGCGCATCTGGGCGCGGAAGCGGTCGGGGAGCGGCAGGTTTCCGGGGATGTCGGGGTAGCTTGCGGTCAGGACGGTGGTGTCCGCGCCCGCCAGCGAATGGAAGATGGTGTGCAGGTTGCGCCGGAAGCGCAGCCGGTCGTAGTCGCCGATGAGGTCGTTGACCCCGACGATGACCCCGGTCAGCGGGGCCTTGTTGACCAGGGCGCGGCGCAGCTGGCCGTCCACCACCGCCTGGGTGGTGGCGCCGTGCGTACCGAGGTTCAGCACGGTCTTCCGCGGCAGGTTCAGTCCGCCCGCGAACCGGGAGACCCAGCCGCGGAAGCCGTCACCGGGCGTGGGGTCGCCCCTGCCCTCCACAAAGCTGTCGCCGAGCACGGTGAGCCGGATCGTCGGCACGGGGATGTCCTCTCGGTCATTCCGGCCGGCGGTCCGGCCGGGGTGGGGGTGTGGTCAGGCCTGGGTGAGCAGGCGCTTGTCCTGCGGGAAGCCGACTTCCTCGTAGAGGGCTTCGAGGGCCTGCGGCGCGAAGAACTCGTCGCCGTGGATGCCGCCCGCGATGAGGCCGAAGAACTTCGCGGTGTACGAGGGGCTCTGGCTGGCCGCGCGGAACACCGACTCGTAGTACGGGGTCAGGGACAGCTCGGCCAGGCTGCAGGTCAGCTCGAAGGTGCCGTTGCTCTGCTCGTCGCGCAGCTTGACGTACTCGGCCAGCGCGGCGTCCATCGGCTGCTGCCCGGACAGCCCGAGGTGCAGCTGCTCGGCGAGGAGTTCGCCGTACTTGAAGGCGTCGGTGATGCCCCAGCCGGTGAAGGGGTCCTTGTGGTACCCGGCGTCGCCGACCAGGGCCCAGCCCGGGCCGTACGAGGTGCGGTAGTAGTTGTCCGGGTAGCGCATCGGCCGGAAGTTCTCGGTGCGCACGCCGCTGTCCCGCAGCTCCTCGCCCAGCTCGGGGGCGACCTGGTCGTACACCTCCTGGAAGCTGTCTTCCACATCGCGCCGGAACGCGCCGAACCGGTCGTTCCTGCGCATGACGGCCAGCAGGTTCTGCCCGTCGTTGGTGGGCCAGGTGCCGATCTGCTGCTGGCCGAAGGCGGTGCGGTGGTGCATGCCCCAGTCCAGGCCGTCGTAGTACGAGTAGTAGACGAAGCAGGCGGCCGGGACGCGGCGGTAGATCTCGGCGCCCACCTTGTCCGCCACCACCGAGTTGCGGCCGTCGGCGCCGACCGTGACGGACGCGCGGAACTCCCGCTCCGGGCCCTCGCCCTCACGGCCCTTGACGCCCACCACCTGGTCGCCGTCGACCAGCACATCGGTGACCGTGAAGCCCTCGATCACCTCGGCGCCCGCCTCCCGGGCGGCGTCGACGAGGATGGCGTCCAGCACCGTGCGGCGCGGGCAGTACACGGCGTCGATGCCGTCGATCGGGTCGGCGAACCCGGCGATGTCGATGCCGGTGTACTCGAAGTTGAGCTTGCGGATCGGCGGAACCCCGCTGGCGACGACGCGGTCGAGCAGCCCCCACGCCTGGAGCCGGGACAGCCCCGCCTGGTGGATGTAGTGGGTGGAGACGGTGTCGCTGGGGAACGTGGACCGGTCCAGCACCAGGACCCGGTGACCCTGCCGGGCGAGCAGCATGGCCAGCGGCGAACCGGCACAGCGCGCGCCCACAACAATGACGTCATACATATGAGATCGCTCCAGTGGTGATGTCGACACAAGCGATTCTGTCGACCGCCGGAAATTGCGGTCAACGTCAACAGCGGGAACCCATCATTCGATTAGCCGGAGCAATGAAGACGGGCCTTGGAAAAGAATGTGAAACGCCCGGGAAATGAATGCGAAGCAGCGCGTGGGTCGTTGTTGCGGCGCGGTTCACCCGGCGGTCGGTTCAGCCCTGGTGTACCGCTCGGTAGAGCGCGTCGACATCGTCGGCGAAGGCTTTCTCGATGGCCGCACGGCGCAGTTTCATCGACGGCGTCAGCAGCCCCGCCTCCACGGTGAAGTCGCCTTCGACCACCCGGAAGCGGCGGATCGACTCGGCCCGGGACACCAGCGAGTTGGCGTCGGCCACGGCCGTCTCAACCTCGGCGAGCAGCGCGGGGTGCCCGGTCCACCCGGCGCCGTCGGGCGCGGGCTCCCGGTCGGCGCTCCACTTCGCCAGCGCCGCCCCGTCCACGGTGATCAGCGCGGTGACGTAACTGCGGCCCTCACCGATGACCATGCAGTTGCTCACCAGCGGGTGCAGCCGGATCCGGTCCTCCAGCGGGGTGGGGGAGACGTTCTTGCCGCCGCTGGTCACCAGGATCTCCTTGGCCCGCCCGGTGATGATCAGATGGCCGTCGTCGTCCAGGCGGCCCAGGTCGCCGGTGCGCAGCCACGGCCGCTCACCGGGACCGGCGGCCGGGGCGCCCGTCCGCTTCCGGTCCTTCGGCCAGTAGCCGGGCGACACATTGGCGCCCCGCACCAGCACCTCGCCGTCCTCGGCGATGCCCACGGTGGTGCCCGGGATCGGCCGTCCGACCGTGCCCATGCGGTTGGTCTCCGGCGCGTTGACGGTGACGGCGGTCGCCGCCTCGGTCAGCCCGTAGCAGTTGAGGATGGTGACGCCGACCCCGGCGTAGAAGGCCGCGGTGGTCTCGTCCAGCGACGCCCCGCCCGCGATCACATACCGGAAGCGGCCGCCGAAGCTCTCCCGCAGCCGCTCGTACACGTCCTGGTCCAGGGCCTGGTACGTCATGGCCAGCGCGGGGTCGACGCCCTCCCCGCAGGCCTCCGCCAGGCCCATCGCGATGGCGGTCTCCTCGGCCACGGGGTCGACCAGGGCGCGGCTGCGCTTACGGATCTTCTCCAGCGCGTACGGCACCAGGGCGAGGAACGTCGGTTGAAACGCCGGGAGTTCGGCCAGCAGCTCCGGGATCCCGGGCACCAGGGCGGTCCGGGTGCCGCCGCACAGGCAGGACAGCATCAGGGTGCGGCCGAAGACATGGGACAGCGGCAGGGCGAGCAGCGTGGCCGCCTGCCCGGCCGCCGGGTCCTCCTCCGCGCGCCGGAACAGCCAGCCGGTCTGTTCCACGGTGTTGGCCGAGGAGGCGTACATGTTGCGGTGGGTCAGCATGCAGCCCTTGGGGAGACCGGTGGTGCCGCTGGTGTAGACGATCGTCGCCAGGTCGTCCGCGGTGACCTGGCGGCGGCGCTCCCGCAGCTCCTCCTCGCGCCCGGTGACCTTCCACTGGTCCACCTCGGCCAGCAGCCACACCCCCTCGGCCCCGGCCGCCTCCAGCCGCTCCCGGTCCTCGGGGGTCTCGGCGAACGACCAGGTCGCGCCCGAGTCGGTGAGTACGTGGCGTATCTGGTGCCCGGAGGCGGTGGGGTAGACCGGGACGGTGACCGCGCCGATGCTGAGGACGGCGAAGTCGGCCAGCACCCACTCGTAGCGGTTACGGCCGAGTATCGCGACGCGGTCACCGAAACGCACGCCCTGGGCGAGCAGTGCCCGGGCCACCGAATTCACCTGCTCGGTGAATTCCCGGATACTGATGTCCTGCCATCCGGTTTCGGTCTTCCGCGCCAACGCGATACGATCCGGGTCGGTGGCGGCGGCGCTGTCCAGAACGTGGAACAGGCCGTGTTCGTCGGGGAGGTCGAGACCATTCCTGGAATGCGAAATTGTCGTCACGTGAAATAATTCTCGATGGCCCGTCGGGGCTCGGCAACGCGTATTTTCTGAACGGGCAGTTGGGTTTTCCTATCGCAGCAGCTTGGGTTCGCCGCGGACCAGCCCCGGGGCGTCGAACGGGCGGACCGCCTCGACGGAGTCCAGGAACCCCTCGACCAGCGGGTTGTCGTCCGAGGCGCGCCACACCGCGCACAGATCGATCAACGGCACCGGGTCGTAGAGCTGGACCACCGCTGGACGGATACCGCCGGTGCCCGAACCCACCGACAGCCCGCGCGACATCGAGGCGAAACCCACCAGCGGTTTGATGGACACCACGATGGCGGTCGCGCCCGGATCGTTGAGGGTGTGCGCGACGTTGAGGGTGATCCCGCAGCGCTGCGCCGCCGCCAGGATCGCGTCGTACATCGCCGGACACTGGTCGCGGGCGAAGAGGATGCACGCGTGGTGCGCCACCTCGGCGAACGGCACCCCCGGCCGCCCGGCCCAGCGGTGGCCCTGGCCGACCACCGCCACCAGCGGCACCTGCAACAGCCGCCGGTAGCGGAACTCGGAGGTGACCGGGTGCCCGTACACCAGTGCCACGTCCAGTTCGCCCGCCGCCAGGGCGCGCAGCTGCGGACCGGTCCGCTTTTCGCACAGACCGACCGTGACATCGGGGAACTCGGCGCTCATCTTGGCCAAGGTGGTGGGCAGGACATGCTGACCGGCCGGGAAGTTGTAGCCGATGTTGATCGAGCCGGTCCGACCCGCCGCCGCCTCCCGGGCCGTGTGGGTCGCCTTGTCGACCTGGGCGACGATCGTCCGGGCCTGCACCTCGAACGCCCGGCCCGCCTCGGTCAGCCGCACCTCGTGCGACGTCCGGGCGACCAGTTCGACGCCCAGGGACTTCTCCAGTCGCTGCAGCTGCTGGCTGAGCGAGGGTTGGGTGAGGTGCAGCTTCGCTGCCGCACGCCCGAAATGCAACTCTTCAGTAATAGCCAGGAAAGACACTAGGTGTCTGAATTCCATCGCGGCCTCCGCACGCAAGGTGTGGTCGACATGCTGATGGTCCCGGACGAACCTGCGGTGAACCGTACTTGGCAGTATCCGGGCGACCTGGCATGGGCTTGACCGCCTCAGCGCTCCCCGTCGCCGAGCAGCGCGCCCAGCGCCGCCAGTGTGCTCCCGTTGTCCCGGTGCCGGATGGCCCGCCAGCCGCGCGCCTCGGCGGCGGAGCAGTTCACCTCCGTGTCGTCGATCAGCAGACACTCCGGCGGGGTGGCGCCGAACGCCTCCTCGGCGAGCCGGTAGATCTCCGGCTCCGGTTTCCGCAGCCCCGTCTCATGCGACTTGATCACCCGCTCGAACACCGTCTGATCAGGCAGCATCGCCTGGCGGTGGACCTCCCACTCGCGCACGCTGTTGGTCAGCATGCCCAGCCGGAACCCCCGTTCGCGCAGCGCCACCAGCGCGTCGTGGAGGTCCCGGTTGAGCGGTCGGTCCGCGTACCAGTAGTCGCCGAAGTCGCCCAGATCGACCCGGGGCACATACGCCGGAGCCAGCTCGGCGGCGAGCCGTCGGCCCCACTCCCGCTGCGAGATCAGCCCCCGCTCCAGCGGCTCCAGCAGGTCCGTACCTTCCCGGGCGGCCAACCGTCGAATTCCGGCCAGCAGCTCGTGCACCGGGATTCCTGCCGCGTCGGCCACCTGCCGCAGCGCGCCGCCGACCGGCGGGGTCAGCACCCCGCCGAAGTCGGCCCACACCACCGTCACCTCTGCCTCGGCCATCCTGCCCGCCTCAGCCGAAGGACTGCACCAGACAGGTGCAGTTGCTGTACGCGACCAGCTTGTCCCGCGCGTTGTACACCCGCGCCTCGGCGGTGGCGGTGCGCCGCCCCACATGCACCGTCCGCGCCTCGCACCGCAGCTCGCCGTCGTCCAGGGCGACCGGGCGGACGAAGTTCACCTTGAGTTCAAGGGTGGTGTAGATCGTGGCGTCCGGCAGCCGGGTGAACACGGAGCTGCCCATCGCGGTGTCCATCAGGGTGGACAGCACCCCGCCGTGCACGGTCAGCATGGCGTTCGCCTGCGCGGGGCCCGGCTTGAGCGTGTAGACGGCCCGTCCCTCGCCCAGCTCGGCGCACATCACACCGAGCGAGTCACCGACCCCGATGCCCTCGGCGATGCCCTTGTCCAGCAGCGCGGTCAGCTCACTGATACGGCGCTCCACCGAGGTGGCGGGCTCCTGCGTCGCGGATGTCACTGCAATGCCTCCTGAAGGTCCTTGGGTCACTTGGCCAGCCGGACCGGCAGCCGGGCCGGTCCGCGCATCGAGACGCTGGGCCGGTAGTCGGGCTCATCGGTCAGCACCGTGAAATGAGGGGCGCGTTCGCACAGCCGCCGCAGGGTGATCTCGCTCTCCAGCCGGGCCATCGGCGCGCCCAGACAGAAGTGCGGTCCGTGGCTGAACGCGAGCTGACGCCGCTGGGCGCCGCCCCCGGAGAACCGCCGCACGTCCAGCGTGTCCGGATCGGCGAACACCTCCGGATCGCGGTTGGCCGACCCCAGCAGCAGCACCACCCCGGTCCCGCGCGGCATCTCCTGCCCCGCCAGCGTGGTGTCGCGCATGGCCACCCGGGTCGGGAACGGCACCGGGGTGTCGTAGCGCAGGAACTCCTCGACCGCGTCCGCCACCAGCCCCGGGTCCTCGCACAGCAGCGCGCGCTGCGCCGGGTCGCGGTGCAGGGACAGGGCCGCGCTCGCGATCAGGTTCATCGTCGTCTCGTGTCCGGCGATCAGCAGCAGGACACCGATGTCCGCGATCTCCTTCGCGGTCAGCCGGTTGCCGCTCTCCTCGACGGCCACCAGCTCGCTGAGCAGATCCTCACCGGGGGCCTTGCGCCGCTCCTCGATGAGGGCGTGGAAGTAGCCGTCGAACGCGCGCACCGCCACCTGCCGCGCCGCCTTCTCCTCCGCGCCGAGCACCGCGTCCGGGTCCAGCCCCCGGCTGATGTCGCCGGTCCAGGCGCCGAACAGCTCCCGGTCGGCGGCGGGCACGCCCAGCAGCTCACAGATCGTGATCAGCGGAACGGGATACGCCAGCGCCTGCACGAGGTCGACCTCACCGGCCTCCAGCGCCACGTCCAGCAGCTCGTCCACGGTCCGGGTGATGCGCGCGCGCAGCGTCGCCACCGCCCGGCTGGTGAACGCCTTGGCGACCAGCGAGCGCAGCCGTCCGTGCTCCGGCGGGTCGAGCAGCAGAAACGACCCCGGCAGCTGGGAGACGTCCACCCCGGGCCGGAACGGATTGATGCCCGCCGTGTAGCCGTGCCCCCAGTCGGGGTCGGCCAGCACGGCCGAACAGTCCTCGTAGCGGGGCACCAGATGAATGCCGAACCCGGTGTCGTGCACCCGCCCGGTCTCCCGCAGCCGCCGGTACGCGTCGAAGGGGTTCGCGCGCAGCTCCGGCCGGAAGACATCCAGCTCGGCGGGGAGCGCGCCGGTGGCGTTGGCCGTCTCCGTCACGACGACGCCCCGAACCGGACCGGCAGCGCCGAGAGCCCTCGTACGACCAGATTCGGCTTGTACGGCGGCTCGTCCGTCAGCAGCTCCATCGTGCCCACCCGGCGGATCAGCTCGTGCAGCAGGATCTCCATCTCCAGCATCGCCAGCGGCGCGCCCAGGCAGTAGTGGATGCCGAGGCTGAAGCCGAGGTGCCGGGGCGGCGGCGCGGTGCGGTCGTGGAAGCGGGCCACGTCCAGCCGCTCCGGGTCGCGGTACGCCTCCGGGTCGCGGTTGGCCGCGGCGATGTGGACGACCACACCTTCGCCCTCCTCGATCCGCTGCCCGCCGAGGGTCATCGGGCGCTTGGCGGAACGGGTGGTCAGCTGCACCGGAGGCTCGTACCGCAGCAACTCCTCCACCGCGCTCGGCACATACTCCGGGTGCTCGCGCAGCCGCGCCAGCTGGTCCGGGTCGCGCATCAGGGCCAGCAGGCCGCTGCCGACCAGGTTGACGGTCGTCTCATGACCGGCCACCAGCGTGGTGACACAGGTGGTCAGCAGCTCCGTCTCGGTCAGCACGTCCCCGCGATCCTCCACCGCCGCCAGCGCGCTGAGCAGATCGTCGGCGGGCTCGGCACGGCGACGGTCGATCAGCTCGCGGAAGTAGCGCATGAACTCACGCGACGCGGTCGACCGCGCCGCGTGTGCCTCCGGGGTCATCAGCACATCCGGGTCGAAGCCGCGCGCCAGGTCCTGCGACCACAGCTGCGCCGCCTTGTGGTCCGCCGCCGGTACGCCGACCAGCTCGCACACCACCGTGAGCGGCAGCGGATACGCGATCAGGTCGATCAGGTCGAACTCCCCGGCCTCCAGCGCCGCGTCCACCAGCTCGGTGGCCAGCTGCTCGATCCGAGGGCGCAACTCCGCCACCGTGCGCGGGGTGAACGCCTTGGACACCAGGGTGCGCAGCCGGGTGTGGTCCGGCGGGTCCATCCACAGGAACGAGGTCGGCAGCTCCTCCGCCGCGTCCTCGGCCGATACGCTCGGATGCAGCTGGCCCGCCTCGTCGGCGTGGCTCCAGTCGTTGCTCTGCAGCACCGAGGCGCACTCCGCGTAGCGCGTCAGCAGATGCAGACCCAGCGGAGTGCGGTGCACCGGACCGGCTTCCCGCAGTGTCCGGGCGTGGGTATAGGGGTCGGCGCGATGGGTGGGCAGAAAGAGACCGGCCATCGCGACGTCGGTCGCGGACGGTTCGGCCGGTGTCTCGCCGCTGTCGGTCGCAGTGTCCACTGAGGAGTCATCTCCCGCCGGTTGCCGCAAAGGCCCGGGCTTCTCGCATGGTCGCGTTCTCGCAAGGTCGCGTTACGTGAAACGCCGGGCCGATCGATGCGCGCCACACTCGTGGCGGCAGGTGAATTCGCCCTGAATCCACGCCGACAAAACAGTTTTGCGGGCACCTGCCAATGACGCGATAGGCAAACCCCCGAACGCATTGCTTCTCCGCGCCCCATCCGGCGAGATTTGTTTCCGCCCCCCACCCCAGAACTGAGGACGAGAAAGGGGCCGAGCATGTCGGAACGCCGTGCGGTGGTCATCGGCGCGAGCATCGCCGGGCTGCTGGCCGCCCGGGTGCTCGCGGACTCCTTCGACCGCGTCGTGCTCATCGAACGCGACGACAGCCCCGGCACCGGCTGGCGCCGAGGCGCCCCGCAGAGCAGGCATCTGCACGGGCTGATGGAGCGCGGCCGCCAGATCCTGGAGGAGCTGTACCCGGGGCTGACCGGGCAGCTCGCGGCGGCCGGGGCGCCCACCACCGAGGTGCTGCGCGAGTCGCGCTGGTACCTCTCCGGACTGCGGGTGCACCCCGCCTCCACCGGGCTGACCACGCTGCTCGCCAGCAGGCCCATGCTGGAGGGCGCCATCCGGGAGCGGACGGTCCGCCTCCCCGGCGTCCATCTGCTGACCGGCCGCACCGCGACCGGCCTGGTGGCCGAGGACCCGACCGGTCAGGCGGGAGCGGACGGGGGACGGCAGCCCGGCCGGATCACCGGCGTCCGCCTCGCGCCGCCCGCCACGTCCACCGCCGACGACGCGGTTCCCGACACGGAAGACAGCGCCGCGCTCCCCGACCCCGACCAGGTCGACATCCTCCGCGCCGACCTGGTCGTGGACGCCACCGGACGCGCCTCCCGGGCGCCCGACTGGCTCGCCGCACTCGGCCATGAACGCCCCGCCGAAGAGCGCGTCGACGTCGACCTCGGCTACGCCTCCCGTACCTACCGCCGCCGCCCGGGCCATCTCGACGGGGACCTCGCCGTCGTCGTCTCCACCATGCCCGGCCGGCGCGGCGGCGGCGCGATCACCCTGGAGGGCGACCGCTGGCACGTCACCCTCGCCGGGATGCTCGGCGACCATCCGCCCACCGACCACGCCGGGTTCGAGGCGTTCGCCGCCACCCTCCCGGTGAGCGACGTCCACGACATCGTCCGGGACGCGGAGCCGCTGGACGACCCGGTGCCGCACCGCTTCCGTGGCTCGCTGCGCCGCCGGTACGACCGTATCGCCGCCCCGCCCGCCGGGTTCCTCGTCCTCGGCGACTCCGTCAGCAGCTTCAATCCGCTCTACGCACAGGGCATGACCGTCGCCGCGCAGCAGGCCCTCGTCCTCCGCGACCGGCTGCGCGCCGACGGCGCCGACGGGCTCGGCCCGGCCCGCTTCTACCGCGAGGTCGCCGCCTTGGTGGACATCGCCTGGCAGATGTCCACCGGTTCCGATCTGCGCTACCCCGGCGTCGTCGGGCCGCGCACCCCGCGCTCCCGCCTCGTCAGCGCGTACGCCGCCCGCGCCCAGGTGGCCGCGCACCGGGACCCGGCGGTCGCCCGCACCTTCATGCGCGTCGCCAACCTCACCCTCCCCCCGACCGCGCTGCTCGCCCCGCCCACGCTGCTGCGGGTGCTGCGGTCCGGTACGCACCCCGCCACGACACGAGGTGATCGCAGTGACGTTTGACGGGTTCCCCGGCCTGGCCGCGGCGTTCGACGAGGCCGCCGCCCGCAACCCCGGCCAGACCCTCTCCTTCCCCAGCGAGAACGAACGCCTGACCTACGCCGAGCTGGCCGACTCCTCCCGGCGTATGGCCGCAGCGCTGCTCGCCGACGGCGCCACCGAGGGCGACACGATCGGCGTCCTCTGCCCGAACGGGGCCGCGTTCCTCCAAGGCGTGCTCGCCTCGGCCCGGATCGGCGCCGCGGCCTGCCCGCTGCCGCTGCCGATCGTCCTGCGCGACATCGAGGGCTATCTGCGGCGCACCCAGCGGATCATGGACACGGCCGGGCTGAGCCATGTGGTGACGGTCCCGGCGATGCGCGCCGTGACCGACCACCTCACCGGCCCCCGCGTCCACGACGCGGCCGAACTCATCGCCACGGGCGGCCCCGGCCCGCTGCCGCCGCCGGGCACCGGACACCCGGCCGTCATCCAATTCACCTCGGGCAGCACCTTCGCCCCGAAGGGCGTCGTCCTCAGCCACGCCAATGTGCTCTCCTGCGCCGACTCGATCACCTCGGCGATCGCCATCGGACCCGGCGACGGCTGGGGTTGCTGGCTGCCGCTCTTCCACGACATGGGCCTGTTCGGCACGCTCACCGGCCTGTTCAACGGGCTTCCGGTCACTGTCTGGTCCCCGACCGCCTTCGTCCGCAACCCGGGTCGCTGGCTGAAGGAGTTCCTCCGTACGCCCTCCACGATCAACGCGATGCCGAACTTCGGCTTCGACCACCTCGTGGAGGCCGTCCCGGCCGAGGAGGTGGCGTCCCTGGACATGTCGCGCTGGCGGGTGGCGTTCAACGGCGCCGAGTCCATCTCCGCCGCGTCCGTACGGGACTTCCTCGGCCACTTCGCCCCGGCCGGGTTCCGGCCCGCCGCGATGACCCCGGCCTTCGGGATGGCCGAGGCCACCCTGCTGATCACCCTCCCGCCGCTGGACCGGGGGCCGTTGGTCGACTGGGTCGACCGCGCCGCCCTCGCCGACGACCGGACGGCGGTGCCGCGCGCCGAGGGCGCCCCCGGCGCACGCGGCATCGTGGCCCTCGGCCAGGCAGCGCCCGGGATGAGCTTCCGCGTGGTGTCCCCGGATACGGATACGGCGTCCCCTGCTACGGATACGGCGTCCCCGGATACGGATACCGCGAGGGCGCTGCCGGACGGCCGGGTCGGCGAGATCCAGGTCCGGGGCTCCTCCGTGACCAGCGGCTACCTCGGCGGCCTGGACGACCCGTTCACCGCCGACGGCTGGCTGCGCACCGGCGACCTCGGCTACCGGCGCGACGGCGAGCTGTACTTCACCGGCCGCTCCAAGGAAATGATCACCGTCCGCGGGGCCAATATCTATCCGCTCGACATCGAATCCGTCGCCCGCACGGTGCCCGGCGTCTACAAGGGGCGCTGTGTCGCGTTCGCGCTCACCGAGGACAGCGAACACGAACAGATCGTGCTGTGCGCCGAAACCCGGCTGACCGACGCGGCGGAAAGGGACCGGCTCTCCGGCGAAATCCTCGCCCGCTGCACCTCGGTACTCGGTCTGCCCCAGCTGAATGTCCAACTCGTGGCCGCACGGTCCATCCCCCGCACCACCAGCGGAAAACTCCAGCGACTCGGCATGCGGGACCATCTCATCGCGAAGGCGAATTCATGACCATTCACGCGCCGGACATGGACCGGATGCACAGTCTCGGAGTCTTCCGGCACTACGACAAAAGCCATTGGCGGCTGGCGGAACTGCCGCTCGGCGACGTGGACCGCTCCCTGGTCAAGCCGGAGTACATCACCCTGGTGAAGGCCGCCGTGATGGGCGAATCCAATGTCATCGCCGCGGTGCACGGCTTCCTCAACGAGTTCGCCGACGACTACGACTTCTCGGCGTTCGCGGTGATCTGGGGCTACCAGGAGGTCCAGCACCACTTCGCCTTCACCTCGTGGCTGCAGGCGGTCGGCGAACACGTGGACAACCGGGCGGTGGCCGCGATGCGCGCGCCGTACGACCCGGGCTCGACCCCGTCCGCGACGCTCGCCACCAACATCATCTCCGAGCTGACCGTCAACCACGTCTACCGGGCCGTCTCCGCCTGGGTCGAAGAGCCCGCGCTGAAGGATCTGCTGCTGCGCGCCAGCCGCGACGAGGCCGGACACGCCAAGGAGTTCCGCCACTTCGCGGCCAAGCGCCTCGAACAGCATCCGCAGGAGCTGGCGTCGGTCCTGGAGACGCTGTACTTCTACACCGCCGACGACCGCATCAAGCACCCGGTCGGGGTGTTCAAGTCCGGACTCGCCGAACTCAGCGACACCGAGACCATCGACACCGGCTTCGAACTCTTCCTCGACACGGTGGCCGACCAGGGCGAACTGGACGCGCTCCAGGGGAAGATCCGCCGTACCTTCTCCTCGCTCACCGGCCACGACCTCTCCTCCAACCGCGCCGTGCGGCGCGCCATCGCGACGGCGCTGGGATGAGCCGATGAGCGCGCCCGCGCGGGAGGCCGACGCCGACGCCGTACGGCTGCCGTGGGCAGGCCGCGCCGACCACCACTGCTTCGGCTGCGCACCGGCACCGGCCAACCCCCGGGGGCTGGCCCTCACCTTCGAGCAGACCGCGGACCACCGGCTCGGCACCACCTTCGTACTGGACCACCACTACGAGTCCTACCCGGGCGTCGTGCACGGCGGGATCCTCGGCCTCATCTGCGACGAGACGATGGGCAACCTCGTCGTCCTGCGGCTCGGGGGCCCGGCGCTGACCACCTCGATGCGGATGCGCTACCTCGGCGTCGTCGCCGTCGGCCACCGCTACCGGTGCACGGCCGAGGCCACCGAGGCCACCAACGGACTGATCACCGCCCGCGCCGACGTGCTCGACGAGCACGGCGCCCCGGTGGCCACCGCCACCGCGCACTACCAACCGCACCAGCACGCCGTGGAGGCATGACATGACCAGCAGCACCGCCGTCCCGTCCGCCGACATCACCCGCACGGTGACCGAGGTCGTCGCCGAGATCCTCGGCCGCCCCGTGGACGGGCTGAGCCCCGACGCCGATCTGCGGGGCGTCGAGGGCGCCGACTCCATCAAGGTCGTGCGCATCATCGCCAAGATCGAGCAGACCTTCGACATCGAGCTGGAGGACGACGAGATCTTCGGCGTCAACACCATCGGCGAGGTCGTGGCGCTGGTCGAGAAGGCGACCGCGCGGGAGCGGGCGTGACCGT
This sequence comes from Streptomyces sp. NPDC001700, assembly GCF_053596435.1. Lineage (NCBI taxonomy): Bacteria > Bacillati > Actinomycetota > Actinomycetes > Kitasatosporales > Streptomycetaceae > Streptomyces > Streptomyces sp. NPDC001700. The sequence goes on from NZ_JBSFGE010000018.1 coordinate 104,748, forward strand.
CGCCGCCACCGAGCAGCGCGCCGCCACTCAGCAGCGCGCCGCCACCAACCAGCACTACGACCTCGACCCCGAGATCTTCGCGCGGTTCCTCGACCCGCTGCGCAAGTACTCCTCCGCGCTGTTCGCCTCCGACGACGACACCCTGGAGCGGGCCCAGCGGCGCAAGCTGGCCTGGGTCGCCGAACAGCTCGGGCTGACCGGTGGCGAACGCATCCTGGACGCGGGCTGCGGCTGGGGCGCCCTGCCGCTGTTCATGGCGGAGGAGTACGGCTGCCGGACGGTGGGCATCAGCCCGGCGCCCCGCCAGCACGCGTACATCCGCGAGCGGGTCGCGGCCCGTGGCCTCGGCGACCTGGTGCACACCGAGACCACGTCCTTCGAGCGGTACGAGCCCGAGCCCGGCGGGTTCGACGCCGTCACCCTGCTCGGTTCCGTCGTGCACATGGACGGCTTGGACGAGGTGTTCGCCACCATCCGCCGCGCACTGCGGCGCGGCGGAACGCTCTACCTCTCCGAGAGCTGCTTCCGCAGCGAGGCCATCCGCCGCGCGTTCGACGAACGCCCCGGCACCGACTTCATCCGCCACGGCATCTTCGGCTCCGGCGATCTGCGCCCGCTGTCCGAACTCGTCGCCGCCGCCGAGGGAGCGGGCCTGTCCATCCGCGCGGTGCACGACCTCACCGCCGACTACCACCGCACCATCGAGTGCTGGATGGCGAACGTACGCGCCGCCTCCCCGGCCCTGGAGGAGCACGGCGCGGGCCTGACCGAACAGCTGTTGCGGTACCTGGAGACCGCCAACGCAGGCTGGGGATACACCACCAAGCACTACGCCCTGGTATGCCGCAAGTCGCGCTGACGGCACCTTGCGCGAGGAAGGACACCATGCCCGCCACCAGCACCGCCTGCGCCGACGCGCGCGTACTGCCCGCCGAGGATATCGCCCGCGCCGTCGGCCAGTACTTCACCGGCGCCGCCCAGGCCCGCCCGTGGAGCGTCGAATCCGGCCTGGACTGGGACCTCGCCGACGCGAACCGGCTCTCCGAAGGGCAGCGCTCCGCGGTCGAGTTCATCACCCTCATCGAGGACCACCTGCCGGGCTACTTCTCGCTCTACACCGAGCACTTCCCCGTCGACGGCTCGGTGCCGCCCGATGTCTACGCGCACAACCGCGAGCTGTACCACTTCACCATCCGCTGGGCCTCCGAGGAGGACACCCACGCCCGCGCCCTCACCCGCTACCAGGAGGCCTCCGGCATGGGCGACGCGGCCTCGGTGCGCGCACAGCTCATCCTCCCCGGCCAGGCCCGTTTCGAGCTGCCGTACGAGCACCCCGTGCAGTTCTTCGCGTACGCCCTCATCCAGGAGAAGGCCACCCAGATCTACTACCAGCAGCTGCGCGCGGTGGTGGACGACCCGGTGCTCGCCCACGTCCTGACCCGGCTGAGCCGCGACGAGGCCCGCCACTTCACCTTCATGGCCGACGTGGTCACGTACTACCTGCGCGCCTACGGCGACGCCGTGGTCGAGCCGGTCCGCGAGGTCGTCGCGGGCTTCCGGATGCCCCTCTCCGACACCATCCGCGGCTACTGGCGCTGGGCCCTGAAAATCGCGGACACCGCCTCCTACGACCACACCGACGCCTACGACCACCTGATCAAGGTCATCAACCGAGCCGTCGACACCCCGCGCAGCGAGCGCGTCGACACCCTCCTCGACTTCATCGGCTCCTGCCGCACCACCTAGCGGCCGCGTGGCGGGCCTGTGGGGGGCCGCCTAGCATGGAAGTACTAGGTCCCCAGCCCTCAGCCGGGACGGACCCAAGATCATCCGTGCGCCCGATGCCACCTTTCCCAGGCAGGAGCCACCATTCGGTGGAGACCAGCCGAGAGGAGCGCATCATGTCGTACCCGGAAGACTTCTCATACCCGGAGCCCCGCTACCACGGCACCAGGGGCGAAGTGAACGCGGTGTTCCGCCCGGCCGACACACCGCCGGACCTCTCCTCGCCCGGAGGGGCCACGCACTACCTCGCCACCGGCGCGTCGACCGGTGGCGAATTCGGCCTGTACAAGGTGGAGATGGGGCCACGGGCCGGTGGACCCGCGACCCACTTCCACAAGGCGATGTCGGAGTCGTTCTACGTCCTCTCCGGCGAACTGGAGCTGTTCAACGGCGAGAAGTGGGTCACGGGCCGCGAGGGCGACTTCCTGTACGTACCGGTCGGAGGCCTGCACGCCTTCAAGAACGCGTCCGACGAGCCCACGTCCATGCTGCTGCTCTTTTCCCCGGGCGCGCCACGAGAGGAGTACTTCGAGCGCCTGGCGGAGATGTCACAGCGCGGTGCCGAGGAACTCAAGCAGTTCCGCGTCCGGCACGACAGCTACTTCGTGGAGGACTTCGAGCCCGGGGCGGAGTAGCCCGGCGCGGTGGCGTGCCCCATGACGAGTTCGTACGAGCGCAGGCGGGCCGTCAGGGCGTAGACGGGGGTGACCAGCATCAGTTCGTCCGCTCCGGTCACCTCCGCCACCTCCGTCAGGCGGCGTATCACGGTCTCGGGGAGCCGTGCGCCTGATGGGCGAGAAAGGCCGCCAGCGCCTGGCGTTCGTCCGCCGTGAAGGGGTGCGCGGCCGCCTCCGTGGGGGAGGGGAACGGGACCTCGCTGTGGCCCTTGAGGAGCCCGGCCTTGACGACGTTCATCGGGCCGCCGAGCCGTTCCGCCTCCTCCTGCGTCTCGGCGCAGACCGTCTCCACGCACACCAGCACACGGGGCCGCGCACACCACTGGGAGGGGGCGAAGTGGGCACGGTAATGGCCCAGCGCGGCAAGGGTGTTGTCGGGGCGGATGTGGTGGGCGAAGGCGAGCGGCAGGCCGAGTTCCGCGGCGAGCGCGGCACCAGCGGTGCTGGAGGCCAGCAGCCACGGTTCCGGCAGCGTGCCGAGCGCCACCTCGTCCACCAGGAACCGCAGCGTCGCCGCCACGTCGTCCCGGTACGCGTCGTCCGTCGTCGGCCCGGCACCGTGCCGCAGCGCCCGGGCGGTGGCCTCGTCGAACGTACCGGGACCGCGGCCGATGCCCAGATCGATCCGGTCGGGGTGCAGCGCGGCCAGGGTGCCGAACTGTTCGGCCAGTATGAGGGGCGAGTGGTTGGGGGCGAGCACACCCCCGGAGCCCAGCCGGATGGCCGACGTCGACGCGGCGGCGTGCGCGGTCAGGACGACCGGCGGGAACGCGCCGATGGCGGGGGAGTGGTGGTGTTCGGCGTACCAGAGCCGCCGGTAGCCGAGGGCGTCGAGACGCTGGGCGAAGGCGGTGGTGTCACGTAACGTGTCCACGGCCCGCGTACCAGTCTGGACCATGGCGACTTCCAGCGCGGAGAGCGGTAGGTTGATCATGCGGCCAGCATAAGGAGTTCCGGCCGCCCGCGCGGGGGGCTTATTTGGCGACACCCAGCGAGGCGTAGTCGTAGCGGCCTTCCCATGGCTCGCTGGTGTAGACGTTGGTCAGCCGGGGGTCGCGCCAGATCGCGCTCCGCTGGAACAGGATGGGCAGATACGCGGCGGCATCGGAGATCTTTTCGTTGATCCGTGCGTAGTCGCTCGCGGCCTTCTTCGGGTCCTGTTCCGCGATCGCCGAGTCGAAGAGGTCGTCGACCGTGGGATCGTCCAGCTCCGCGACATTGACATTTTGGGAAGGCTGGATGAGACGGCTGTCGGCGAGCGGCTGCAGAGCGCTCTGACCGGTCGGGAAGTCGGCGGACCATCTCCGGATGACGATGCCGTAGCCCTTCTTCTTCACGGTCGCGGGCGAGCCTGTCGCCTCGTAGAAGTCGGTGCGAGGCATCCGCTCGATCTGGGTACGGATACCGACCGTCTTCAGCGATTCCGAGAGGGCTGTGGCGACATCCACGTCGACGGGTTGGTCACGCACCGCGATCGTGGTGGTGAACCCCTCCCACAGTCCGCACGCAGCCAACTCCTGATTCGCCGCAGTGGTATTCGGCTTGCCCTTGTCCTCCTGGGTCTCGTACGGGTCGTAGGAGGGGGAAGAGCCCGCGATGGTCGGCGGAAGCATATGGGGCGCGATATCGCCGCTCTGCGGGCCGCCCGCCGCGGTGCGCATGTTCGCCCTGTCCGCCGCGTAGAGGACGGCCCTACGGCAGTGGACGTTGTTCAGGGGCTTGACGGAGCGCGGAAGGGCCGCGAACAGGACTACTCCGGTGGACGGGTTGTCCAGCTGCTCGGATCTGCTCCGGGCTTTGGAGAGGGCAGCGTCGGTGAGTCCGTGGGATTCCAGGTCGAGATGGTATGTTCCCGAGAGCAGGGCCTGCGCGTTCGCCTGCTCATTCTTATTGATCTGCACCGTGATCCGGTCGGGGAGGGCGGTACGGATCGGGTCGGACGACTGCTTCCACCGCGTATTGCGTTCCAGTTCCAGCGACTTGTTCGGTGTGTAGGACTTGAACTTGTAGGGACCGGAGGAAAACGGACGGTTCCGATACTTGTCTTTGGTGTCCTTATCCCTCTTGACGGGCGAGGCGGTCGGCGTCGCGAGCATCCGCTCGAAGTCGCCATTGGGCTTGGGCAGTTTGAAGACGATGGTCTTTCTGTCCGGGGTCTCAATGGCCTTCAGGCCCACCTTGTCCTTGTACGGTCCCTTGTAGGTGTGCTCGGGATCCAGCACCTGCTGTAGATAGATCGGGCCGCCGACAATCACGTCCGGGGCCCAGACCCGCTCGATGCCGTATTTGACGTCCTCGGAGGTGATCGCCGTGCCGTCCTCCCAGGTAATGCCGTCGCGCAGGGTGTAGGTGTACGTCTTGCCGCCTTCGGTCACCTCGGCCCGCTTCTCGGCGAGATCCCCGACCAGTTCGGTCCCCTTCTTTCCGGATTCGGGTGCGTAGGTGACCAGTTGGCGGGCGTAGTAGCGGGAGAAGTTCCAGACGGGGCCGTAATAGCTGCTCTGCGGGTCCCAGGAGTCCGCGTCGTTGGCGCTGATGAATTTCAGCGTGCCGCCACGCTTCTTCGACGCGTTGACCCTGTCCTTCAGCGCGGAGTTGTAGCCGGACGTGGGCTGCCCGGACTTGTCCGTTGAGGCGTCGGAGTCCTTCATCCAGGACATCACCAGCGGGATGCCCGCAGCGATCAGGGCAACGGCGAGCGCCCCCGCCACTCCGAAACGGACCGTCCGGCGGAGGCCTGGGCGGGAGACACCGCCGGGTGACGGCGGAGGCGTCGGCGACCAGGCGGGTGGCGGCTGGGGCGCGGGCTCCGGCTTGTGGTCGTACGGGGGCGGTGGCGGTCCGTAACCGGGCGGTGTCCAGGCCACGTTGCGGGCCAGGGCCAGCCCGCCCGCCGTATTGCGGTCGCGCTTCTGCGGCAGGGGGCGCCCCTTCGCCCGCAGCGCCGTGTAGACCTGTGCGTAGACCGTGTCCAGGTCCAGCAGCTCCGGCCCGCCCGGCGCCCCGTCGCGCAGCAGCCGCAGCAGCTCACCGGTGAAGGCCGTATGCGGCTCACCCGGTGGGGCGAGGGCGAAGCTGGTGTCGGGGACGGAGGCCAGCAGATACGTGCCCTCGACTTCCACCTGGTCGATCACCGCGTCGGTGCCCGGCGCGCTCATGAAGCCGAGCACGCGCCCGCTGAAGCAGCAGTCGAGCAGCATCACTTGGCGGCCGGACCGCCCGTCGAGCACGACATCGCGCAGCGTGCCGTAGGGGAGTCCGGTGTAGGAGCGGTGCGGCACCGACCCGGTCAGCCCGAGGAACAGCTCGCCTCGGCGCGGCTCCACGAGGCCGTGTCCGGCGAAGTACACCAGCAGTGTGTCCGTGGCTTCCTCGGCCGCCGTCCGCACGGCGTCCAGGACTTCCACCGCTGTGGCGGGGTCGGCGACCACCGTGCAGTGCTCGGGTGCCAGCCCCCATGAATGCGGGGCGCATAAGGCCGTGGCCAGCGCGCTCAGGTTGTCGGCCACCGCCGGGATCTGTTCCAGCTGGGCATACCGGCTGGTGCCGATGAGTACCGCGCGGGTGGTGGCCGGGTCGGGCAGGACGGCCACGGCTATCGCCCGTCCCCCGCGTCCGTATCCCGGTCCCGTTCCCCTTCCGCGTCCTCCCCGTCCCCCTCCGGTCCGGGATCGGGCGGGCCCTGCAGTACGTCCATCAGCCGCCGCAGCTCCTCCCCGTCGCCACCGTCGAGGGAAACCGTGAGGTCACCGCGGCGCACGGTGATCCGATGGGCCTGCGGTCGCGTCTGCCGCCAGGTGGACAGCGCCAGTACGAAGGACGCGGCGCTCCAGGCGTTGTCGGTGACCAGCTGCAGCACATCGGTGAGCACGCCCATCTGGCCCGGCGACGGCGGGGCTTGCACCAGCTCCACTCGGGCGGTGCGGCGTATCCCGGGGTCCCGGCCCAGCCAGTCGTGGAGCGATCGCAGCTCCTCCTCGCCGCCACTCACCGCTACGTCGATCCGCACCAAGCCCCCCTTGTGACGACACTCTGCTCAATTCTGTCGTACTCGGGGGTGTCTGCGCAGGACCAATGCGAGGAAGGATGAGCGATCGGGCGGCATGGGGGCTGCGGGACCGTCTGATCAACCGCACGCACTCCCCGCCACTCTTAAGCTATAGCGCACCAGGGGCCTTGCGGCAAGGCCCCCACCGTGCCGCAGAATCTCCGGCCTGAGCCAGGACGGACCTGCGAAAACGGAGTCGTGACGTGCGTATGTTGTTGTCGGAGACGGGGTCGAGCGGACCCACCAGCGCGTTCGGTCTTCCCGACCGCCTTTCCCCCAAGGCCGACCCGGCGCTGATCGCCGGTGATGAGCGGCACTTCGCGGCCATCGCGGAGTGCCTGGAGCAGTCGATCGCCGAGCTGTCCGACCACCTCGACGCCGCGCGCAAGGCACCCGGTGGCGTCGGCAGGCAGGCGATGGACCGGGACGCGGAGATCTACCGGCTGACCGCCCGGCTGCGCGCACTGCGCCGCTTCGGCCTGGACCTGTGCCTCGGACACATGGTCGGCGCGGACGGCGGCGAGCCCGTGTACGTCGGACGGCTCGGCCTCAAGGACAGCGCGGGCCGCCGACTGCTGCTCGACTGGCGTTCCCCCGCGGCCGAGCCGTTCTTCGGGGCCACCCACGCCCACCCGATGGGTCTGGCCAGCCGCCGCAGGTACCGATGGACCCTCGGCCGGATCAGCGACTACTGGGACGAGGTGTTCACCGCGGACGGGTTCGCCGGGCACGCCGCGCTCGACGACCAGTCCGCGTTCATCGCCAGCCTGGGCGACACCCGGTCGCCGCGGATGCGCGACGTGCTCGGCACCATCCAGGCCGACCAGGACGCCATCATCCGCGCGGGATCGCGCGGCGCCCTCGTCGTGGACGGCGGCCCGGGTACGGGGAAGACCGTCGTCGCCCTGCACCGCGCCGCCTACCTCCTCTACTCCGACCCCCGGCTCGGCCACCGCCGGGGCGGTGTGCTGTTCGTCGGCCCGCACCAGCCCTACCTGGCCTACGTGTCCGATGTCCTGCCCAGCCTCGGGGAGGAGGGCGTGCGGATCTGCACGCTGCGGGATCTCGTCGCCGAGGGGGCCGGGGCGGCGGTCGAGGCCGACCCGGAGGTGGCCCGTCTGAAGTCGTCGGCGGACATGGTGGCGGCGATCGAGAAGGCCGTCCGGTTCTACGAGGAGCCGCCCGCCGAAGGCATGACGGTCTCGACCGACTGGGCCGACATCTGGCTGAGCGCCGACGACTGGGCCGAGGCGTTCGACGCGCCGGAGCCGGGCACACCGCACAACGAGGCGCGCGAGCAGATCTGGGAGGAGCTGGTCACGATCCTGCTGGACAAGCTCGACGGAGACGTCTCGCCCGACCTCTTCCGCAGGTCGCTGCTCCACGACGAGGAACTGGTCGGGGCCCTCAACCGGGCGTGGCCGCTGATCGAAGCGGCCGACCTCGTCGGGGACCTGTGGTCGGTGCCCGCCTATCTGCGGATGTGTGCTCCCCGGCTCGGCCCCGAGGACGTACGGAAGCTGCGGCGCAAGGAGGCCCCCCAGGCCTGGACCGTGTCCGACCTGCCGCTGCTGGACGCGGCGCGGCAGCGGCTCGGCGACCCGGAGGCGGCCCGGCGGCAGCGTCGGCACAAGGCCGCCGTCGCCGCCGAACGCCAGCGCATGGCCGACGTCATCGACAACGTGCTCGCGGCCGACGACGACGGCGAAGGCGCGGTGACGATGCTGCGCGGGCAGGATCTGCGGGAGCGCCTGATCGACGAGAGCGCGCTGCCCACCGCCGACCCGGACGTGCTCGCCGGTCCGTTCGCGCACATCGTCGTGGACGAGGCGCAGGAGTTGACCGACGCGGAGTGGCAGATGCTGCTGCTGCGCTGCCCGTCGCGGAGCTTCACCATCGTCGGGGACCGGGCCCAGGCCCGGCACGGGTTCACGGAGTCGTGGCGGGAACGGCTGGAGCGGGCCGGGCTCGACCGGGTCACCCTGGCCTCCCTGAGCGTCAACTACCGCACGCCGGAGGAGATCATGGCGGAGGCCGAGCCGGTGATCCGGGCCGCGCTCCCGGACGCCAACGTGCCGACGTCCATCCGTGGCAGTGGCGTCCCCGTCGTCCACGGTTCAGTGGCCGATCTGAGCGCGATCCTCGACACCTGGCTCGCCGCACACGCCGACGGCACCGCCTGCGTCATCGGTGACCCCTCCTTCCGCGCCACGTCCCGGGTCCGGTCGCTGGCCCCGGAACTGTCGAAGGGGCTCGAATTCGATCTGGTCGTGCTCGTGGACCCGGAGCGGTTCGGCGAGGGCATCGAGGGAGCGGTCGACCGCTACGTGGCGATGACCCGGGCGACACGCCAACTGGTCATCCTCACCAGCTAACCGCATCCTCATGAGTTAGGCGGCGGCCGATGGGTGCCCGGAGTGTGTCCGAACGTACGGCGGAACACATCGATGAACGCGCTGGCGGACGACCAGCCGCAGCGGTGGGCCACAGTGGTCACCGGGATGTGCTCGGCGAGCAGCACCAACGCGTGGTACAGGCGCAGTTGGGTACGCCACTGCGGGAAGGTCATGCCGAGGTCGGCCTTGAAGTGGCGGGAGAGGGTGCGGTCGCTGGCGCCGACCTCCCTGCCCAGCGCGGCCAGGGTGCGGTGGTCGGCCGGATCGGCGCGCAGGATCTCGCACACCGCCCTCAGCTGCGGGGCGGTGGGGGTCGGCAGGTGCAGCGGCTGCTGGGGTGAGGCCCGCAGCTGGTCGAGCAATACGGCCCGCAGCCGCCCCCGTTCGGGGCTGCCGTCGTCCGGGGTGCGGGTGTAGGCGAGGATCAGCTCGCGGAGGAGGGGGCCGACCGCGAGGACGGTCGGCTCGTCCAGGCCGAGCGGATTGTCGCTCGCGTCCAGCCCGACCAGGTGCAGTGCGAGTTCGCCGTGGGCCTGGTGGGCGTGCACGGTACCGGCCGGTACCCAGATGGCGCGCGTGGCCGGTGCGATCCAGGTGCCGGTGCCGGTCGTCACGGCCAGCACTCCCCGCCCCGCGTAGACGATCTGGTGGTCGTCGTGGCGGTGGGCGTCGATGGCGCCGCCGGGCGCCAGCCACTGGGTGCGGGTCGGCGCCACCGGCTCATGGCGGATTTCCGGCATCACCTGGCAGTTTATCGGAAGCACGACAGGGTGTGCGGTGACGACCATGGCGATGTGCCCAGGAACAGAGCAATCATCCTGCTGTCGATCGGCCATGGCTGCGTGGACATCTACCAAGGAGCCGTGGCGTCGCTCGTCCCGTTCTTCGTCGCCGAACGCGCGTACGGCTACGCCGCGGTGTCGGGGATCGTGCTTGCCGCGTCACTGCTGTCCTCGGTGGCGCAGCCGGTGTTCGGCGCGCTCACCGACCGCTGGGCGATGCCGTGGCTGCTGCCGGTGAGTACGGTCCTCGGCGGGCTCGGCATCGCGCTGAGCGGGCTGAGCGGTTCGTACGCCTGGACACTGGCGTTCGTGGCGGTGTCCGGTGTCGGCGTCGCCGCGTACCACCCCGAGTCCGCCCGCGTCGCGCGGCGCGTCAGCGCGGGCAGCCACAGCGCGATGGCCTGGTTCTCCCTCGGCGGCAACCTCGGCTTCGCCACCGCGCCGCTCATGGTCGCCGCCGTCGTCGCCACCGGCGGTCTGCGGCTGTCGCCACTGCTCGTCGTACCGGCGCTGGTCGGCAGCCTGCTGTGCCTGCCGGTCCTGCGCGCCCTGAACACTCCCGTGCGCGGCGGCGCGGGCAGCGCGGTGGCGGCGGGCGCCGATGACATCGCCTCGTTCGTGAAGCTGTCGCTGGCCGTGGTCTGCCGGTCCATCGTCTTCATCGGCCTGAGCACCTTCATCTCGCTGTACGCGCAAGCGCGCCCGGGCGGCAGCACGGCGGCGGGCACCGTGGCGCTGTTCGTCCTCTACCTCGGCGGCGCGGTGGGCTCCGTACTGGGCGGCCGCCTGGCCGACCGCTGGGACCGGGTCACCGTCGCCCGCTGGTCGTACCTGGTCGCGGTCGCGGCCGTCGCGGGGATCGTGTGGGTACCCGGCCCGGCGCTCTACGCGTTCGTGGCGCTGACCTCCGTCGGCCTGTACGTCCCCTTCTCCCTGCAGGTCACCCTCGGCCAGGACTACCTGCCCACCCGCACCGGAACCGCCAGCGGAATCACCCTCGGACTGACCGTCAGCATCGGCGGCCTGATCACCCCGCTCCTCGGCAGCCTCGCCCACGCGACCTCCCTGCGGACGGCCCTGACCCCACTGATCCTGATGCCCGCCCTCAGCTGGCTGCTGTTCCGCACCCTGCCCGAACCCACCACACCGAGCGCGCCGTGATTGACGATGATCGTCACTCTTTCGGCCGGAGTGGCTCTGGTTGCAGTACGACGGGGCATCATCTAATGGCGCGCCGGGAAGGAATCGCCTTATTCAGCGCAGAACGCCCCAGGGGAGTCGTCGTGCCCGCAGCCGCAAGCGATGCCACCGATGTGCCGGACGGCGGGGATGGCACTCCGCTGCGGCGGGCCATTGGGCCCAAGCTGCTGATCCTCTTCGTCATCGGCGACATCCTCGGGACCGGGATCTACGCCACCACCGGGCAGGTCGCGGGGAAGGTCGGCGGGGCGCTGTGGTTGCCGTTTGTCATCGGGTTCGTGGTGGCCATCCTGACGGCGGCCTCGTATGTCGAGCTGGTGGGGAAGTATCCGCAGGCGGCGGGGGCGGCGCTGTATACGCAGAAGGCGTTCGGGGTGCCGTTCGTGACGTTCATCGTCGCCTTCATGGTCATGTGCTCGGGGCTGTCGTCGGCGAGTGCGGCGGCGCGGGCGTTCAGTGGGGACTATCTGGCCGAGTTCACGGACGCGCTCCCGCCCACGCTCGTGGCGATCCTCTTCATCCTGGCCCTGGCCGCTCTCAATCTGCGGGGTGTGTCGGAGTCCGTGAAGACCAATGTGGTGCTCACGCTGGTCGAGCTGACCGGACTGCTCGTCATCCTCGTGACGGGGGCCTGGGCGGTGCTGGGCGGGGAGGGGGATCCGTCCCGGCTGGGTGAGTTCCGGGCGGAGGGCACGGGTTACGCGCTGCTCACCAGCGTGCTGGGGGCGACGGCCCTCGGGTTCTTCGCCTTCGTCGGCTTCGAGGACTCCGTCAACATGGCCGAGGAGACCAAGGACCCCCGGCGCACCTTCCCGCGCGCCATCTTCATCGGCGTCGCCGTCACCGGCACCCTCTACGTCCTCGTCGCCCTGGTGTCGTCCCTGCTGGTGGACTACCGGGTGCTGGAGGGGTCGAGCGGGCCGCTGCTGGAGGTGGTGGAGGTCGGCGGGCTGGACTTTCCGCCGAAGCTGTTCGCGCTGATCGCCTTGTTCGCGGTCACCAACTCGGCGCTGATCAACATCATGATGGCGTCCCGCCTCTGCTACGGCATGGCGAACGAACGCATCCTGCCGCGCGCCATGGGCCGCGTGCTCGCCGGGCGCCGTACCCCGGTCGTCGGGATCGTGTTCGTCTCCCTCCTCGCCATCGGTCTGGTGTCCACCGGGGAGATCGCCGGGCTCGGCGACACCACGGCGTTCCTGCTCCTGTGCGTGTTCGTCATCGTCAACGTCGCCGTGCTCGTGCTCCGCCGCGACCACGTCGAACACCGCCACTTCCGCACCCCCACCCCGCTGCCCGTGCTGGGCGCGATCACGGCCCTGGTGCTGGCCAGTCCGCTGGCCGACCGGCCCGCACACGTGTACATCAGGGCGGGCGTGCTGCTGGCCATCGGGGTCGGGCTGTGGGTGCTCAACAAGCTGGTGATGAAGGCACACGGCGAGGCGTCGGCCCGGGGTCCAGTACGGTCTGGCGAGTGACGAACCAGCGAAAGCCACGGGGCCCGTACCGCAAGAGCGCGGAGCGACGGGAACAGATCCTCCAGGCCGCCTACGAGGCCATCGACGAGCACGGCGAGCGGGCCTCCCTGCAGGACATCGCCGCCCGGGTCGGGGTGACCCAGCCCGCGCTGACGTACTACTTCCCCACCCGCGACGACCTGCTCCTCGCCGTCCTGGAGCGGCGGGATGTGCTGGGCAAGGCGTTCGCCCGGGACGCCGGAGACGGCGAGACCGTGGCCGAGGGCATGGTGGCGGGCGCCCGCCTCATCACCGACCACCCCGGGCTGGCCAAGCTCTACGTCACGCTGTCGGCGGCGGCCACCGACCCGGAGAGCCCCGTGCGCGGCCACTTCGCCGAGCGCTACCGGGACCTGGTGGACGAGGTCACGCAGGACTTCGAGGAGGGGCAGCGGACCGGTGAGATCCGCGCCGACGAACCGGCCGAGCACCTGGCCAGGGCGGTGCTGGCGGTGATGGACGGCCTGCAGACCCAGTGGATGCACGACCCGACGGTGGACATCGCCGCGGTCGCCCAGACGTTCGCCCGGATGCTGGCGCCGCCGCCCGCCGACCACTAAATTTTTGGGTGATAGATTTTCGGCGTCCGACTCCCGGAAAGGGGACGCCGATGTCCGCCCCGCACACCCCCGCCACCCCGCCCGGTCCGCCGCAGGACCTCGGGTTCGACCCCGAGGCCTTACGGGCCCGCTACCGCGCCGAGCGCGAGCGCCGCATCCGCCCCGACGGCAGCGCCCAATACCGTGGCACCGGAGGCGAGTTCGGCTACTACGCCGACGACCCCTACGCCGACCCCGAGTTCACGCGAGAGCCGCTGCACGACCGGGTGGACGCGGTGATCGTCGGTGGCGGATTCGGCGGCCTGCTCGCCGCCGCCCGGCTTCGGCAGGCGGGCGTGGAGTCGATCCGGGTGATCGACAAGGGCGGGGACTTCGGCGGCACCTGGTACTGGAACCGCTACCCGGGCATCCACTGCGACATCGAGTCGTACATCTACATGCCGCTGCTGGAGGAGGTCGGCTACGTCCCGAAGTGGCGCTACGCGCCCGGGGAGGAGATCCGGCAGCACGCGCGGGCCATCGCGCGCCACTTCGGCCTCTACGCCGACGCCTGCTTCCAGACCCAGGTGAGCGAACTGCGCTGGGACGACGACCAGATGGAGTGGATCGTCGGCACCGACCGTGGCGACCGCATGCGGGCCCGCTACGTGATCACCTCCACCGGGACCCTGAGCCAGGCCAAACTCCCCGGCATCCCCGGCATCGAGAGCTACCGGGGCCACACCTTCCACACCAGCCGCTGGGACTACGACTACACGGGCGGCGACGCGGACGGCGGACTCGACAAGCTGGCGGGCAAGCGCGTCGCGCTCATCGGCACCGGCGCCACCGCCATCCAGGTCGTGCCCCACCTCGCCGCGGCCGCCGGACACCTGTACGTCTTCCAGCGCACCCCCTCCTCCGTCGACCTGCGCGACAACCGCCCCACCGACCCCGCGTGGGCCGCATCGCTCCGGCCGGGCTGGCAGCGGCGCCGCATGGAGAACTTCCTCAGGGTCGTCACCGGCGTGCGCACGGATCAGGACCTGGTGAACGACTCCTGGACCAGCAGCGCCCGGCTCCAGGAGAAGCTGATCCCGACCAACGCGTACGCGGACGTCCCGCCGGAGGACCGGGAGCGGCTGTACGAGATCGCCGACTTCCAGAAGATGAACGAGATCCGCGCCCGCGTGGAGAACGTCATCGAGGACCCGGCCACGGCCGAGAAGCTCAAGCCCTGGTACCGCTATATGTGCAAGCGGCCCACCTTCAGCGACAGCTACCTCCAGGCCTTCAACCGGCCGGACGTCACCCTCATCGACACGGCGGACACCCACGGCGTGCAGCGGATGACGGAAACCTCCGTCGTGGTCGGCGACACCGCGTACGAGGTGGACTGCGTCATCTTCGCGACCGGCTTCGAGGTAGGGGTGTCCGGGATCCTCTCCGGTCAGCTCCCGGTGTACGGCAGAGGCGGCGTCCCGCTCTTCGAGGCCTGGGTGAACGGCCCGAGAACGCTCCACGGCTTCTCCACCCACGGCTTCCCCAACCTCTTCCAGCTGGGCCCGTTGCAGAACGCGTCGTCCGTGAACTTCGTCCACGTCCTGGACGAACAGGCCCAGCACGTGGCCGAGATGGTCGCCGAGGCCCGCAAGCGCGGCGCCCGGTACGTCGAACCCACCCCCGAGGCGCAGGACGCGTGGCTGGACGCCCTCGCGGAGAACGCGCCCGACCTGCTCGCGTTCCAGGCGGAGTGCACCCCGGGCTACTACAACAACGAGGGCAGGCCGCAGAAGCGCAACGCGTACGCCGACGGGCCCGTCGCCTTCCACGACCTGCTCCGGCACTGGCGCGCGAACGGCGGCATGGACGACGTACTGGTGGAGGCGGAGGACGCGTGACCACACCACGCCACAACCGGTACGGCGACCGCGTGCGGGTGTCCGCCACCGGCTCACGCCCGCACGCACGGCGTCTCAACCCCCCGAGCCCGCTGTGGGGTTCGAACGGCGTCGCCTTCGGCCCGGACGGGCGGCTGTACGTCGCCCAGTACCTCGCCGGGCAGATCAGCGCAGTCGACCCGGCCACCGGGGACGTCGAGGTGATCGTGCCGATGGACGGCCCGGTGCAGTCGCCGGACGACCTCGCTTTCGGGGCGGACGGGTCGATGTACATCGCCGACCTCATCCCGGGCCGCGTATGGCGGCGCACCCCGGAGGGCACGTACACCGTGGTCTCGGACGAGGTGAAGGTGGTCAACGGCATCACCTGTGTCGGCGACCGGCTCTTCGTCAACGAGATGCGGCCGGACGGACGGCTGCTGGAGCTGTTCCCGGACGGTGGCGAGCCCGTGGTGCTCACCGAAGGGCTCGCCCTCGGCAACGCCATGCAGCTCGGCCCGGACGGCCACCTGTACTACCCGCACATGATGACGGACCAGGTCTGGCGGATCCCGCCGGACGGCGGTGTGCCCGAGGTGGTCGCCGAGAACGTGCACCAGCCGGTCGCGGTCCGCTTCGACCAGGGCGGGGTGCTGCACGTCCTCTCGCGCGGAGTGGAAGGCATCGTCACCCGGATCGACCTGGAAGGATCCGGCTCCCGCACGCTGGTCACCAGCGGCCTGGTGGGGCTGGACAACGCGGCGTTCGACGCGGAGAACCGCATGTTCGTCTCCAGCTACGCCAGCGGCGGCATCACCGAACTGCACCCCGACGGCCGCACCCGCGAGATCGTCCCCCGTGGCCTCGACGGCCCGTACGGTGTGACGGTCGACCTCGGCGGCACGGTGTACGTGGCCGACCACTACCGGCTGGCGAGCCCGGCGCTCACCGACGAGGGCGACCCGGTCGCCGTAGACGTGGCGAACGGGTCGGGCGGGGCGGATGGCGAGGGCGGCGAGGGTGGTGTCACCTCGCTGACCCTGATGCCCTTCGTCCACGGCGTGACCATCGCACACGGGCTCGTGCACTTCACCTCCCAGTACGGCGACGTGCACACCCACGACCCCGAGCAGCGGACGACGCGCCAGCGGGCGACGGGTCTGAGCGAGCCGGTCGGCATCGCCGTGGGCCCGGACGGCTCGCTCGTCGTCGCGGAGGCGGGCGCGGGCCGAATCGTGTGCATAGGCGACAGCGAGGACGGCGACACCATCACCGTCCTCGCCGAAGGGCTCGGCCACCCGGTGGACGTGGCCTTCGACGCCCAGGGGCGGTGCCACGTGAGCGACGACGGGCTCGGGGCCGTCCTCCGGATCGGCGAAGACGGGACGACGGCAGTGGTCGCGGACGGGCTCGGCGTGCCCCAGGGTCTTGCGATCCTCGGCGACACGCTGTTCACCGTCGAGACCGGGCCGCGCAGGCTCACCGCGATCTCGCTGAGCACGGGGGAGCGCCGGACCGAGGCCGAAGACCTGCCGGTCGGACAGCCCCCGGGCACCGCTCCCCGCACCGCGCCCGCGCTCTTCGCCCACGGCATGGTCGGCGCTCCGCGCCCGTTCGCCGGGCTCGCCACCGCCCCGGACGGCTCTCTGCTCCTCGCGGCCAATGGCGAGGGCACCGTATGGCAGCTGAAGACATGACACAGAGGGAAGGGGCCGTCACATGAGCGGTACGGGTCTTGAGGGGCGCGGCGTCATCGTCACCGGCGCCGCGTCCGGAATCGGCCGGGCCACGGCCCTGAAGTTCGTGCGGGAAGGCGCGAAGGTGCTGGTCGCGGACGTCGACCAGGCGGGCACCGAGGAGACCGTGGCGGAGATCGAGGCCGCCGGGGGAGCCGCCGTGGCGGTCGTCGGCGACCTGAGCGACCAGCGCGTGGTGGACGAGGTGGCCGAGCGGGCCGTCGACGCGTTCGGTGGCGTGGACGTCCTGGTGAACAACGCCGGGATCATGGACCGGATGTCCGCGCTCGGCGAGACCGAGGACGCCGAATGGGAGCGGGTCATCCGGATCAACCTGACGGCGCCGTTCCTGCTGACCCGCGCGGTGCTGCCGCACATGCGGGCCGCCGGGCGCGGGTCGATCGTCTTCACCGCGTCCGAGGCGAGCCTGCGCGGCAGCACGGCGGGCGCCGCCTACACCGCCTCCAAGCACGGCATCGTCGGCCTGGTGAAGAACCTGGCCGTCATGTACCGGGGGCAGGGCATCCGCGCCAACGCCATCGCCCCCGGCCCCACCCTGACCGGCATGCGGGTGGACGCCGCCCAGGAGGCCCACGGGCCCGCCCTGGTCAGCCAGCTGAGCGCCGCCATCATGGGCCGGTACGGGTCGTCGGAGGAGCAGGCCGCCGCCATCGTCTTCCTGGCCTCCGACGCCGCGTCCTTCGTCAACGGCGCCGTCCTCCCGGTGGACGACGGCTGGGCCGCCGTGTGACGGAAGGGCGTATGGGGTGACGATCGTCCGGGTCGGGCGGGTGATTGCGTACGCTTTCCCCGTCCGACCTCGCCGACCCGGCCGAGGATCCGCGGTGGCCTGGGGGACGGGCTCCCGTGGACCAGCGTGATGTCCCGAAGTGGTGGTGGCGATGCCCGGCAGGGTGCGGCGGGACGAGCAGGTCAGCGCGACACGCGAAGCGCTCCTGGACGCGGCGGAGCGGCTGTTCGCCGAACACGGTGTGCACGCGGTCGCCAACCGCCAGATCAGCCTGGCCGCCGGGCAGGGCAACAACGCCGCGGTCAGCTACCACTTCGGCGCCAAGACCGACCTGGTGCGCGCCATCGCCCGCAGGCACGCCGAGAAGATGGATGCCGAGCGGCTGCGCATGATGGCCGACATCGGCGACTCCACCGATCTGCGGGACTGGGTGGCCTGCGCGGTCCGCCCGGTCACCGGGCATCTGGAGACCCTGGGCGCCCCCAGCTGGTACGCCCGGTTCATCGCCCAGGTCACGGCCGACCCGGCACTGCGCGCGATCACGGTCGAGGAGTTCGCGGCCGGGTCGCCGTCGATGCTGAAGCTACGGGAGGGCACGGCGCGCTGTCTGCCCGACCTTCCGGCCGAGGTGCACGCCGAGCGCTCCGCCATGACACTTCACCTGATCACGCAGATGTCCGCCGAGCGGGAGCGTGCGCTCGCGGACAACGCGCCGACGCCCAGGGCCAGTTGGCGGGAGACGGCGAACGGTCTGATCGATGTCGTCGTCGCCCTGTGGCAGGCGCCGGTCACGGCGGACACGTAGGCGGTGGCTTGATCGAGGGGTTCTTTCAAGATTGTTTAAGTCGTACGCTTGACTGGATTAAATCATCGGGTTTACTTATCGGGGTCGACGGATCAACGAAGGAGTATCGGCGATGAAGGTCACGGTGGACGACGAGAAGTGCTGTGCCGCGGGCACCTGCGTCATGATCGCGCCCGAGGTGTTCGACCAGCGCGAGGAGGACGGCATCGTCGTCCTGCTCGACGCGACCCCCTCCGCGGAGCATCACGAGGCGGTGCGGGAATGCGTGCAGGTGTGCCCCGCGGGCGCGATTCACGTGAGCGAGGACGTGTGAGCGACCCCGCGGGTGTCCTGGTCGTCGGAGCCTCGGCGGCCGGGCTCTCCACCGCCGAAGCCCTGCGGCGCAAGGGATTCGAGGGCGCCCTGACCGTGCTGGGCGCCGAGCCGCACCAGCCCTACGACCGGCCGCCGCTGTCCAAGCAGGTCCTCTCCGGGGCCTGGGAGCCGGACCGGGCCACGCTGCGCGGACCCGAGCAACTGGCCTCGCTGGACGCCGAGTTCATCCTCGGTGACCCGGCGGTCAGCCTTGACGCGGCGGCACGTACCGTCCACACCGCGTCGGGCCGGGTGCTGCGGGCCGACGCGATCGTCGTGGCGACCGGTCTGCGGCCGCGCACGTTCGCCGGGCAGGACGGCGTGGCCGGGGTGCATGTGCTGCGTACGCTCGACGACGCGCTGGCGCTGCGCGCCGGACTGCTGACCGCCACGCGCGTCGTGGTGGTGGGGGACGGGGTGCTCGGCACGGAAATCGCCGCCACCGCACGGACCATGGGCCTGCCGGTCACCCTGACCGGCCCCCAAGCGGCGCCGCTGGAGAGCCAGTTCGGCCCGCTCATCGCGCGGCGCCTCGCCGAACTGCACACCGAGCGCGGCGTCGAACCGCGCCTCGGCGCCGCCGTGACCAGCCTCGCCGAACAGAGCGGACACGTCACGGGAGTGCGCCTGGCCACCGGCGAGGTGCTGCCCGCCGACCTGGTCGTGGTGGCGTTCGGCTCCACCCCGGCGACGGACTGGCTCGCGGGCAGCGGCCTCAAGGTCGACAACGGAGTGGTGTGCGACTCCTCGTGCCGTGCCGCCGACGGCGTCTACGCGGTCGGGGACGTGGCGCGCTGGCACCACGAAGGGCTGGGCACCCTGCTGCGCCTGGAAAACCGCACCAACGCCACCGAGCAGGCGGCCCACGTGGCCGCCGCCATCCTCGGCGAGCGGCGGCCCTTCACCCCCGTTCCGTACTTCTGGACCGACCAGTTCGACGTCAAGCTCCAGGTGTACGGCGTGCCGTCGGCCGATGCCGAGGTGACCGTCGTGGAGGGGGACATGGCGCAGGGCCGGTTCGTCGCGCGATACCGCCGTAACGGCGTCACCGCCGGCGTGCTCGGCTGGCGCATGCCCAAGCAGACCCGGCTGCGTCGGCAGGAAGTCGTCGACGCGTTCCAGGAATCCATCAGGGGAGACGCACCATGACCAGCAGCATGGCGAATCCGCCAACTGAGGGTGCCGAGAACGCCTCGGAGCTTCCCGAATTCCCCATGCCCAGGGCGCACGGATGCCCCTTCGACCCGCCCCCGGCGTTCCGCGCGCTGCGGGAGGAGGGGCCGCTCACCCGGGTCCGGCTGCGGGACGGCAGCACCCCGTGGGCGGTGACCCGGTACGCCGAGCAGCGAACCCTGCTGGCGGACCCGAGGCTCAGCGTCCTCCCCGCCCACCCCGGCTTTCCGCGCCCGGAGCGGGAGTACGACGACACCGCCACTGCCGCCGACACCGGTCACGGGGACGCCGAAGCCCACGGCCTCAGCTTCATCAACATGGACGACCCCGAACACGCGCGGCTGCGCCGGATGGTCACCGGGCCGTTCACCATCAAGCGCATGGAGGCCATGCGTCCGGCGGTGCAGAAGATCGTCGACGATCGGATCGACGACCTGCTGGCCGGGCCGAACCCGACGGACCTGGTCGAGGCCTTCGCCCTGCCGGTGCCCTCGCTGGTCATCTGCGAACTGCTCGGCGTGCCCTACGAGGACCACGCGTTCTTCCAGGCCAACAGCAAGGCCATCATCACCCGCTCCTCGACGCCCGAGCAGCGCACCGAAGCACACCGCCGACTGGGCGGCTACCTCGGCGAGCTACTGGACGCCAAGCACGACCAGCCCGGCGAGGACGTGCTGTCCGACCTGGCCGCGAAGGTGAAGGACGGCGCGCTGACCCGCCAGGAAGCGACCTCGATGGCGGTCCTCCTGCTCTTCGCCGGACACGAGACCACCGCCAACATGATCGCCCTGGGCACCCTGGCCCTGCTGGAACACCCCGACCAGCTGGCCCGCCTCCGGGAGAGCGACGACCCGGCGTTCGTCGCGGGCGCGGTCGAGGAACTGCTGCGCTATCTGCACATCCCGCACCTCGGGATGCGCCGGGTCGCCCTGGAGGACATCGAGGTCGCGGGCCGGACCATCCGCGCCGGAGAAGGGCTGCTGCTGCTCAACGAGATGGGCAACCGCGACCCCGACGTCTTCCCCGGCGCCGACCGGCTGGATCTCCACCGCGACGCCCGCCGCCACGTCACGTTCAGCTTCGGCGTGCACCAGTGCCTGGGCCAGCCACTGGCCCGCATGGAACTCCAGGTCGTCTACAGCACCCTCTACAAGCGCATCCCCACCCTCCGGCTGGCCACCGGCCTGGAGCAGATCCCCTTCAAACACGACTCGTTCGTGTACGGGGTCCACGAACTGCCCGTGGCCTGGTGAGACCGGACCTCTACGGCAGGTCGTAGACCCGGGCCGGTCCTCGTTCGCGCCACCGGAGAACCGGAACCACTCCTCGCCGTCGATGAATCCGCGCAGTTGGTCCGGGGTCCACTCGACGGCCACGTTGCGTCACTACGACGGCAGGATCAGCAGCGGGTGGTACGTCCGCCCGTTGTCGGGGGCGGTGGCGCGGGAGCGTACGCGGGCCTCCCAGCGGCCGTACTGGCTGCCGTACGGCGAGGCGAGCCAGCCGGTGTCCCCGTTGGCCTCGCCCGTCATGCGCAGGACGCCGCCGACGGCCCGGGTGTTGGCGTCGCAGCGGCGGCCGTTGCCGCCGTGGCCGGGCCAGCACGCGCCGGGGCCACCGCCCGCCAGCCGCCACTTGTCGCGGTCGGGTACGGCGGGGGCGGCCTCGGAGCCGTAGTCGAACTCGTCCGACCACTCGGACAGCGGATCGCCCCAGCCGTACCGCTCGGCGGCGGTCGCGGGTGGGGCGGGGGTGGCGTTCACCGTGGCCGCCATGAGCGTCACCGTGAGTGCCGCCGCGCCGCATCCCACGGCGAGGTGGCGGGCGCGATGTCGTCCGTACATGGCTCTCCTTCGGCCTGGCGCAGGGGTGCGGGGGCGCGGGGACCGGGGCGGCCCGAACCCCTCCCTCGTGGGGTTCGGACCGCGCCGTGGCCCGTCCAAGCCACGTCCCTCGGGTATTCGACCGCCGTACGGGGTTGTTCGGCAGGGCCCCGCCCCGCACCGAACAACCCGGGGGCGCGGACCGGGCGAACGGGTCGGGAAGAGCGTGAAGATGGGGTGAACGTCCCTTGCACCGTCCTCCGGAACACCGGTAGTTCGATTGCGGCCACCCCGGCGACTGCCTACCGTGGGCGCCCGAGTGGCCGCGTTGGGTGATGGCCCGGCGGTGACACGGCGAGCGAGGGGCGGGCGGGCACGTGGCGGGACGACCAGGGTCGGGGCGAGCGGAGCCAGGACGGGCGGGGCCGGGGCGGACCGAGGGCGAGTTGGATCCGGAGGCCGGGACGGTGCCGCGGTTCGCCGCCGGGCTGCGCGCGCTGCGCGAGTCCGCGGGGAGGCCCACGTACCGGACGATGGCGCAGCGGACCCGGTACGGGGTGACCACGCTGTCGCAGGCGGCGGCCGGGAAGCAGCTGCCCACCCGCGCGGTGGCGCTCGCCTATGTGAAGGCGTGCGGCGGCGACCTCATCGAGTGGGAGCGGCGCTGGAGCGAGGCGTCGGCCGAGCTGGCCGCCGAGGTCGCCGCCGACGAGACAGCCCGGCCGCCGTACCGTGGCCTGACCCGGTTTGAACCGGGCGACGCCGAACTCTTCTTCGGCCGCGACCGGCTCGTCGAACGACTGGTTGAGCTGAACCGCAAGCACCGCTTCACCGCCGTCTTCGGCCCCTCCGGCAGCGGCAAGTCCTCGCTGCTGCGCGCGGGCCTGATCCCCCGGTTGCGGACGGCCTCCGACGACGAGGTGCCGCCCGCCGCCGTACGGATCCTCACGCCCGGCGCAGACCCGCTGCGCACCCACGCCGACCGGCTGCTGCCCGTACCCGGCACCGACGCCGACACGTGGCTGATCGTGGACCAGTTCGAGGAGCTGTACACCCTCGGCGCCGATCCGGCCGACCGGGACACGTTCATCGACCGCCTCATCGCCGCCACCGCCCCCGACAGCCGGCTGCGCGTCGTCATCGCGGTGCGGGCCGACTTCCTCGGCCGCTGTGCCGAACACCCCGGCCTCACCGCCGCGTTGCAGGACGCCACGCTGCTCGCCGGGCCGATGAGCCGCACCGAGCTGCGCGAGGCCATCGTCCGCCCGGCCGCCGCCGACGGCCTGATCGTGGAACGCTCCCTGACCGAACGCCTCCTGGACGAGGTCGAGGGCGCCCCGGGCGGACTGCCGATGATGTCGCACGCCCTGCTGGAGACCTGGCGCCACCGCAGCGGCCGCGCCCTGACCGAGACCGCGTACGAGGCGGCGGGCGGGCTGCGCGGCGCCGTGGTCCGTACGGCCGAGCAGGTGTACGGCGAACTCACCGCACCGCAGGCCGAGGTGGCGCGCCGTATCTTGCTCAGACTCGTCGCACCCGGAGGGGGGTCCCCCCTGCTCGAGCGAAGCCGAGAGCTTGGGGGAGGCACGCCGGATACACGTCGTCCCACCGACCGCTCGGAACTCGACTTCGGCGGCGTGGCCGACACCCGGGTGGTCCTGGAGCGCCTGGTCCGGGCCCGTCTCATCACCTTCGACGACGGCACGGTGGACCTCGCCCACGAAGCCCTCATCACGGCATGGCCCCGGCTGCGTGCGTGGATCGACGCCGAGCGCGACCGGCTGCGGGTCCACCGCTCGCTCTCCGAGGCGGCCCGCACCTGGCAGACGCTCGGGCAGGAGAACGCCGCGCTCTACGCCGGTTCCCGGCTGTCCGCCGCCCGCGACGCCTTCAGCGCGTCGGGGGAGAGTGGCGAGGTGCGCCGGGGCGATGAACTCACCCCGCTGGAGCGGCAGTTCCTCACCTTCTCGCTCCGGCGCCGCCACCGCGCCGTGCGACTGCGCCGTACGGTGGTGGCCGTACTCGCCGCGCTGGTGCTGCTCGCCACCGGCACCGCCGTCGTCGCCCTCCAGGCGCGCGCCACCGCGCAGGCCGAACGGGACGACGCCGTGTTCGGCCGTCTCACCGCCGAGGCCGACAGCGTCCGCGAGACCGACGGGGGCCTGGCCGCCCGGCTCGATGTCGCCGCGTACCGCATGCGCACCACCCCGGATCTGCGGACCCGGCTGGCCTCGGACGCGGGCCGGGCGCTGGCCACCCGGCTGCCCGGCCACGCCGGTATCGGCAGTTCGGTGGCGTACGCGCCCGATGGCCGCACCCTCGCCAGCGGTGGCCACGACGGCACGGTCCGGCTGTGGGACACGGACCGGGGCAGGCGGCTGGGCGCACCGCTGCGGCTGCGGACGGGAGGGGTCGGCGCGGTGGCCTTCTCCCCTCGGGGCGGCGATCTGCTGGTGGCCACCGGGAAGGGCGGTGGCATCCAGCTGTGGGACGTGAGCGACCGCTCGCGGCCCCGCGCCCTCGGGCGGCCGCTGGTGAGCCACGACGAGCAGAACGTGGTGTCCGCCGCGTTCGCCCCCGATGGCAGGCGGCTTGCCACCTCGGGCGACGACGGGACCGTACGGCTGTGGGACCTGAGCGACCCGGCCCGCCCCGCGCCGCTCGGCGAGCCCGCCGAGGCGGACGGGTCCGAGCAGGGCAGCGTCCGCGCCGTCGCGTTCGCCCCGGACGGGGACACCCTGGCCACCGGCGGCTACGACGGGACCGTACGCATGTGGCGCATCGGCGGGGACGACGGGCTCGCCCCGCGCGGCAAGCCGCTGAGCGAACACACCTCGTCCGTCTGGACGGTGGCCTTCTCCCCGGACGGCCGGACGCTGGCCACCGGCGGTTTCGACGAGACCGTACGGCTGTGGGACGCGTCCGAGCCGGGCCGTGTCGAGCCGCTGGGCGAACCGCTCACCGCGCACACCGCGCCCGTCATGTCGGTGGCCTTCAGCTCCGATGGCGAGAGCCTGGCGACGGCGGGCGAGGATGATGCGCCCCTGTTGTGGAACGTGGCCAACCCCGGTTGGCCGGAGCAGCTCGGGGAGCCGCTGACCGGCCACACGGAGGCCGTGTGGGAGGTGGCCTTCAGCCGTGACGGCCGCACCTTGGCCAGCACCGGAGCCGATGGCAGTGTCCGCCTCTGGCACCGGCCACCGACCGTCCTCACCGACTTCACCAACCCGCTGACCGCCGCCGCCTACAGCCCCGATGGCCGCCTGCTCGCCGTCGCCAGCACCGATGACGGGCTGATCCGCCTGTGGGACGTACGACGGCCGGACCGCCCGCGCCGGATCGCCCGGACGCTCGGCCACGAGGACGCGGTGGCGGCCGTGGCGTTCTCGCCGAACGGCCGTACGGTGGCCAGTGGCTCCAAGGACGGCACCGTACGGCTGTGGGACGTGTCCGCGCCCGAACGTCCCGTCCCGCTCGGCGAACCGCTGGACGCGCACGACGGCGGTGTTCCCGCTGTCGCGTTCGCCCCGGATGGCCGCAGGCTGGCCACCGGCGGAGACGACGGCAGGGTGCGGCTGTGGGACGTACGGCGGCCGGGCCGTGTACGGCCGCTCGGCGCACCGCCGCGCGGCCACGCGGACGCCGTCACCTCCGTGGCCTTCGCGCGGGGCGGCCGCACCCTGGCCACCGGCAGCGAGGACGGCACGGCGCGGCTGTGGCACGTGGGCGCCGGGAAGCGGCCACGGCCCGCAGGCGCCGCGCTCACCGGGCACGACCAGCAGGTCAACGCGGTGGCGTTCGCCCCGGACGGCAAGACCCTGGCGACGGGCGGCGACGATCGCACGGTGCGGCTGTGGGACGTGGCACGGCCGGACCACGCACGTCAGCTGGGGGAGGAGCTGGCCGGACACCGGGGGCCGGTCAGGTCCGTGGCGTTCGCCCCGGACGGGAAGACCCTGGCGACCGGCGGCGGCGACCACATGGTGCGGCTGTGGAACGTGGCCGACCCGGCCCATGCCGAGATGGCCGGGCAGGAACTCACCGGCCATCTCGACACCGTCACCTCCGTGGCGTTCAGCCCGAAGGGCGACGCCCTCACCTCCGTCGGCTACGACCTGACGGCGCGGGTGTGGACCCTGGACGCCGACCGCGCGGCGGACTCCGTCTGCGACCGCACCGGCGGTGTCCTCACCCGCGCCACCTGGGAGGAGCACCTGCCGCGACTCGGCTACCGGAAGGTGTGCGAGGGGCGCTAAGGGTGCCCGCTAGGGGATGGTGAACTTCAGCACGGCGCCGTCCTTGTTCTGCGCGACGACCGTTGCCTTCAGCGTGTCACCGAACTTGGCGACGCCGCCCTGGCCGCCGAGGTTCATGATGGTGCTCGCCGTCTGGAAGGTGACGGAGTTGTCCCCGGCGGTGACATGCACGCTCATCCCGTTCGCCGTGATGTCCGCCGCGGAGGTGACCAGAACCTCGCACGTGCCGTCGGAACAGGCGGCGGTGTTCGTGCCGTCCGCCGCCTTCGGCAGCGGGCCGGTGGGCGTGGGGTCCGGGGAGGGCGAGGCCGACTCCTCGGCGGGCTTCCAGTCGGGGGCGCACTGCTTGGCGCGCCCGTGCGCGGCCGCGAGCCGCGCGTCCTTCTTCGTCAGCGCGGCCAGGTCCGGCTGGGGCGAAGTGAGGGACTGGACGAGCTTGTTGATGTCCGTCGCATCGCCCGCGGCGACGTCGAGGTCCGCCGGGGACATCTCGTCGAGTCGCGGCACGACGCGCTTCAGCTTCGTCTGCCAGGCGTCGAGCAGCCGGTCGGCCGGGGGGACACCGGAGGGGCCGAGGCCCTTCAGGTGTTGGTCCACGTCGTCCACCGTCATCTGGGTGTCGATGAGGTACCCGGTGGCGCGGGCGTCGGCGAACAGCTCCTCGTCCGGATTCCGGATCTCCTTGAGATCCGTCGTGCTGTCCGTCCGCAGGTCCTTGATCGCGCGCGTCGACTCGCACAGGCCGCCGACCCACTTCACCAGTTCCCTGGACGGCGGACGGGGCGGCGTCGGCTTGGCCGACCTCTTGTCCGACGCCGCCTTCTCCGGCGCGTCGGCCTTCCCGTCCGTCCCGCCGCCGCAGCCGCCGAGGGCCAGTACCAGTCCGGCCGCCACGACGGCGGCGCTCCCCCTCGTGAACATCCAACGACCTCTCTCCGTGCCAGTGATCACGTTGCTGTGATGCGGTTGTCGCGGGCCGGATTCTGGCGCCGCGGGCCCAGTTCAACGCGGTCCGCGATTGTTCGGTCACCCACTCCGCGGCGGTGAACAACACCGGCTTTCCCGGTAGGCGGTACGCGGCCGTCGATCGCCGTGGCCGGGGCGTCTAACCTCGGCGCCAGGCGGCCGAACGGGCGGCCGGAACACCGAGAGAACACTGAGGGAAAGAGGACCACTGGTGGACTTCGCACAGCTCGTCGCGCTGCGCAGGGAACTGCACCGGAACGCGGAGCCGGCGTTCGTGGAGATCGGCACGGCGGCCCGAATCGAACAAGTCATCGAGGGGCTGCCGATACGCGTCCTCACGGGGAAGGCCGCCCAGGATCTCTCCCGCGTCGTCAACTTCCCGTCCCCGGAGACCCTGGACGAATGGGCCGCCCGCGCGGTCGATTCGGGTGCTCCGGAGGAGCGGGTCCGGTACTTCCGGGAGAACGGCACCGCGCTGGTCGCCGACCTCGAGGGCACCCGCCCCGGGCCGCGCTGGGGGCTGCGCGTGGACATCGACGCGCTGCCGATGCGCGAATCGGCTGATGCCGCCCACTTCCCGGTGGCGAACGGATTCGCCGCGACCAACGGCGCCATGCACGCGTGCGGCCACGACGCCCACGCCACCATCGGTGTCGGCCTGCTGCACCGGCTGGCGGACCGCGACTTCGCGGGCTCCCTGCGGATCCTGTTCCAGCCCGCCGAGGAGGGCGTCCGGGGCGCACAGACGATGATCGACGCCGGGGTGGCCGACGAGATCGACCATATGCTCGCCCTGCACATGGCCGGGGACATGGCCGTGGGCGGAGTCGTCGGGAGCTTCACCGGCGGCCTGGCCACCCGCAAGCTGAAGGTCGACTTCGAGGGCAAGGCCTCGCACGCGGCCGGTGCGCCGGAACAGGGCCGCAACGCGCTGCTCGCGGCCGCCACGGCCGCGCTCGGCATCATGGGCGTCCCGCGCTTCAACTCCGTGGACACCCGGCTCAACGTCGGTACGCTCGTCGCCGGTGACGGCGTGAACATCGTGCCCTCCTCCGCGGCCATGACCTGCGAGGTCCGGGCGACCGACGACGAGGTGGTCGATGAGCTGGTCGAGCGCGTCCGCTCGATCGTGGAGGGGGCGGGCCTGGCTCAGGGGGTCCGGACGAGCGTCGCGGTGATGGGCCAGTCCGCCACCGTCACACCGGACGACGAGATGATCGACCGCATCGTGGCGGTGGCCACCGCTCATGACGAGGTCACCGAGGTCATCCGGACCCGGGCGTTCGCGGGCAGCGACGACGCCAACCTGCTCATCCGGCATGTCCAGCGGCGCGGGGGCAAGGGCGCCTATCTGATGGTCGGCGCGGGCAGCCCCGGGCCGCACCACAGCGAGACGTTCGACATCGCGGAGGAAGCGATCCCGACCGCGATCGACATCCTCGCCTCGCTGATCCGGGGATAGCCGACAGCCGGAGGCGGGGCTGTGGGAGCGCTTCCATGGCGGTCGTGTTCATGCCACGATGCTGCCGCGCCCGCGGCGGTCCTGCGCGGGAACGATCCGTAACCGCGATCAGGAAGGGATGAGGACGTGTCCCCATCGACCCGCACCACCCCGCGAAGACCACGGCGTTCGGTGCTCGTCACCCTCGCCGGAGCGCTGGCCTCGTTACTCGCGGTCATGCTGCTGGGCGCGCCCACGGCCTCGGCCCGTACGGCCGCCACCGAGGCCCCCGGCGCGGCCAAGGCCCCCACCGCGGCCCTGACCGAGATCAAGAACTTCGGCACCAACCCCAGCGATCTCCAGATGTATCTGTACGTCCCGGACAACGTCGCCCCCAACCCGGCCGTGGTGGTGGTCGTGCACTACTGCACGGGATCCGGGCCCGCGATGTACTCCGGCACCGAGTTCGCCTCGCTGGCCGACCGGTACGGCTTCATCGCCGTGTACCCGTCCGTCACCCGCAGCAGCAAATGCTTCGACGTCTCCTCACCGCAGGCGCTGCGCCGTGGCGGTGGAAGCGACCCGGTCGGCATCAAGTCCATGGTCGACTGGGTGACCCGCACCTACTCCGCCGACACCAGCAGGGTCTTCGCCACCGGCACCTCCTCCGGCGCGATGATGACCAATGTGCTGCTGGGGGACTACCCCGATGTGTTCGCGGCGGGCTCCGCGTTCGCCGGTGTGCCGTTCGCCTGCTTCGCCACCACCAACGGATCGGAGTGGAACAGCGAGTGCGCCAACGGCACCATCACCCGCACCCCGCAGCAGTGGGGCGATCTGGTCCGGGGCGCCTACCCGGGGTACAGCGGGCCCCGGCCGCGTATGCAGCTCTGGCACGGCACGCAGGACGACATCCTGCGCTACCCCAACTTCGGGGAGGAGATCAAACAGTGGACGAACGTCCACGGCGTGAGCCAGACCCCGGCCCGCACCGACTCGCCCCAGTCCGGCTGGACCCGCACCCGCTACGGCTCCACCGGTGACCAGGCCGCCGTCGAGGCCATCAGCCTGCAGGGCGTCGGCCACAACCTGGTCACCAGCGGAATGGCGGCCCGTGTGATCACGTTCTTCGGCCTGGACGGCAACGGCCCCGCGCCCCAGCCCCAGCCCCAGCCGGGCGCCTGCCGGGTGTCGGCCACCACCAGCGCCTGGAGCACCGGCCTGACCGCGTCCGTGACCGTCACCAACTCGGGCACGACCACGCTGAGCGGCTGGCAGCTGGGCTTCACCCTGCCCTCCGGCCAGACCATCACGGGCGGCTGGGGCGCCACGTACAGCCCGTCGAGCGGAGCCGTGACCGCCACCAACGCCGCCTACAACGGCACACTCGCCCCGGGCGCGAACGTCACCATCGGCTACCAGGCCAACCACACAGGCACGACCGGCGCTCCGGGTGCCTTCACACTCAACGGAAAGACCTGTACCTGACGTTCTCGGGGCGGACGAGGGCGCCGTGGCGCCCCCTCACCACCTACGCTGTCGCAGCGAACGGCACGCGCGGCTCGTCCACGACGCGGCGAGCCGCATGGCGACGAGGAGCGCGGGATGACCCTGACCGACGTACAGCGCGAGGACGCCGGACGGCTGCTGCGGGACGCCGAGCGGCACGTGGCGCCGATCGACCCGCTGGCGGAGCTGATGCCCGGCCTGGACGTGGCCGACGCGTACGCCGTCCAGCGGGACAACATCGCGCGGCGGCTGGCCGCCGGTGCCACGGTCGTCGGTCACAAGGTCGGTCTTACCGCGGTGGCGATGCAGCAGCTCCTCGGCGTGGACGAGCCGGACTTCGGCCATCTGCTGGACGATATGGTCCACCCCGATGGCGGTGCCGTGCGCGCGGCGCGCTACTGCGCCCCGCGCATCGAACCGGAGATCTGCTTCCGCCTCGCCGAGCCGCTGTGCGGACCGGGCGTCACCGTCGAGGACGTCCTCGCCGCCACCGAGGCGGTCGCTCCGGCCCTGGAGATCGTCGACAGCCGGATCCGCGATTGGAAGATCACCCTTGCCGACACGGTGGCCGACAACGCGAGCGCCGCCGGGCTGGTGTGCGGTGCGTGGACGCCGTTGGCCGAAGCGCCCGACCTGGCCGCCGTCTCGGTTGACCTGGTGGTCGACGGCGAGCGGGTCGCCTCGGGCAGTGGCCGCGAGGTGCTGGGCCACCCCGCCGCCGCGGTCGCCTGGCTGGCCAACACCCTCGCCGGTTTCGACACCGCGCTGGAGCCGGGGCACGTGGTGCTGCCCGGCACCATGACCACCGCCCCGTTCGTCAGCCCCGGCCAGCGGATCGAGGCACGCTTCGACGGCCTCGGCCCGGTGTCGGTGACCTTCACCTGAGGTCCCCCCGCCCACAGTCATAGGCGTAGTCGCCGGTGGCCGGGGACGGGAGGGGCAGCTGCTCGCAGATGCCCTCAGGCGCCTCAGATACCGAATTCCGTGGGCGAGATCCCCAGGGTGGCGCAGGCCTCGCGGATGGCCTGCTGCTCGGACGGCTCGATGTAACCGTCGGCCCCGGCGATGACGATGCCGGTCTGGACGACCGCGCGGGCCTCCGTCGGCTTCTTGGCCGCCTTGGCGATCTCCTGCATCACCTGGGTCTTGCCCAGCTGGAAGTTGGCCATGAGCTGGTCCAGGTTCTTGTTGAACCGCTGGCGGAGCTGGTCCGCCGGGAAGTTCTGCAGGACGTCGTTGGTGGTGATCAGCTCCTCGACGCGCTGCCGCTCCGCGGGCTCGACATGCCCGTCCGCCGCGGCCACCAGCGCGCACATCGCCATCGTGGCATCGCGGTAGGCGCCGCTCTTCAGCTCGGTCTTCACCGACGCGAGCTGGGACTTGAGGAGCCCGACCAGCTGGGCCTTGGAGCCGCCGGAGGACGAGCCTGAGGACGAGCCGGACCCGTGGCCGCCGTGCTGCCCCTGCCCGAAGGAGCCGTGCCCCTGCCCCTGCCCGTGCCCGGCCCCTCCCCGGGAGCCCTGGGACTGCTGGAGGTTCTTGGCCTGGTCCTTGAGCCGGTCCCACATTGCCATCGGTGCCACCTCGGCTTCTGTTGCTGCTTGTCCGGTTCTGCTCGTGTGTCGCGCTGCTTCGCGGTCTGCCTCAGGTGAACGCTCCTGACGGCGACCGGGTTCCCGAACAGCAAAGCAGACGTAAAGCCCGCGCGTCAGCCCCGGGTGATCCGCGCCGTGACCGGGAGGTGGTCGCTGCCGGTGGCGGGCAGGGTGCGGATGTGGCCCACGGTCGCCGAGCGGGCCATGACCTGATCGATCCGGGCCAGCGGGAAGGCGGCCGGAAAGCTGAACGCGAAGCCCCGCTCCGCCACGTTCAGCCGTGAGGTCAGAGGGGACAGCCCGCGGTCGTCGACCGTGCTGTTCAGATCACCCAGAAGAAGCACGCTCTTCACCCGCTCGGCGGCGACCGCTTTGCCCAGCAGACCGGCGCTCTCATCACGCCACGCGGACCCGAGCCCGCCCGCCCCGACCCGTACCGAGGGCAGATGCGCGACGTACGCCGCCATCCGGCCGTGCGGCGTGTGGACCACGGCCCGCAGCCCGCGACTCCAGTCCTCGGTGATGGCCCGGGGCTTGATGTCCAGCTGACGGGCGCCGCTCAGCCGATGCTTGGACCAGAGCCCGACCGTGCCGTGGACCGAGTGATACGGGTACTCCCGGGCGAGGGTCCTCTCGTAGACCGGCAGCGCCCGCGGAACCAGTTCCTCCAGCGCGATGAGATCGGGCCCGGCGTCGGCCAGGGCACGGGCCGTGCCCTCGGGATCGGTGTTCTCGTCGCTCACGTTGTGCTGCACCACGACCAGATCACGCACCGCGGGCTCCGCACCGGGCAGGAACAGAGGGCCGAAGACGTAGGCCCAGACCGCCGCCGGAAGCAGCAGCGCCACCAGCGCCGTGGCCGAGCGGCGCAGCAGCGCCAGGCCGAGCAGCACCACGACCGCCAGCCCGAGCCAGGGCAGGAACGACTCCAGCAGACTGCCCAGCCGTACCCCGGCGTTGGGCACGACCCCCGGAAACGCCAGCAGCACGGCCGTCAGCACCGCGAGCGCGGCGAGCACCCGCCCCCGCCGCCAGCCCCACCGGCGCCTCGCGTCTTCGCCGCCGCGCTCCGCCCGCTCCACCATGTCTTTCCTCTCTCCTCGGTCAGCGTGACGCCTCGTCTCCGTGGCCTCGCCCGCCTAGACGAGCGAGCAGGTGGATCAGGTTCTGTCGCCGCGGAGCCGCTTTGGCGGCGGTCACGTTAGGGGCGATCAGGGGTTGGGACCCCTTATCACCCTGCGTAGCGTTCCCGGCAAGCGCGCGTCGCAGTGTCGGGCGCCTTTTCGACCCGGGGTGGCTGTGGTGGGCAACCAGGAGAAGCTTCTCGACTACCTCAAGCGCGCGACCACGGACCTGCGCGCTGCCCGCAAACGCATCGCGGAGATGGAACACCGCGACCGGGAGCCGATCGCCATCGTCGCGATGGCGTGCCGCTATCCGGGCGGGGTGGATTCGCCCGAGGGGCTGTGGCGGCTGGTCGACGGTGGCGTGGACGCGATCTCGGAGTTTCCGGCCGACCGTGGCTGGGGCGTCGAGGACATCTACGACCCCGCGCCGGGCAAACCCGGCAAGACCGCCGCACGCGAGGGCGGATTCCTCCATGACGCGGGCGAGTTCGACGCCCAGCTCTTCGGCATCAGCCCGCGCGAGGCCACCGAAACCGACCCCCAGCAGCGATTACTGCTGGAAGTGTCGTGGGAGGTGCTGGAGCGGGCCGGGATCGACCCGCTGTCGCTGAAGGGCACTCCGACCGGGGTGTTCGCGGGGGTCATGTACCACGACTACGCGCGCGGCAGCAACGGCGGCAGCATCGTCTCGGGCCGGGTCGCCTACACCCTCGGCCTCGAAGGCCCCGCGGTGACCGTGGACACGGCGTGCTCGTCGTCGCTGGTCGCGATGCACATGGCGATGCAGTCGCTGCGGTCCGGGGAGTGCGGGCTCGCGCTCGCGGGCGGGGTGACGGTGATGTCCACGCCCGAGATGTTCATCTACTTCAGCGAACAGCGTGGCCTGGCGACGGACGGCCGCTGCAAGTCGTTCGGCGCGGGCGCCCATGGCGTCGGCTGCTCCGAAGGCGCCGGAGTCCTCCTGCTGGAACGTCTGTCGGACGCCCGGCGCCACGGCCACCCGGTGCTCGCGGTGATCCGGGGCAGCGCCCTGAACCAGGACGGTGCCAGCAACGGCATGTCGGCCCCGAACGGGCCCTCCCAGCGGCGCGTCATCCGCCGGGCGTTGGCGAACGCGGGCTTGTCGGCGGCCGATGTGGACGCGGTGGAGGCGCATGGCACGGGGACGACGCTGGGCGATCCGATCGAGGCGCAGGCGCTGCTGGCCACGTACGGACAGGACCGCGCGGAGCCGCTGTGGCTGGGGTCGATCAAGTCCAACATGGGCCACACCCAGGCCGCTTCGGGCGTGGCCGGGATCATCAAAGTGGTGCAGTCGCTGCGGCACGGGGTGTTGCCGAAGACGCTGCATGTGGACGAGCCGACGCCGCAGGTGGACTGGGCGGGCGGCAACGTCCGGCTGCTGACCGAGGCGCGGGCGTGGCCGCGCGGCGAGCGCCCGCGCCGCGCGGGTGTCTCCTCGTTCGGCATGAGCGGGACGAACGCCCATGTGATCGTCGAAGAGGCGCCACCGGCTGAGGACGAGCCCGAGGAACGCCGCGCGCTGCCAGTGGCGCCCATCGTCGTATCGGCAGCAACCGCCGAGGCGCTTCAGGCGCAGGTGGAGCGGATGCGTGCGTTCGCCGGGGACCACGATGCGCTGGATGTGGCGTTTTCGGCGGCGACGGGGCGTGCCGCGCTGGAGCACCGTGCGGTGCTGGTCGGGGCGTCGGAGTCGATCAGCGATGTGGCGGCGGCGGGTGGGAGCGGTGGCGGCAAGGTGGCGTTCCTGTTCACCGGGCAGGGGAGTCAACGCCTGGGGATGGGGCGGGAGTTGTATGAGGCGTTTCCGGTGTTCGCGGCGGCGTTCGACGCGGTGTGTGAGGTGTCGGGGCTGCCGTTGCGGGAGGTGATGTGGGGTGAGGATGCGGCGGTGTTGGAGCGTACGGAGTTCACTCAGCCCGCGATCTTCGCTCTGGAGGTGGCGCTGTATCGGCTGGTGGAGTCCTGGGGGCTGCGGCCGGACTTCCTGGCCGGTCACTCCATCGGTGAGCTGGCGGCGGCGCATGTGGCGGGTGTGCTGGGTCTGGAGGACGCGGCGCGGTTGGTGGTGGCGCGTGGGCGGTTGATGCAGGCGCTGCCGTCGGGCGGGGCGATGGTGGCGATCCAGGCCACGGAGGGGGAAGTGGCGCCGCTGCTGGAGGGTGAGGTGGGGATCGCGGCGGTCAATGGCCCGTCGTCGGTGGTGATTTCGGGCGCTGAGGACGCGGTGGCGGCGGTGGCCGAGCATTTCAAGGACCGTAAGACGCGCCGTCTGTCGGTCTCGCATGCGTTTCATTCACCCTTGATGGATCCGATGGTGGAGGAGTTCCGCAAGGTCGCGGAGAGTGTGGCGTATCGCGAGCCGGTGGTCCGTTTCGTCAAGGATGTGGCGTCGGCGGAGTACTGGGTGCGGCATGTGCGGGAGGCGGTGCGGTTCGCCGATGACGTAAGGGTGCTGCGCGACGAAGGGGTCACGCGGTTCCTGGAGGTCGGGCCGGACGGTGTGCTGACGGCGATGGCGCAGCAGACCGTCGAGGGCACGATGGCGGCCACGCTGCGGCGGGATCGTCCCGAGGTGGAGAGCGTGTTCGCCGGGGTCGGGCAGCTGTATGCGGCAGGCGTGGCGGTGGACTGGGGTGCGGTGTTCGCGGGGCGCGGTGCCCGGCGCGTCGAGGTGCCCACGTATCCGTTCCAGCGCAAGCGGTACTGGCTGGTCGAGCGGCCGAACGCCCTTGCCGGGGCCGACACCGTAGACCACCCGCTGCTGACCTCGATGGTGGAGCTTCCCGAGGACGGCGGGGCCGTGTTCACGGGGTGGCTGTCCCTCGACTCCCACCCCTGGCTCGCCGACCACGACGCCTTCGGCGCGGTGGTGGTGCCCGGGCAGGTGTTCCTGGAACTGGCCCTGTTCGCCGCCGAGCGGACGGGCCGTGGCCGGGTCGAGGAGCTTGATCTCCACGCACCCCTGGTCTTGACCGACACCGAGGACGTCATGACGCTGCGCGTGCTGGTCGGCGAGGCGGGATCCGTCAGTGTGCACGCGCGGCGTGACGGCCGGACCGCCTGGGTGAAGCACGCCACGGGTGTCCTGACCTCCGGGCCCGACGGCCCCTCCTGGACCCGCGACGAGACCACGTACGCCGCCATGCTCGACGCCGCCGCAGAGGCCGCCGGGGTGCACACCGACCCCGAACCCACCCTCGCCCACGCGTGGCGCGGAGCCTCGGTGCGCGTCGATGAGGAAGGGCATCCGGTCCTGTCGGTGGAGTCGGCCGGGACACGTGCCCTCTCCACGGAGGAGGTGCGGGCCCACACCGGAGGACGGGAATCGCTCTTCCACGTGGAGTGGATCGCGCCCCCGACGCCACCCGCAGACCTTGAAACCGGCGCTCACGTGGCCCACGCGTGCCCGCCCACAGCGGACACCACGCCGGAGGGCTTCCGCGCGCTGACCCATCAGGTGCTGTCCGTCGTCCAGAAGTGGCTGACCGATGATGCGCAGGCGGCGTCCGCGCGGCTCGTGGTCGTCACCCGTGGCGCCACCGATGGCACCGACTTGGGGCATGCGGCGGTGTGGGGGCTGGTGCGCGCGGCGGAAGGGGAGCACCCGGGCCGGTTCGTTCTGGTCGATGTGGACGACGATGCCGCCGAACTGCCCGAGGAGGCATTGCGCCTCGATGAGCCCGAGATGGCCGTTCGCGGTGGCGAGATCCTGGTGCCCAGGCTGGCTCGTGTCCCCGCGCTGGACGGCGCCCCCTCGTGGGACCCGGACGGCACGGTCCTGATCACCGGTGGCACGAGCGGTCTCGGCGCCCTCACCGCCCGCCACCTGGCCCGTGAGCACGGCGTACGGAGCCTGCTGCTGACCAGCCGCCGGGGCATGGACACGCCGGGCGCGACCGAACTCGTCCAAGAACTCGCCGAGTTGGGTGCGGCGGTGGAAGTGTCCGCCTGTGATGTCGCCGACCGGGACGCCGTGGCCACGTTGCTGTCCGGGCGCTCCCTGACGGGCGTCGTGCACTCGGCCGGTGTCGTGGACGACGTACTGATCGGGGCGCTGACGCCCGAGCGGCTGGACGCGGTCATGCGGCCGAAGGTGGACGCAGCCTGGCATCTGCACGAACTCACCCGCGACCACGACCTCTCGGCCTTCGTCATCTTCTCGTCCGTCGCGGGCACGCTCGGTGGCGCCGGGCAGGGCAACTACAGCGCCGCGAACGCCTGGCTGGACGCGCTCGCCCGGTATCGCACCGCTCAGGGGCTGCCCGCGCTGTCCCTGGGCTGGGGGCCGTGGACCCAGGTCGGTGGCATGGCCGACCGGATGGACGAGGCCGAGTTGCAGCGGCTCCGGCGCACGGGAATGCCACCGCTGCTCCCCGGCGAGGGGCTGGCGCTGCTGGACGCGGCGACCGTGCCCGGGCGGCCACCCGTGACACTTCCGGTCCGGTTCGACCTGGCGGTGATGCGCTCCCAGGCCGGGACGGGGGCGCTTCCCGCCCTGTTCAGCGGGCTCGTACGCGCCCCGGCCCGCCGCGCGTCGTCCGGCCGGGAGGCGCTGGAGCGGCGGCTGAACGGACTGACCGGAGCGGACCGCGAACAACTCCTGCTGGAGCTGGTACGCGGCCACGTCGCGCGCGTCCTGGGACACGACGGCGTCGATGACGTACCGCCGGACCGCGCGGTGAACGAGCTGGGCCTCACCTCGCTGGGCGCCGTGGAACTCCGTAACGCGCTCAACGCCGAGACCGGCCTCGCGCTGCCGCCGACCCTGGTCTTCGACCACCCGACCCCCCTCGCCGTCGCCGGTCTCCTGCACGACGGACTGCGCCCGGCCGAGGCCGACCGCGCCGCGCCGCTGCTGGCCGAACTGGGCCGACTGGAGGCCGCCCTGACCGCGCTCGCCTCGGACGACGACGCGGCCCACGCCAAGGTCACGGCCCGGCTGGAGGCGGCGTCGCGGCGGGCGCGGGACGCTCGGAGCGGCGTGGTGGCGGATGCCGGGCCGGACGGCGCCTCGGCACCTGCCTCCGACGCTTCCGACGACGAGCTGTTCGAGGCGCTGAACAAGGAACTGGGACTGTCCTGACGGACACCGCGTCTGCTTGTGGACTTTCACGGATGGGTTGATGACGATGTCGAAGGGCTCCAACGAAGACCGGCTGCGGGAGTATCTGCGGCTCGCCACCGGTGAGTTGCAGCAGACCCGGCGCCGTCTGCACGAGGTGGAGGACCGGGAGCGGGAGCCGGTCGCGATCGTGGGAATGGCCTGCCGTTTCCCCGGTGGCGCGGCCACACCGGAGGGGCTGTGGGAGCTGGTCGCCGACGGCCGGGACGCGGTGGGCGCGTTTCCCACCGACCGGGGCTGGAACCTGGACGGGCTGTACGACCCGGACGGGTCGGGCGAGAACACCAGCTATGTCGACCAGGGCAGTTTCCTCGACGGCGCGGGCGACTTCGACCCGGAGTTCTTCGGGATCAGCCCACTGGAAGCGCTGGCGATGGACCCGCAGCAGCGGTTGCTGCTGGAGACATCTTGGGAGGCGGTGGAGCGGGCCGGGATCGATCCGCTGTCGCTGAAGGCCAGCGCGACCGGGGTGTTCGCCGGGCTGGTGTACCACGACTATCCGGCCAGCAGTGTGACGGGCGCGCTGGTGTCCGGCCGGGTGGCCTACACCCTCGGTCTTGAGGGCCCGGCCGTGACGGTCGACACCGCGTGTTCGTCGTCGCTGGTCGCGCTCGACATGGCGGTCAGGGCGCTGCGCGGCGGGGAGTGCTCACTGGCGCTGGCCGGTGGGGTGACGGTCATGTCGACACCGGTCACCTTCGTGGAGTTCAGCCGCCAGCGTGGCCTGTCGGTGGACGGCCGGTGCAAGGCGTTCGCGG
The DNA here is from genome assembly GCF_053596435.1 of Streptomyces sp. NPDC001700. Taxonomy (NCBI): domain Bacteria; kingdom Bacillati; phylum Actinomycetota; class Actinomycetes; order Kitasatosporales; family Streptomycetaceae; genus Streptomyces; species Streptomyces sp. NPDC001700. The sequence goes on from NZ_JBSFGE010000018.1 coordinate 143,012, forward strand.
CGGCGGCCGACGGCACGGGGTGGGGCGAGGGCGTCGGCGTGCTGGTGCTGGAGCGGCTGTCGGAGGCGCGCCGCAACGGTCACCGGGTGCTGGCGGTCGTACGGGGCAGCGCCGTCAACCAGGACGGCGCCAGCAACGGCCTGACCGCGCCCAACGGCCCGTCCCAACGCCGGGTCATCCAGCAGGCGCTGACGAACGCGGGCCTGTCGGCGGCCGATGTGGACGCGGTGGAGGCACACGGCACCGGGACGACGCTGGGCGATCCGATCGAGGCGCAGGCGCTGCTCGCCACGTACGGACAGGACCGCCCGGAGGACCGGCCGCTGTGGCTGGGTTCCGTCAAGTCGAACGTCGGACACACGCAGGCGGCCGCGGGCGTCGCGGGTGTGATCAAGATGGTGCAGGCGATGCGCCACCAAACGCTGCCGAAGACACTGCACGTGGACGAGCCGACAGCGCAGGTGGACTGGTCGGCGGGGAACGTCCGGCTGCTGACCGAGGCGCGCGTATGGCCGCAGGGCGACGGCCCGCGCCGCGCCGCCGTGTCGTCGTTCGGCGCCAGCGGGACGAACGCCCACGTGGTTCTCGAAGAGGCCCCGCCTATCGAAGACCTGCGGGAGCCGCAGGAGCACCCGGTGGCGGTGCCCTGGGTGATCTCGGGCAAGTCCGAGGCCGCCGTGCGCGCGTACGCCGGGCGGCTGCGGGACGCGTCCGGCGACCTGCGCCCGGCGGACGTGGGCTGGTCGCTGGCGACATGGCGCGCCCCCTTCACGTACCGGGCCGCCGTGGTGGGTGCCCGCGCGGAGGAGATCGCGCAGGGCCTCGACGCCGTGGCGCGGGGGCAGGCCCCGGTGGTGGCGGCCCGCTCCGCCACCGGCCCGGTGATGGTGTTCCCGGGGCAGGGAGCGCAGTGGGTGGGGATGGCCACCGAACTGATCGCGGCGTCCGAGGTGTTCGCGGAGCACATGGCCGCGTGTGAAGAGGCCCTGGCACCCTTCGTGGGCTGGTCGCTCCGCGACGCGCTGGGCGACGAGGCCATGCTGCGACGGGTCGATGTGGTCCAGCCCGTGCTGTGGGCGGTGATGGTGTCGCTCGCGGGGCTGTGGCGGCACTACGGCGTGGAGCCCGTCGCCGTGGTGGGCCACTCCCAGGGGGAGATCGCCGCCGCCACCGTGGCCGGAGCGCTGTCGTTGGGGGACGGGGCCCGAGTGGTGGCGTTGCGCAGCAGGGCGCTGCCCGCGCTGTCCGGCCAGGGCGGCATGGTGTCCGTCGCGCTGCCCCGGGAGGAGGTGGAACGGCGCCTCGCGCGCTGGGGCGACCGTACGTCCGTCGCGGCGGTGAACGGCGGCGCCTCCACCGTGGTCTCGGGCGAAGTGGACGCCCTGGACGAACTGCTCGCCGCGTGTGAGGCGGACGAGGTGCGGGCGCGGCGGATCCCGGTGGACTACGCCTCGCACTCGGCGCAGGTGGAGCGGATCGAGCAGGAACTGCTGGAGGTGCTGGCGCCGGTCCGGCCCCGCGCCGCGCACATCCCCTTCTACTCCACCGTGACCGGCGACCTCATGGACACCACGGGGCTGGACGCGGGCTACTGGTACCGGAACCTGCGGCAGACCGTGGAGTTCGACCGGGTGATCGGCCTGCTCACCGAGCGGGGTATGGACGTGTTCATCGAGGCCAGCCCGCACCCGGTGCTGGCACCCAGCATGGAACACACCGCGATCGGCACCCTGCGCCGCGACGACGGTGGCCTGGACCGCTTCCTGACCGTCCTGGCCCAGGCCCACACCCATGGCGTGGCCGTCGACTGGGAGAAGGTGTTCGCCGGGTCCGGCGCCCGGCAGGTGGAGTTGCCGACGTACCCCTTCCAGCACCGCCGCTACTGGCTCACCGACCAGGTGGCGGGCGCCGACGCGGCCTCGATGGGACTGGGGGCGCTCGGCCACCCGCTGCTGGGCGCGATGGTCACGCTCGCGGACTCGGACGAGGTGGTGCTCACCGGGCGGCTGTCTACCGGGGCCCAGCCCTGGCTGGCCGACCACGTCATCGACGGATCGGTCCTCTTCCCCGGCACCGGGTTCGTGGAGCTGGCGGTGCGCGCGGGCGACGAGGTCGGCTGCGGCCGGATCGAGGAACTGACCCTCCACGAACCGCTGGTCCTCACCGAGCGCGGCGGAGTGGCCGTACAGGTCGTCGTCGGCACACCGGACGAGGCGGGCCGCCGCGCGGTCACGGTGTACTCCCGTGGCCAGGACGCCATCGACCTGCCCTGGAACCGCCATGCCACCGGTCTGCTGACCACGGCCACCCCGGCCGGTGGCAGCGGCCTGACCGCCTGGCCGCCACCCGGGGCCGAGCCGCTGGACCTCGATGTCGCCGCCCTGTACGGGGAGTTGGTCGACATGGGCCTGGCGTACGGGCCGACCTTCCAGGGACTACGGGCGGCCTGGCGGGCCGGGGGCAAGGTGTTCGCCGAGATCGCCCTGCCGGACGACGCCGAGCCGGATGGCTTCGGACTGCACCCGGCCCTGCTCGACGCGGGACTGCACGCGATCGGCCTCTCCCCGGCGGGCACTGGCGACGCGGCCCTGCTGCCGTTCACCTGGTCGGGCGTGGAACTGCACGCCTCCGGCGCGGGCGCGCTGCGGGTACGCGTCACCCCGCGCCAGCACGGCGTCGTGGCCCTGACGATCGCCGACGCGACCGGCGAACCCGTCGCCACCATCGAGTCCCTGATGCTCCGCCCGCTCACCGCCGTACGGGCCCGACCGCGCACCGAATCGCTCTACCACGTCGCCCTGGCACCGCTTCCCAGCAGCGGGGACACCGCCACCGACACCGACACGGAGGTGCTGCGCGTCGCCGCCGGAGCCGATGTGCGTACGGCGGTCAACGAGGCGCTGGAGGCGCTGCAATCCGCCACTTCCCGTCTGGTGGTGGTCACGCGGGGCGCGGTGCCGGTGACCGGCGAGGACGCCCCCGATCTGGCCGGGGCGGCGGTCTGGGGCCTGGTCCGCAGCGCGCAGACCGAGGACCCCGGCCGGTTCGTCCTGGTCGACCTGGATGGCGTGGCTGACGGGGCGGATGACGCCGTCATCGCGTCGGCGTGCGCGACCGGAGAGCCCCGGATCGTGGCGCGCGGCAACACCCTCTACGCGCCCCGGCTCGCCCGGCTGACGGACGTGGCAGACACGGACGACCAGCCACCGGTGTTCGGCGACGCGGTGCTCATCACCGGCGGGGTGGGGGTGCTGGGCGCACTGGTGGCCCGGCATCTCGTCACCGAGTACGGCGTACGGCGGCTGCTGCTGACCGGCCGCCGGGGCGCGGACACGCCCGGCGCCGCCGAGCTGGTGGCGGAGCTGACCGGACTCGGGGCCGACGTGGAGATCGCCGCGTGTGATGTCGCCGACCGGGCGGCCGTGGCCGCGCTGCTGGCGGGCCGCAAGCTGTCGGGCGTGGTGCACGCGGCGGGCGTGCTGGACGACGGCGTGATCACCTCGCTGACGCCCGAGCGGGTGGACCGGGTGCTGCGTCCGAAGGTGGACGCGGCACTGCATCTGCACGAGCTGACGCGCGAGATGGACCTGAGCGCGTTCGTGCTGTTCTCCTCCGCCGCCGGGGTGATCGGTTCACCGGGGCAGGGCAACTACGCGGCGGCCAACGCGTTCCTGGACGCCCTGGCCGCACACCGCCGCGCCCAGGGCCTGCCCGCCCAGTCCCTGGCGTGGGGCGTGTGGCAGACCAGCTCCGGAATGGCCGGAAGCCTGGGCGACACCGACCGGTCCCGTATGGCGCGCGGTGGCATTCTCCCGCTGTCCCACCGCGAGGGCCTGGCACTTTTCGACGCGGCGGTACGGGCAGACGCCGTACGGGCGGACGCACCCGCCGCGCTCGTCCCCGTGAAACTGGACCTCGCGGCGGTCCGCGCCAGCGGCTCGGTGCCGGAGCTGCTGCGCGGTCTTGTGCCCGTCGTCACCCGGGGCACCGCCCGGACCCGGGCCGACGCGGACGGGCTCCGCCAGCGGCTGGTGGGCCTGACCGAGGACCAGCGGCTGGACACGCTGCTGACCCTGGTCCGCGCCCAGGCCGCCATGACGCTCGGCTACGCCGGACCGGAGGACGTCGACCCGGAGCGCGCGTTCCGTGATCTGGGCGTCGACTCGCTGGCCGCGATGGAACTGCGCAACGCGCTGGGCCAGACCACGGGCCTCCGGCTGCCGGTCACGTTGGTGTTCGACTACCCGACCCCCGCCGTGCTCGCGCGCCATCTGCTGGACGAGGTGTCGGGGACCGTGCACGAGGGCCACGCCACTCCGGTCACGACCCCGGGCGACGGCGGCGATCCGATCGCCATCATCGGCATGGCCTGCCGCTATCCCGGCGGGGTGGCCTCGCCGGAGGACCTGTGGCGGCTGGTGGACGACGGTACGGACGCCATCTCGGCCTTCCCCGACAACCGGGGCTGGAACCTGGAGCGGATCTACGACCCCACGGCCACCCGGCCCCGGACCACCTACGTCGACCAGGGCGGATTCCTGTACGACGCGGCCGAGTTCGACCCCGCCTTCTTCGGGATCGCGCCGAACGAGGCCATGGTCATGGATCCGCAGCAGCGGTTGCTGCTGGAGACGTCCTGGGAGGTGCTGGAGCGCGCCGGGATCGATCCGACGACGCTCAAGGGCAGCCCGACCGGCGTGTTCGCCGGGATGATGTACCACGACTACAGCCAGAACAGCAGCACGGGCGCCATCGTCTCCGGCCGCGTCGCCTACACCCTCGGCCTGGAGGGCCCGGCCGTCACCGTCGACACCGCGTGTTCGTCCTCCCTGGTCGCGCTGCACCTGGCCGCCCAGGCGCTGCGGTCGGGTGAATGCACCCTCGCCCTCGCGGGTGGTGTCACCGTGATGGCCACGCCGGACAACTTCATCGAGTTCAGCGAGCAGCGCGGCCTGTCCCGGGACGGCCGGTGCCGGTCCTTCGCCGCCGCCGCCGAAGGCTCCGGCTGGGGTGAGGGCGTGGGGATGCTGCTGGTCGAGCGGCTGTCGGACGCCCGCCGCAACGGCCATCCGGTGCTGGCGGTCGTACGGGGCACCGCGACCAACCAGGACGGCGCCAGCAACGGCCTCACCGCCCCCAACGGCCCCTCCCAGCAGCGGGTGATCCGCCAGGCGCTGGCCAACGCGGGCCTGTCGGCGGCCGAAGTGGACGCCGTCGAGGCACATGGCACGGCCACCACGCTGGGCGATCCGATCGAGGCGCAGGCGCTGCTGGCCACGTACGGCCAGGGCCGCGCGGAACCGCTGTGGCTGGGGTCGATCAAGTCGAACATCGGCCACACCCAGGCGGCGGCCGGAGTGGCGGGCGTCATCAAGATGGTGCAGGCGATGCGGCACGGCACCCTGCCGAGGACCCTGCACGTGGACGAGCCGACGCCGCAGGTGGACTGGGCGGCGGGCGAGGTCAGGCTGCTGACCGAGGCGCGGGAGTGGCCGCGTGGCGAGCGTCCGCGCCGCGCGGGCGTGTCTTCCTTCGGCATCAGCGGCACCAACGCCCACGCCATCATCGAAGAAGCCCCGCTGAACGAAGAAGTGCGTGCGGAGCGACGGGAGTTGCCGGTCGTCCCGCTGGTGGTGTCGGCCCGGACCCGGGCGGCGCTGGACGCCCAGCTCGACCGGATGGCCGCCGCGGGGCAGGACGCGCTGGACGTGGCGTACTCGGCCGCGACGGGCCGGGCCGCGCTGGAGCACCGCGCGGTGCGGATCGGAGCTTCCGAGACCGTCATCGGCTCGGTCACCGAAGGCAGGCTGGCGTTCCTGTTCACCGGGCAGGGCAGCCAGCGTGCGGGGATGGGCCGGGAGCTGTACGACACGTTCCCGGTGTTCGCGGCCGCGTTCGACGAGCTGTGCGACGCGCTCGACATGCCGTGGCGCGAGGTGATGTGGGGCGACGAAGTGGCCCTGCGCCGTACGGAGTTCACCCAGCCCGCCGTCTTCGCGCTCGAAGTGGCGCTGTTCCGGCTGCTGGAGTCCTGGGGGATGAAACCCGATGTGCTGGCCGGTCACTCCATCGGAGAGGTGGCGGCGGCCCATGTGGCCGGGGTGTTCGATCTCGCGGACGCGGCCCAGCTCATCACGGCGCGTGGGCGGCTGATGCAGGCGCTGCCGCCCGGTGGCGCCATGGTGGCCGTCGAGGCCACCGAGGAGGAGATCACCCCGCTCCTCGGGGAGCGGGTGGCGCTCGCGGCGGTCAACGGCCCGGCCTCCGTGGTCGTCTCCGGCGCCGAGGACGCTGTGACCGCTCTCGCGGAGCGGTTCGGTGACCGCAGGTCGACCCGGCTGAAGGTGTCGCACGCGTTTCACTCGCCGCTGATGGACCCGATGCTGGAGGACTTCCGGGAGGTCGCCGAGAGCGTCACCTACCGTGAGCCGGTCATCCGGCTGACGAAGGACATGGCGTCGGCGGAGTACTGGGTGCGCCATGTGCGGGACACCGTGCGGTTCGCCGACGATGTGCGCGTCCTGCGGGACGCAGGGGTGACCCGGTTCCTGGAGGTCGGGCCGGATGCCGTGCTGACGGCGATGGTGCGGCAGAGCGCCGAGGGCACGACGGCGGCGGTGCTCCGCCGCGGCCGCCCCGAGACGGAAAGCCTGTTCACCGCGGTCGGGCGGCTGTTCACCGCCGGAGTCCGGATCGACTGGGCGGCCGTCCTCGGCGGGCGCGGGGCGCGCCGCGTCGACCTGCCGACCTATCCCTTCCAACGGCAGTCGTACTGGCTGGAGTCGGGGCGCGGCCCGGAGGCCTCCGACCACCCGCTGCTGGACGCGGCGGTCGCGCTGGCGGGCACGGACCAGACCGTGCTGACCGGGCGGCTGTCGGCCGGGACCCAGCCCTGGCTCGCCGAACACGTCGTCGGCGGCGGGCTGCTCTTCCCCGGCACGGGCTTTGTCGAGCTGGCGGTCCGCGCGGGCGATGAGGTGGGCTGCGGCCGGATCGAGGAACTGACGATCGAGGCGCCACTGGTTCTCGCGGAACGCGGCGCCGTGGCCCTCCAAGTGCTGGTCGGGGCGGACGACGGCTCGGGGCGTCGACCGGTCGAGGTGTACTCACGCGGCGAGGACGAGATCCACCAGCCCTGGGCCCGCCACGCCGCCGGGACCCTGACCCCGGCCACCGGCGAGGGTGCGAAGACGGGGGAGCAGTGGCCGCCGCCCGGGGCGGCTCCCGTGGACGTGGCGGGCCTGTACGAGGCGCTGGCGGACGCGGGAGTGGCGTACGGGCCGGTCTTCCAGGGGCTGAAGGCCGCCTGGCGGCGTGGCGACGAGGTGTTCGCCGAGGTCGTACTGCCCGGCGCGGCGGACCGGTTCGGGCTGCACCCGGCGCTGCTGGACGCGGCCCTGCACACGATCCCGCTGGTGTCGGCCGACGACCGCGTCGTCCTTCCCTTCTCCTGGACGGGCGTGGAACTGCACGCCTCCGGCGCCGATGTGCTCCGCGTACGGGTGACGTCAGCGGGCCAGGACCAGATCACCCTGGACGCCGTGGACGGCACGGGACGACCGGTCATCTCCGTGGACTCCCTGACCCTGCGCCCGATGGCGGCACCGTCGCTCGCCCGCGTCGACTCGCTGTTCCAGGTGGAATGGACACCCGTGGTGGCGGGCGTGGAGGGCCGTAGCGACATCACGGTGTGGCGGCCCGAGGGCGACGATGTGCGGTCCACGCTGCGGTCCGCACTGACCGCGCTCCAATCCTCAGGGGCCGCCACCCTGGCGGTCGTCACCCGGGGCGCGGTGTCCGTGGCCGGTGAGGACATCACCGACCTGGCCGGTGCGGCGGTGTGGGGTCTGGTGCGCAGCGCCCAGTCGGAGGACCCGGGGCGGTTCGTCCTGGTCGACGTGGGCGGAGATGTGGGCGCGGCCGACACGGATATCGCGCTGGCGCTGGCGGCGGGGGAGCCGCAGGTGGCGGTCCGGGACGGCAAGGTCTGCACACCACGGCTGCGCGCCGCCTCGGTGACGGAGTCCGAACCGTCGTCCGTCTTCGGCGACACCGTGCTGATCACGGGCGCGTCGGGGGCGCTGGGCGGGCTGGTGGCGCGCCATCTGGTCACCGGACACGGGGTCCGGCGGCTGCTGCTGACCAGCCGCCGTGGACCGGACGCACCGGGCGCGGCGGAGCTGGTGGCGGAGCTGACAGGGCTGGGCGCCGAGGTGGAAGTGGCGGCGTGCGACGTCGCCGACCGTGAGGCGCTGGCCGTGCTGCTGGCCGGGCGTACGCTCACCGGCGTCGTCCACGCGGCGGGGGTGCTGGACGACGGGGTGATCGCGTCGCTGACGCCGGAGCGGGTGGACCGGGTGCTGCGTCCGAAGGTGGACGCGGCGCTGCATCTGCACGAGCTGACGCGCGAGATGGACCTGAGCGCGTTCGTGCTGTTCTCCTCGGCGGCGGGTGCGGTCGGCGCGCCGGGCCAGGGCAACTACGCGGCGGCCAACGCGTTCCTGGACGCCCTGGCCATACACCGCCGCGCCCAGGGCCTGCCCGCCCAGTCCCTGGCCTGGGGATTGTGGGCAACGGACGCCGGGATGGCCGGGGAGCTGGCGGAGCACGACCGGCAGCGGATCGGCCGTACGGGCCTGCTGGGGCTGTCGCCCGCCGAAGGGCTCAAGCTCTTCGACACGGCCTGCGCACTCGCCGCCCCCGCCCTGGTCCCCGTGAGTCTGGACACCAAGGCGCTGACCGCGACCGAGGTACCCCCGATGCTGCGCGGCCTGGTACGCGGCTCCGCGCGGCGGGCCGTGTCGGCGCGGCACGACGAGGGAAGGTCGGCCGAACTGCGCCAGCGGCTGGCCGCACTGCCCGCCGACGAGCGGTACGACGCACTGCTCACCCTCGTCCGCACCCATGCGGCCGCCGTGCTGGGACACGCGGGCCCGGAGGCCATCGAACCCGAGCGGGCCTTCGGTGACCTCGGATTCGACTCGCTGGGGGCGGTGGAATTCCGCAACGCCGTCAACGCCGCCACCGGGCTGCGGCTGCCACCCACCCTGATCTTCGACTATCCCAACGCCCGGGTGCTGGCCGAACACCTCACCACGGAAGTGGCGCCCGACGACGCCGACGGTGGTACGGACGAGGACACCATCCGCCGTCTGCTCGCCTCGATCCCGCTCACCCGGCTGCACGACGCGGGCCTGATGGACACCCTGCTCGAACTCGCCGGTGCCGCCCCCGCCACGGCCACTCCGGTGGCGGAGCAGACGGACGCGATCGACGCGATGGACACCGAAACCCTCATCAGCATGGCGCTGCAGGACACCGCCCTGGACGACGCGACGCGAGAAGCCTGAGGACACGATGGCCGACACCGACCACAAACTCGTGGCGGCGCTGCGCGCGTCGCTCAAGGAGACCGAGAGTCTGCGCGCCCGAAACCGCGCTCTGCAGGCCGCCTCCCGCGAACCCGTCGCGATCGTGGCGATGAGCTGCCGCTACCCCGGCGCGGCCTCGCCGGAGGAGCTGTGGCGGCTGGTCGCGGACGGGACGGACGCCGTCTCGCGCTTTCCCACCGACCGTGGCTGGGACGAGAAGGGCATCTACGACCCCGAGCCCGGCCGCCCCGGCAAGACGTACAGCCGGGAAGGGGCGTTCCTGTACGACGCGGCCGAGTTCGACCCCGAGTTCTTCGGGATCGCGCCGAACGAGGCGATGGTCATGGATCCGCAGCAGCGGTTGCTGCTGGAGGCGTCCTGGGAGGTGCTGGAGCGGGCGGGCATCGATCCGACGACGCTGAGGGGCAGCCCGACCGGTGTGTTCGCCGGGATGATGTACCACGACTACACCTACAACAGCAGTACGGGCGCGATCGCCTCCGGCCGCGTCGCGTACGCCCTCGGCCTGGAGGGCCCGGCCGTCACCGTCGACACCGCCTGCTCGTCCTCCCTGGTGGCCCTGCACTGGGCGGTCCAGGCACTGCGGTCGGGGGAGTGCACACTCGCGCTCGCGGGCGGCGTCACGGTGATGGCGACGCCCGAGACGTTCATCGAGTTCAGCCACCAGCGCGGACTGGCGCCCGACGGCCGCTGCAAGTCGTACGCGGCGGCCGCCGATGGCACCGGCTGGGGCGAGGGCGTGGGGATGCTGCTGGTCGAGCGGCTGTCGGACGCCCGCCGCAACGGCCACCCGGTGCTGGCGGTCGTACGGGGGAGCGCCCTGAACCAGGACGGCGCCAGCAACGGCCTGACCGCCCCCAACGGCCCGGCCCAGCAACGTGTGATCAAGCAGGCCCTGGCCCACGCCCGGATCTCCGCGGACCAGGTCGATCTCATCGAGGGACACGGCACGGGTACGACGCTCGGCGACCCCATCGAGGCACAGGCCCTGCTCGCCACGTACGGCCAGGAGCGGGACCGCCCGCTGTGGCTCGGCTCGATCAAGTCGAACATCGGCCACACCCAGGCGGCGGCGGGCGTGGCGGGCATCATCAAGGTCGTCCAGGCGATGCGGCACGGCGTCATGCCGAGGACGCTGCACGTGGACGAGCCGACACCGCAGGTGGACTGGGCGGGCGGCGAGGTCCGGCTGCTGTCCGAGGCGCGGGCGTGGCCGGACGAGGGGCGCCCGCGCCGCGCGGGCGTGTCGTCCTTCGGCATCAGCGGGACGAACGCCCACGTCATCATCGAGGAGGCGCCGCCGCCCGCTGAAGAGGACGCCCCGCCGGTCGTGGGGAGCGCGGGGCCCGTCCTGTGGACCCTGTCGGCCAGGAGCCCGGAAGCGCTGCGGGCCCAGGCCGAACACCTCCACTCCCACCTGGACGAACGCCCGGAACTGGCCCCCACGGACGTGGCCTTCTCGCTGGCAACCGGCCGCGCGGCCCTCGAACACCGCGCGGCGATCGTCGCCGACGACCGTACGACCCTCCTCGCGGGCCTCACCACGCTGGCCCGGGCCGCCCCGTCGCCGTCCGTGGTCACCGGCAGGACCCGCGAGGGCAAGGTGGCGTTCCTGTTCACCGGGCAGGGGAGTCAACGCCTGGGAATGGGGCGGGAGTTGTATGAGGCGTTTCCGGTGTTCGCGGCGGCGTTCGATGCGGTGTGTGAGGTGTCGGGGCTGTCGTTGCGGGAGGTGATGTGGGGTGAGGATGCGGCGGTGTTGGAGCGTACGGAGTTCACTCAGCCCGCGATCTTCGCCTTGGAGGTGGCGCTGTATCGGCTGGTGGAGTCTTGGGGGCTGCGGCCGGACTTCCTGGCCGGTCACTCCATCGGTGAGCTGGCCGCCGCCCATGTCGGAGGCGTGCTGAGCCTGGAGGACGCCACGCGGCTGATCATGGCGCGGGGGCGGCTGATGGGGGCGCTGCCGTCGGGCGGGGCGATGGTGGCGATCCAGGCCACGGAGGGGGAAGTGGCGCCGCTGCTGGAGGGTGAGGTGGGGATCGCGGCCGTCAACGGTCCTTCCTCGGTGGTGATTTCGGGCGCTGAGGACGCGGTGGCGGCGGTGGTCGAGCGCTTCACGGACCGTAAGACGCGCCGTCTGTCGGTCTCGCATGCGTTCCACTCGCCGTTGATGGATCCGATGGTGGAGGAGTTCCGCAAGGTCGCGGAGAGTGTGGAGTACCGCGAGCCGGTGGTCCGTTTCGTCAAGGATGTGGCGTCGGCGGAGTACTGGGTGCGGCATGTGCGGGAGGCGGTGCGGTTCGCCGATGACGTACGGCAGCTGCACGCCGAGGGCGTGACCCGGTTCCTGGAGGTCGGGCCGGACGGCATCCTCACCGCCATGGCCCGGCAGACCGCGCCGGACGCCACCACGGCCGCCGCTCTGCGCCGCGACCGCTCCGAGGCCGCGACGCTGCTCACGGCGGTCGCGCAGCTGCACACCACGGGCGCCTCCCCCGACTGGACCGCCCTCTTCGCGGGGCGGGGAGCGCACCGCGTCGATCTGCCGACCTACGCCTTTCAGCGAAGCCGGTACTGGCTGTCGGAGCCGGTGGCCGGGACGGGCAGGCGAGACGCGGTGTCCATGGGCCTCAGCGCCCTCGATCATCCGCTGCTGAGCGCCGAAGTGGCGGTGCCGGGCTCCGAGACCGTGGTGTTCACGGGGCGGCTGTCGACGGACACCCAGCCCTGGCTGGCCGACCACGCGGTGCTCGGCACGACGCTGCTGCCCGGGACCGCGTACGTCGAACTAGCCCTCCGCGCGGGCGACCAGGTCGGTTGCCGTGTCCTCGAGGAGCTGACGCTGCACGCGCCGCTGGCCCTGCCCGAGAGCGGCGGTGCGCGGCTGCGGCTGACGGTCGGCGAACCGGACGGCGCCACCGGCCGACGCCCGCTCACCCTGCACGCGCAGACCGAGGACACCGACGCGGAGGCGGACTGGACCCTGCACGCCGAGGGCGGGCTGACGCCCGAGGACACCGCCGCCGTGCCGCCGCTCTCCGATCATCTGACGCAGTGGCCACCACCCGAGGCCACGAGGATCGCCACTGACGACGCGTACGAACGCTTCCGGGACGTCGGATTCGTGTACGGCCCGGTGTTCCAGGGACTCAAGGCGGCCTGGCGCCTCGGCGACGAGACCTTCGCCGAAGTGGCGCTCGGCGACGCGGCCGGTGCAGGGCGTTTCGTACTGCATCCGGCGTTGCTCGACTCCGCGCTGCACGCGGTGCTGCTCGGCGCGGGTGACGACGATGCGACGATGCTGCCGTTCGCCTGGAAGGGCGTCCGGCTGTACGCCTCCGGCGCCACGGCCGCGCGCGTCCGGCTCACGCCCAAGGGCGAGGGCGCGACGGAACTGCGGATCGCCGACGCCCAGGGGCGGCCGGTGGCGTCCGTGGATTCGCTGATCGCGCGGGAGGTCTCGGCCGAACACCTCGCACCGGCGTCCGCGAAGCCCGCCGACTCCCTCTTCCATGTGGAGTGGACGCCCGTTCCTGCCACGGCCACCGCCGAAGCGGATGACTGGACGATGGTCGCCGACCTGGCGGCACTCGCCGACTCGGTGCCCGCCACGGTGGCGTTGACGCTCCCCGGCGGCACGGGCGACCTCGCCGACGACGTCAGAACGGTCACCGGCGCGACGCTAGAGGCTCTGCAGACCTGGCTCGCGGACGAACGGTTCGCCGACCGCAGGCTCATGGTGGTCACCCGTGGCGACGAACTCGCCCACGCGGCCGCGAAGGGCCTGGTCCGCGCCGCCCACGCGGAGGACCCGGAGCGTTTCGCGCTGCTCGACACGGATGGCCACGGTGCCCCGGAGGCGATCGGCCGCGCGATCGCCTCCGGCGAACCGGAACTGCGGATCCAGGGCGATGCCATCCTCGTACCCCACCTCGCACGCACCTCCGCCGACCCGGAACACCCGCCTGCCTGGGACCGGCTCCGAACCGTGCTGATCACCGGCGGTACGGGCGGCCTCGGCGCCCTCGTCGCCCGCCATCTGGTCGCCGAGCACGGCGTCCGCGATCTGCTGCTGACCAGCCGTCGCGGCATGGCGGCCGAGGGCGCGGTCGACCTGCGACAGGAGCTGACCGGGCTGGGCGCGACGGTCGAGATCGCGGCTTGCGACGTGGCGGACCGGGAGGCCCTGAGGGCGCTGCTCGCCGATCGCCCGCTCGGCGCCGTCGTGCACACGGCCGGGGTGCTGGCGGACGGCCTGATCGCCAACCTGACGCCGGACAGCCTCGACCAGGTGCTACGTCCCAAGGTGGACGGCGCGCTCAACCTCCACGACCTCACCCGCGACCATGACCTGGGCGCCTTCGTGTTGTTCTCGTCGTCGGCGGGGGTGCTCGGCGCGCCCGGCCAGGGCAACTACGCCGCCGCCAACACATTCCTCGACGCCCTCGCCGCACACCGCCACGCCGAAGGGCTGCCCGCGCAGTCCCTCGCCTGGGGGCTGTGGGCGGACACCGGCGGCATGGCAGGCAGTGGCGGCATGGCGAGCGGCCTGAGCGAGGCCGACCTTCGGCGGCTGCGCCGCCAGGGCATGCCCGCCCTGTCGTCGGCCGATGGCCTCGCGCTGTTCGACGCCGCGTCCGCCCGTACCGAACCGGTGCTGGTGCCGATGGGGCTGGACATGCGAACGCTGCGGAGCGGGACCGGTGGCGAACTCCCCGTGCTGCTGCGCGGCTTGGTCCCGGCCACCTCACGACGTACGGCGACGGCTCCCGATCCGGCGGCGCTGCGGCGCGAGCTGGCGGCGCTGCCCGCCGAGCGGCGGGAGGGAGCGCTGCGCGATCTGGTGCTGAGCCTGGCCGCCGCCGTGCTCGGGCACAGTGGCCCCGAGGCGGTCGATCCCGAGCGTGACTTCCTGGAGTCCGGGTTCGACTCGCTCACCGCGATGGAGCTGCGGACCGCGCTGAACGCCGCCACCGGGCTGAAGCTGCCCGCGATGGCGGTGTTCGACAGCAAGAACCCGGCCCTGCTGGCCCGTCTCATCGCCGATCAGCTGGCGCAGCTGGACACCGCCGAACCAGAGCCGCAAGCAGAGACAGAGACAGCGCCGGAGAAAGAGCCGGACGAGACCGCCACCGGCATGTTCCGGCGGGCCGTCCACGCCGGTGACACCTCCGGCGCGCTGGCGCTGATGTCGGCCGTCGCGGCGCTGCGGCCCCGGTTCGCCGCGCCCGGCGACCTCGACCGCGTACCGCAGGCGGTGCGGCTGGCCGACGGTCCGCGCCGTACCCGGCTGATCTGCCTGGCCACGCCCATGGCGGCCGGTGGTGTGCACCAACACGCCCGCCTGGGTGCGGAGTTCCGGGACATCCGCCACGTATCGGCGCTGCCGCTGCCCGGATTCGTACGGGACGAGCCGCTGCCCGCCTCCGCCGAGGCACTGTCGCGGGTGCTGGCCGACGCCGTCCTGGCGGTGGCCGAGGGGGAGCCGTACGCGCTGCTCGGCTACTCCTCCGGCGGCATCATCGGCCACGTCCTCGCCCGGCATCTGGAGGAGGTGGCGGGGGTCCCGCCCGCCGGGCTGATCCTGATCGACACCTTCCGCGTCGACGACGACGCGATGAAGGTCGGGTTCGACCAGCTCATGCTGAACGTGCTGGCGATGGAGTCGGCCTTCGGCCCGTACGACGCGGCGCGGCTGTCGGCGATGCCGCACTACTTCGGGGTGCTGGGGGAGTTCGACCCCGTACCGCTGGCCGCGCCGACCCTGTTCGTCCAGGCCGCCGAGCCGTTCGTCAAGCCGCCCGAGGGCGGCGACCCGGCACAGATGCGGGCCCGGCCCTGGGACCCGGAGCACACGCTGCGCACCGTGCCGGGTGACCACTTCTCGCTCGGGCAGAAGCACGCCCCGACGACCGCCCGGACCATCGATGAGTGGCTGACGGCGCTCGACTGACCCGCGACCGACGCACACGCGACCGATGCACCCGCGACCGCTGCTGAGCAGGACCCGAACCGAGGTGGTTTGAGACATGGCGCCCACGCCCACGCCCACGGCCAAAGGAACCGTCCCCTTCCGGCAGTACCGCACCTGGTACCGCGTCACCGGACAGCCGGGATCGGGCCGCCCGGCGCTCGTCGTCATCCACGGCGGCCCCGGGTCCACACACGACTATCTGATCCGGCTGGCCGCCTTCGCCGAACACGGCTGGCCCGTGGTGCACTACGACCAGATCGGGAACGGCGGCTCCACCCATCTGCCGGACGCCGACCCCGGTTTCTGGACCCCTCAGCTCTTCCGCGACGAGCTGGACAACCTCCTGCACCGGCTCGGCATCGCCGACGACTACATCCTGTTCGGGCAGTCGTGGGGCGGAATGCTGGCCGCCTGGCACGCCTCCGCCCGCCCCGCCGGGCTGCGCGGCCTGGTCGTCGCCAACGCCCCCGCCTCCTACCCGCTGTGGCTGTCGGAGATGGATGTGCTGCGCGCCCAGCTGCCGCCCGGTGTGGACGAGACGCTGCGGCGCCACGAGGCCAAGGGCACCACCGACAGCGATGAGTACCTGGAGGCCATGCTCGTCTTCTACAGCCGCCACGTGTGCCGCCTCGACCCGTGGCCGGGCGAACTCATGGCCTCGTACCTGGAGGCCGTCACCGACCCGACGGTGTACCGCACCATGAACGGGCCCAACGAGTTCCACGTCATCGGAAGCCTGCGCGACTGGTCGGTGATCGACCACCTGCCCCGAGTCGACGTGCCCACCCTCGTCATCTCGGGCCGCCACGACGAGGCCACCCCGGTCACCGTGCGCCCGTTCCACGACCTCATTCCGAACGCCCGCTGGGAGATCTTCGAAGACTCCAGCCACGCCCCGCACCTCGAAGAACCGGAACACTTCACCAAGGTGCTCGGCACATTCCTGGACACGGTCGGCGGGCCCGGCGCGCGGACCACGACGCTGAGCGGAGGCTGAGACGACCGTGGATGCCAAGGTCGAGGAGATCGTCGAGGCCCTGCGCGGCTCGCTCGTCGAGAACGAGCGGCTGCGGCGGGACAACGAGAGCCTGCGCGCCACCGCGCACGCCGCCGCGGAACCCGTCGCGATCATCGGCATGGCCTGCCGTTTCCCCGGTGGCGTCGGCTCCCCGGAGGAGCTGTGGGAGCTGGTCGCCGAGGGCCGCGACGCCATCGGCCCGTTCCCCGCCGACCGTGGCTGGGACGTGAGCGCCCTGTACGACCCGGAGCCCGGAAAACCCGGCAAGAGCTACGTCCGCCACGGCGGTTTCCTGTACGACGCCGCCGACTTCGACCCTGAGTTCTTCGGCATCAGCCCGCGCGAAGCCCTCACCATGGACCCGCAGCAACGCCTGCTGCTGGAGATCACCTGGGAGGCGCTGGAACGGGCGGGCCTCGACCCGGTGGCGCTGCGCGGCAGCCGCACCGGTGTCTTCGCCGGTGCGATGTACCACGACTACGGCATCACCAGCAGCGACGGCAGCCTGGTGTCCGGACGGGTCGCCTACAGCCTCGGCTTCGAGGGCCCGGCGGTCACCGTCGACACCGCCTGTTCGTCGTCGCTGGTGGCGTTGCAGTGGGCGGCGCAGGCGCTGCGTACGGGGGAGTGCACACTCGCGCTGGCCGGTGGCGTCAGCGTGATGGCCACGCCCGAGACGTTCATCGAGTTCAGCGAGCAGCGCGGGCTCTCCCCCGACGGCCGCTGCCGCTCGTTCGCCGCCTCCGCCGACGGCACCGGCTGGGGCGAGGGCGCGGGTGTCCTGCTGCTGGAGAAGCTGTCCGACGCCCGCCGCCACGGCCATCCCGTGCTGGCCGTGGTACGCGGCTCTGCGGTCAACCAGGACGGCGCGTCCAACGGATTCAGCGCGCCCAACGGCCCGTCCCAGCGGCGTGTGATCCGGCAGGCGCTCAAGGCGGCCGGGCTGACGCCCGCCGACGTCGACGCCATGGAGGGGCACGGCACCGGGACCGCGCTCGGCGACCCGATCGAGGCGCAGGCGCTGCTCGCCACGTACGGCCAGGACCGCACGGAACCCTTGTGGCTGGGGTCCATCAAGTCGAACATCGGCCACTCCCAGGCCGCCGCTGGCGTCGCGGGCGTCATCAAGATGGTCGAGGCCATCCGGCACGGCACCCTGCCGAAGACACTGCACATCGACGCGGCGACACCGCAGGTGGACTGGGACGCCGGACACGTACGCCTCCTCACCGAGGCCCGCGCGTGGCCCGACACCGGCCGTCCGCGCCGCGCCGCCGTCTCCTCGTTCGGCGTCAGCGGCACCAACGCCCACGTCATCATCGAGCAGGCGGACACCGACACCCCCGAACCCGCCGAGCGGCCTTCCGCCTCCGGTGTTCCCGTGCCGCTTCCGCTGTCCGCCCGCACCACGGCCGCCCTGCGCGCCCAGGCCCGGCAACTGGCCGACCAGCTGCGGAACAGGCTCGGGCTGGACCCCGTGGACGTGGGATTCTCCCTCGCCACCGGCCGTGCCGCACTCACCCGCCGCGCCGTCGTCATCGGCCACGACCGCGACGAACTCCTCGCCGAGCTGACCTCGCTGGCGGACGCCCCCGACGATACGCACCTGGGCGGCGCCGCCCGGCCGACCGGGCTGACCGCCTTCCTGTTCACCGGACAGGGCAGCCAGCGCCTCGGCATGGGCCGGGAGCTGCACACGGCGTTCCCCGTCTTCGCGCGCGCCTTCGACGAGGTGTGCGCCGCGCTGGATCCAGCGGTGCGTGAGGCGATGTGGGGCGACGAGGAGGCGCTGCACCGCACCGAGTTCACCCAGCCCGCCATCTTCGCGCTCGAAGTGGCGCTGTTCCAGCTGCTGGACTCCTGGGGTGTACGGCCCGACTTCGTCACCGGCCACTCCATCGGCGAGCTGGCCGCCGCCCATGTGGCCGGGGTGTTCTCCCTCGCCGACGCGGCCCGCCTCATCACCGCGCGGGCCCGGCTGATGGGCGCGCTGCCGCCCGGTGGCGCGATGGTGGCCGTCGAAGCCACGCCGGACGAGGTGGCCCCGCTGCTCGGCGAGGGTGTCGGCATCGCCGCCGTCAACGGCCCTACGTCGGTGGTACTTTCCGGTACGGAAGACGCGGTGGTGGCGGCCATCGAACGGCTCGGCGCCCGCAGGACCAACCGTCTCACCGTCTCGCACGCCTTCCACTCGCCGCTGATGGACCCGATGCTGGCTGAGTTCCGCCGTGTCGCCGAGTCCGTCACCTACGCCGAGCCACGCATCCCCGTCATGGCGGACGGCGAAGTCACCACCGCCGACCACTGGGTGCGGCACGTCCGGGACACGGTCCGGTTCGCCGACGCGGTGGCCAGGCTGGAGGCCGAAGGCGTCACCCGATACGTGGAGTTGGGACCCGACGGGGTGCTCACCGCCATGGCTCGGCAGTGCCTCACCACCACCGCCGACACCGCCGTACTCGTCCCGGCGCTGCGCCGCCGCGACCCCGAGCCGGTCGCCGCCCTCACCGCCCTCGGCCAGCTGCACACGGCGGGCCTGCGCGTCGACTGGACGGGCGTGTTCGACGGACGGGGCGCCCGGCGCGTCGACCTGCCCACGTACCCCTTCCAGCGCGCCCGCTACTGGCTCGACAAGAGCGGCCACGGCGGTGATGTCACCTCCGCGGGCCTCGAAAGGCCCGACCACCCACTGCTCGGCGCGATGGTGCGGCTGCCCGGCTCTGACGGTGTGGTGTTCACCGGACGGCTGGCCACCGGAGCCCACCCCTGGCTGTCAGACCACACCGTGCTCGGCTCCGTGCTGCTGCCCGGCACCGCGTACGTGGAACTGGCCGTACGCGCCGGTGACCAGGTGGGATGCGGCCGCGTCGAGGAACTTACCCAGGGCGCCCCGCTGATCCTGCCCGAACACGGTGGCGTGCATCTCCAGGTCGCCGTCGACGCCCCCGACACGTCCGGCCGCCGCCCGGTGACGGTGTACTCCCGCGCCGACGACGCCCCGCTCGACCGGGAATGGATCCAGCACGCCGAAGGGGTTTTGGCACCCGACGCGGGTGAACCGGCCACCGACCTCGCCGCGTGGCCACCGCGCGACGCCGAACCCCTCGCCGTCGAAGGGCTCTACGAACGGCTCGACTACGGGCCCGCGTTCCGTGGGCTGCGTACGGCGTGGCGGCGCGGCGACGATGTGTTCGCCGAGGTCGCCCTTCCGGCAGGTGTCGACGGCGGACACTTCGGCCTCCATCCCGCCCTGCTCGACTCGGCGTTGCACGCGCTCGACCTGGCGGACGAGGGCGCGACCGTCCTGCCGTTCTCCTGGTCGGACGTCACCCTGCACACCGAAGGCGCCACGGCCGCACGGGCCCGGCTGCGCCTCCGGGGCGACGACACGGTGTCGCTGGAGCTGGCCGACGCCATGGGACGGCCCGTGGCCTCGGTCGGCGCGCTGACGCTGCGGCCCGTCACCGCGGACGGTCTCGCCCTGGCCTCGGTCCAGGTCACAGACGCTCTGTTTCGCGTCGAGTGGGTCCCGGCCACCGGGGTTCCGACCACCGGTGGACGATCGTCCGCCGATGACGCCGATGACGCCGAAGTGGCCGTCCACCACTGCCCGCCGACGACCGGCGACACTCCGTCCGCAGTGCGCGCGGCGGTGGGCGGCGCGCTGGAAGCCGTACAGGCGGCGGCCGAACGCGATGCCACGCTCGTCGTCGTCACCCACGGCGCGATCGACGGCTCCGACCTCGGCCACGCCGCCGTCCGGGGGCTGGTGCGCACCGCCGCGAGTGAGAACCCCGGCCGCGTCGTCCTCGTCGACACGGACACGGACACCGACATCGATATCCGCGCCCTCCTGGAGACCGGTGAGCCCGAACTGAGCGTCCGGGGCGGAGAGATGCGGGTACCGCGCCTGGCCAGGGTGGCGCACAGTACGGACGCCCCCACCTGGGACACGGAACGCACCGTCCTGATCACCGGTGGGACCGGCGCCCTCGGCGCCGCCGTCGCCCGCCACCTCGTCACCCGCCACGGGGTGCGGCGCCTGCTGCTGACCAGCCGTCGTGGGCCGGAGGCGCCGGGCGCGGCCGAGCTGGCCGAGGAGCTGACCACACTGGGCGCCGAGGCCGAGGTGGCGGCGTGCGATGTGGCCGACCGCGACGCCCTGGCCACGCTGCTCGACGGCCGTTCCATCGGCGGGGTCGTCCACGCGGCCGGTGTACTGGACGACGGTGTGATCCCCTCGCTGACACCCGGCCGCGTCGACCACGTACTGCGCCCGAAGGCGGACGCGGCATGGCATCTCCACGAACTCACCCGCGACCTGGGGCTGACCGCGTTCGTGCTCTTCTCCTCCGTCGCGGGCGTCCTCGGCGCCCCCGGACAGGGCAACTACGTGGCCGCCAACACATTCCTCGACGCCCTCGCACACCACCGCCACACGCACGGACTCCCCGGGCTGTCACTGGCCTGGGGCCCCTGGGCCGGGGACGGCATGGCGGACGGTCTCGCCCAGGCCGGGCTGCGCACCCTGGCACCGGAAGAGGGCCTGGCGCTGCTCGACGCCGCCGCAGCCGGTGGTCCGGACCCCGCGCTGGTGCCCGCCCGGTTCGACCTGGCCGCCTTCGACACGCCCCCACCCCTGCTGAACGGCCTCGTTCGCGGCGGCCGGTCGCGCCGCGTCGCCGACACCACCGCCTCCGCCACCCTCGGGCTGCGGCAGCGCCTCGCGGCACTCACCGAGGACGAACGCGCCGACGAACTCCTCGGCCTCGTCCGCTCCCAGGCCGCCACCGTTCTCCGCAGCGCCGGAGCCGAGGCCGTCGACCCCGAACGGGCCTTCCGTGACCTCGGTTTCGACTCCCTCACCGCGATCGAACTGCGCAACCTCCTGGGGGCCGCCACCGGACTCCGGCTGCCCGCCACCCTCGTCTTCGACTACCCGACACCGCGCGAGCTGGCCCGGCACCTGCTGGACGAGCTGTCCGGTGTGGTGGAGGAGGTTTCCGCCGCACAGGTCGTGACGTCGGCGGACGACGAGCCGATCGCCGTCGTCGCGATGGCGTGCCGCTATCCGGGCGGGGTGGATTCGCCCGAGGGGCTGTGGCGGCTGGTCGAGGGTGGCGTGGACGCGATCTCGGAGTTTCCGGCCGACCGTGGCTGGGGCGTCGAGGACATCTACGACCCCGAGCCCGGCAAACCCGGCAAGACCTATGTGCGCGACGGCGGGTTCCTGCATGACGCGGCGGAGTTCGACGCGGACTTCTTCGGCATCAGCCCCCGCGAGGCCCGCGACATGGACCCGCAGCAGCGGCTGCTGCTTGAAGTGTCGTGGGAGGCGCTGGAGCGCGCCGGGATCGACCCGGGCACGCTGAAGGGCACCCCGACCGGGGTGTTCGCCGGGGTCATGTACCACGACTACTCCGGCGGTACCGGCGGCGGCAGCCTCGTCTCCGGCCGGGTGGCCTACACGCTCGGCCTCGAAGGCCCCGCGGTGACCGTGGACACGGCGTGCTCATCGTCGCTGGTGGCCCTGCACTGGGCGGCGCAGGCGCTGCGTACCGGCGAATGCACACTCGCCCTCGTCGGGGGCGCGACCGTCATGGGAACGCCGCAGTCCTTCATCGACTTCAGCGAACAACGCGGTCTGGCCGCCGACGGTCGATGCAAGTCCTTCTCGTCCTCCACGGACGGCACCGGGTGGGGCGAGGGCGTGGGCATGCTGCTGATCGAGCGGCTGTCGGACGCCCGCCGCCACGGCCACCCGGTGCTGGCGGTCGTACGGGGCAGCGCCCTCAACCAGGACGGCGCCAGCAACGGCATCTCGGCCCCGAACGGGCCTTCACAACAGCGCGTCATCCGGCAGGCGTTGGCGAACGCGGGCTTGTCGGCCGCCGATGTGGACGCGGTGGAGGCGCATGGCACGGGTACGACGCTGGGCGATCCGATCGAGGCGCAGGCGCTGCTGGCGACGTACGGCCAGGACCGCGCTGAGCCGCTGTGGCTGGGGTCGATCAAGTCCAACATGGGCCACACCCAGGCCGCCGCCGGGGTGGCGGGCATCATCAAGATGGTGCAGGCGCTGCGGCACGGTGTACTGCCGAGAACGCTGCACGTCGAGGAGCCGACGCCGCAGGTGGACTGGGCGGGCGGCAATGTCCGGCTGCTGACCGAGGCGAGGGCGTGGCCGCGCGGCGAGCGCCCGCGCCGCGCGGGTATCTCGTCCTTCGGCATCAGCGGGACGAACGCCCATGTGATCGTGGAGGAAGCCCCACCGGTCGAGGACCGGACCGAGGAACGCCGCGAGCTCCCGGTGGCGCCCATCGTCGTCTCGGCGAAGACGCCTGCCGCACTCCACGCCCAGGTGGCGCGGATGCGCGCGTTCGCCGCAGATCAGGATGCGCTGGATGTGGCGTTCTCGGCGGCGACGGGGCGTGCCGCGCTGGAGCACCGTGCGGTGCTGATCGGGTCGTCGGAGCCGATCAGCGATGTGGTGGCGGGTGGGGGAGGCAAGGTTGCGTTCCTGTTCACCGGGCAGGGAAGCCAACGCCTCGGCATGGGAGGGGAGTTGTATAAGACCTTTCCATCCTTCGCTGCGGCGTTCGACGCGGTGTGTGACGCGTCGGGGCTGCCGCTGAAGGAGGTGATGTGGGGTGACGACGAGACGGCGTTGCACCGCACGGAGTTCACCCAGCCCGCCATCTTCGCCCTCGAAGTGGCGCTGTATCGGCTTCTTGAGTCCTGGGGGATGCGCCCGGACTTTCTCGTCGGCCATTCGATCGGGGAGCTGGCGGCGGCCCATGTCGGGGGAGTGCTGAGTCTGAAGGACGCCGCGCGGCTGATCACGGCGCGGGGACAGCTGATGGGGGCGCTGCCGCCCGGTGGAGCCATGGTGGCGATCCAGGCCACGGAGGAGGAAGTGGCGCCGCTGCTGGACGGTGAGGTGGGGATCGCGGCCGTCAACGGCCCGTCGTCGGTGGTGGTGTCCGGGGCCGAGGACGCGGTGGCGGCGGTGGCCGAGCGCTTCAAGGACCGTAAGACGCGCCGTCTGTCCGTTTCCCACGCCTTCCACTCACCCCTGATGGACCCGATGCTGGGGGAGTTCCGCAAGGTCGCGGAGAGCGTGGAGTACCAGGCCCCCGCCATTCGCCTGACGAAGGACATGGGGTCGGCGGAGTACTGGGTGCGGCATGTGCGGGAGGCGGTGCGGTTCGCCGACGACGTACGGCAGCTGCACGCGGAGGGCGTGACCCGGTTCCTGGAGGTGGGGCCGGACGGTGTGCTGACGGCAATGGCGCAGCAAACCGTCGAGGGCACGATGGCGGCCACGCTGCGGCGCGATCGTCCCGAGGTGGAGAGCGTGTTCGCCGGGGTCGGGCAGCTGTACACCGCAGGCGCGGCGGTGGACTGGGACTCGGTATTCGCGGGGCGTGGCGCCCGGCGCGTTGAGCTGCCCACGTATCCCTTCCAGCGCAAGCGGTACTGGCTGGTCGAGCGGTCGACGGCCCTCACCGGGGCCGACGCGGTCGACCACCCCCTCCTGGGCGCGCGGATCGTGCTGCCGGACACCGGCGGGGCCGTGTTCACCGGGCGGCTGTCCCTCGACTCCCACCCCTGGCTCGCCGACCACGATGTGCTGGGCACCCTGCTGCTGCCCGGCACCGGGCTGGTCGAGCTGGCGTTGCAGGCCGCCCAGCAGATGGGGTGCGAGGCCATCGACGAACTGACCCTCGAAGCGCCCCTCGTCGTGCCCGAGAAGGGCGGGGTCTCGGTACGGGTCGTGGTCGGCGGCCCGGACGTCTCCGACGCGGCGCGCACCATCGAGATCTACTCGTCCCTCGATGACGAGACCTGGACCCGCAACGCCACCGGTGGCATCGTCCCGACCGCCGCCACACCACCGTCGTCCGATCTGACCGTGTGGCCGCCGGTCGACGCGACGCCGCTCGCGGTGGACGGCGCCTATGAGCGGCTGCTCGCCCGTGGGTACGACTACGGTCCGGCCTTCCAGGGGCTCAAGGCGGCCTGGCGGCGCGGCGATGACGAGGTGTTCGCCGAGGTCGCGCTTCCGGAAGGGGCGGAGGCGGCCCGGTTCGGTGTGCATCCGGCACTGCTGGACGCGGCGATGCACGTCGGCCTGATCGAAGGTGAGGACGTGGCCGGAGGCGAGGAGGCGAGGGCGCCGGAGCTGCCGTTCTCCTGGGGCAGCGTCGTACTCCACCGGGCCGGTGTCCCGGCGCTGCGCGTCCGGCTGTCGCACCGGGACGGGGACGACGGTACGGAGGTGCTGGTCGCCGACGAGACCGGGGCACCCGTCCTCTCCGTGGCCGCCCTCGCGTCCCGGCCCGTCTCGGCCGGGCAACTGCGCACGGGCGGCGATCACCGCGAGTCGCTGTTCGCCCTCACCTGGACCAAGGCCACCACCCGCCCCGCGCCGGACACCCCCGTCGAGGTGTATGAGGTCCCGCGTGCGGCGGGGGACACACCCGAGGCCCTACGCTCCGTTCTGGGCGAGGTGCTGGCGCGGCTCCGGGAGTGGCTGGCCGACCACGGCAAGGACGAGGGCAAGCTCGCGGTCGTCACCCGTCGCGCGGTGCCGGTGGAGGGCGAGGACATCGATCTGGGCCAGGCGCCCGTCTGGGGTCTGGTCCGGGCGGCGGTTGCGGAGAATCCCGGCCGGTTCCTGCTGCTCGACCTCGATGATGCCGCCACCGTGCCCTCCCATATCGAGATGGACGCACCCGAGATGGCCATCCGGGGCGGTGAGCTGCTGGTCCCCGAGTTCGTCCGCGTTCCGGCCGGGGCGGTGGACCAGACACACCGCCCGTGGGATCAGGCGTCCACGGTGCTCATCACGGGCGGGACCAGTGGCCTCGGCGCCCTGGTCGCCCGCCACCTGGTGACCACACACGGCGTCCGGCGGCTCGTCCTGACCAGCCGCCGGGGCGAGAGCGCACCGGGTGCGGCGGAACTGCGCGCCGAACTGACGGCGCACGGTGCCCACGTGGCGATGGAGGCGTGCGATGTGGCCGATCGTGCCGCGCTCGCCGGAGTGCTGGACCGGCATCCGGTCGACGCGGTCGTCCACGCGGCCGGTGTCGTGGACAACGGCCTGGTCCGGGACATGACGCCGGAGCGTCTGCACACGGTCCTGCGGCCCAAGGTGGACGGGGCCTGGAACCTGCACGAGCTGACGGCCGACCGCGACCTGACGGCGTTCGTCCTGTTCTCCTCGCTCGCCGGGCTCGTGCTGGCCGCAGGACAGGGCAACTACGCCGCGGCGAACGTGTTCCTGGACGCGCTCGCCCGCCACCGCCACCACGCCGGACTGCCGGTGACCTCGCTGGCGTACGGGCTGTGGGAGGCCGACACCGGCCTCGGCGAGCTGGCCGAGGCCGACCGGAAACGCATGCTGCGCATGGGCCTGCCCGCCCTGTCGCAGGACGAGGGCCTGGCGCTGCTGGACGACGCGTTGCGTACGCGGGAGCCCGCGCTCGCGCCGTTCCGGCTGGACGTGGCCGCCCTGCGGGCGCGCCCCGCCGACCGGCTCCCGGGGATGCTGCGCGGCCTGGTGCCCACGCCGCGTCGCCGCGCCGGGAGCCCGGGCGCGGCGGGGCGCGGAGACGGTGGCGCGGGGCTGCGGCGAAGGCTGGCGGCCCTGACCGACGACGCCGAACGCGACGGGCTGCTGCTGGACCTGGTACGGACGCAGGTGGCGGCGGTGCTCGGCCACGACGGGGCCGACGCCATCCGGGCCGACCGGGCGTTCAAGGACCTGGGCTTCGACTCGCTCACCGCCGTGGAGCTGCGCAACGGCCTGCGCGCGGCGACCGGGCTGAAGCTGCCCGCCACCCTCGTCTTCGACCACCCGACACCCGCCGAGGTCGCCGACGAGCTGCGCGAACAGCTCAGCGGGGGCCAGGAGACCGCCGCATCCCCTCTGGAGGCCGAACTGGCCCGGCTGGAAGCCGCGTTGGCGTCGGCGAAGCCGGACGGGGAGGCATACGGCCGGGTCGCCGACCGGCTGCGCGCGCTGACGGCCGGATGGCTGGAGGCCCACCGGCCGGACGAGGGCGAGGAAACCGACCTCGCCGCGCTCTCGGCCGACGAGCTGTTCGACGTCCTCGATGACGAGCTGGACACGAGGTCCCCGTCGTAGCCGCGCACCGAAGCACCACACAAAGCCACACAAAACGATCACACAAAGCCACCACACCGAGCCACACCACCACGGCACCACACCGAGGAGAACGCCTCACATGACCACCGAAGCGACCCCGACCGCCCAGCAGGCCGACGAAGCGCTGATCGCGCTCATCTCGCCGCCCTTCCCCGCCGACCCCTTCCCCCTCTACGAGACGCTGCAGTCGGTGAACCGGGTCCACAACGCCGCCGCGCTCGGCGTGTGGGTGATGTCCGGGTACGAGGAGGTCACCGAGTTCCTGCGGCTGCCCGACGTCCAGAGCGGCGCCCGCGCCGCCACCCAGATGCGCGAGGACTGGGCCGACCACCTCTCCCTGCGCATGTACCTGAACTCGATGGTCACCCTCAACCAGCCCGACCATGGCCGTATCCGTGGCCTGGCCGCTCGCGTCTTCACCCCCAACAAGATCAAGAAGATGCAGCCCGCGGTGGAACGGCTGACCGCCGGGCTCATCGACGGGCTCATCGAGCGGTCCGACGGCGGCGAGCCGGTCGACCTTGTCGACCTGCTGGCCGTGCCGTTCCCGGTCGCGGTCATCAGCGACATGCTGGGCCTCCCGTTCGAGGACGGCAAACACCTGTGGAAGCTGGCCGACGACTGGTCACACGTGTTCTCCGGTCTCTACACCGATGAGGACCTGGTGCGGGCCGACGCCTCGGCCGAGGAGCTGGCCGGGTACTTCCGTGAGGTGATCAAGAGCCGCCGCATCAACCCGCGCGAGGATCTGATGTCCTCCCTCGTCCAGGAGGCCACCAACGGCCGTCTCGACGAGGACGAGCTGATGGCGCTCATCCTGTTCCTGTTCACCGCGGGCTTCGCGGCCACCACCAACCTCGTCGCGACCGGTGTGCTCGCGCTCCTCGACCACCCCGATGAGCTGAACCGGTGGCGCGCGGACAAGAGCATCACGCCGTCGGCCGTCGAGGAATTACTGCGCCACACCACCCACACCACCGCGGCGAGCCGGGTCACCACCCGGCCGGTCACCATCGCCGGCGAGAGCATCCCTGAGGGGGTGCTCGTCCTGACCCTGCTCGCCGCCGCCAACCGCGACCCGCGCCGCTTCCCCGACCCGCACCGCCTGGACCTGACCCGCGACAACGGCCCCCACCTGAGCTTCAGCGCCGGGGCCCACTACTGCTTCGGCGGCAGCCTCGCCCGCATCGAGGGCGCCGAACTCTTCCCGAAGCTGATCGACACGTTCCCGAAGATCGAGCAGGCCGGTACGCCCGAGCGCCGCGCCGTCATGGGCCTGACCGGCTACACCACGCTCCCGGTGACCCTCGGCCGCTGACGGCCCCTTGGGCCACGTACGTACGGAGTCCCTGCCGCGACCGTCGCCGCAGGGACTCCGTACGTACGCCAGCTCCCTACTCCGGGCTGGACGCGGGCGTGGGCTCGGCCTTCACAGAAGGCCCGGCCGGTGCGGCCGTGGGGATCGCGACGTGGCGCATCAGCAGTACGGCGCCCACGGCACCCACCAGCATCACGGCCCCGGCCACCACGGCGCCGACGTTCATTCCGCGCGTGAA
This sequence comes from Streptomyces sp. NPDC001700, assembly GCF_053596435.1. Lineage (NCBI taxonomy): Bacteria > Bacillati > Actinomycetota > Actinomycetes > Kitasatosporales > Streptomycetaceae > Streptomyces > Streptomyces sp. NPDC001700. Next base: position 171,129 of record NZ_JBSFGE010000018.1, read on the forward strand.
CGCCTCCCCGGCGACCTGGAGAAGCGGCTCGCTCGCGTCGTCGGGCAGGTGCTTGGCCACCTCCGCCGCGCCGCCGAGGGAGCCCTGCGCGGCGTCGGCGGCCTCGTGCGGAAAACCGGACGTCGCGTCGGCGACATCGCGGGTGTAGATGGCGGAACCGATGCTGCCCAGGAGCGCCACGCCGAGCGCCCCGCCGAGCTGGTTGCTGGTCTCCGGCAGCGCCGAGGCCGCGCCCACCCGCTCCGGTGGCGCCGCGGAGACGATGAGGTCGGCGGTCAGGGGGATCGCCATGCCCACCCCGGCCGAGATGATCGTCGCGCCGACCACCGCGAGAGCCAGGCTCGAATCGGCGCGCAGCTGCGTCATGACGGCGAATCCGATCGTGGCGATGACCATGCCGACGCCGATGATGTACCCGGGGCGGATCGACTTGGCCAGCACGGCGGCCACCGATGTCGTCACCGCCACCGCCAATGGCGCGGGCAGTGTCCATAGCCCGGCCTTCAACGGGCTCAGCCCGTAGACCAGTTGGATCCACTGGGTGGAGAACAGCAGGAAGCCGACCATGGCGAACAGGGCCACCAGGTTGACGCCGATGGACGCGCTGAACCCCCGGTCGCGGAAGAGGCTCAGGTCGATCAGCGGATTGGCGGCCGAGCGCTGGCGGAGGAAGAACAGCACACCGATCACGACCCCGGCCGCCGTGATGGCCGCGTACGTCCACGCGAAGCCGTCGTCGGCGAGTTCCTTGATGCCGTAGATGACCGGGAGCACAGTGCCCAGCGACAGCGCGGCGCCGAGCAGGTCGAAGCGGCCGGGGCGCGGGGCGCGGTACTCCGGCAGCAGCAGCGGGCCCAGCACCAGGATCACGGCCATGACCGGGATGTTGATGAGGAAGACGGATCCCCACCAGAACTTCTCCAGCAGCAGCCCCGACACGATCGGACCCAGTGCCGCGCCGCCCGAGAGACCGGCCGTCCAGATGGCGATGGCGGTACGGCGCTCGGTGGGATCGTGGAAAATGTTGCGGATCAGCGCCAGGGTGGAGGGCGCGAGCACGGCTCCGGCGACGCCCAGGACGGCCCGCGCGGCGATCAGCAGCTCGGCGCTGCCCGCGTAGGCGGCGGCCAGGGACGCCGCGCCGAACACCACTGCACCCATCATGAGCAGCAACCGACGGCCGATGTGGTCGCCGAGGGTGCCCATGGTGATGAGCAGCCCGGCGAGCATGAACGCGTAGATGTCCACGATCCATAACTGCTGCGTGGCGCTCGGTTCCAGGGACGCGCTCAGGAACGGCAGCGCGAAGTACAGGACGGTCATGTCCATCGACATCAGAACGACCGGGACGACGAGGACGGCAAGGCCGATCCAGTCTTTCCGGCTTGCCCGTTGGGGACTCATGGCCTCACTCATGGCCGTGACTATAGATTTGTATAAGTGAAGTGTCTAGGACGCTTGTCCAAGACAGATCTCAGGGCGGTGCGATTAGACTTCTCCGCATGGGACACCGAGAAGACCTGCTGGTCGGGGCGAAGCGCTGCCTGTACGAGAAGGGGTACGCCCGTACCACCGCGCGGGACATCGTCGAGGCGTCCGGCACCAACCTGGCCTCGATCGGCTACCACTACGGCACCAAGGAAGCCCTGCTCAACGCCGCCATCATGGAGGCGCTGGAGGAGTGGGCCCAGGAGCTGAAGAGGGCCGTGGCCGATGTGGGGGACCTGCCCGACGATCCGATCGGGCGGTTCGAGCGGGCCTGGACCCGGGTGATCGAGCTGTTCGAGCGGCACCGCCCGGTGTGGGCCGCCCAGTTCGAGGCGATCTCCCAGATCGAGCATGTGCCCGAGGTCCGCAGCTTCATCGTCGACGCGCAGCAGCAGGCCCAGAAGGGTCTGGTCGAACTCCTCCTGGGCGGTGAGCAGTTGCCCCCGCACACCGAGGCTGCGGTCGGGCAGTTCTACCACGCGCTGCTCAGCGGCGTGATGATGCAGTGGGTCATCGACCCGGAGCACGCCTCGACGGGCGCTTCGCTCGCCGAGGCGCTGCGTACGGTCGTGGAGGACGCCCGCCGCTTCGGGTCGGGGATGGCCGTCTGACCTACCTGCCCTCCGACGTGGCGGCCGCCTCGCGGGCCAGCCGCCCCCGGTCCACCTTGTGGTTGGCGTTCAGCGGGAACTCCGCCACGTGCCGGAACACCTTGGGCACCATCGGCTCCGGCAGCTGCGCGGCCAGCTCGCGGCGCAGCGCCACCGGTGGCACGCGGTCACCGGTGTAGTAGAGGACGAGTTCCAGTCCGCCACCGGGCGCCGGGCGGGTCACGGTGGCGGCGTTCTGTACGCCCGCACACCGCCGGACGACATGGTCGACCTCGGCCAGCTCGACCCGGAAGCCCTGGATCTGCACCTGGGTGTCCAGGCGGCCGAGGTACATCAGCTCGCCGTCGTCCAGCCGCCGCACCCGGTCGCCCGTCCGGTACCAGCGGCGGCCGTCGCGCTCCAGGAACCGGCCCTCGTTGTCCTCGGGGTCCAGATAGCCGGGGGTCATCTGCGGCCCGGTGATACATAGTTCGCCCTCGACCGCCGACTCGGTGTCCCCGTCGAGCAGCAGATGGTCATGGCCGGGGTGCACCTCGCCGATCGGCACGACACCGTTCACCGCCCGGCTCGGTGAGGTCTCCGGCGACCAGCGGTGGCCGGTGATGGTGACGGTCAGCTCGGTAGGGCCGTACAGGTTCTCGATCCGCGCGTTCGGCGCGGCGGTCTGCCAGGCGGCGGCGTCCTCGCACAGCAGCGCCTCGCCCGCGAAGAAGGTCCACCGCAGCGTGGGCATCGACCCGGGGGTCAGACCGCCCATCCGCCGGATGAACGACGTGCCGCTCGGGGTGGAGAACCATACGGTCATCCGCCGCTCGGCGAGGAACGCGGGCAGGTCACGGTGGGCCGCCGGGGGAATGGCGTGCACCGGCGCCCCACGGCCCCAGGCGCAGAACAGCTCGAACATCGCGCAGTCGAAGTTGAGCCCCACGTTCTGGCAGAACACATCGCCGGGGCCGAAGTCATAGCGCCGGTCCAGCAGGCTGAAGTAGTGGTCATTGGCCCCGTGGGTCATCGGCACCCCCTTGGGGCGGCCCGTCGACCCCGAGGTGAACAGGATGTACGCGATGTCGGACGGCCGCACGGCCACCGGCGCGTCCAGTGGGGGAGTGGCCTCGTCCTCTTCCAGGACGGGCAGCTCCAGCTCGGTTTCGGCGAGCGCGGCCCGGCCGACCGGATCGGCGATGACCGTCGACACCCCCGCAGCGGTGAGCATGCGGCGGGTGCGCTCGGCGGGGAACCGTGGATGGAGCGGTACGAGGGTGGCGCCCGCGTACAGCGCCGCCAGCATCCCCGCGTACGCGGTCAGGCTCTTGTCCGCCAGGACGGCGACGGCGTGCGGCCCCTGCGGGGCCCGGGCCAGCAGCGCCCCCGCCCGGCGCAGCGCCAGTTCGTGCATCGCCTCGTACGTCAGCGTCTCGTCGTCCACGCGGATCGCGGCCCGGCCGGGCGACAGCGCCAGGCCGCGCAGAAACCGTTCGTGCAGACCATGTCCGGGGGCGGGTGAATCGATCATTGTCCTTCCTCCGGGAGAGAAAAGGGGTGGATAGGGGTGCCGACTCGCGGGAGGCAGGGCCTAGGTTGGCCGCGACGCCGACTATTTCGGCAGCCGGTAATTCAGTGAAGGTCAGGAAAAACAGGGGAGCGCGCATGTGGGACGAGTCTTTCGGGCAACTGCTCCGCAAAAACCTTCCTTTGCTGGAATCGGGCGATGAACTCACCGCCGATCTGAGCCTGCGTGACTTCGGCCTCGATTCCATGGGAATGGTCGCGCTGCTGTCCTCGCTGGAGGACATGTACGGCGTCCGTTTCGTCGACGACGCGCTCAACGACGACAACTTCGCCACCCCCGCCACGCTGTGGAAGACCGTGGAGGCCATGCGCTGACGCGATCCCGTCCGCTCATGCGATCGCGCTGCGCCGGCGCGGTCGCATGGCCGTCTCCGGCCGCACCGCCACCACCTCGAACGCCTCGGTCATGACGTCCACCCGGCCCCACAGCCCGTCCTGCCCGGTGACATGCACCCGCTCGACGCCCAGCCCCTTGAGCGTGTCGACGACGGACGGCCAGCGCACCGTCCGGGTCACCGCGTCCAGCAGCAGCGTCCGCACCCCCTCGCCCGTCCGCACCAGCGACCCGTCATGGTCGGAGACGACCGGGATCCCGGGGTCGCGGAACGGGACGTTCACGGCGACCTCCGCCTCGATCCGTGCCCGCAGCGCGCCGAAGACGGCCGAGTGCATCGGCGGCCGCATGACGTACAGCGGCAGGCCGCCGACCGCCTTGAGCCGTCGCTGCAGCCAGTCCACCAGCTCCTCGCGCACCGACAGCATGTGGAAGTCGTGGTCGACGTGGCAGGCCACCTCGTTCCACTCGCCGCGCGCGTCCAGCTCGGCCCGGATCTCGGCCAGCTGCTCCGGCGGGACGCGGGCGAACGACTGGGCGACCAGGTCGCCGTGCTCGCGCGCGAAGTACGCGTCCACCAGGCGGCCCTGTTCGGCGGTCATCGCCACGGCCTCGGCGAACGACAGCGCCCCGGCGAACACGGCCGCCGCCGTACCGCCGAAGCTGGCACCGGCGCACGCGACCGGCGCCACGTCGTGCTCGGCGACCGTCCATTCGGCCAGCGCCAGGCAGGAGACCAGGAAGGCGACCCGGGCCGGTTCGGGGAACGCGCCCTGGTCGCCGCGCGCCTCGGCCTCCCGGTACCGGTCGATCAGCGAATAGCCCAGGGCCCGGTCCGCCTCGGCGACCAGCCGCCGCGCCACCGGATGCACCGCCAGGAACCGCGCCGAGTCGGCGAACCGCGTCGGGCCGATTCCAGGAAAGACAATCGCCGACATATTCTCGCTCTCCCTTTTGTCACGCTCGTCGCGTGTGCATTCTAGAAGCTCAAAAGTCGATCTATTGTTTCCGGCCAGTCTTGTTGGCCCCCGGTACCGGCATAACCCCTAACGCCCCCTAGTTCAGGGGTGGGCGGGCGAGAGTTCTTGTGGGCCGTAAAAGGGCCCTGTTAGAAACAGCCTGGCATTTACTGGGAAGGCCCGAATCGGAAGGGTGGCGCATGAGCCCGAAGCGCATGAGCCCCAAGCGCATGAGCCCGAATGGAGCGCGTCCCGCCCGGGCGCACGCATCGGTGGACAACCTGCGGACCTATCTGCTGGCCGCCGCCCGGCGGGCCCCCGACCGGCCCGCCGTGATCCAGGCGGCGCCGGACGGCGGTCTGGAGACGGTCACCTACGGCGAGCTGGAGCGGCGTACCGACGCCTGCGCCGACGCGCTCGACGCGCTCGGCCTCGACGTCGGCGACCGCGTCATCCTGGAGTCCGACACCGACGCGGACGCCGTGGCCACGCTCCTCGCCTGCGCCACCCTGGGGCTGCCGTTCACCCCGGTCAGCCCCGAGACCCCGGACGAACGGCTGCTCACGATCATCGACAGCGCCGAGCCCGCGCTGTACCTCCAGTCCGCGCGCGGACAGCGCACCGGCATCCCCGCGACGGTCGGCACCGCCCGCTTCGGCGCGGACGGGCTCACCGTGGAGCGGCCGCCCGCGCCACGTGTCCGCCGCCGCCGCGCGGTCACCCCCGGCGACACCGCGTACATCACCTTCACCTCGGGCACGACGGGACGGCCCAAGGGCGTGGTCATGAGCCACCGCGGGGTCATCGCGTTCCTGCGCGGCGCCGAGGCCGCGGAGCTGATCACGGCCGAGGACCGGGTGGCGGGCACCGCGCCACTGCAATTCGACTTCGCGCTCTTCGACATCGGGTTCGCCCTCAGCCACGGCGCCGCGCTGGTGCCCGTACCGCGCGACCGGCTGGGCTGGCCGCGCCGCTTCCTGTCGTTCCTGCGCGACACCGGAACGACCCAGGTCGACGCCGTCCCCTCGGCGTGGCGTCCGGTGCTGCGCCACGAGCCCGAACTCCTCGCCGAGCTGGGCGAACACGGCACGCTGCGGCGCATCGCGTTCTCCGGGGAGGACTTCCCCCTGGACGAACTGCGCGCCCTCCAGGGGCTGTTGCCGAAAGTGCGCTTCACCAACGGCTACGGCGCCACCGAGACGATGGCCGCGTCCATCACCGAAGTGCCCAACCCGCTGCCGCCCGGCACCGAACGCCTGTCGATCGGCTACGCGGTGGCGGGCGCGGAGATGATGCTCATCGGGCCCGGCGGCCGTCCCGTGGACGAGCCCGGGGTGCTCGGCGAGATCTATCTGCGCACCCCGTCGCTGTTCTCCGGCTACTGGAACGACCCGGAGGCCACCCGCGCCGTCGTCGTCCCCGACCCGCTCGACCCCAGGTCGGGGCAGCCGGTGTTCAAGACCGGCGATCTGGCCACCATGGGACCGGACGGCGAGCTGTACTTCCACGGCCGCGCCGACTCCCAGGTGCAGATCCGTGGCAACCGCGTCGAACTGGGCGAAGTGGAGCGCCGTATCGGCGAGTTCACCGGCATCACCGGCGCCGTCGCGATGCTGCTGCCGCGCACCGACGACGACCCGGTGCTGCACGCGTTCGTCACCCGCGCCCCCGAGGGGCCCGCGCCGGACACCAAGGACATCATCGCGTTCTGCCGCGCCGCGCTGCCCGGCTACATGATCCCGCAGGGTCTGCACGTGGTGGACGCGTTCCCGCTGACCGTCAACGGCAAGGTCGACCGCGCCGCCCTGACCGCCCTCGCGGCGACCTGAGCACCTTCACCGCCCTGATCGCCTCCCTGCCTCTTCTTCGTTGCGGAGTATGCACATGACCGAGCAGTCACAGGCCGCGATGCTGGAACTGGTGCTGACGCAGGCCGCCGCCGTGCTGCGGGCCGCCGACCCCGACGCCTACGGGGACGGGCCCACCGACGTGGCGGCCGACCGCCCGTTCCTGGCGGAGGGCCTGGACTCGCTCGGCCTGGTCCAGCTGCACCGGCGGCTCACCGCCGAACTGGGGGTGGAACTGCCCGTCACCATCGGCTTCGACCACCCGACCCCGGCCGCCCTGGCCCGCCACCTGGTGGCCGTGGTGCACGGCACCGCCACCGGGCCCGCCCCGGACGAAGCGGCGCCCACCGCACCCGCCGTGTCCGACGAGCCGATCGCCATCGTCGGCATCGGCTGCCGCTTCCCCGGCGGGGTGACCTCGCCCGAGGACCTGTGGCGGATCCTGGCCGACGGCACCCATGTGCTCACCGACTTCCCCGCCGACCGTGGCTGGGACCTCGACCGCCTCTACGACCCCGATCCGTCCGCCACCGGCACCAGCTATGTGCGGCGCGGCGGATTCCTGCCGGACGCCGCCGACTTCGACGCCGACTTCTTCCAGATCAACCCCAAAGAGGCGCTGGCCATGGACCCCCAGCAGCGGCTGCTGCTGGAGACCTCCTGGGAGGCGCTGGAGCGCGCGGGCATCGACCCGGGCCGACTGCGCGGCACCCCCTCGGGCGTGTTCATCGGCGTGGAGCCGCACGAGTACGGGCCCCGCACCCACGAGGCCCCGGACGGCCTCGACGGCTATGTGCTGGGCGGCAGTCTGCCCAGCGTGGTGTCCGGCCGCGTCGCCTACACGCTCGGCCTCGAAGGGCCCACGCTCACCGTCGACACCGCCTGCTCCGGTTCGCTCACCGCCCTCCACCTGGCCGTACGGTCCCTCCAGCGCGGCGAGTGCGGGCTGGCGCTGGCGGGTGGTGTCACCGTCATCTCCAGCCCCGGTACGTTCACCACCTTCAGCCGCCAGCGCGGCCTGGCCCAGGACGGGCGCATCAAGGCGTTCGCCGAGGCGGCGGACGGCACCTCGTTCGCCGAGGGCGCGGGCGTGTTCGTCCTGGCCCGCCTCACGGACGCGCTGCGCGACGGCCACCCGGTGCTCGCCGTGATCCGGGGCACCGCCATCAACCAGGACGGCGCCAGCAACGGCCTCGCCGCGCCCAACGGCCTCGCCCAGCAGCGCGTCATCCGCCAGGCGCTCGCCGACGCGGGCCTCGTCCCCGAGGAGGTCGACGCGGTCGAGGCGCACGGCACCGGCACCACGCTCGGCGATCCCATCGAGGGCCAGGCCCTGGTCGCCGCCTACGGACGCGGCCGCTCGCCCGACAACCCCCTGTGGCTCGGTTCTGTGAAGTCCAACATCGGCCACACGGGAGCCGCGGCGGGGGCCGCCGGGATCATCAAGATGGTCCAGGCGATGCGGAACCGTACGCTGCCCCGCACCCTGCACGTGGACGCGCCGACCCCGCACGTCGACTGGTCGGAGGGCACCGTACGGCTCCTCACCGAGCCCGTTCCGTGGGAGGGCACGGACACCCCGCGCCGGGCCGGGATCTCGTCGTTCGGCGCGAGCGGCACCAACGCCCACGTCATCATCGAAGAGCCGCCGACCCTCGTAGCGGACGACCCCGAGCCCCCCGAGGCCGACCGCCCCGCCACCGACTGCCCCGTCCCCGTCGTCCTGTCCGCGCAGGGGGACGACGCCCTGCGCGCCCAGGCCGCCCGCCTCCTGACCGTCGTGGACGAGGCGTCGCCGCTGGACATCGCGTACTCGACCGCCACCACACGCGCCGCGCTGCGCCACCGCGCCACGGTCGTCGCCACCGACCGCGACCAGCTGCGCCGCGCCCTGACCGCCCTCGCCGAGGGCGCCACCGCGCCCGGACTGCACACCGGTACGGCACGGGCCACGGGCCGGACCGCGTTCCTCTTCACCGGCCAGGGCAGCCAGCGCCCCGGCATGGGCCGCCAACTCGTCCGCGCCTTCCCGGTGTTCGCGCGGGCGCTCCAGGAGGCCGCCGACCACCTCGACCTCCACCTCGACGAACCCCTCGGCGAGGTGCTGTTCGCTGAGCCCGGCTCGCCGCAGGCCGAACTCCTCCACCAGACCCGGTACGCGCAGGCGGCCCTCTTCGCCGTCGAGACCGCCCTGTTCCGGCTGCTGGAGTCGTGGGGCGTGGCCCCCGGCCTGGTCGCCGGACACTCCATCGGCGAGATCGCCGCCGCGCACGCCGCCGGGGTGATGTCCCTGGCCGACGCGGCGCTGCTGGTCGGGGCGCGCGGCACGCTGATGCACGAACTGCCCGGCGGTGGCGCGATGGTGGCGGTCCAGGCCGAGGAGGCCGAGGTCGTCCCGTATCTGACCGAACGGGTCGGCCTCGCCGCCGTCAACGGCCCCTCCGCCGTGGTGCTGTCCGGGGAGGCCGACGCCGTCCTCGCCGTCGCCGCCCGCTTCGCCGAGCAGGGGCGCAAGACGCGGCGGCTGCGCGTCTCGCACGCGTTCCACTCACCGCTGATGGACCCCATGCTGGACGACTTCCGCCGGGTCGCCGAAACCCTGACGTACGCGCCGCCGCGCATCCCGGTGGTGTCCACCCTGACCGGCGAGGTCGGCGCCGTGTTCGACGCCGACTACTGGGTGCGCCACGTCCGCGAGCCGGTGCGGTTCGCCGATGGCATGCGGCTGCTGGAGGCCCACGGCGTCACCACCTACCTGGAGCTGGGCCCCGACGCCGTCCTGTCGGCGATGGGGCGCGACTGCCTCGCCGACGACGGCCCGGACACCGCGTTCGCCGCGCTGCTGCGCGACGGACACGACGAGGAGCGGCAGGCCGTCACCGCGCTCGGCGTGGCGCACGCCCAGGGCGCCGCCGTCGACTGGGACCGCTTCTTCGCGGGCCGTGGCGCCCGCCGGACCGCGCTGCCCACCTACGCGTTCCGGCGCAAGCGGTACTGGCTGGACGCCGGGAGCGGCCCGGACACCATCGGGCACCCGCTGCTGGACACCGCCGTCAGCCTCGCGGGCGTCGACGGGCTGGTCCTGACGGGCCTGCTGTCCACCCGGTCCCAGCCGTGGCTGGCCGACCACGTCATCGCCGGTGTCGTCCTCGTCCCCGGCACCGCCCTGGTCGAGCTGGCCGTACGGGCCGGGGACGAGGCGGGCTGCGGTGTGGTGGAGGAACTCACCCTGGAGACGCCGCTGTCGCTGACCGGGGACGCGGCGGCGGAGGTCCAGGTCGTCGTGGGCGCGCCGGACGCGGCGGGCCGCCGTACCGCCGAGATCTACTCGCGCCCCGCGCGCAGCGAGGAGAGCTGGACCCGGCACGCCAGCGGGGTCCTGGCCGAACACGGCGAGGGCGCGGCGGCCGACGGGGCCGTGTTCGCGCAGTGGCCACCGGACGGTGCCGAGCCGATCGACGTCGACGGCCTCTACGAGCGCCAGGCCGCGCAGGGGTACGGCTACGGGCCCGCGTTCCAGGGCGTGCGCGCCGCGTGGCGCCGGGGGGACGAGGTGTTCGCCGAAGTCTCATTGGACGAGGCGGGCGCCGACCGGTTCGGGCTGCACCCGGCGCTCCTGGACGCCAGCCTGCACGCCGCCGAAGGGCCGGAGGACGACGGCCAGGTGCGGCTGCCGTTCGCCTGGCTCGGCTACGAACTCCACGCCGCCGGCGCCACCGCCGTACGTGTCCATCTGCGCCGGACGGCCACGGACGAGGTAGCGGTCGAACTGGCCGACACCACCGGGGCGCCGGTGGCCACCGTACGGTCCCTCGTCCAGCGGCCCGTGCCGCTGAACGGTGTGCGGTCCGGGGCACGGGACGGGGCGCTGCTGCGCGTCGAATGGACCGGGATCCAGGCCCCGCAGGAGCCGGGCACCACGGCCGCCGGGGAATTCGACCTCGCGTACGTGCCCGCCACTTTCCCCGGCGCCCCCGCCGAGGCGGCGCGCGAGGCCACGCTGTACGGCCTGAAGCTCATCGAGGGCGCGCTGCGCGACGACACCCGGCTGGCGATCGTCACCCGTGAGGCGAAGGGCGACCTGACGCTGGCGCCCCTGTGGGCGCTGGTGCGCTCCGCCCAGGCCGAGAACCCCGGCCGGTTCGTCCTCGTCGGCACCGATCGCGACGTACCCGAACCCGAGATACGCGCCGCCCTGACCACCGGCGAAACCCAACTCGTCCTGCGTGACGGTGCGTTGTTCGTACCGCGCCTGGCGCGTACGCCGATGCCGGACACCCCGTGCCCCGTCGCCTGGGACCTGGACGGCACGGTGCTCATCACCGGCGGCACCGGAGGTCTTGGCGGTCTGGTCGCCCGCCACCTTGTCCGCCGGTACGGGGTGAAACACCTGCTGCTCACCGGGCGGCGCGGCCCGGACGGCCCGGGAGCCGCCGAACTCGCCGCAGAGCTAAGGGCGTTGGGCGCCCACGCCACCGTGGCCGCGTGCGATGTCGCCGACCGCGCCGCCCTGGCCGCGCTGCTGGAGGCGATCCCCGACGAGCATCCGCTGACGGCCGTCGTCCACGGCGCCGGAGTCATCGACGACGGGCTCGCCGGATCGCTCACGCCCGAGCAGGTCCGTACCGTCTTCCACGGCAAGGCGGACGGCGCCTGGCATCTGCACGAGCTGACCCGGGACCGCCCGCTGGCCGCGTTCGTGCTGTTCTCCTCGGCGGCCGGGACCCTGGAGTCGGCGGGTCAGGGCAACTACGCCGCCGCCAACGCCTTCCTCGACGCGCTCGCCGAACACCGCGCGGCCCACGGCCTCCCGGCCACCTCCCTGGCGTGGAACCTGTGGGCGGGCGACGCGGGCATGGGCGCCCGCCTGGACGAGGTGACCCTGCGCCGCGCCGCACGCTCCGGGCTCCCCGCCCTCGGCTCCGACGAGAACCTCGCCCTCCTCGACCAGGCCCTCACCTCCGGCGCCCCGGCCCTGGTGCCGCTGCGCCTCGACGTGCCCGCGCTGCGGGCCCGCCCCGACGGCATCCCGCCCATGCTGCGCGGCCTGGTCCGCACCCCCGCCCGGCGCACCGCCGCCGCCACGGCCGTGGGTGGCCCCGGTGGCGCGCTGGCCGACCGGCTGGCCGGGAAACCCGAAGCCGAACGGGCCCGGATCGTCCTCGACCTGGTGCGCGCGCAGATCGCCGTCGTCCTCGGCCACGACAGCGGCACCGCCATCGACCCCCGCCGCGCCTTCACCGAGCTGGGCTTCGACTCCCTGGCCGCCGTGGAGCTGCGCAACGCGCTCGGCGAGGCCACCGGGCTGCGGCTCACCTCCACCCTGATCTTCGACCACCCGACGCCGGGCGACCTCGCCGACCATGTACTGGAAAAGGTGAGCGGCCTCGACAAGGTGAGCGGCGCTGTACCCGCCGCCACTCCGGCGCGGACCACCGCACGGGCCTCGGCGGACGAGCCCATCGCGATCGTGGCGATGGCCTGCCGCTACCCCGGCGGTGTCACCTCGCCCGAGGAGCTGTGGCGGCTGGTCGCCGACGGCACCGACGCCATCGCCGCCTTCCCCGAGGACCGGGGCTGGCACACCGAGGAGATCTACCACCCCGAACCCGGCAGACACGGCACCACCTCCACCCGCGAGGGCGGATTCCTCTACGACGCCGCCGAGTTCGACCCCGCCTTCTTCGGCATCAGCCCCAAGGAAGCCCAGGCGATGGACCCGCAGCACCGCCTGCTGCTGGAAGCCGCGTGGGAGACCCTGGAGCGCGGCGGCATCGACCCGCTGTCCCTGAAGGGCAGCGCCACCGGAGTGTTCGCCGGGGTCATGTACCACGACTGGGCGCCGCCCTCAGGCTCGGTCCCCGAAGACCTCGCGGGCTTCACCGCAGGCGGTGGCCTCGGCAGCGTCGCGTCCGGCCGCATCGCCTACACCCTCGGCCTCCAGGGTCCGGCCGTCACCATCGACACCGCCTGCTCCTCCTCCTTGGTGGCCATGCACTGGGCGATGCAGGCGCTGCGGCAGGGCGAGTGCACACTCGCGCTGGCCGGTGGCGTCACCGTGATGGCCACGCCCGAGACGTTCATCGGGATGAGCCTGCAAGGGGGGCTCGCCGCCGACGGCCGCTGCAAGGCGTACGGGGCGTCCGCCGACGGCACCGGCTGGGGCGAGGGCGCGGGACTGCTGCTGCTGGAACGGCTGTCGGACGCCCGCCGCGCCGGACACCCGGTACTCGCCGTGATCCGTGGCTCGGCCGTCAACCAGGACGGCGCGTCCAACGGCCTCTCCGCCCCCAACGGCCCCGCCCAGCAGCGGGTGATCCGGCAGGCCGTAGCGGCCGCGGGGCTGACGCCCGCCGACATCGACGCCGTCGAGGGCCATGGCACCGGCACCACCCTCGGCGACCCGATCGAGGCGCAGGCGCTGATGGCCACGTACGGGCAGGAGCGCGGCGCGGACGGCGCACCGCTGTGGCTCGGGTCGGTCAAGTCCAACCTGGGGCACACCCAGGCCGCCGCCGGAGTCGCGGGCGTCATCAAGATGGTGATGGCGATGCGGCACGGTGTGCTGCCCCGCACCCTCCACGCCGACACCCCCTCCCCGCACATCGACTGGGACGAGGGCGCCGTCGAACTGCTCACCGAGGCCAGGGAGTGGCAGGTCGGCGGCCGCCCGAGGCGGGCCGCGGTGTCCTCGTTCGGCGTCAGCGGGACCAACGCCCATGTAGTTCTGGAGGAGGCGCCGCCACCCGGCGCGAGGGAACCGCGCGGCGAGCGGCCCCCGGCCGTACCGCTGACCGTGTCGGCGGCGTCCGCCGAGGCGCTGCGCGCCCAGGCCGCCCGGATCGCCACCCAGCTGCGCGACCGACCGGACACCGACGCCCTGGATGTGGCCGCCTCGCTCGCCCGTGGCCGCGCTGCCCTGGAACACCGGGCCGTGATCGTGGACGGCGACCGCGACGGACTCCTCGCCGGGCTCGACGCGGTGGCGGCCGGAAAGACGCCCGCCACCGTCGTCCAAGGCGTGCGACGGGGCGATCCGCGCGCCGTGTTCGTCTTCCCCGGGCAGGGCTCGCAGTGGCCCGGCATGGGCGTGGCCCTGCTGGAACACTCCCCGGCCTTCGCGACCCGCCTCGGCGAATGCGCCAAGGCCCTTGAACCGTACGTCGATTGGGATCTGCTCGACGTGCTGCACGGCGCGCCGGGCGCACCGCCCCTGGAGGACGTCGACGTCGTCCAGCCCGCGCTGTGGGCGCTGATGGTGTCGCTGGCCGAGGCGTGGCGCGCCGCCGGGGTCGAACCGGCCGCCGTGGTCGGCCACTCGCAGGGCGAGATCGCCGCCGCGTGCGTGGCCGGTGCGCTGTCGCTGGAGGACGGCGCGCGCGTCGTCGCGCTGCGCAGCCGGATCATCCGCCAGGACCTGGCGGGCCGGGGCGGCATGATGTCGGTGGCCCTGCCCGCCGACCGTACGGCCGGACACCTGGCGGACTTCGGTGGCCGCCTCCAGCTCGCCGTCATCAACGGCCCCGCCTCCGTCGTGGTGTGCGGCGAGCCGCAGGCCCTGGACGAGCTGCGGGACCGGCTGGACGGCGAGGGTGTCCAGACCCGCCGCATCCGCGTGGACTACGCCTCCCACTCGGTGTTCGTGGAGGAGATCCGCGACCGGCTGCTCACCGAGCTGACCGGCCTCACCCCGCGCACCTCGGCCATCCCGTTCTACTCCACCGTCACGGCGGGGCAGTTGGACACCGAGGGTCTTGACGCCGCGTACTGGTACACCAACCTGCGGCAGACCGTCCGGTTCGAGGAGACGACACGGGCACTGCTCGCCGACGGCTTCGAGATCTTCGTCGAGGCCAGCCCCCACCCGGGCCTGCTGGCCGGGCTCGGTGAGACCGCCGAATCGGCCGAGGTGGCCGCCACGCTCGTCGGCACCCTGCGCCGCAACGCCGGTGGCCCGCGCGAATTCCTCACCTCGCTGGCCGAGGCGTACGTACGGGGCGCCACCGTCGACTGGGAAACCGCGTTCGCCGGAACCGGCGCCCACCGCGTCGACCTGCCCACCTACCCGTTCCAGCGCAAGCGCTACTGGCTGCCCGCGCCCGAACACACCGGCGACGCGCGCGGCATCGGCCAGCTCCCCGCAGGCCACCCGCTGCTGGGCGCGGCGGTGCCGGTCGCCGGGGCCGGGGGAGTGCTGCTCACCGGACGGCTGGCGCTCGCCACGCAGCCGTGGCTGGCGGACCACGCCGTGGGCGACACCGTCCTGTTCCCCGGCTCCGGCTTCGTGGAACTGGCCATCCGGGCAGGTGACGAGGTGGGCCGGGGACGCGTCGAGGAGCTGACGATCGAGGCGCCCCTCGTCCTCCCGGCGCGTGGCGGCGTGGCCATCCAGGTCGTCGTCGGTGCCGACCTGCGCACCGTGGCGATCCACTCGCGGCCCGACGACGCCCCCGCCGACGCCCTCTGGACCCGCCACGCACAGGGCACCCTCGCCGACGCCGCACCGGAACCGGCGCCCGACCCCGCGCCCTGGCCACCGCCGGGCGCCGAACCGGTCGACCTGACCGGCTTCTACGAGCCGCCCTCCGCCGAGGGGCCCATGTACGGCCCTGTTTTCCGGGGGATGCGGGCCGCCTGGCGGTCCGGCGACGAGGTGTACGCGGACATCGCGCTGCCCGAGCAGGCCGCCACCGAGGCCCCCCGCTACGGGCTGCACCCGGCCGCGCTCGACGCGGCCCTGCACGCCACCGCGCTGCTCGCCACCGACGACGGACGGGTCACCCTCCCGTTCGCCTGGACGCGGATCGACCTGCACGCCTCGGGAGCCGCCGCGCTCCGGCTGCGGATGACCCGGCTGGGCGAGGACGAGGTGGCGCTGCGCCTCACCGACACCTCGGGCCGCCCCGTCGCGTCCGTCGACTCGCTCGTCCTGCGCCCGATGGCCACGGGCCACCCGGCGGACACGTCACACGACGCGCTGTACGAACTCGCCTGGGCGCCCGCTGTGTTGGGCGGGGCCACCCCGGCGCGGACCGTCGTACACCGCTGCGCGGGCGGTACGACGGCCGAGGCCGTCCACGCCGCGACCACGGCGGCGCTGGGTGTCCTCCAGCCGTGGCTGGAGGAGGACCCGGACGATGACGCCACGCTGGTGGTCGTCACCCGGGGTGCCGTGTCGGTCGACGGTGAGGACGTCACCGATCTGGCCGGGGCCGGGGTCTGGGGGCTGGTCCGCAGCGCCCAGACGGAGAACCCGGGGCGCGTCGTCCTCCTCGACCTCGACCCCACCGACACCGTGGATACCGAGCCCGACCTCGGCGCGGCGGTGGCCACCGGCGAAGCACAGCTCGCGATGCGCTCGGGCACTCTCCACCGCCCGCGCCTGACCCGCGCCTCGACCTCCGGAGACCGTCCCGCCACCACCTTCGGTGATGGCACCGTGCTCATCACCGGCGGCACCGGCACCCTCGGCGCTCTGGTCGCCCGCCACCTGGTCACCGCCCACGGCGTCACCGACCTGCTGCTCACCAGCCGCCGGGGCCCCGGAGCACCCGGCGCCGACGGCCTGGCCGTAGACCTCACCGCGCTCGGCGCTCGCGTCGACATCATCGCCTGCGACACCGCCGACCGCGACGCGCTCGCCGCCGTGCTGGCGGACCGTACCCTCGCCGGAGTCGTGCACACCGCAGGCGTCCTCGACGACGGGATCATCTCCTCCCTGACACCCGAGAAGATGGCCACGGTGATGCGCCCCAAGGTCGACGCGGCGCTGAACCTCCATGAACTCACCGCGAACCACGACCTGTCGGCGTTCGTGCTGTTCTCGTCCGCCGCCGGCGTCACCGGAGGCGCAGGGCAGGGCAACTACGCCGCCGCCAACACCTTCCTCGACGGCCTCGCCGCCCACCGGCGCGCCCATGGCCTGCCCGCGCAGTCGCTGGCCTGGGGGCTGTGGGAGGTGGCCAGCGGCATGACCGGCGCACTGGACGCCGCCGACCTGGCGGGCATGCGGCGTGACGGCGTCCTGCCCATCGCCTCCGACGAGGGCATGGCGCTGCTGGACGCCGCCGGGGCGCTCGACCGGGCGTTCCTGGCGCCCGTACGGCTCGACCTGACCGGGCAGCGCCGCGCCGATGTGCCGTATCTGATGCGCGACCTGGTACGCGGCCCGGCCCGCCGCGCCGTCGACCCCGCCGCCACCGCCACCGAACCCGCCGAGAACCTGCGCGACCGGCTCGCCCGCCTCACCCCCGCCCGCCGGGAACAGGCACTGCTGGACGTCGTCCGCACCCGGGCCGCCGCCACCCTCGGCTTCGCCGACGCCGACGAGGTCGACGCCGAGCGGTCGTTCCGCGACATGGGCTTCGACTCCCTCGCCGCCGTGCGGTTCCGCAACGCGCTCGGTGAGGCCGTCGGGGAGCGCCTGCCCGCGACGCTCGTCTTCGACCACCCGACCGCCCTCGTCCTGACCCGCCATCTGCTGGACGAACTGGGCTTCAGCGACCCGGAATCCACACCGGACTGTCCGGAGCCGGGCCCGGACACGGAAGACCGCACCGCGGCGATCCAGAACATGAGCCTGGCCGAACTCCTCCGCACCGCGCAACGATCAGGAGACCCGACATGACCCGGTTGCTCGACGACACCGACCAGCGCGTCTACCCCACCGACGAGGAACTGCTGCACCGCGTGCTCACCCCCTACCGGGCCAAGCGGTGTGAATACCTCACCTCGGCGGCGGTCACGGTGGAGGGCGACCCCCTCGACGGCGGACGGCTCGGCGCCGCCTGCACCTTCCTGATCCCCGAGTCCTGCTACATCGATGACACCGGCCACTTCAACTCGGTCGAGTTCAACATCTGCTTCAACCAGATGGCCTACTACCTGATGGCCAAGTCGGTGAAGGAATCGCTCGTCGCGCCCTTCTCCCGGTGGACACTGGAGCAGTTCTGGACCCGGCAGCTCGCGGACGTGTTCATCACCGATTTCCGGAGCACCTTCCGCACCGCCATGAGCGGCCGCCACTTCCGTGGCGAGATCGAGATCGCCGACATCGCCGAATGGGACGCCAACGATCTGCGCGACGCCCTGGTGATGCTGCGGACCCGCTGCCGCTACTGGGACGAGCAGGGCGGCGAGAGCCATGGCGAGATCGCCGCCGCCATCACCAACCCGCCCGAAAACTGACCCGCCCGGCCCCGCGGAGGAAGCCACCATGAGCAACCCGGAACGGCCAGAGCTTCCCCAGGAAGCCCGGCAGGTCGACATCGCACACATCTACCGCCGTCTCGCCGACCGTGGCCTCCCGTACGGGCCTGCCTTCCGCGGCCTGCGCGCCGTGTGGACGGACGGCGAGGAGGTCCACGCCGAGGCCCGCCTCGACGACGCCGCGTCCGGCGGCGAGGGCGACTACCACCTGCACCCGGCGCTCTTCGACGCCGCGTTGCAGGCCGCCCTCGTACCGGACCTCGACCGCGACGACGCCACCTTCCTGCCCTTCGCGCTGCGCGGCGTACGGCTCCACAAGGCGGGCGCGCGGCAGGTCGGCGTCCACGCCCGGCCCGGCGAGGGCGGCGTCTCCCTGGCCCTGACCGGCGACGACGGTGAACCGGTCGTCACGGTCAAGACCCTCGTACGGCGTCCCGTCACCGCCGACCAGCTCGACGCCGCGACGCAGCGCACCCAGCTGCTGCGCGTCGCCTGGAAGGCCGTCGAGCAGCCGTCGGCCGCCGCCGACCAGCGGCGCTGGGCGTTCCTCGGCACCGACCACATCGGCGTCACCGGCGCCCTGAAGTCCATCCGCCGCTCGTTCGACTCCTACCCCTCGCTGGCCGCCCTCGACTCCGCGCTCCGCGACGGCGCGCCCGTACCCGACGTGGTCGTGGTGTCCTGCACGGACCAGGACTCGCCCGTGCGCTCGGCCGCCCAGCGCGCCCTGATGCTCGTCCAGGAGTGGTCGGCCGACACCCGCCTCTCCGGCGCCCGCCTCGTCCTGGTCAGCAGCGGCGCCCTCGTGACCCGTGCCCAGGAGGACCTGTCCGACCTGCCGGGCGCGGCCGTGTGGGGGCTGCTGCGCAGCGCCCAGTCGGAACACCCCGGCCGCTTCGTCCTCGTCGACGTCGACGACCCCGAGGACTCGGGCCGCGCCCTCCTCGCCGCCGTGGCCTCCGGCGAACCGCAACTCGCCGTGCGCCACGGCGCCCTGTTCCGGCCGCGCCTCGTCCGCTGCCCGCCACCACCGGGCCGTACGAGCCTCACCGGCACCGTCGTCATCACCGGCGGCACCGGTGCGCTGGGCCGCCTGGTCGCCCGCCACCTGGTCACCCGCCACTCCGTCCGCCACCTCGTGCTGCTCAGCCGCCGAGGCCCGGACACCCCCGGCGCCGACGAACTGACCGCCGAACTCACCGCGCTCGGCGCCCGCGTCGACCTCATCGCCTGCGACGCCGCCGACCGCCCGGCACTCGAACGCGCCCTGGCGGCCATCCCCGCGCCCTCCGCCGTCATCCACACCGCGGGCGTGCTGTCCGACGCCACGGTCGACACCCTCACCCCGCGCAGGCTCGACGCGGTGCTGCGCCCCAAGGCCGACGCCGCGCTCCATCTGCACGAGCTGATCCGCGACCCGGACTGCGCGTTCGTGGTGTTCTCCTCCGTCGCCGGGCTCACCGGCAACGCGGGGCAGGCCAACTACGCCGCCGCCAACGCCGTCCTCGACGCCCTCGCCCACCACCGCCGCACCCTCGGGCTGCGCGGCACCTCCCTCGCCTGGGGGCTGTGGGAGAGCGAGGGCGGCATGGGCTCCGAGCTGTCCGCCACCGACCTCACCCGCATCAAGCGCTCCGGCTTCGCCCCGCTCGGCCACGACCAGGGCCTGACCCTCTTCGACGCCGCCCTCGCCGGGGACGAGGCCGTGCTCGCGCCCGTACGGCTGAACGAGTCGGCCCTCACCGGGTCCCTCGCCGGAAACATCCCATCCGTCCTCGCCGACCTGGCGCCCGCCGCGACGCCCCGGCCCACCGCGACCGACACCCTGCGGGCCCGTCTGGCGACCCTGCCCGAGGCCGAACACGACGAGGCCGCCCTGGAGTTCGTCCGTACGGCGGCCGCCATCGTGCTCGGCTACGACAGCCCCGACGACATCGACCCCGGCCGGGAGTTCCACACCATCGGCCTGGACTCCATCGGCAACCTCGAACTCAGCCGCCACCTGTCCGCCGCCACCGGACTGCGGCTCCCCGCGACCCTCACCTTCGACCATCCGACCCCCGCAGACCTCGCCACCCATCTGCGGCGCATCGTCCAGGAGAGCGCATCATGAACATCGTTGTTGTCGGCGGAGGCGTCATCGGCCTCGCCACCGCCTGGCGGGCCCTGCGCCACGGCGTCACCGTCACCGTGATCGACCCGGCCCCCGCCACCAAGGCATCCCACGCGTCGGCGGGCATGCTTCCGCCGAGCAGTGAGCAAATCGACGGCGTGACCGACCTGCTGCGGCTGTGCCTGGACTCCCGCGACCTCTGGCCGTCCTTCGCCGCCGAGCTGGAGGAGTTCGCCCCCGCCGGTTTCCGGCGGGACGGCGTCCTGGACGCCGCCTTCGATGAGGACGCCCTCCGCAAGCTCGACTACCAGCAGTCGTTCCGGGAGTCGCTCGGCATCCGCAGCGAACGCCTCACCCCCGAGGAGTGCGCCAAGCTCCAGCCCGCCTTCGCCCCCACCCTCGGCGGCCTGCTGGGCCCCGACGACGGCGCCATCGACCCCCGCACCCTCAACGCGGCGCTGCTCACCGCCATCGAAGCCCTCGGCGGCACCATCATCCGCCGCCGCGCCATCCGGGTCGCGCACCACACCGTCACCCTCGACAACGGCGACGCGGTGCCCTTCGACCGCGTCGTCCTGGCCGCCGGGTGCTGGACCCACCACATCGGGGGACTCCCCGAGGCCGCCATCCCGGAGATCCGCCCGGTCAAGGGCCAGATCCTGCGTCTGCACTCCGAACCGCCCCTGCTGGGCGTGACGTCGCGCGCCCTCTCCAAGGGCGGGTCCCTCTACCTGGTGCCCCGGCTGGACGGCGAACTCGTCGTCGGCGCCACCTACGAGGACCGCGGCTACGACGAGACCGTCACCGCCGACGGCGCCAGCGGCCTGCTGGCCCGCGCTGCCGAGGTCATCCCCGGCGTCGGCGCCCTGCGCTTCTCCGAGATCAGCGCGGGCCTGCGCCCCGCCTCGCCCGACGCACTCCCTCTCATCGGCCCGACCGCCGTCCCCGACGTCCACCTGGCCACCGGCCACTTCCGCATGGGCGTCCAGCTCGCCCCCATCACCGCCGAGGCCATGGCCGCCTACCTCACCGACACCACCCCACCCGCGTCGGCGGCGCCGTTCACCCCGCTGAGGCTGACAGCCGCGGCCTGATCAGCACACACGGAGAGGGCCGGACACCGATCGCGGTGTCCGGCCCTCTCGGCGCGTACGCGGGACGGTCAGGGGACCGGTACGGGGGCGCTCAGGTGGCCGGTGGCGTTCTCGGTCCAGGAGTGGTCCCCTTCGGAACGGGACCTGATGGTGAGGGCGCGGCCCGTGGCCGGGTCGTCGGGGCCGACGATGACCTGGAGCAGCGCGGCGCCCTGGGAGCCGAAGGTGACGGGCGCGTTCAGGACGAGTTCCGCTATCTCGTCGGTGCCCACCGCGTGGGCGGCGTGGAACGCCAGCTCGACGAAGGCGGTGCCGGGCAGGATGACGGTCCCCATCACGATGTGGTCGCCCAGCCACGCGTGGTCGGCCAGCGTCACACGGCCCGTGAACAGGCGGCTGCCGTCCGGGAGTTCGGTGGCCGTGGCGAGCAGCGGATGCGCCGCGGGCTCCAGGCCCAGGCCCGCGGGTGAACCGGCGGGGTCGGGGGCGCCGAGCCAGTAGCGGCGGCGCTGGAAGGCGTACGTGGGCAGGGCGACACTCCGGGCCCCGCGCTCTTCGAGGAAGCCTTTCCAGCCAACGGCCACGCCGGACGCGTGCGCCTGGGCCAGGCCGCTGATCAGGCTGGTCGGCTCGTGGTGACGGGGGCGCAGCAGCGGTACGGCGGCGGCCTCGGGCAGCGCCTCGCGGGTGAGCGCGGTGAGCACGGCGTCGGGTCCGATCTCCAGATACGTGGTGACGCCCTCGTCGTGGAGTGCGGTGAGGCCGTCGTGGAAGCGGGTGGTGCCGCGGATGTGCTCGGTCCAGTAGGTGGCGTCGAACGCGGCGCCGATCTCCCCGCTCACGGTGGACACCAGGGCGATGCGGGGCGCGTCGTAGGTGAGGGGCCCCGCTACGTGACGGAAGTCGGCGAGGACCGGGTCCATATGGGGCGAGTGGAAGGCGTGGCTGACGGTGAGGCGGCGGGTGCGCCGTCCCTGGCCGGAGAACTCCTCGGCGATGGCGGTGACGTCGCTTTCGTCGCCGGAGATGACGACCGAGCGGGGTCCGTTGACGGCCGCGATGCCGACGCGTTCGGTGAGATGCGGGGTGACTTCGTCCTCGGTCGCCTCGACGGCGATCATGGCGCCACCCGGAGGCAGGGCCTGCATCAGAGCGCCACGGGCCGCGACCAGGCGGCAGGCGTCGTCCAGGGTGAGGATTCCGGCGGTGTGGGCGGCGGCGATCTCACCGATGGAGTGGCCGATGAGGTGGCTGGGGGTGATGCCGAAGTCCTCGGCGAGGAGCCGGGTCAGGGCGGTCTGGAGCGCGAACAGGGCGGGCTGGGTGTAGCGGGTCTGGTTCAGGAGCGTGGGGTCGTCCGCGAAGATGACGTCTTTGAGGGCCACGTCTTTGAGAGGGAGTTGGGCGTCGAGGTGGTGGTCGAGGGTGGCGCAGACCTCGTCGAACGCGTCGCGGAAGGTGGCGTACGTGTCGTAGAGCCCTCGGCCCATGCCCGGGTGCTGGGCGCCCTGGCCGGTGAAGAGGAACGCCACCTTCTTGGTGCGGGGCCGGGTGGCGAGCGTGGCGGGGCCGGGGTCCTGGGCGAGGGTGTGGAGCTGGGCGAGGAGTTCGTCGCGGGTGGCACCGACGACGGCGGCGTGGTGCTCGAAGGTGGCGCGGGTGGTGGCGAGGGTGTGGGCGATGTCGGTGGGGTGGAGGGTGGGGTGCTGGGTGGTGTGGTCGAGGAGGCGTTGGGCCTGGTCGCGGAGCGCCTGTTCGGTCTTGGCGGAGAGGAGCCAGGGGACGGTGGTGGTGTCCCTTGGGGTTTCCGGGGTGGGGGTGGCGGGGGCTTGTTCGAGGATGAGGTGGGCGTTCGTGCCGCTGATGCCGAAGGACGAGATGGCCGCGCGGCGGGG
>NZ_JBSFGE010000019.1:0-177019 GCF_053596435.1 Streptomyces sp. NPDC001700
ACGAACCGCTCCGGCCCCACCCCCCGACCGGCCAGCACCCGCGCCAGCCGATCCACCCACGCACCCAACTCCCCATACGAAACCCGCACATCACCAAAGACCAACGCCACAGCATCCGGGCAAGCAGCTACCTGGGCCTCGAACAACGCCACCACATCAGCCGCACAGGCCTCACCCGCCCTCACACCAGAACCCCACTCACCAAGAACCCGGCCCCGCTCCTCCTCGTCCAATACGTGGATCTGCGTCACCCGCGTGTCCGGCGCGGTGACGGCCACCTCCAGGACACGCAGGAACCGCTCGCAGAGCAGCTCCGCGCTCCCCGCGTCGAAGAGATCCGCGCTGAACTCCAGGGCCGCACTGATCCCGCCCGTCTGCCCCAACTCCGCGTAGGACAAGGAGAGATCGAAGCGCGAGGCCCCCGTGCCGCTCGTCCGCTGCTCCACTTTGAGCCCACCAAATTCCACCGCGCCGCCCGTGACCGACTGCGAGGTCACATTCGGGTTGAGCATGGTCTGGAAGAGGGGGTGGCGGGCGGTGGACCGTTCCGGGTTGAGGATCTCGACGAGCCGCTCGAAGGGAACATCCTGGTTGCTGTACGCCGCGAGATCCGACTGCCGGACCCGACCAAGAAGCTCGGTGAACGTGGGATCCCCGGACAGGTCCGTACGCAGAACAAGAGTGTTGACGAAGAACCCCACCAGATCCTCAACCGCGTCATCGGTACGACCCGCGATAGGCGACCCGATCGGGATATCGGTCCCGGCACCGAGCCGCGAAAGCAGCACGCCCAGCGCGGCCTGCAGCACCATAAACACGCTGGCCTGCTGCTCACGCGCCAGCCGCACCACCGCCGCATGAAGTTCCCGAGGAACATCGAACTCAACAGTCCCACCCCGATGGGAAGGAACCGCCGGGCGAGGCCGGTCAGTGGGCAGCTCCAACTCAGCCGGAAGACCAGCCAGCGTCTCCCGCCAATAACCCAACTGCCGCGCGATCGCACTCTCCGGGTCATCCTCGGAACCGAGGACCTCGCGCTGCCACACAGTGAAATCGGCGTACTGAACCGGCAGCGGCACCCAACCCGGCGCACCGCCCCTCACACGAGCGGTATACGCCGTGGTCAGATCCCGAGCCAACGGAGACAGCGACCACCCATCCGCAGCGATGTGGTGAATGACCAACAACAGCACATGCTCGTCCGGGGAGACCTCGAACAAGGTCGCACGCAGCGGCACCTCCGCAGTCAGGTCGAACCCGTGACGTGCGGCGGCGACAAGGTCGTCATCGAGCCGCGAGGCGGGAGTCGGTACGACAGCGAATGCCGGACGCGCGGCCTCTCCGTTGAGGACGACCTGGTAGGCGCCCTTGTCGTCGCCTGCGAACACGGTGCGCAGCGACTCGTGGCGCTCCACGACATCGGCCAGTGCGGCCTCTAGGGCCGCATGGTCGAGTGGGCCGGTCAGGCGGAGTGCCACCGGGATGTTGTAGAGCGAGCTGCCCGGCTCGTACTGGTGCAGGAACCACAGCCGTTGCTGGGCGTGGGAGAGGGGGATGCGGGTGGGTCGTGGTCGGGTGGTGAGGGCAGTACGGGCAGTGGTGGCGTTGGTGAGTGCGTGGGTGAGGCCGGTGATGGTGGGGGTTTCGAAGAGCTGGCGGACGGAGAGTTCGGCGCCGAGGACGGTACGGACACGGGAGACCAGGCGAGTGGCGAGGAGGGAGTGTCCGCCGAGGTCGAAGAAGCTGTCGTCGATGCCGACCTGTTCCAGACCGAGAATGTCGGCGAACAGGGCGGCCAGGACTTCTTCCTGCGGGGTACGGGGAGCGCGTCCGGTACCGGTGGCGGGGAACTCGGGGTCGGGCAGGGCCTTGCGGTCGAGCTTGCCGTTCGCGGTCAGCGGGAGCGCGTCGAGTTCCACGAACAGGGACGGGACCATGTAAGCGGGCAGACTCTGCGCGAGATGGTCACGCAACCGCGCTTCCGACACCTCCGCACCGCCACTGACCAGGTACGCCACCAGGCGGTCTTCCCGGACGGCGACAGCGGCCCGGACCACGTCCGGATGACCGGCCAGCGCGGACTCCACCTCACCCAGCTCGATACGGAACCCCCGCACCTTGACCTGATCATCAGCACGCCGCAGGTAGACGAGGTCGCCGGTACTGGTCCAGCGGACGACGTCTCCCGTGCGATACATACGGGAACCCGCCGGGCCGTACGGGTCGGCGACGAACCGCTCCCCGGTCAGCCCGGGACGCTTGAGATAGCCGCGCGCCACACCCGCACCCGCGATATACAGCTCCCCCGACACACCGGCCGGGACCGGCTGCAGATGACCGTCCAGGACATACAGCCGGGTACGGGACAGCGGCCTCCCAATGGTCACCGCACCCTCTCCGGCGACCTCGGCGGCGGTGGACCAGATGGTGGTCTCCGTCGGCCCGTACACATTCAGCACCGACGCCGCAGCGGCGGCCAGTCGCCCCGCCAGGTCCGTGGGCAGGGCTTCGCCCCCCACCAGGACCCGTACGCCCCTCAGCGCATCCCCCGCCTCGTCGGTGACCGCGCGCCACAGACTCGGCGTTGCCTGCATGACCGAGATGCCCTGCCCAGTAATCGCCGCACGCAGCCCGGCCGGGTCCAGGACGAGATCCCGGCTCGCGAGGACCACGGCGGAGCCGGACACCAGCGGCGCGAACAGCTCCAGCCCCGCGATGTCGAAGCCGACCGTGGTCACCGCCAGCAGCCGGTCGGCCGGGGTGAATCCGACGCGCTCGCGCATGTCCACAAGGAGGTTGGCCAGGTTGCCGCGCGACACCACGACGCCCTTGGGACGGCCCGTCGAACCCGACGTGAAGATGGCATACGCGCCGCCCCGCGGATCCACCGGCACACTCTGTGCCGGTGCGCCGTCGAGCAGCGCGGGCAGCGTGTCAGCGTCCAGAGTGAGAACGGGCCGGGTCATGCTCAGCATGTACTCGACCCGATCCGCCGGGTAGGCCAGGTCGACCGGCAGATAGGCGCCACCGGTCTTCAACACCGCGAGCAGAGCCACCACCAGCTCCACCGACCGAGGCAACGCCACCGCCACGAACCGCTCCGGCCCCACCCCCCGCTCGATAAGCGACCCGGCGAGCCGGGCAGCCCGCTCATCCAGCTCCGCATACGTGACAGCGGTGCCCTCGAAGACAACGGCCACCGCGTCCGGATCCGCCTTGACCCGCGCCTCGAAGAGAGCCACCACATCGGCATCGGCCCCCAAGGGGCGGGCGACGGCGGTGTTCCACTCCTCCAGGAGCAGCTGCCGCTCGGCGGCGTCGAGAAGGGTGATCCCGCTGGTAGGAGTGGCGGGGTCGGCGACGACGGCCTCCAGCACACGCAGGAACCGCTCGCACAGCAGCTCCGCGCTCCCCACATCGAACAGATCCGCACTGAACTCCAGGACCGCGTGCATCCCGCCCGCTTCGGTCCGACCGGGGTCCTGCAGCTCCTGGACCGCCAGGAGCAGGTCGAACTTCGCCACCGCGTTGTCGGCGTTCATGGCGCTCACGGTGAGGCCCGGGAGCCGACCGGTCCCGGTCCCCGCAGTTGGGTCGACGTTGTGCAGGGACAGCATGGTCTGGAAGAGGGGATGGCGGGCGGTGGACCGTTCGGGGTTCAGGATCTCGACAAGCCGCTCGAAGGGCACATCCTGATTGCTGTACGCCGCCAGATCGGTCTGCCGAACCCGGCCCAGCAGCTCGGTGAACGTGGGATCCCCGGACAGATCAGTACGCAGAACCAGGGTATTGACGAAGAACCCCACCAGGTCCTCGACCGCGTCATCAGTGCGCCCCGCGATGGGCGATCCGATCGGAATGTCCGTACCGGCACCGAGCCGCGAGAGCAGCACACCCAGAGCGGCCTGCAGCACCATGAACACGCTGGCCTGCTGCTCACGAGCCAGCCGCACCACCGCCGCGTGGAGTTCCTGCGGGATGGCGAACTCGACGGTGCCGCCTTCGTGCGACGGGACAGCGGGCCGCGCCCGGTCCGTCGGCAATTCCAGCTCGGCGGGCAGATCGGCCAGCGTCTCCCGCCAATAACCCAACTGCCGCGCGATCGCACTCTCCGAGTCGTCCTCGGAACCGAGGACCTCGCGCTGCCAGAGGGTGAAATCGGCGTACTGAACCGGCAACGGCACCCAACCCGGCGCACCGCCCCTCACCCGAGCGGTATACGCCGTGGTCAGATCCCTGGCCAGCGGAGCCAGCGACCACCCATCCGCAGCGATGTGGTGAATGACCAACAGCAGCACAAACTCATCCGGAGCCGTCTCGAACAGCGTCCCCCGGACCGGAATCTCCACCGCCAGGTCGAACCCGTACGACACCGCCTCGGCAAGATCGACATCCAGACGTTCGGGACTGGAACTGACATGGACCAGGCCGGGCCGGGCGTCCTTGCGGACGGCCTGGAAACCCCCCTCGTCATCCTGCGGGAAAACCGTACGCAGCGACTCATGCCGCTCCACCACATCACCCAGCGCCGCCTCAAGAGCCACACGATCCAAGGCCCCCGTCAGACGCAGCGCGACCGGGATGTTGTAGAGCGAGCTGCCCGGCTCGTACTGCTGCAAAAACCACAGCCGCCGCTGAGCGAACGACAACGGCACCCGCTCCGGACGCACCCCGGCCACCAGGCGTTGGCCCGAACGGCCCGCCACAGTCGTCAGCTTGGCGAGCTGGGCCACCGTCGGGTTGTCGAACATGTCGCGTACCGACAGCTCCATGCCGAGCACCGATCGCGCCCGGGCGAGCAGCCGGATGGCCAGCAGGGAGTGGCCGCCGAGGTCGAAGAAGTCGTCGTCGACGCCGACCCGCTCCAGGCCCAGGACCTCGGCGAACAGCCCGGCGATGGCGTCCTCCCACGGGCTCCGCGAGCCGTGCGCGGCCAGCAGGTCGCCCGCCCCGGAAGCCGGGCCGGGCACCGGCTTGGGGAGTGCGCGCCGGTCCAGCTTGCCGTTGGGCGTGAGGGGCAGCGCGTCCAGGAGCACGATCGCCGACGGAACCATGTAGTCGGGGAGCTGCTCCTTGGCGTGCGAGAGCAGCAGGTCCACCGGCACATCGGTACCGGCCGTGGTGACGGCGTACGCGACGAGACTCTGATCGCCCGCGCCGTCCTCGTGGACCATCACGACGGCCTCCTGTACGCCGTCGATGCCCAGCAACACGGCCTCGATCTCGCCGAGTTCGAGCCGGAACCCGCGCAGTTTCACCTGCTGGTCGGCCCGGCCCGCGTACTGGAGATATCCGTCGGCGGTCCACAGGGCGCGGTCGCCGGTGCGGTACATGCGGGAGCCCGCCGGACCGAACGGGTTCGCCACGAAACGCTCGCCGGTCAGGTCGGGGCGTCCCAGATAGCCACGGGCGAGCCCGGTGCCAGCGATGTACAGCTCGCCCGTCACTCCGGGAGCCATGGGCCGCAGGCCCGCGTCGAGGACGTACGCCTGCGTGTTCCAGAACGGGCGGCCGATGGGGACGGCACCGGACGGGGTCGGTGCGCCCGGTGCGAGGGTGAAGTCCGTGCAGTTGACGGTGGCTTCGGTCGGGCCGTACGCGTTGACGACCGTCGCGCCGGGGTGTCTCTCGCGCCACTCGGCGAGCTTCTCGCCGAGGAGCTGCTCACCGCCGAGGACGAGCGTGCCGGACGGCGAGGCCGTGTCGGGGAGTGTGTCGAGGAGCGCCAGGTGGCTCGGGGTGGCCTTCATGAAGGCCGGGCGGGCGGCGTTCCGGGGCGGCTCTTCGCTGAGGTCGGCGAGCCGTACGCAGCCGCCCGAGACCAGCGGCGTGTACAGGGCCGTGACCGTCAGGTCGAAGGCGATCCGGGAGTGCAGCAGCGCGCTGCCCGAGGCGTCCGGGTAGGCGTGGCGGGCGCGCTGGAGGTAGGCGCCCACCGAACGGTGCTCGACCACGACACCCTTGGGTCGGCCCGTCGAGCCCGACGTGTAGATCACGTACGCGGGGTTGTGCGGCGACAGCGGACCCGCCGGAGCCGCGGTCGCCGCTGCCAGGGCCGTCCGCGTCTCCGTCCGGTCGAGGAGCAGGGCTTCGACGCCGGGCACCAGGCCGGACCATTCGCCATTGGTCAGCGCGAGGACGGGCGCGGTGTCCGCCAGCATGTAGCGCAGGCGTTCCGCCGGGTACTCCAGGTCGAGCGGCAGGTAGGCGCCGCCCGCCTTCAGGACCGCGAGCAGGCTCACGATCAGCTCGGTGGACCGGGGCAGCGCCACCGCCACGAACCGCTCGGGGCCGACACCGCGCTCGGTGAGGAGCCGGGCCAGGCGGTCGCTGCGCTCGTCGAGTTCGGCGTACGAGAGTGACGTACCGGCGTGGACGAGCGCGGTGGCATCCGGGGTGCGGGCCACCTGGGCCGCGAAGAGGGAGACCACGCTCGCGGGTGCCACGTCACGTGCCGTGTCGTTCCACTCGTGCAGCACGCGGTGCCGCTCGGCAGCGGTCAGTACGTCCACTTCGCCGACCCGCCGGTCCTGGTCGGCCAGTGCCGCGTCGAGTACCAGCAGGAAGCGCTCGCCGAGCGAGCGGGCGGTGGGGGCGTCGAACAGGTCGGCGCTGTACTCAAGGACTCCGCCCAAGCCGCCCGTCGGCTTCTCGTAGAGGCGGAACAGCAAGTCGAACTTGGCCCCCGTGTCCTCGGTCGGCATCGCGGATGCCGTAAGGCCGGGCAGGGCGAGCGCGCCGCCGACGGAGCTGCGCGGATCCGCGTTCTGCACCACCAGACGCACCTGGAACAGCGGATGACGGGCGGCGGACCGTTCCGGGTTGAGCAGCTCGACAAGCCGCTCGAAGGGCACGTCCTGGTTGCTGTACGCGGCGAGGTCGGTCTCCCGTACCCGGTCGATGAGCTGGGCGAAGGTGGGGTCGCCGGAGAGGTCGGTGCGCAGGACGAGGGTGTTGACGAAGAACCCGACGAGGTCCTCGACCGCGTCGTCGGTGCGGCCCGCGACGGGCGAGCCGATGGGGATGTCCGTACCGGCGCCGAGGCGGGAGAGGAGCACGGCGAGGGCGGCCTGCACGACCATGAAGGTGCTCGCCCGGTGCTCGCGCGCCGCCGCCTCGATGCGCTCGCGCAGCTCCTGCGACACCTCGAACTCGACGGTTCCGCCCCGGTGGGAGGGAGTCGCCGGTCGGGGCCGGTCGGTGGGCAGCTCCAGCTCGGCCGGAAGGCTGTCCAGCGCGCCTTCCCAGTAGGCGAGTTGCCGGGAGATCCGGCTGTCGGCGTCGTCCTCGGAGCCGAGGATGTCGCGCTGCCAGAGGGTGAAGTCGGCGTACTGGACGGGCAGCGGAGCCCAGGCCGGTGCGCTGCCCGCGGCGCGGGCGGCGTAGGCGGCGGTCAGCTCCCGGGCCAGCGGTCCGAACGACCACTCGTCGGCCGCGATGTGGTGGATCAGGAGCAGCAGTACGTGGTCGTCCTGCCCGGTCTCGAACAGGGTGCCCCGGATCGGGATCTCCGCCGTGAGGTCGAACGCGTGGCCCGTGGCGGTCCGCAGAGCGGCCGTTAGCTCATCGGCGACGACCCGTTCGACGGTCAGCGGGGGCGCGGCGGCGGCCCGTATGACCTGATGGGCGCCCTCGGCGTCCTCGGCGACGACGGTCCGCAGCACCTCGTGCCGCGCTACGACGTCGGCAAGCGCGGCGCGCAGCGCCGTGTGGTCGAGGGGGCCGGTGAGGCGCAGTGCGACCGGAAGGTTGTAGGTCGCGGTGGGGCCTTCGAGCCGGTGCAGGAACCACTGCCCCCGCTGGGCGAAGGACAGCGGGATCCGGTCGGGCCGCGGCCCGGCGGTCATCGCGGCGCGGGCCGTGTCGGCGCCCCGCAGCTCCGCGGCGATCCCGGCGACCGTGGGAGCCTCGAAGAGCCGCCGCACGGCCAGCTCGACACCGAGCGCGGTGCGGATGCGCGAGACCAGCCGGGTGGCGAGCAGCGAATGCCCGCCCAGCGCGAAGAAGTTGTCGTCGATGCCGACGCCGGAGACGCCGAGGACCTCGGTGAACAGCCCGCACAGGATCTCCTCCTGCGGGGTGCGCGGCGCGCGGCCCAGGGCGGCGCCGCTGAACTCCGGCTCGGGGAGCGCCTTGCGGTCGAGCTTCCCGTTGGCGGTCAGCGGGAGTGCGTCGAGGGTGACGAAGGCGGCGGGCACCATGTAGTCCGGCACGGCCTCGGCCAGGCGGTCCCGCAGGCCGGGCGCGTCGGGCACACCGCCGGGCGCGGCGGGGGACCCGACGAGATAGGCGACCAGCCGATCGTCGCGGACGACGACGGCCGCCCGGGCGACGCCTTCGATGCCGGTGAGCACGGTCTCGATCTCACCCAGCTCGATACGGAACCCGCGCACCTTGACCTGGTCGTCCGCGCGCCGCAGGTAGACGAGGTCGCCGGTACTGGTCCAGCGGACCACATCGCCAGTGCGGTACATACGGGAACCGGCCGGGCCGTACGGGTCGGCGACGAACCGCTCCCCGGTCAGCCCGGGACGCTTGAGATAGCCGCGCGCCACACCCGCACCCGCGATATACAGCTCCCCCGACACACCAGCCGGGACCGGCTGCAGATGACCGTCCAGGACATACACCCGGGTACGGGACAGCGGCCTCCCAATGGTCACCGCACCCTCTCCGGCGATCTCAGCAGCGGTGGACCAGATCGTGGTCTCCGTCGGCCCGTACACATTCAGCACCGACGCGGCGGAGGCCGCCAGTCGCCCCGCGAGGTCCGTGGGCAGAGCCTCGCCGCCCACCAGGACCCGTACGCCCCTCAGCGCGTCCCCCGCATCGTCAGCCACCGCACGCCACAGACTCGGCGTCGCCTGCATGACCGAGATGCCCTGCCCAGTGACCGCCGCACGCAGCCCGGCCGGGTCCAGGACGAGATCCCGGCTCGCGAGGACCACGGCGGAGCCGGACACCAGCGGCGCGAACAGCTCCAGCCCCGCGATGTCGAAGCCGACCGTGGTCACCGCCAACAACCGGTCGACCGAAGTGAATCCAACGCGCTCACGCATGTCCACAAGGAGGTTCGCCAGGCTGCCCCGCGACACCACGACACCCTTGGGGCGACCCGTAGAACCGGACGTGTAGATCACATACGCGGCCCCACGCGGATCCACCGGCACGCTCTGCGCCGGTGCCCCGTCGAGCAGCGCGGGCAGCGTGTCAGCGTCCAGAGTGAGGACGGGCCGGGTCGCGCCCAGCATGTAGTCGACCCGGTCAGCCGGGTAAGCCAGGTCGAGCGGCAGATAGGCACCACCGGTCTTCAGCACGGCGAGCAGAGCGACGACCAGCTCCACCGAACGAGGCAAAGCCACCGCCACGAACCGCTCGGGACCCACCCCCCGCTCGATCAGCGATCCCGCGAGCCTGGCAGCCCGCTCGTCCAGCTCCGCATACGTGACACTGGTGCCCTCGAAGACGACAGCCACCGCGTCCGGGGCCACCTTGACCCGCGCCTCGAAGAGAGCCACCACATCGGCATCGGCCGCGAAGGCGCGGACCGTGGTGCTCCACTCCTCCAGAAGCAGCCGCCGCTCGCCCGTGCCAAGGAGGCTGACCTCGCTAATGGGAGTGGTGGGCTCGGTGACGACCGTCTCCAAGACCCGCAGGAACCGCTCACAGAGCAGCTCCGCACTCCCCACGTCGAACAGATCCGCACTGAACTCCAGGACCGCGCCGATGCCCGCCTCGGAGCCGTCCGGCCCGTGCCGCTCACCCAGGTTGAAGGCGAGGTCGAACCGGGCCGCGTCGGAGCCCATGCTCTGGTCCGAGACGCTGACCCCGGGCCACTCCGTCAGCGACTGGGCCGCTGCCCCCAGCTCCATGTTGTGCAGGGACAGCATGGTCTGGAAGAGGGGATGGCGGGCGGTGGACCGTTCCGGGTTGAGGATCTCGACGAGACGCTCGAACGGGACATCCTGATTGCTGTACGCCGCGAGATCGGTCTGCCGGACCCGACCAAGAAGCTCGGTGAACGTGGGATCCCCGGACAGGTCCGTACGCAGAACCAGAGTGTTGACGAAGAACCCCACCAGGTCCTCGACGGCGTCATCGGTACGGCCCGCGATTGGCGACCCGATCGGGATATCGGTCCCGGCACCGAGCCGCGAGAGCAGCACGCCCAGCGCGGCCTGCAGCACCATGAAAACGCTGGCCTGCTGCTCACGAGCCAGCCGCACCACCGCCGCATGAAGCTCCTGCGGAACATCGAACTCAACAGTCCCACCCCGATGGGAAGGAACCGCCGGGCGAGGCCGGTCAGTGGGCAGCTCCAACTCAGCCGGAAGACCAGCCAGCGTCTCCCGCCAATAACCCAACTGCCGCGCGATCGCACTCTCCGGATCATCCTCGGAACCGAGGACCTCGCGCTGCCACACAGTGAAATCGGCGTACTGAACCGGCAACGGCACCCAACCCGGCGCACCGCCCCCCACACGAGCCGTATACGCCGTGGTCAGATCCCGGGCCAACGGAGACAGCGACCACCCATCCGCAGCGATGTGATGGATGACCAACAACAGCACATACTCATCCGAAGAGACCTCGAACAGCGTCCCCCGGACAGGAATCTCCGCCGCCAGGTCGAACCCATAGGACACCGCCTCGGCGAGATCCGCATCAAGGCGTTCAGGGCTGGAGCCGATGTGGATGAGCCCGGGCCGGGCGTCCTTGCGGACGACCTGGAAACCACCCTCGTCATCCTGCGGGAAAACCGTACGCAACGACTCATGCCGCTCCACCACATCACCCAGCGCCGCCTCAAGAGCCACACCATCCAAGGCCCCGCTCAGACGCAGCGCCACCGGAATGTTGTACAGCGAGCTGCCCGGCTCATACTGCTGCAAAAACCACAGCCGCCGCTGAGCGAACGACAACGGCACCCGCTCCGGACGCACCCCGGCCACCAGGCCCGTCCGCGCCGTGGCAGCGCCCGTCAGGCCCTCCGCCAGGGAGGCAGGGGTCGGAGCTTCGAAGAGCCGCCGGACCGGGAGTTCGGCGCCGAGGGCGGTGCGGACGCGGGAGACGAGGCGGGTGGCGAGCAGCGAATGCCCGCCGAGGTCGAAGAAGCTGTCGTCCACACCGACCCGCTCCAGGCCCAGGACGTCGGCGAACAGCCCGCACAGGATCTCCTCCTGCGGGGTACGCGGCCGACGGGCCGCCGCCGCGGAGGCGGCATAGTCGGGGGCGGGCAGGGCCCGGCGGTCCAGCTTGCCGGTGGGGGTCAGGGGAAGCTCGGCGAGCTGCACGACGGCCGCCGGGACCATATGGTTCGGGAGCTGCTCAGCGATGTGCCGACGCAGCTCGGCAGGGTCGGTGCCAGCGCCGTCCGAGGGCGTCACGTAGGCGACGAGCCGCTTGTCACCGGGCTCGTCCTCGCGGGCGACCACGGCGCACTGGGCCACCGACGCATGCGCCCCGAGCAGCGACTCGATCTCGCCCAGCTCGATGCGGAACCCGCGCACCTTGACCTGGTTGTCGGCGCGGCCGATGAACTCGACCACCCCCGAGGCCGTCCAGCGCACTACATCGCCGGTCCGGTACATGCGGGAACCCGCCGGGCCGAACGGGTTCGCCACGAAACGCTCGGCGGTCAGCCCCGGCCGGTGGAGGTAGCCGCGTGCCACCCCCGCACCGGCGACGTACAGCTCCCCCGGCACACCGGGCGGCATCGGACGGAGTGCCGAGTCGAGCACGTAGATCTGGGCGTTGGACACCGGCGTGCCCAGCTCGGCGGGGCTGCCTTCGCGGACGATGCCGGTGACACTGTCGGCGGTGCACTCGGTGGGACCGTAGAAGTTGAAGCTCGTCAGGCCCTCGACGGAGGCCAGCTCCCGGCGCAGCGCCTCGCCGATGGCCTCGCCGCCGAGGACGACCAGGGCCGGGCGGTGCCGGTCGGGGCTCAGCAGGCCCGCGGTGATCAGGTGCTGGCATTCGGAGGGCGTCATGTCGACGACGTCGATGCGGTGTTGGTGCACCAGGTGCGCGAACGCCTCGGGGTCGTGCCGGTCCTCGTCGCCGATCAGGTGGAGCTCGTGCCCGTGGGCCGCCATCCAGAGGAAGAGACCCCAGGAGGCGTCGAAGGAGAACGACGCGGTGTGCGCCATGCGCAGCCGTCTGCCGCCGACGGACTCCACCACCGGCGTGAGCACTTCGGCCTGGTGGTGGTGGAGCAGGTTGGTGAGGCTGGAGTGGTTGATCAGTGCGGCCTTGGGCCGTCCCGTGGAGCCGGAGGTGTAGAGGATGTACGCGCCGTTGTCCCGGGTCGCCCGTACGTCCGGCAGATCCGTGGCCGGGAGCTTCGCGAGGGACGCCGTCAGCTCCGGGGCGTCGAGGCGCAGCACGGGCACGCCCGGGCCGTCCAGGACGCTCACGCGGTCGGCGGCGGCGCCAGCGGTCACCACGAGGGCGGGCGCCGAGTCGGTCAGCATGAACGAGGTGCGCTCGGCCGGGTAGGCGGGGTCGACCGGCAGATAGACGGCCCCGGCCTTCATGGCCGCGAGGAGGGCGACCACGGAGTCCACCGAGCGCGGCAGCACCACGGCCACGATGTCCTCGGGGCCGACACCGTGCTCGACGAGCAGCCGGGCCAGCCGGTTGACCCGGCCGTTGAGCTGGCGGTAGGTCACCGAGGTGTCCTGGAAGACGACGGCCGTCTCGTCCGGGGTGCGGGCCACCTGGGCTTCGAAGAGCCGGGGCAGGATCTCGCCCGGCATGTCCCGTTCGGTGCGGTTCCAGTCGACCAGCATGCGCCGGGTCTGCTCGGCGTCGAGTACGTCGATGCGGCCGACCGGTGTCCGGGGGGCGGTGAGGAGCAGCCGCAGGGTCCGCAGCAGCTGCTCGCCCAGCTCCGCGGCCTCGGCGGCGCTGAAGACGTCCGGGCGGTGGTCGAGCTGGAACCGCAGGGTGCTGTCGGGCATCGCCACGAGGCCGAGCGGGTAATGCGTGGCGTCGTAACCGACGGTCCGCAGCACCTTGAGGCCGTCGGACGCCTGGTTCATGTCACCGGCGTCCAGCGGATAGCTCTCGAACACCATGGACGTGTCGAAGAGTTCACCGAGTCCGGCGATCCGCTGGATCTCGGACAGCCCCAGGTGCTGGTGGGGCAGCAGCCGGGTCTGCTGCTCCTGGAGCCTGCTGAGCAGCGCCGAGAAGGGCTCTTCGGGGCGCAGTCGCAGCCGCAGTGGCAGGGTGTTGATGAAGAGGCCGACCATGTCCTCGACGCCGTCTAGCTCCGGCGGGCGGCCGGACACGGTCACGCCGAACACCACGTCGTCCAGGCCGCTCATCCGGGAAAGCAGCAGCGCCCAGGCGCCCTGCACCAGGGTGTTGAGGGTCAGGCCGCGCGTGCGGGCGAAGGCCGTCAGGGCCTCGGTCTCCTGCTCGTCGAGGCCGAAGAGGACGTGCTCGGGCACTACCGGCGGCTGTTCCACGCCGAGGGAGGCGACCCGGGTGGGCTCTTCGAGCCCGGCCAGCTCCTCGGTCCAGGCCGCGCGGGCCTCAGTGGCGTCCTGCTCGGCGAGCCAGGTGAGGTGGTCGCGGTACGGGCGCACTCGGGGCAGCCCTGACGCGTCGCCCTTGGCGTGATAGAGCGTGAACAGCTCTCGCATGACGATCTGCATCGACCAACCGTCCAGCAGGATGTGGTGGTTGGTGAGGAGGAACCGGTAGCGCTGCTCGCCGAGCCGGAGCAGGGTGAAGCGGATCAGCGGGGCCTGCCCGAGGTCGAACCGGCGATCGCGGTCCTCAAGGGCCGCCTGCTCCGCCAGCCCGTCCCGCTCGCCGTCCGGGGCCGACCTGAGGTCGACGGTCCGCCACGGCGCGGTGACGTCGCGCAGCACCAGCTGGGCCCATTCCCCGGACTTGCGCTGGCGGAAGGCGACCCGCAGGTTCGGGTAGCGGACGAGTAGCGCTTCGGCGGCCGCGCGCAGGGCGTCCGCGTCGAGCGGGCCCTCGAAATCCGTCGCCACCTGAGCCACGTACACATCGGTGCCACCGGTGTCGTCGTCCGCGTCGGCGGCCGTCCCGTCGAGGACGTTGTGGAAGAGCATGCCTTCCTGGAGCGGGGACAGCGGGTAGATGTCTTCGATCTTGCGTGGCTGTCGCGTCACTGCCATGTCTCCCACCCGGACCGCAATTCGTCTTTTATGTCGCCACCGGTAAAAGAGCAGGCAGCAATAGCGACCAGCAACCTATTGCGCCGCCCGCGCGGGTGCAAGCAAAAACCGAGGTCATTAACCCTCAACTTAAAATCCATTGAGGTTCTTGCCGGTGCGGCCCGCCCCATATTCAGCCCCAGCTTAAAGAGGTCGCACCCGGGGCTGCCGCCTGCGGGCGAGTGCTACGGTCGCAGGCCTTGTGTCGGAACGGAGGCAGTATGCAGCAGGACGTCGAGGAGGAATTAAGATCCTGGATACGCGGAGATTCCTTTACCTGCCTGGGGGCGCGTGCCGCACTTCGCCAGGGCACCCTGGTGACTCACGTATACGAAGAGCTGAATTCCGAGGACGGCACGGAGAAATTACACCGGAATCTTATCGAATTCATCGATTCGAACATTTACGAAGGGCATGACTTCGCTTCATTCATGGCCGTGTTCCGCACACCCCTGGAGTGCGGCGAGGAAGAGTTCGAAAAGGTCCTCTGGGATCAGCTCGGCCGACTGCACAGGCTTGACGCCGAATCATATTCATGGAGCGAAAGATTCTCGAGCGACGTGAGATCGCCGGACTTCGCGTTCAGCGTCGCGGGCCACCCGTTCTTCATCGCCGGACTCAATCCGAGCGCTTCGCGGATCTCCCGGCGGTTCTCCTACCCCGCTCTCGTCTTCAACTCGCATGTGCAGTTCGGCCGGCTGAAGTCCGACGGCACGTACGCCGGGCTGCAGCGGAGGATTCGCGCCAGAGAGATGCGGCTGCAGGGAAGCATCAATCCCATGCTGGCCGATCACGGCACGTCGTCGGAAGCACGGCAGTACTCGGGGCGGGCCGTATCGGCAGACTGGAAGTGCCCGTTCCACCCGGAACCCGGAACGCGCGCACCGGCGGAGTGACACGCGGGATTCACGCATGTCCTACAACCGCGCCACCTATCGTTGAGATGACCGTTCCTTCCGATTGCGAGCGTGCAGCGTGCTCGCGGTGCTGGACAGCGCGAAGGACCAGGCCGCGCGTCCTCGACCCGTTCCTTGCGTCCACCGCGGCCGCCGGGGAACAGCGACGATAGGGGTCCGACCGTACGACCGTCCCGACCGTACGACCGTCCCGACCGTCCGAACCGGAGGACCCCACGTGCCCCTGGACATCGCCGCGTTCACCACCCCCGGCCCGGAGCGGCCGCCCGTGCCCGTCCCCGTCGACTGGGCGGCGGTCGAGGCGTGGCTGGGGGTGGCTCTGCCGGACGACTACAAGCGGCTGGCCGACGCCCACGGGCCGCTGGACTTCGGCGCGTACGTGTGGATCCACGTGCCCTGCGTCCAGGAGGGCGCGTTCGACTACGGGGACTGGCTGCGCGAAACGCACCGCGAAGCCCGGATCGCGCACCGCGCCCTGCCGGAGCCGGAGCGGTCGGCCGTCCACCCGGACCCCGGCGGGCTCCTCGCCTGGGGCGAG
Source organism: Streptomyces sp. NPDC001700 (assembly GCF_053596435.1). Classification (NCBI taxonomy): domain Bacteria; kingdom Bacillati; phylum Actinomycetota; class Actinomycetes; order Kitasatosporales; family Streptomycetaceae; genus Streptomyces; species Streptomyces sp. NPDC001700. The sequence goes on from NZ_JBSFGE010000019.1 coordinate 15,657, forward strand.
ACCCGGGGGAGCGATGTGCTGTTCTGGGACACGTCCGTCTCGGCGGACCCCAACGAGTGGACGGTGGTCGTCCGCCACACCGGGCCCGTCCCCGGCAGCGGGCTCCTCCCCTGGCACCGGTACGACCTCACCCTCACCGGCTATCTGCGCCGCATGGTCCGCGAGGGCTGGGAACTCCCCTCCCCGCCCGGCCCCCTGATGGGCCCGCTGCCCGGCACGGCCGCCCGCACCGCCTTTCTGCCGGAGGCCGGGCCCTGGACGCCGCCCGAGCCCACCGTTCCCCGCCTCACCGACGCCGAACGCCGCGTCGCCCTGGAGACCGGCACCGGCCTGGACGCGCTGCGCCTGCTGTCCCCGCCCCCGGCCGAGGCCCCGTACCTGGGCGGCGGCACCTGGGACGCGCTCTTCGAGGAGCTGGGCACACGGCTGCCCCGGGAGTACGTGACCCTCCTGGAGCTGTACGGCGCCGGGTGCTGGAGCGAATGGCTGCGCTTCCACACCCCGCTGCGCCCGGCCGGTCAGGGGTTCGTCCACCACGTCGAGGAGACCCTGGACGCCTACGGGCAGCTCAAGGAGAAGTTCCCGGAGCACTATCCGCTCGCGATGTGGCCCGAGCCCGGCGGCTTTCTGCCCTTCGCCAACTCCATCGACGGCGACTACCTGGGCTGGCTCACCGAGGGCGCCGACCCCGACGCCTGGCCCCTGATCGTCTGGCCCCGCCACGCCCGGCAGGGCGGGCCGTGGGACCGCGGCCTCGTCGACGCGCTCCTCGCCTGGCTGCGCGGCACCTTCGTCACGGCGGGGCTGGCGGCGCTGGACGAGGACGACGACCCTGTCGAGTACGCGGAGTTCGAGCCCTGGGACGACCGCGCCTACTGGTGAGGCGGGCTCACCCCTCGGGGGCGTTCCACAGGTCCCGGAGTTCGGCCCAGTGCGGTGCCGGACCCGGAAGGGCGGCGGGCGGGTCGGCGGGCGCGGCGGCCGGGGTGCGCAGCCCGGCGAGGACCAGGTCGAGGTAGCGCAGGTGGAGCGCGGTGGCACGCTCCCCGGTGAGGGGCATCCGCGCGGTGAGGTGTTCCAGCAGCATGGGGATGTCGGCGGAGGTGAAGTCGGCCCGCAGCACCCCGGCCCGGTGCGCGGGCGCCACCAGGTCGTCGAGGGCGGCCCGCAGCCGTGCGGCGGCGTCCGCGACGTCGTCCGTGGCCGGTAGCCGCCCGCCGATCAGGGGGAGCAGCGGACCGCCGGGGTCCTGGACCGACAGCGCGTCCCGCAGGAAGCGGGCGAAGGCCGCCCAGGGGTCGGGCTCTTCGGCGAGGGCCGTACGCACCTGGGTGACGAGCTGCTCCATCGCCACGATCCGCATCCGCTGGGCCAGCAGTTCCTTGCTGGGGTAGCGGCGGTAGAGGCTGCCCATGCCGATACCGGCGCGACGGGCGATCTCCGATACGGGGGCGTCCCAGCCGAGTTCGGCGAAGACCTCGCGCGCGGCGCGCATGAGGCGGGCGTCGTTGCGGTCCGCCTCCCGCTGTCGGCCGCGCGGCGTACCGGAGTGTGCCGTACCGGCGTGCGTGTCACCCATGGTGCGGCATTCTCCCCTACGCCCGCGCCACGTTGAGGCCCCCGTCGACGGTGAGGATCTCGCCGGTGACGAAGCCCGCCTCCTCGCCGACGAGCATGGCGATCGCCCGGGCCACGTCCTCCGCTTCCGCGACCCGCCCGAGCGGCGTACGGTCCGCCAGCCTCCGCTTGAACTCCTCCGGCATCCCGGCGCTGGCCTCGGTGCGGACGAAGCCCGGTGCCACGACGTTGACGTTGATGCCGAGCGGACCGGCCTCGTGGGCGACGAAGCGGGCGAAGGTGTTCAGGGCGGACTTGGCCGTCCCGTGGGCCGCCATGCCCGGGGCGGGCGGACCGTCGGCCACCGTGCTGGAGACGTACACGATCCGGCCCCGCCCCTGGGCGCCCATGACGGCCAGCGCCTGCTGGGTGAGGGTGTAGACGGACGCGAGTTCGTCCGTCACCTTCGCCTTGAAGTCGTCCCAGGCGAGGTCCCGCACGGGGGTGGGGATGAAGCTGGCACCGGCGTTGCAGACGAGGACGTCCAGGCGCCCGTCTGCCGTGGAGCGCCGGAGGAGTTCGGCCGCCTGGCCGGGGTCGTGCACATCGGCTCGCAGGGCGAAGGCTTCGCCTCCGTCGGCCTCGATGAGCTTGACCACCTGGTCGGCCGCCTCGCGGTTCGAGAAGTAGTTCACGGCCACGCGGTAGCCGCGGGCCGCCAGCTCCAGCGAGGTCGCCGCGCCTATCCCCCGGCTGCCGCCGGTCACCAGGGCCGTCGGCTTGGTCGTCGCCTTCATCTGTCCTCCGTCTGGGCGGAACGGGTTCATGGTGCGGCGACCTTATCGGAGCGGAGCGCTCCGTTCCAAAATTCCGACGGGAGCGCGTCAGGGCTTGATGAGGACCTTGAGGCTCGTGCGGTCGGCCATGTCCCGGTATCCGGCGGGGACGCCGTCGAGGCCGGTCGTGGCGTCGAAGACCTTTCCGGGCTCGATGATGCCGTCCAGGATGTCGGGCATCAGCTCCGCCATGTAGGCGCGCGCCGGGGCGGGTCCCCCGGCCAGGCGGATGTTGTGGGCGAAGAGGCTGCCGAAGCCGATCGGCGCGTCCTCGTACTGCGGAACGCCGACCCGGCTGATGACGCCGCCCGGGCGGACGACGCCGACCGACTGCTCGTACGCGGGCATGTTGCCGACCGCCTCCAGGACGACGTGGGTGCCGTGGCCGCCGGTCAGCTCGCGGACCCGGGCGATGCCCTCCTCGCCACGGGCGGAGACGACGTCGGTGGCGCCGAACTCCCGGCCGAGGTCGGTACGCGCCTGGTGGCGCCCCATCAGGATGATCTGCTCGGCGCCGAGGCGCTTCGCCGACAGCACGGCCATGAGCCCGACCGCCCCGTCGCCGATCACGGTGACGCGGGTGCGCTCGCTGACGCCGCCCGCGACGGCGGCGTGGTAACCGGTGCCGAAGACGTCCGAGAGGGTCAGCAGGGACGGTATGAGCGCCGAGTCGGCGGCGACGGGGAGCCTCACGAGCGTCCCGTCGGCGAACGGCACCCGGACCGCTTCGGCCTGACCGCCCTCGTCGGGCTCCATGTCCCAGAAGGTGCCGTGGACGCAGGACGTGTGCAGCCCCTCCCGGCAGAACGCGCAGGTGCCGTCCGAGAAGGCGAACGGGGCGACGACCAGGTCGCCCTTCCTGACGGTGGTCACGTCGGAGCCGGTGGCCTCGACGACGCCGATGAACTCGTGCCCCATCCGGGCGGGGCCGTCCGCCGGGGACATCGAGCCGTACGGCCACAGGTCGCTGCCGCAGACGCAGGAGGCGGTGACGCGGACGAGAACGTCGGTGGGCTGCTTGATGACGGAGTCCGGGACGTCCTCGACGCGGACGTCACCGGCGCCGTACATGAGGGTGGCGCGCATGGGGTGTTCTCCTCGGGGTGGTGCGTGCTTCTGGTGCAGGTGGTTACGGGTGTTACGCGTGGTGTGCGACGACGCGTGACGCGGAGCGGCGGCGCTGGATGACGGCCATGGCGACCGTGGGCACCAGGGTCAGCGCGGCGATGGCGGCGCCGACCACGGCGGGTCCGGTGGTCTGGAGGCTGGAATCGAGGGCGTATCCGGCGATCCGCGAGCCGATCGCGGTACCGACGTTGAACGCCGAGACGACGAGCGCGGACCCGAGGGTGGGCGCTTGGCCCGCGTAGCGGACGCCCAGCGAGATCAGCACCGGGTTGGCGCCGAGCCCGAAGAGCCCGAGCAGGGCGACCAGCGCGGCCGTCGGGGCGGCGTAGCCGGAGAGCAGGCAGATCGCGAGCAGCAGGACCGTGGTCACCGCGGCCGCGACGATCGTCGTCGCGTGCGGGCGCCGGTCTCCGATCCGGCCGCCGACGAGGAAGCCCGCCAGCGCGCCGACGCCGAAGCCGACGAGCACCAGCGGTACGAGACCGGCGTCCAGACCGGCCCGCTCGGTCAGCAGCGGTGAGATGTAGGAGTACGCCGACAGGACGCCGCCGGTCGTGGTCGCGCAGGCCGCCAGCGCCAGCCACAGGCGGCCCGACCGCAGGGCGGACAGCTCGGACCGTACGGACACCGTCTGCTGACCGCCGCCGCCGTCGTGCGGGACGCAGCGGGCCATGAGCGCCATGGCGGCCACCGCGAGCACGGCGAGCGCCCAGAACGGTCCCCGCCAGCCCATGAGCTGCCCCGCGAACGCGCCGAGCGGCACCCCGACGACATTGGCGAGCATCGCGCCGGAGCCCACGACGCCCAGGGCGCGGGAACTCGACGCGGGACCGGCGGCGTCCGCGGCGACCACGTTGGCCACCGCCCAGAACGCTCCGGTCGCCAGCGCCGTCAGAAATCGCGCCGCCAGCAGCAGACCGAAACTGGAGCCGAGCCCGACGACGACATGTCCGGCCGCGAAGATCCCCAGGGCGAGCATCAGCGTCAGCCGCCGGGGCAGCCGCAGCGTCAGCATCGCCATCAGCGGCGCGCCGACGATCATCCCGGCCGCGAAGACCGTGATCAGCATTCCGGCCTGGGCCATGCCCACGCGCAGATCACCGGCGATCTCCGGCAGCAGACCCGCCACCACGAACTCGGCCGTGCCCATCAGGAACGTGCCCAGCGCCAGCGCGTAGACGACGGGAGGCAGCCGGGCGGGCGGCCGGGCGTGGCGTTCCTGTACGCCGGTGGGGGCGGGGGTGGGGAGGGTCCCTCCTCGGGTGGTCATGACGTCGTCTCCGCAGCGGTCGTGTTCACAGTGCCCGGCCCACGAAACCGCCCGCGTCGCGCCCGAGGAAGGCTGCGTTTATGGGGGGTACAAGCTCAACCTCCCTCCCCGGATGTCCGTGACTACCGTGGAGGGCATGGACCACCGCCCCGACGACCGCACCGGCAGCCGCGCCGGTGACCGCGCCGACAGTCGCACCGGCAGCCGCGCCGACGACCGCACCGGCGACCGCGCCGACAGTCGCGCCGACAACCGCTCCGAGATCCGGGACTTCCTCGCCAGTCGGCGCGCGAAGATCACCCCGGAGCAGGTCGGGCTGCCGACCAGCGGCCGTCGCCGGGTCCCGGGGCTGCGGCGGGAGGAAGTCGCGGTGCTCGCCGGGGTGAGCACCGAGTGGTACACGCGGCTGGAGAAGGGCCACATCAGCGGCGTATCCGAAGACGTGCTCAACGCGGTCGCCCAGGCCCTGCGGCTGGACGAGGACGAAAGCACCTATCTGTTCGACCTGGCCCGCGCGGCCCGCCCCGCCCGCCGCACGCCGTCCCGCCGCAAGGACGTCGAGGTTCCGGGGCCCGTGCAGTGGCTGCTCGACTCCGTCGCGCTGTCCGCCGCCTTCGTACGCAACGGCCGCATGGATGTCGTCGCGACCAACCCGCTGGCCCGGGCCCTGCACGCGCCGATGTTCGACAGCGAGACCACCGACCGGCGCGGCCGCGCCAACATCGCCCGCTTCCACTTCCTCGACCCCGGCGCCCACCACTTCTTCGTCGACTGGGACGCCGCCGCCCGCACCACCGTCGCCCTGCTGCGCGCCGAGGCCGGGCGCGAACCCCACGACCGGGCCCTGCGCGACCTCATCGGCGAGCTGTCCACTCTCAGCCCCGACTTCCGCACGTTGTGGGCGGCGCACGACGTCCGTATCCGCCATGACGGCATCAAGCCCCTGCAGCACCCGGAGGTCGGCCGTCTGGAGCTGACGTACCGGTCCCTGGACCTGCCCACCTCCCACCGGTCGGTGCACGAGCTGACCTTCTACACCGCCGAGCCGGGCAGCGCCTCCGAGGACCGGCTCAAGCTCCTGGCCAGCCTGGCGGCGGAGCCCGCCCAACGCGAGACGAGGCGCGTATAGCCGCCGTCTTCAAGGCCGTACGGCGAGCCTGGGTCCAGCTGGGCCACCCTCACCCCGTACGGCGCGCCCCCGGCCCTTCGATACTGGAGGGATGGAGCACAACCGCGAACTCGGCGACTTCCTGCGCTCCCGTCGCGCACGCCTCACCCCCGACGCCGCCGGCCTGGCGCCCGGGCCCGGTGCGCGCCGTGTTCCCGGGCTGCGGCGCGAGGAGGTCGCCCTGCTGGCCGGTGTCAGCACCGACTACTACACCCGCCTCGAACAGGGCCGCCATCCCCACGTCTCCGAGGCCGTGCTGACCTCCGTCGCCCAGGCCCTGCGGCTGGACGACGACGAACGCGACTACCTGTTCACCCTCGCCCGGCCCCGCCCCGCAGGCCCACGGCGCCGCCGTACCGCGCGCGCCGCGCGGGCCCGGCCCGCGGTGCACCGGATGCTCGACGTCCTGGGCGAGGTCACCCCCGCCTTCGTCACCGACCACCGCCAGGACGTGATCGGCTCCAACCGGCTCGCCCGCGCCCTGATCACCGACTTCGACGCGCTGCCGTACCGGGAGCGCAACTTCGCGCGGTTCGTCCTGCTCGACCCGGCCGCGCGCGAGCGGTACGAGAACTGGGACGAGGTCGCCGAGATCGTCGTCGCCAACCTCCGCCTGGTCGCCGCGCACCACCCGGACGACACGCGGTTCAACGAGCTGATCGGGGAGTTCCTCGTCAAGGTGCCCGAGTTCCGCGCCTGGTGGGACACCCACCGCGTCGCCCAGTGCGCCCACGGCGAGCAGCACTTCCGCCACCCCACCGTCGGGAGCCTCACCCTCCACCACGAGACCCTGGCCTTCCCCGCCGACCCCGACCAGACCCTGTGCCTCTACACGGCGGAAGCGGGCTCGCCGTCCGCCGAAGCCCTGGCCCTGCTCGCCAGCTGGAGCGCCCCCTCAGCGCCCGCGCCCACGCACGCACCCGCGCCCGCACCCGCGCCGTCTCGGAAGGAAGAGCGCCGATGACCCCGAGCGCCCCCGACCGCCTCCGCCTCCTGTGGCTGTAGACGCCTTGCGGGTGCGGAGGTGGTGTCAGTCGGCCAGGCCACCGGCGAACGGCAGCGTGCGCCACTGGTCGACGGCCGGTTTCACGTAGTCCGCCAATACGGGCAGCTGCGGCGTGAGCGCGAGGCAGGAGATGGCCCGCAGCATGCCCACGGCGTTCACGAAGCGCATGACGTCCTGGTTCAGCGGCCTCATTCCGTTGCGCTCCGCGCCACGGTTGTACGCGGCTTCGAGGTCGGGCCCGAGACCGGCCAGGTCCCATTCGACGGGGCCCAACGTGACCAGCTCGAAGTCGGCGTAGAGGTCCCCGTCCGCCCCGGAGAAGATGTTCGCGGGCGGGGAGTCGCCGTGGACGGGCTGGAGATCGACCCCCGGGAACCTCGTCTCGAAGACCGTGCGCGACCCCGTGAGCGGCTCCAGCACCTGCCACTCGCGGTGTGCGCGGTCCAGGTCGGCCGGGCTCAGCAGGTCGGGGCGTTTTTCGAGCAGAGCGAGGCTCTCCGCGATGAACCGCGGTTCGGCCGCGGACAGATACGGCAGGCGGCCCGGGTAGGCGCGCATCGCGGCGTGCAGGTCGGCGACGCTTTCGGAGTTCGCCGCGTAGTCGGGCTGTTTGTCCCGGTCCTCCTCGACGAACTGCCAGAACGTCATCGAGAAGCCGTCGCGCTGGACGGGTTCCCGTGGCACGAGAGGGCTCGGCGGGATCACGGGCGTCCCCTGGTCCGCGAGCCACCGGGTCACGTCCAGTTCGGTCTGCTGGCGGGCGGCCTGGGTCGCGAGGTCCGCGGAGGGCGGCAGGACGGTGGGGACCCGGACCACCACCGGCGAGGGCGCGAGATGGACGACGACGGAGAACAGGTCATGGAGGACCCTGGCGTCGGTCACGGTGAGGCCGCGTTCGCGGCCTGCTCCGACCGCCGCGTCGAGGGCGGCGGAGGAGCGGCGGGCGATGTGTTCTGATGTCAGGAAATCGGTCATCTCCTGATCGTTCCATGGCACGAAGTGGACTGGGAAGGATAGGCAGTTGCCGGGGCAAGCATGCGGCCGGGCATGCGACCGGACAAGGCGGGTACCCGGCGGGCACGCCTCTACAGAGGAGTGTTTCACCATGATCTTCGCCATTGTTGGCATTTGTGTCGTCCTGGCGGTGCTGGCCTTCTTCGTCCCGCGCCTGTCCCGCCACCCCGAACGCGGCACCCAACGCACCCTGGGCGCCGGAACCCGCGCGGGCTACAAGGCCCCCGGCATCCTGGGACGGATCTTCAGCAAGCCCTTCCGCAGCAGCTCCAAGGCAGTTGGCCGCAGCGGCGCCGCCGGTCGCCGCGCCCGGAGCCGCATGCCGTTCTAGACGCATGCCGTTCTAGACGCCCGCGCCACGCCGCCAGCCGTCCCTGGTCCGGGAGGAACAACCGGGCCAGGGACGGCTTCTTGTTACTACTGCGGGGGCTGCGGCGGGGGCTGTTGCTGCGGTGGCTGCTGGGGCGGAGGTTGCTGAGGCGGGGGCGGAGGCGGGGGTTGCTGCTGCTGGTTCTGCTGGTTCGGGTCCGTGGGCTGCTGCGGGGGCGGGGGCTGCTGGTTCTGCTGGGCCGGGTCGGACGGCGGCTGGGACGGCGGCGGCTGCTGCTGCGCCGGATCCGACGGCTGTTGCCCCGGATCGGACGGCTGCTGCTGGCCCGGATCCGAGGGCTGCTGCCCGGGATCCGAGGGCTGCTGCTGACCGGGGTCCGTGGGCTGCTGGGACTGATCCGGCGGCTGGGACGGCTCCGCCGACGAGGTCTCGGACGGACGGATCGTCTCCAGGCCCAGCGGCGAGTGGCGCTTGATCCTCTTCGGCGCCTCCGCCAGGTTCGGGGCGTTCTGCTCGCCCGGCATCGCCAGGTACTTCGGGTAGCGGGCCGGGGACAGCACCGCGTCCCGCCCCTTCTTGCCCTTGGCCTCACCGATCACCCGCCGGAACAGCTCCGACTTGCCGACCGTCACCAGGGTGAGCCGCTTGACCGCGTCCGGGGCCGGGCGGATGACGGTGACCGCGTTACGGGAGAAGCCGGACCACTCGGGACCGGTGAACTTCGTCTCGGCGTCCTTCTTCGGGGCCGCCGCCCTGATGGGGTTGCCGGAGGCGCACTTCACGACCGGCATGCCCCGCCGGTCGACGAGCACCGCGGTGCCCGCCTGGAGCACGGTGGCCGCGGGTTTCACCCGGCCCTGGTAGCCGTACGTCCTGGCGTAGGTGTCCGAGCGCAGGACGACACCGGAGAGCCGGTGGACGTAGGCCGGTACGCGCTGCGGCCGGATGTGCTGGACCCGGCTCCAGGCGGCGGCCTTCTTCGGGGACGCCTTGAGGTCGCGGATCAGTTCCCGCCGGTCACAGGGCTGGCGGCCCGGGACTCCGGAGTAGAGGCCGGGGGTGTCGCCCTGGAAGGCCCGGCCACCGTTGGAGGGCGAGACCACATGTCTGCGGTCATGGCCGATGGCCGGGGTGAACGCCGGTACCGAGGTCTTCCCGACCGGTTCGCGACGGTATTCCGCCGCCGCGCCCCGCGCCGCGGAGGGGGTGACCGTCCCCAGGACCGCCACGGCGGACACGACGGCGACGGATCCGGCGGCAAGTCGTGAGCGGCGCGAGGTGAGATGCCATGAGATCGAGCGCATGTCCGTTTCCCTTCCGTCGACCCCATCCTGCGCTCGCCCCTCGCGCCGCCGCGTCCCCCGAACCCCGGACATCCGCCCCCACCTTCGGGGGACGCCTCCGCCACCCCCATTCGGCGTGCACCCCGGCGCGGCGGGGCCGCAGACGCAGAACCGCCCCCGGTCCGGTGGCCCGGACCGGGGGCGGCCGCTGCCCCTCGCGGTTCAGTCGGGGACTCATCACGCACATCGCGGATATATCCCTCGTATCTAGACTAAACGCAAAACCCCATTCACGCTCCGGGAGGGAGAACGCGATGACCGGCCCTGTCGTCGCGGGCGTCGACGGCTCAGAGCGCAGCCTGATGGCGGCGGAGTGGGCGGCGCGGGAGGCGCTGCGCCGTGGGGCCGGGCTGCTGCTGGTCCACGCGGGTCCCCCGCTGCCGCGCAGGGTCTCCCCGGTGCCCGGGGTGGACGCGTGGCAGCAGGTGGGCGAGCAGATGCTGCGGCGCACCGTGGACGCGTTCCTGGCCCGCCACCCCGGCCTCGACGTCGAGGGGACACACACCGACACCGAACCCGACGAGGCCCTTCTCGCGGCCGCGGCGGACGCCGGACTGCTGGTCGTCGGGGCGCGCGGCTGGGGCGGCTTCGACGGCCTCGCGGTCGGGTCGGTGGCGCTGCGCGTGGCGGCCACCGCGGACTGCCCCGTCGTGACCGTGCCCGACCCGGCGGCGCGGCCGCCGGACGCGGAGGGGGCGGCGGACGAGGTGGTGGCCGGTTTCGCCGCACACGCCCCGGCGGACGAGACGATCGGCTTCGCCTTCCGCGCCGCCCGGGAGCGGGACGCCCTGCTGCGGGTCGTGCACGCCTGGGCGCTGCCCCCGGCCTCGCCGTCCGCCTGGATGCTGACCGTGCTGGAGGAGGACCGCGGCCTGTGGGAGGACCAGGAGAGCCAGGCGGTCTCCGACGCCCTGCGGGGGTGGCGGGAGAAATACCCACAGGTCACGGTGGTGCCGGATGTGGTGCTGCTGGGCCCGGCCCAGGCGCTGGTGCGGGCGTCGGAGCGGGCCCGGCTGCTGGTCGTCGGACGCCGTACGAGCCCACGACCGGCCGAGCGCCGCCTGGGCCCGGTCACCCACGCGGCCCTCCACCACGCCCACTGCCCGGTAGCCGTCGTCCCCCACCCCGCCTGACCGCACACCGCCCGACCGCACGCCACACACCGCCTGACCGCACCGGCACCGCACCGGCGAGCCGCCCGCCCCGCCTCACCCAGGACGTACGCCCCCACGCCCGTCAGCCGACGTCAGCCCCGTAGCACCCGCTCAGCCCCATCACCCCCTCGTCCGAAGGACACCCCCACCTCTCACCCGAAAAACACGCCGAACTCGGCGTAGAGCGCGGGATCCACGGTCCTGATCCCGGCCGCGGCCTCGGCGAGCGGTACGCGCACCACGTCCGTACCGCGCAGCGCGACCATGACCCCGAACTGGCGCTCCTTCACCGCGTCGACCGCGCGCAGCCCGAAGCGGGTGGCCAGCCAGCGGTCGAAGGCGCTGGGCGTACCGCCGCGCTGTATGTGCCCGAGCACGGTCGTGCGGGCCTCCTTGCCGGTGCGATCGGCTATCTCCCGGGCCAGCCACTCCCCGACGCCGGACAGCCGCACATGGCCGAACTCGTCCAGCGCCGAGTCCTTGACCACCATCTGACCCTCCTTCGGCACGGCCCCTTCCGCCACCACCACGATCGGCGCGTACCTGATCTTGAAGCGGCTCTCCACCCAGCCGCAGACCTGGTCGACGTCGAAGGGCTGCTCGGGGATGAGGATGACGTTGGCGCCGCCCGCGATGCCCGAGTGCAGGGCTATCCAGCCCGCGTGGCGGCCCATCACCTCCACGACCAGGGTGCGGGTGTGGGACTCGGCGGTGGTGTGCAGCCGGTCGATGGCCTCCGTGGCGATGTTGACCGCGGTGTCGAAGCCGAAGGTGCTGTCGGTCCCCGCGACGTCGTTGTCGATGGTCTTGGGCACGCCGACCACGTCGATCCCCTGCTCCGCGAGGGCCGCCGCGACCCCGAGCGTGTCCTCGCCGCCGATGGCGATCAGCGCGTCCACCTCGTAGTCCGCGAGGGTCTCCCGGACCCGGCGCACCCCGTCCTCGCTGGCCAGCGGGTTGGTGCGGGAGGACCCGAGAATCGTCCCGCCACGGGGCAGGATGCCGCGCACGGCCGGCACGTCCAGCGGCACGATCCCGCCGTCGAGGGCGCCGCGCCAGCCGTCCCGCACCCCGACGAAGTCGAGGCCGTGCACCTCGACGCCCTTGCGGACGATGCCGCGGATCGCCGCGTTCAGCCCAGGGCAGTCACCGCCACCCGTCAGCACTCCCACCCGCATCTCCGCCTCCCTCCACGGCCTTCGATGCCCGCCCCTCTCCAGAGTCCACCCATCGTCGCCCGGGCGCCCACTCCACGGAGTCCGCACCTGTGGATCACCTGCCAGATGATCGGACTGATAAGACTGATGTTTGTGCGGTGTGGATAGACTCCGCCGCGATTACCTCAGGGGACACGGCGGGAGAGGCAGTACGAGATGGCCCAGGCGAAGAAAATCGCGCTTTACATGCTGATCGTCTTCGTGCTGTACACGATCATCCAGACCCCGGCGCGAGCGGCCGATCTCGTCCAGGTGGGGTTCGAGGGCATATCGGATGCCGCGAAGAGCGTGGGTGAGTTCATGAGCGAACTGGTCAACTGACCCGCCGCCCGGGATCAGCACCCGGGTGATCACCGGCTCCGCCTTCCGAGTACCGACGGAAGCGGCTGCCCCACTATGGGGCAATTTCGCCACCAACACGTAGTAAAGCGGTGCTTGCACACAGTGCACATGTCTTGTGATGCTATGACCGCTTTGCCGGGTGAGTACATCGTGAAGGGGTGGCGTGACCGTGTCGGCCCGTACCGCGCCCAGAACCCCGCCCCAAGGCGATGGCGGCCGAGGTGACGGCGGCAGCGAGAGCGGCAGAAGCCGCGGGGCTGACGCCAGAGCCCTCACCCAGGTGCTCTTCGCCGAGCTGTCCGGCCTCACCGTCGGCACCCCCGAGCACAACCGGGTGCGCGACGCGCTGATCGAGGCCAACCTGCCGCTGGTCCGCTACGCCGCCGCCCGCTTCCGCAGCCGCAACGAGCCCATGGAAGACGTGATCCAGGTCGGCACGATCGGCCTGATCAACGCGATCGACCGGTTCGACCCGGAGCGCGGCGTCCAGTTCCCGACCTTCGCGATGCCGACCGTGGTCGGCGAGATCAAGCGCTACTTCCGCGACAACGTCCGCACCGTGCACGTACCGCGCCGCCTGCACGAGCTATGGGTGCAGGTCAACGGCGCGACCGAGGATCTGACGGTGCTGCACGGCCGCTCGCCCACCACCGCCGAGATCGCCGAACGGCTGGGGCTGGGCGAGGACGAGGTGCTGGCCTGCATCGAGGCCGGGCGCTCGTACCACGCCACCTCACTGGAGGCCGCCCAGGAGGGCGACGGGCTGCCGGGACTGGTCGACCGGCTCGGCTACGAGGACCCGGCGCTCGCCGGAGTCGAGCACCGCGACTTGGTGCGCCACCTCCTCGTACAGCTGCCCGAGCGGGAGCAGCGTATTCTTTTGCTCCGTTACTACAGCAATCTGACTCAATCTCAGATCAGCGCCGAGCTGGGTGTCTCACAGATGCATGTGTCGCGACTGCTGTCCCGCAGCTTCGCCAGGCTGAGATCCGCAAATCGGATCGAACCGTCATCGTGACGGGGGACCCCCGCCCCGCCCCTTCGGCGCTGTAATGTCGACATGGCGCTACAGCGTGTTGCCGACATGTGACATTCTGCTGGAGTCGCGTTTGCCGCGGCCCGACCTCCGGTATTCAGGGGAAGGCTGCGTTTGAACGCGGAGAGCGCAACTGGGATCCGTCCGCGACCTCAAGGGGGTGGCATGTCCGTAGAACTGGGCAGCTCGAAGGTGCTCACCAACGACGCACCGCACGTGCTTGACGACTGCGACGCCATCGACACCCGCACCCTCTCTCGCTCCCTCTTCCTGCGGCTTGCCGCACTCGACCGGGACAGCGAGGAAGCCGGGTATGTACGTGACACCCTCATCGAGCTGAACCTGCCGCTGGTTCGCTACGCGGCGGCCCGGTTCCGCAGCCGCAACGAGCCGATGGAGGACATCGTCCAGGTCGGCACGATCGGTCTGATCAAGGCGATCGACCGTTTCGACTGCGAACGGGGCGTGGAGTTTCCCACGTTCGCGATGCCGACCGTCGTGGGCGAGATCAAGCGCTTCTTCCGCGACACCAGCTGGTCGGTGCGGGTGCCGCGGCGGCTGCAGGAGCTGCGGCTGGCGCTGACCAAGACCAGCGACGAACTGGCCCAGAAGCTCGACCGCTCCCCGACCGTCCCCGAGCTGGCCACGGCCCTCGGCGTCTCCGAGGAGGACGTGGTCGACGGGCTCGCGGTGGGCAACGCCTACACCGCGTCCTCGCTGGACTCCCCCTCCCCAGAGGACGAGGGCGGCGAGGGCTCCCTGGCCGACCGGCTCGGGTACGAGGACAGCGCCCTGGAGGGGGTGGAGTACCGCGAGTCGCTCAAGCCGCTCCTCGCCAAACTGCCCCCGCGCGAGCGCCAGATCATCATGCTCCGCTTCTTCGCCAACATGACGCAGTCCCAGATCGGCGAGGAGGTCGGGATCTCCCAGATGCATGTCTCCCGGCTGCTCACCCGGACCCTGGCCCAGCTGCGCGAGGGACTCATCGCGGACTGACCCTGTACTCCTGACGGGCCGTCAGCCACACTGGCCCGATGCGACCAGCGGGGAGCCGGACAACGGGCCGCCGAGGCACGGCAATCGCCGCCTCGGCGGCCGCGCTGTGCCTGGGCGCACTACTCAGCGGCTGCGCCGGAGACGGCGGCGGCCATGTCGCGACCGGGGCGGCCGGTCCCGGCGACGGGCGGGCCCCGACGAAGGCCGTCCCCCCGGAGGGCGGCGTGGACCTGGTGCCGCTCGATCAGGACGGCGGCGGCACGAACAGGAAGAACACCGCCGGGAAGAACAGAGGGAGCGGGTCACCGGAGAGGGCCGGTACGGGCGGAGCCCACGGCAGCGCGCCCCCGACCACCGGGTCCGGCACGCCCTCGCCCGCCGCACCGTCACCCCAGCGGCCCTCGGCCGCCACCAGCCCACCGGGCACCGGCGAAGCGGGCGGCGGCGGCGCTACGAGCCCCACTGGCGGACGTACGAACGACGAGCCCGCGCCCTCGCCCTCATCCGGCACCACGTCTCCCGCACCCTCCACCCCGTCCACGCCCAGCGGACCGGCCGCCCTGAAGGTCGGCGCCCCCGAGCGCGAGGCGACCGACGAGCGCTGGTGCGAGAAGGTGACGGTCGAGTTCCGCAACACCGGTGGACTGCCCGTCATCTCGGGCACGGTGACGCTGTCGACCCACGTCATCGACACGCTCGGCCTCGACTGGGCGACGCTGGAATCGAAGAGGAAGCTGCCCGCGCCGATCGGCGCGGGTCAGAAGCGGGAGCGGACCTGGAAGGTGTGCGTGGACGCCTGGCGGGTCCCGCTGGGGATGCACATCGAGACCCGGGACATCTCCGTCGACTGGAAGCCCTGGAAACCCCCGAAGCCCTCGGAATCCCCGAAGGCCTCGGCGTCCTCGAAGCCCCGGGAGACCGAGCCGCGGGCGTCCTGAACGGACGGGCCGGTCAGCCCAGCGCCAGCCAGGCCACCGCCGCGACGATGACGATCGCGGCGACCACGCCGACGATCACGCCGACCCGCGAGCCACCGCTCGCCGGGGCGGCCGTCTGCGGCTGCCGTCCGCCCTCGTCGACGAACGCACGGAACATCTGAGTGGATCCGGCCGGATCGGGGTTGCCGTTAGGGCTCTGCGGGTTGTTCGCCATGGGCCCAGACCCTAGCGAACGAGCGGATTCCCGCCCACCCCTGGGTCACACGAGGCACCACACACCTCAAGGCCCCCATTTGACTGACAAGAGGACAAGCCTTTAAGGGGAATTTACCGCCCCAACCCACCCTGTCATTTGCCTGTAGCAACTAACTTCTTCTATGGTTGCCTAAAGCAACCTAAAGTCAAGGAGGTGCGATGGCAGCGCAGAGCCAGTACGAAGAGCTGGCCCGTCAGCTCAGCGCCATCGGCACCGTCAAGCGCGACCTCGGCCGGGCCCTCCCGGCCGACTGCCCGGCCGGCTCGGCCGTCGTCCTCATGCTCCTCGACCGCTACGGCGAGATGCGCATGAGCAAACTGGCCGAGCTGCTCGGCATCGACATGTCGGTCACCAGTCGCCATGTGGCCCATGTCGTCGATCGCGGCTGGGTGGATCGCACGCCCGACGTGCTCGACCGGCGCTCACGGCTGCTGAGCATCAACGCCAGCGGATTGAAACTGCTCAGCCAGGTGTCCGAGCGCTACACGGACGCGCTCGCGTGCCGTCTGAGCGACTGGTCGGACGACGACGTCGGCCGCCTCAACGAACTTCTGGCCCGGCTGCGGACGAGCTTCGGTGACACCCGGCACCGGCTCCTGCCGCACCAGGCCGAAAGCACTACCCGTACACCTTCGCAAAGTTAAGGACATTCATGGCAACGACCACACCGGACGGCGGTGTGCGGGGACCCGCGGGCGGCCCCGCCCACGCCAAGCATGGCGGAGGAGGACACCACGGCCCCCACGGTCACGGTGCCGACGACGCGGCACCGATGACCCACCGGCAGATCATGGAAGCGCTGTCCGGGCTGCTGCTCGGGATGTTCGTCGCGATCCTGTCGTCGACGATCGTCTCCAACGCGCTCCCCGAGATCATCGCCGACCTCCACGGCAGCCAGTCCTCGTACACCTGGGTCGTCACCGCCGCGCTGCTGTCCATGACGGCCGCCACTCCGCTGTGGGGCAAGCTCTCCGACCTGTTCAGCAAGAAGCTGCTGGTCCAGATAGCCCTGCTGATCTACGTCGGGGGCTCGGTCGTCGCGGGCCTGTCGCAGAACACCGGCATGCTGATCGCGTGCCGTGTCGTCCAGGGCGTCGGCGTCGGCGGACTCTCCGCGCTCGCCCAGATCGTCATGGCCGCGATGATCTCCCCGCGCGAGCGCGGCCGGTACAGCGGCTACCTGGGCGCGACCTTCGCCGTCGCGACCGTCGGCGGTCCGCTGCTGGGCGGCGTCATCACCGACACCGACTGGCTGGGCTGGCGCTGGTGCTTCTACGTCGGCGTGCCGTTCGCGGTCATCGCGCTGATCGTGCTGCAGAAGACCCTGAAGCTCCCGGTCGTGAAGCGGGACGTCAAGGTCGACTGGGCGGGCGCGCTCTTCATCAGCGCCGCCGTCTCGCTCCTGCTGCTGTGGGTCACCTTCGCGGGTGACAAGTACGACTGGATCTCCTGGCAGACCTACGCGATGGTCGGCGGTGCGATCGCCCTCGGCCTGATCTTCATGCTGATCGAGTCCAAGGCGACCGAGCCGATCATCCCGCTGCGGCTGTTCCGCAACAAGACGATCACCCTGGCCTCGCTGGCGTCCCTCTTCGTCGGTGTGGCGATGTTCGCCGGAACCGTCTTCTTCAGCCAGTACTTCCAGCTGGCGCGCGGCAAGACGCCCACGATGTCCGGCGTCATGACCATCCCGATGATCGGCGGCCTGTTCGTCTCCTCGACCCTCTCCGGCCAGATCATCACCAAGACCGGCCGCTGGAAGGTGTGGCTGGTCAGCGGTGGCGCGCTGCTGACCGCGGGCCTCGGCCTGCTCGGCACGATGCGGTACGACACCCCGTACTGGCACCTGGCGATCTACATGGCGCTCATGGGCCTCGGCATCGGCATGATGATGCAGAACCTGGTGCTGGCCACCCAGAACCAGGTGGCTCCGCAGGACCTCGGCGCGGCCAGCGCCGTCGTCACCTTCTTCCGTTCGCTGGGCGGTGCGGTCGGCGTCTCGGCGCTCGGCGCGGTGCTCGGCAACCGGGTCTCCGACTACGTCAAGGACGGCCTGACCGACCTCGGCCCCAAGGGCGCGGCGCTGGCCCAGAAGGCGGGCGGCAGCACCGGAGGCGGCATCCCCGATCTGGACAAGCTCCCGGAGCCGCTGCGTTCGATCATGGAGAGCGCCTACGGGCACGGTGTCGCGGACGTCTTCCTGTTCGCCGCTCCGGCCGCGTTCCTCGCCTTCCTGCTCACCCTCTTCATCAAGGAGGTCGCGCTGCGTACCAACTCGGGCTCGCAAGCGTCCGCCGAAGCCGCCGCCCCGGCGACCGCCCCCGCGAACGACGTGACTGTCGCGGCCACCGCGACCGCCGCTGCCGTCGCGGAGACCGGTCCCGACCGGATCGAGGAGCGGGAGCCCGCCCTGGTGGGCGCCCCGTCCGCCGATCTGTCCACCTCCGACTCCGGCCGCGCACCGGCCGCCACGGTCGCCCCGCAGCGCCTGGCCGCGTTCGCCTCGGCCGGTGACGGCGGGTCCGGACACCAGCCCCGGCAGGGCGTGCACGGCTTCGTGCGGAACGCGGACGGCGGCGCCGTGCCGCGCGCCGCGGTGACGCTGATCTCGCTCGCCGGACGGCAGCTCGGCCGTTCGGTGGCGCACACCGACGGCTCGTACGCCCTGGACGCCCCGGGCTCCGGCTCGTACGTGCTGATCGCGGCCGCCGACGGCCACCAGCCGCAGGCCTCCACGGTCGTCGTCGGCGACGAACCGCTCGGCTTCGACATCGTGCTGTCGGCCACCAGCGGGCTCGTGGGCACCGTGCGCGGCGCCGACGACGGGCAGCCGGTGGACGCGGCGATGGTCGTGGTCACCGATGTCCGCGGTGAGGTGCTGGCCACCGGCAAGACCGGTGAGCGCGGCGAGTTCAGCTTCGAGGAGCTGATCGCCGGAACCTTCACGGTCGCGGTGAACGCGCCCGGCTACCGGCCCGCCGCGCTGCCCGTCGAGGTCGGCTCCCAGGGCCTGACCCGGCTGGAGATCGCGCTGCAGGCCGGTGCCCGGGTGCAGGGCACCGTACGGGCCGGGGCCGACCGCCGCCCGCTGCCGGACGCGCGGGTGACGCTGGTCGACGCGGCCGGGAATGTGGTCGCCACCTCCACCACCGGTGAGGACGGCGCGTACGCCTTCACCGACCTGGACGCGGGCGACTACACGGTCATCGCGAGCGGCTACCCGCCGGTCGCGGGCAACCTGACGGTCGCCGGGCACGGGATCGACGCACACGACGTCGAACTCGCCCACCCCGGCGACTGAGAACTCCGGGGCCGGGGCGTGCGAAGAGCGGAGACACGCCCCGGCCCCGGACCCGGGCGGCGGGAATTCCGCCGGACCCGGAACCCGGATCGGGGCAGCGGTGTACATCAGGCAGGGGACGGCCTCACACCGCTGCCCGGGTCCGGGCGCGGCACATCACAGCACCACGGGAGCAGGAGACGACAGGCGGCATGACGACGACTGGGGCAGGAGCAGGCGGGGGAGCGGGGCTGCGGGCCCGGATCCTCACCCGCGACGGATGGGCGGTGCAGCACGCGGTGCTGACCGTCACGGATATGACGGGCGGGCAGGTGCTGCGCGCCCAGGCCGCCGAGGACGGCTCGGTGCGCAGCGCGGAGCCGCTGCCGCCCGGTCCGTACACGATCATCGCCACCGCGGTGGGGTACGCACCGGTGGCCTCGACGTCGATCGTCACGGCGGCGGGGCGCGCCGATGTGGGCACGCTGGTGCTGGCCCGGCAGGGCGGGGTGGAGCTGCCGCCGCCCGGCGCGTGGACGCTGGATCCGGCGCATTCGACGGTGGGCGCCACCGCGCAGCACCTGGGGATCTCCAGTGTGCACGGGCGGTTCACGGACTTCGGCGGGCGGATCGAGATCGCCGAGGACATCGAGAAGTCGCGGGTCGAGGCGGTGATCCAGGCGGCCAGCATCGACACCGGGAACGAGATGCGGGACGGCCATCTGAAGTCGCCCGACTTCCTGAACGTGGAGCAGTTCCCGGTGCTCACCTACCAGAGCACCCATCTGAGCGCGGCCGGTCCTGACCGGTGGACGGTCCACGGTGAGCTGTCCATGCACGGTGTGGTGCGGGCGGTGGATCTGGACCTCACCTACCTGGGCACCGGCCCCGACCCCTGGGGCGGAGTGCGGGCGGCCTTCCGGGCGACCGCGGAGCTGCGCCGCGAGGACTTCGCGATGAACTACAACCAGGTGGTCGCGGCGGGCATCGCGGCGATCGGTACCACTCTGCGGGTGGAGCTGGACATACAGGCCGTCCAGGGCGAGGAGCTTCCGGCGGCGGCATGACCACCGCGCCGCCCGCGCGCGGGCGCGGGCTAGGGGGTGTTCCGCAGGGCCTCGATACCGGCGATCGCGAAGTCCAGGGCCATGGTGAAGTCCCGGTCGCGCATCTCCTCGACGGTCTGTCCGCCGCGCGCTTCCATGTTCTTGCGCGATTCGTCGAACTCCGGGCGGTCCTCGACCGCGCTCATCACTTCGTGCAGCAGCTCGTCCTGGGAGACCCCCGCCGCCCGGCAGCGGGCGGAGAAGCGGCCCTCGATGGTGCTGAAGCCGTAGACGAACTGGTAGACGAGGGAGAGCGCGCTGGTGATCTTCTCGTCCGGCAGCCCGCTGTTGTGCATCACCCGCTGGGCGGCTCTGGAGAAGGCCATCGCGTTCGGCCCGATGTTGAAGTACTCCCCCATCAGCGGGGACAGCCAGGGGTGGCGCACCAGCAGCAGACGGTATTCGGAGGCGAGCTGGCGCAGCTGCTCGCGCCAGTCCCGGCCCTCGGCGGCCGGGTGTTCCCGCTCCCCGGTGGGCTGGACGGCCTCCGGGGGGAGTGCGACCTCTCCCATGGCGGCGTCGAGGGCGAGTTCGAGCAGCTGGTCCTTGGTCTCCACGTACCAGTAGACCGACATCGCGGTGACGCCCAGATCCGCCGCCAGCCGGCGCATGGAGAAGCCCGCGAGCCCCTCGGCGTCCAGCAGCCGGACGGTCGCCGCGATGATCTTCACATGGTCGAGGCCGACCGGCTGCTGATCGCCCTTGCGTTTGGGGGCTTTGCGCTCGGAGAGCCAGACGCTGGACCGTGGGCGGGTGACACGGCTGCCGGTTGCCATGGCGGCTCTCCTTCTGCGCTGCGCTGCTGCCGCGTATCCGGCGGACACGATGCGCGACGGGTCATACATGTCCGATGCTATGCCGCCGGAGCCGTCTGTGAAGATCGCTCGGCCCGGCGGAGCAGCAGCCCGGCCAGCACACCACCGGCGAACACGGCCGCAGCGCCCACCAGCTGGCTGGTCTCCACCCCGGAGGCGAAGGCGTCCATGACGGCCTCCCGCTCCTCGGGGGTGCGGGCCGCGGCGACAGCGGCCGGGAGCGAGCCCGCTCCGGCCGCGACCGCGGGCAGCAGCGTGCCGAAGCGGGAGTTCAGCACCGCGCCCAGGACCGCGACGCCGAGCCCGTTGCCGCATTCGTTGAGGGTGCCGTTGACCCCCGCGCCCACCCCGGCCTTCTCCGGCGGGATCGCCGACATGACGGCGTTCGCCATCGCGGGCATGGCGAACGCGATCCCGGTCCCCATCACCACGAGTCCCAGCAGCATCCCGCCGTAGCCGTCCGCGCCGAGGACCGCGATCAGCGCGAGACCGACCGCGAGCATCCCCATACCGGTGGCGATCATCATCGGCGTGCCGAGCTTCGGCAGCAGCCGGGCCCCGAAGCCGGTGAGGTTGAGCGCCACGATCACCAGGGCGAGCGGCGCGGTGCGCAGCCCCGCGTCCAGCGCGTCGTAGCCGAGTACGAACTGCAGATGCTGGGTGAGCAGGAAGAGCGAACCGGCCAGGCCGAACGCGACGAGGATGCCGCCCGCGACGGCGCCCACGAAGGAGCGGTTGCGGAAGAAGTGCATGTCCAGCATCGGATACGGGATATGACGCTCCCACAGCGCGAACCCGGCCAGCACGGCGACGCCGACGAAGGCCGACAGCAGCACCCGGTTCGAGGTCCAGCCGTGCTCGGGCCCGGAGATGATGGCGAAGACCACCCCGGTCATGCCGACCGTGGACAGCAGCGCGCCCAGCAGATCGGGCCGGTCGCCGGTCGGGTTCTTGGACTCGGGGACGAGCCAGACCACGGCGACGATGCCGAGCAGGGCGACCGGGAGGTTGATGAGGAAGATCGAGCCCCACCAGAAGTGCTCCAGCAGACTGCCGCCGATGAGCGGGCCCGCGGCGAAGCCGAGCGAGCTGACCGCGCCCCACACGCCGATCGCCTTGGTCCGCTCGGCGTCGTCGAAGATCTGCACCACGACGGCGAGCGTCGTGGTCATGAGCAGCGCGCCGCCGATCCCCATCCCGGCGCGGGCGGCGATGAGCTGTCCGGCGTCCTGTGCCACGGACGCGATCAGCGAGCCAACCCCGAACAGGGCGAGACCCGCGATCAGCATCTTCTTGCGCCCGTAGCGGTCGGCGGCGCTGCCCGCGCTGAGCAGCAGCCCGGACTGGACCAGCGAATAGGCGTTGATCATCCACTGGATGTCGGCGGTGGTCGCGTCCATCTCCCGGGAGAGCGAGGGGACCGCCACGTTGAGGATCGTGTTGTCCAGCAACACGGTGAGCTGGGCGAGGCAGATCACCGCGAGGATCAGCCAGCGCTGGGGATGGCTGCCGGAGGTGGTGGCTGGTGGGGCGGCGGGGGGTCCGGTATCGGCGGTCTGGGCCGTCATGGGCACTCCAGGGAGACGTGTGTGCGGTGCATGGCTCCGCGTTTGCTGTACACCGTACAAATTCCACTGTACGGCGTACAGCGAATTTCCGCGCCCCTGCGCCCGCCCATACGGGTACGGGCCGGTGGCCTCGGGGGGAACCCGGCCACCGGCCCGTATCGACGGGACTCCGGCGTCAGCTGGAGGACTTCTTCTGCGTCAGGTCGTAGAGCGTGGTGCTGCCCACGGTGACCTTCTTGTAGGTCGCCTCGACCCAGGTCGTGATCTTGGAGGAGGTGCCATTGCTGCCACCGCCCGGGCCGCCGCCCATGCCGTTGCCCGAGGAGAGGAAGTAGTGGATCTTCCCCTGCTTCACGTACTCCTTGAACTGGGCGAGAGTCGGCGACGGGTCGCTGCCGTTGAAGCCGCCGATGGCCATGACCGGGTTCTGGGTGGCGAGCTGGTAGCTCGCGGCGTTCTGCGAGCCGATGGCCGCCGCGACCCAGGTGTAGTCGTCGGCGTTCTTCTCCAGCTTCGCCTTCACCTTGGCGTTGACCTGCTGGCCGTTGAGCAGCCCGCCCATGCCGCCACCGCCCATGCCACGGCGGCCGCCTTCGCCCATGCCGCCGGGCATCATGCCGGGCTGACCGTTCTGGCCCTGGTTCTGCCTCTGCTGGCCTTGGCCCTGGCCCTGGGCGTTTCCGTTCCCGTTGCCGTTGGCGTTCCCGTTGCCGTTTCCGTTGCCGTTCTGCTGCGGCTGGCCGCCGCCCGGGAAGCCGCCACCGCCGGGACCGCCGCCGGGCATGCCCTGCTGTCCCTGGCCTTGGGCCTGGCCCTGCTGGCCCTGCCCCTGCTGACCGCCCTGCATTCCCGGCGGGCCGCCCATGCGGCCGCCGCCGGGGCGACCGCCACCAGGTCCGCCGCCCATGCCGCCCGACACCGTCGGACCGGCCGTGATGATCGAGCCGCCCTTCGGCGTCTCCACCGTGTTCAGCGTGTACGCCACCGGCCCGGCCAGCGCCGCCGCGAGACCGAGCGCGGCCACGCCCAGCGCGAGGTTCCGTCCCAGCCGCGCCGCGAACAGCAGCCCCACCGCGGCCGCCAGACCCGCGATCAGCACCGCCCAGCGCAGCCACGGGTGCCAGTCCGCGGACCGGCCCAGCAGCACGTACGACCAGTAGGCCGTGATCGCGGCCGTGACGGCGAGCACCACCGAGGCCACGGTGCCGACGCGGCCCTCGGTCTGCCCCCGCCGCTCCCACAGCATCGTCGCGCCCATGCCCACGATCGCCGCGATGTACGGCGCGAGGGCGATGTTGTAGTACTGGTGGAAGATCCCGGACATGAAGCTGAACGTCGCGAACGTGATCAGCATCGCGCCGCCCCACACCAGGAACGCCGCGCGCCGGGTGTCCGTCCGCTTGGCCCGCCAGGTCAGCCAGACCCCCGCCACCAGCAGGATGAACGCGGCGGGCAGCAGCCAGGCGATCTGACCGCCCATGTCGGAGCCGAAGAGCCGGTCGATACCGGTCTCGCCCCACATCCCGCCGCCACCGCCGCCACCACCGCGACCGCCGCCGCCGACGCTGCCGGTCTCGTTGCCGTTGATCCGGCCGAGGCCGTTGTAGCCGAAGGTCAGCTCCAGGAAGCTGTTGCTCTGCGAGCCGCCGATGTACGGCCGCGACGACGCGGGCCACAGCTCCACGATCGCGACCCACCAGCCGCCGGAGACCACCATCGCGAGCCCCGCGAGCAGCAGTTGACCGATCCGGCGGCCGAGCTTCGCCGGGGCGCACACCGCGTACACCACCGCGAGCGGCGGCAGGATCAGCCACGCCTGGAGCGTCTTGGTGAGGAAGCCGAAGCCGAAGCAGATCCCGGCCAGCACCAGCCACTTCGTCCGGGCGTCCTCCAGCGCGCGCAGCACGCAGTAGACGGCCGCGACCATCAGCAGGCACAGCAGCGCGTCGGGGTTGTTGAAGCGGAACATCAGCGCCGCGACCGGGGTCACCGCGAGCACGCCGCCCGCGATAAGCCCGGCGGCCGCGCTGAACCTGCGGCGTACGGCCGCGTAGAGCACCCCGACCGTCGCGACGCCCATCAGCGCCTCCGGGACCAGGATCGCCCAGGAGGAGAGGCCGAAGACGCGCACCGCGAGGGCCATCGGCCACAGCGCGGCCGGGGGCTTGTCGACGGTGATGGAGTTCGCGGCGTCCGAGGAGCCGAAGAAGAACGCCTTCCAGCTCTCGCTGCCCGCCTGCACGGCGGCCGAGTAGAACTGGTTCGCATAGCCGGAGGCGCCCAGGCTCCACAGATAGAGCACGGTGGTCACGGCCAGCAGGGCCCACAGCGCGGGCCGCGCCCAGCGGGGATCCTCCGGACGGCCCCGCCACGCCCGCGCCAGACGCGAGCCACCGGGAGCGGCGGGCGCGGCGGCAGGAGCAGGGGGAGCGGGAGGAGCGGCAGGCAGGGGCGGCGGACCGGCTTCCCGGGTGCCGTAGTCGTGCGTCGTCATCGGTTGATCCTCGGGTCGTCGTCGGAGGTGGCCCCGCTGTCCGAGGGGAAGACCCAGGCCCGGAAGAGCAGGAAGCGCAGAACAGTGGCGGCGAGGTTGGCCGCGATGAGCACGGCGAGTTCGGTGCCGTGCGAGGGGGAGCCGGGGGCGGTGTCGAGGGCGGCCAGGGAGCCGCTGGTCAGCACGAGACCGATGCCGAAGACGACCAGCCCCTGCGCCTGGTGACGGATCGCCCGGTCCCGTCCGCGTACGCCGAAGGTGAGCCTCCGGTTGGCCGCGGTGTTGCCGAGCGCGGACAGCAGCAGCGCCAGCGCGTTGGCCACCTGCGGGCCCGTACCGAGCCGGAAGAGCGTATACAGCGCCAGATAGACGAGCGTGGACAGCCCGCCCACCACGCAGAACCCGACGAGCTGCCGGGCCAGTCCGCCCGGCACCCCGCTCAGTTCCCGGTCGCGCGGATCGTCACCGAACGGGCGGCGCAGCCGGTCCAGCGGGAGCGCGCCGGTGGCCAGCGCGCGCCCCACCCGCCAGACGCCCTTCAGGTCGTCGGTGGCCGTCTTCACGATGTGCACCGTGCTGTTCGGGTCGTCGACCCAGTCCACCGGCACCTCGTGGATGCGCAGCCCCGCCCGCTCGGCCAGCACCAGCATCTCGGTGTCGAAGAACCACCCGGTGTCCTCGACCATCGGCAGCAGCCGCTCCGCGACGTCCTTGCGGATCGCCTTGAAGCCGCACTGGGCGTCCGAGAACCGGGCCGCCAGGCTGCCTCGCAGGATCAGGTTGTACGCGCGCGAGATGAACTCCCGCTTGGTGCCCCGTACGACGCGCGAGCTGCGCGCCAGCCGCGACCCGATCGCCAGGTCCGAGTGACCGGAGATCAGCGGGGCCACCAGCGGAAACAGCGCGTTCAGATCGGTCGACAGATCGACGTCCATGTACGCGAGCACCGGCGCCTCGGACAGCGTCCACACGGTGCGCAGCGCCCGCCCGCGCCCCTTCTGGTCCAGCCGGACCGCCGTCACCTCCTCGACGGTGTCGTCCAGGTAGGCCGCCACATGGGGCGTGCGGTCCGTACTGGCGTTGTCCGCGATGGTGATCCGGAAGCGGTAGGGGAAGGTCCGCGTCAGATGGTCGTGCAGCCGCCGCACACACCGCTCAAGGTCCGCCTCCTCGTTGTAGACGGGGATCACGACGTCGAGCACCGGGCGGCTGCGGTCGACCACGATGTGCCGACGCGCGGGCAAGGTCTGCAGGGGTGTCTCGGGCGGCGCCTCGAGAGGGGTGTCGGTTCGCATGGAACGACATTCGCGAGCGGCGCTGTCACGGCTGTGTGGTCAGCCTGTGGCCTGGCTGTGAGTGCGTTACGCCCAGGTGAACAGGGAGATGGACGCCGAACACGGTCCGCCCCGGCACGCTGTCCACGGTCACATGGCCGTCGTGCGCGGCGACCACCGCGTGCACGATGGCCAGCCCAAGACCGGTGCTGCCCGCGGTGCGCGAGCGCGAGGCGTCACCGCGCGCGAAGCGCTCGAAGACGTGCGGCAGGAGGTCGGGCGGGATGCCGGGCCCGTCGTCCTCGATCTGCAGCGAGAGATACGAGGGCGGCTGCGGCGGCCCGTAGGTGCCGGGGTGCGCGGCCCGCGCCATGGCGTACGGGGAGCCGTACGGCGCCGCGTAGGGGTTGCCGGAGCCGTTGCTTCCGGGCGGCCCGGGCGCCGCGTCATGGCCGAAGGCGTACGGCGAACCGGGCCCGAAGCCGTTGCCGTTACCCGAACCGTTCCCCGACCCGTACGACGGGCCGTGCACCATCCCGTACGGCGCCAGGTACGGCGACGGGCGCGGCGAGGCGTGCGGCCCGCCCCACAGCACCCGCGCGGTGACGGTCGTCCCCGCCGGGGTGTGGTTACGGGCGTTGCCCAGCAGGTTGACCAGGACCTGGTGCAGCCGCGCCGAGTCGCCCTGGACGAGCGCGGGTTCGTCGGGCAGCTCCAGCCGCCACCGGTGGTCGGATCCGAGCGCCCGCGCGTCGCTGACCGCGTCCACCACCAGCGGGGACAGGTCCACCTCGGCGTACTCCAGCGGCCGCCCGGCGTCCAGCCGGGCCAGCAGCAGCAGATCCTCCACCAGCCCGGTCATCCGCCCGGCCTCGGACTCCACCCGGCCCAGCGCGTGCCGGGTGTCGGGCCCGATGTCCTCGCGGCCGCGCCGGGTCAGCTCGGCGTAGCCGCGGATCGAGGCGAGCGGGGTCCGCAGCTCATGGCTGGCGTCGGCGACGAACTGCCGTACCCGCGTCTCGCTCTCCTGGCGGGCCGCCAGCGCCGATTCGATGTGCCCGAGCATGCGGTTGAGCGCCGCCCCGACCTGGCCGACCTCGGTCCGCGGATCGGCCTCGGAGGCCGGGACCCGCTCCCGCAGCGCCACCTCGCCGCTGTGCAGCGGCAGTTCCGAGACCCGGGTCGCGGTCGCGGCGACCCGGCGCAGCGGGCGCAGCGAGATGCCGACCATGGTGGCCCCGGCGAGCCCGGCCGCGACCAGCCCGGCGGCGGCGACGCAGACCTCGACCAGGATGAGGGTGTTGACGGTGTCCTGGGTCTGGTTGAGCGGGAAGGCCATGATGATCCCGCCGTCCCTCGGATTCCACTTGGCCACCGCCCGGTAGCTGCCGAGGCCGGGCAGATCGACGGCGTGCACCTTGTCGTCGAGGGGGATGGCGGTGAGCGCCTTCTCCTGGGCGCTGGTCAGCTTGTCGACCCGCTGCGCGGCGTTCGAGAAGTCCGGCAGCATGGGCTCGTCGTTGCTCTTCCCGGACTGGATCGCCTTGCCGTTCACCCCGAGGCGCGCCCCCGCGGTTCCGATCGGCTGCCCGGGCCCGTTGAGGAAGAAGATGCTGCTCTCCGGGGAGCGCGGGTCGGCCGGGTTCGGCTGCTCGCCCACCTTGCGCATGGCGCCGCCCGCCGACGAGCGCAGATCGTTGTCGACCTGGCCCTCCAGGTACGACTTCAGGGCGATCGTCGTGACCGTGCCGATCACCGCGCAGACCACGGCGATCAGCGACACCGCCGAGACGACCAGGCGGGTCCGCAGCGACCAGGGCCGCCGGGCGGCCGCCCGGGAGTCCTTCCTGGCACGGGACGGCCGTGCGGGGGGCGGGGTCTGGGGGTGCGCCACGGTGTCTACTCCCCGGGCTTGATCAGATACCCGGCGCCGCGCCGGGTGTGGATCATCGGGCTGCGGCCGGCGTCGATCTTGCGCCGCAGATACGAGATGTACAGCTCGACGACGTTGGCCTGGCCGCCGAAGTCGTAACTCCACACCCGGTCCAGGATCTGCGCCTTGCTGAGCACCCGGCGCGGATTGCGCATCAGATAGCGCAGCAGCTCGAACTCGGTCGCGGTCAGATGGATCTCCTGACCCGCCCGCGACACCTCGTGGCTGTCCTCGTCCAGCACCAGGTCGCCGACCGCCAGCACTGATTCGCTGCGCGCGGCCGCCGCCCCCGACCTGCGCAGCAGTCCGCGCAGCCGGGCGACGACCTCCTCCAGGCTGAACGGCTTGGTGACGTAGTCGTCGCCGCCCGCCGTCAGCCCGGCGATCCGGTCCTCGACCGCGTCCCGCGCGGTCAGGAACAGCACCGGCACCTCGGGCAGCTCGCGGCGCAACCGGCCCAGGACGGTGAGCCCGTCCATGTCGGGCAGCATGACGTCGAGGACGACCGCGTCCGGGCGCAGCTCACGGGTCGTACGGATCGCCTCGGCGCCGTCGCCCGCCGTCCGCACCTCCCAGCCCTCGTAGCGCAGGGCCATCGACAGCAGGTCGGCGAGGGCCGACTCGTCGTCCACAACCAGCACCCGGACGGGGCTTCCGTCGGGTCGCAGCAGCTCGGTACGCCCATGGGGCGAGGTCGCCATCATGAACGTCAGCTTCCGGCGACGGTCTGAGAGGTTCCTTTCGGCTACCTGTGAATAACCTGAGAATCCTGTGGCCCCGAGAACGGCCCCCGGGAGCCCGATCCCCGGAGCCCACGGGAGCCCACGGAGCCCCCGAGCCCCCATCTGGGTGAACCGCTGACCGGCCGGGAATAGCCGGATCCACCCTCCGGTTCGCGAGGATATGGCTACTCACCCCGCCCTCGGCAAGATCGGCATCTGGACCGCGGCCCTGCGCGTCACGGAGTCCCGCTCCGCGCAGGAGGTCAGCGAGGCGGCGGCCGAGCTGGAGACGCTCGGCTACGACGCCCTCTGGTTCGGCGGCAGTCCCAGCGCGGACCAGGCCGCGACCCTCCTCCAGGCCACCAACCGGATCACCGTCGCGACCGGCATCCTCAGCATCTGGGACCACGAGGCGGCCCAGGTCGCCGACCGGTACGCCGCCATCGACGCCGCCCACAAGGGCCGTTTCGTCCTGGGCCTCGGCGTCAGCCACAGCGCGCTCGCCGGTGAGCGGTACAAGCGGCCGTACTCGGCGATGCGGGAGTATCTGACCGCCCTGGACACCGCCCCGATCCCGGTCCCCGCGTCCCGGCGGGTGCTGGCCGCCCTCGGCCCGAAGATGCTGGAGCTGTCCCGCGACCGCGCCGCCGGTGCCCATCCGTACCTGGTCACCCCGGAGTTCACGGCCGAGGCGCGGGAGATCCTGGGCGACGGCGCCCTGCTCGCCCCGGACCTCAAGGTGGTCCTCGACACCGACCCCGACCGCGCCCGCACCATCGCCCGCGACTACCTGTCCATGTACCTGAAGCTGCCCAACTACACCAACAACCTGCTGCGGCTGGGCTTCGAGGAGCAGGACTTCGCGGACGGCGGCAGCGAGCGCCTCCTGACGTCGGTCTTCGCGCTCGGCGACGCGGAGGCGATCCGGCGCCGCGTCGACACGTACCTGGAGGCGGGCGCGGACCACCTGGCGGTCCAGGTGGTGACCGAGGACCCGTTCAGCGACCTCCCCCGCGAGGAGTGGCGCGCCCTGGCCGAGGCCCTTCCCCTGGCCAGCCGCTGACGCACCGGGTAGCGGGGGGTGTCACAGGCCGAACAACCGGGCCGCGTTCCCCCAGCACACCCCCCGCAGCCACGCGTCGTCCTGGTCCAGCCGGGTCAGCGCCTCCAGGGCGTGCCCGTATCCGTACGGGATGTTGGGGAAGTCGCTCCCGAACAGCACCCGGTCGCCCAGCGCGCCGAGCCGCCCCCGCTCCTCCGGCGGGAACGGCCAGTTGCGCTCGGTGAAGTCGGTGAAGGCCATCGTCGTATCCAGGTGCACCCCCTCGTACCGCTCGGCGAGCCCCAGGAAGTCCGCGTACTCCGGGAGCCCCATGTGCGCGACGACCAGCCGCAGCCGGGGGTGCCGGGCCAGCAGCCGGGCCACCGGTTCGGGGCCGGTGTGCTTGCCGGGCGCCGGGCCCGAACCGCAGTGGATGACGATGGGCGTACGGGCGTCGGCGAGCATCCCCCACACGGGGTCGAGCAGCGCGTCGTTCGGGTCGTACGCCCCCACCTGCACATGCGCCTTGAACACCCGCGCCCCGCCGTCCAGCGCCCCGCGCACGTATTCCTCCGCGCCCGGCTCCGGGAAGAAGGTCGCGGTGTGCAGACAGTCGGGCGTACGGGCCGCGAACCCGGCCGCCCACTCGTTCAGCCACGCCGCCATGCCGGGCTTGTGGGGGTAGACCATCGAGGTGAAGGCCCGCACCCCGAACTCCCGTATGAGCGCGAGCCGTTCGTCCTCGCCCTCCCGGTAGGTGATGGGCCAGGCGATGCCCACCATCGGCTCGGCGGCGTCGAAGTACGCCCAGACCTTGTCCAGGACGTTCTTCGGCATGAAGTGCGTATGCACGTCGATGAGTCCGGGCAGCCCGAGCCCCTGCCAGAAGCGGCGGACCGGCACCACGTCAGGATCAGTCATACGGATCACGGTACGACCACCGAAATCACGAGGGCCCGGCACCATTTCTGATGCCGGGCCCTCGTTTTCGAGTAGCGGGGACAGGATTTGAACCTGCGACCTCTGGGTTATGAGCCCAGCGAGCTACCGAGCTGCTCCACCCCGCGCCGTTGAATGCAACTCTACGTCATCCATCCCGCTGAGGGAAATCCGCTCCCTATCCGTCCGCCTCCGCCAGCTCGACGATGCGCCGCAGCTCGGCGATGTGCCCGGCGACGGCCCGCCGCCCTTCGGGGGTGAGGGCGAGCCTGGTGCGCGGGTAGGACTTCCCGCGCACCTTCTCGACCGTGAGGTACGAGGCCCCCTGCAACACCTTGACGTGCTTGCTGAGCACCGAGTCGCTCACGCTCAGCGCCTCGCGGACCACGGAGAACTCCATGGCGTCGACGGCCGCGAGCATGGTGCAGATCTGAAGCCGGTTCGGCGCGTGGATCAGCTCGTCGAAGGCGGCGTCGGTCATCGCCCGGCCCGCAGGTCCCTGCGCGCCGCCGCGTCGACGCGGTAGCCGACGGCGACGGCGAGCGCGCCGATCACCAGCCCGGCCCCGGCGATCGCGAAGCGCACGTCGGCCGCCCACTCCAGCGCCATCCCGGCCGCGGCGAGCAGGACGAAGGCCACCAGGTACGCGCCGTAGAGCCGCCCGGCTCCCGGCGTGGCCGTGAAGCGCTCGAAGGAGACCCCCGTCACCCGGCGGACAGCCCACTCGAGACCGAGCACCGCGAGGACCAGGGCGGCGCCCGCCCACGAGGCGATGCGCAAACTCATCGAAAGGAAGACGAGGGCGAGAGCGGCCCCCAGCCCCCAGTGGTACCACCACGGTGCGGAGACATGGTCCGCCACCCGCACCCGGGAGGCGTCGACGTCGTCCAGGGCGGCGCGCGCCGAACGGGGGTCCATGCTGGCGGAGTTGCCCGAAGTACTTTCCATGCTGGAAAGCATCGCAGACCACTGTCCAGTGTGGCAAGTGGTTTGGCGCCCCGGATCCCGCCCCGACCATCACCGCGAAAGGGTAAAGAGCAAGCCATTCAGGGGAAAAGCGAACAGGCTGCGACGGGTGCCACGCGGACCATTCCCCACCTTCCCGCTCCTCTTTCCTGCCGACCGACTGATCTCACCAGCCGGTCGGCTGAACACCCGCCCACTCGGCGAAGGAGGTTGATACCCGGCTTCGATCATGCGATGATCTTTGTCGCTGCCGAGTGCGGCGACCACTACATCAGGATTTACGCAAAGGCGGGGGAACCTATGCGTGCACACCGTTTCGACAGTGGCATGACGAGTGGCATCGCAAGCAGCATTCTGCGACCTTTCGAGGCGGCTTTCATCCGCCGATGACCCCCGACGCCATGGCGATCGACGCCATGGCGCGCACTCATGCGGTCCGTATCCCGTTCCATCCTTCACGGGAATTCCACGGATTCGGCTCGGAAAAGAAACGCAGATTGCACGGGAGGTCCCGCTTGAAAACCGAGACCCAGACCGATCGCACCCGCAATTCTCGTCCTTTGGACAAGCCCTGGCTGCCCTGGGGAGGGGCACCCACGTCGAAGGACCTGTTCTGCTGGTACGCCATGTGGCTGGTCTTCGCCTACTCGTTCGCGATGTGGCCGCTCAAACCCTGGCTCATCGGAACGCACCCGGTCCTGCTGGAAGCGTTGACCGGCACCCAGACCTCGATGACCATCGCCGGGGCATTCGCCCGCGTCGGTGACGCGCCACTCGCGCTGGCCGTGGCCGCGGGCGTCTTCGGGGTGATGAAGTTCGTCTGGGTGTTCTGGCTGGCCGGCCGGCTGTGGGGGAGGAACCTGGTACGGCTGCTGTCCGGCACGCCGCCCGAGGAGGGCGGTACGAAGCGCCGCCATCCGCTCGCCCAGGACACCCCGGCCCGCCGATGGATCATCGGGGCGGCCGTCGTCCTGGCGCCGCTTCCGCTGGTGCCGGGCCCGCTCGCGTTCGCCTCGGCGGGCTGGGCGGGGATGGGGCTCGTCACCTTCCTGGTGCTCAACCTGATCGGCACGCTGGCCTGGACCGGACTGTTCACGGGCCTCGGATACGCCATCGGGAAGCCGGCGGTCGACCTGGCCGAAACCATTTCCGACCACGCCGTCTGGGTTTCCCTGGCCGTCATCGCCGGGGCCTTTCTCGCGCAGGTGGCGATGAGCAAGCGAGCTTCCAGGAGCCGATCGTGACCCTCACTCTCATCGTCAACGACGAACCCCTGTTGCGGGCCGGACTGCAGATGATCATCGAGTCCGCCGACGACTTGGAGGCCAGGGTCGCGGGTGGCGCCGAGGCGCTCGCGGAGGCGCGGCGCAGCCGCCCGGACGTCGTCCTGCTCGACATCGGCACCCGGGTCACGAACGGCTTCGCGCTCCTGCGCGAGCTGCTCGACCTGGCCGATCCGCCGCGGGTGGCGGTGCTGTCCTCCCCCGCGGTCGACAAGTCCGTCTTCACCGCGCTGCGCATGGGGGCGGCGGGCTGTCTACTCAAGGACACCGGGCCCGAGGAACTGCTGGCGTCCGTCCGCGCCCTCGCGGTCGGCAACACCGTACTGTCCACCCTGGCCACCTCGACGCTGATGGCGGAGCTGGAGGACGACGTGCACCACGCGGACGCCGTCCTGAAGGCGCGCCGCATGACCGCGTCGCTGAGCGCGCGCGAGCACGAGGTGCTGGCGATGATCGCCGAGGGATTGTCCAACGCCTGCATCGGACGACGGCTCATGCTCGGCACCGGAACCGTCAAGGATTGCGTGAGCGACATCCTGAACAAACTCGCCGTCACCAATCGCGTCCAAGCGGCGGTCATCGCCTATCGGGCGGGCCTGCCCACCGGCGTGTCCGCCGCTTCCACGACGGCCACTGCGGCCACGACCGCCACGGCGGCCTGATAACACCCTGAAAACAGCCTGACAAACAATTTCTCGCATTTCTCGCAGCACGGCGGGTCCGGTACGGCATGACCGTACCGGACCCGCCGTATTTCTTTTCTTCAGGGCACCAGCCGATCGGCATCATTCCTTTGCTTTTTACCGCCATCCGGCTGGTGAATTCCGACGGAAGACGGCTGGTCCGGCCCATGGCACCGCGACATACTTATCCCCGTAGGCAGGAATCTGAACGGGGGAATATATGAAGGCGGACGCTCCGCCCACATTCCGTCCGGTGGACCTCGACCAGTTCCCGGATGTGGATCTTCTGCTGCGGCGCATCGGCGTCGGCGTCTTCGACCGCGATTCGGTGTCCGCACCGGTCGGCCGCAACCACGCCTGGTCCGGCCGGACCGAGTCCGGCCGCCGGGTGTTCGTCAAGCACCTGGTCGGCGCGGAGCGGGACGTACGGGACCGGATGCGTCGCATGCTGGCCTTCGAGCGCTTCGTCGGACGGGTCCCCAAACTCACCGGCCATGTACCGGCGTTACTCGGCCATGACGACGACGCGGGGCTGGTGGTCTTCGACCATGTGGAGGCCAGGAGCGGCGCCGAGCTGATGGTCGACGAGACCTTCGGCGGGGAACTGGCCACCGTGGTCGGCGAGAAGATCGGCGCACTGCACGCCGCCTCTCCGACTCCCGCCGACGGGCTGGACGAGGAGCCGCCCCCGATGCCGGAGCCCGGTCTGCTGCACGCGCTGCCGCTGGGCATGTTCAACGAGCTGAGCTTCGCCGAGCTGGAAGCCTGGCGGCTCATGCAGCACGACCAGGCGCTCCGCGAGGGCCTGACGGCTCTGCGCCGGTGGGAGGCGGCGGCGCCCCGGGTGCCCGCCCACTGCGATCTGCGCGTGGACCAGCTCCTCATCGTCGAGGACGGGACCCCCGTCATCGCGGACTGGGAGGAGTTCCGGCTCGCCGACGCGGCCCGGGACGTGGGGGCCTTCGCCGGGGAGTGGCTCTACCGCTCGGTCCTGGACATCGTCACCAACCGAGGTGACGGCGACTCGGACTTCCCCGACGTGGAGTTGACGCATCGGCAGGTCCTGACGCGCGGCGTGGCCAAGATGGAGCGGCTGCTCCCCCTGGTCCACGACTTCTGGCGCGGCTACCGCGGCTGCCGCGAGGTCGATCCGGAGTTCCCCGTACGGGCCACCGCGTTCGCCGGCTGGCACCTGCTCGACCGGCTCATCGCCGGCGCCGCGCAGGGACAGCGGCTGTCCGGCATCGAGCGGGCCGCGGCGGGAGTCGGCCGCGGCGCCCTGATCACCCCGCGGAAGTTCGCCGCCCTTCTCGGATTCGAGGAAACGTCATGAGTGACCGCCCTGTCTCCCCCGCGCTGCTCGATGCCGCCGCGCTCGTCGAGGTGGCCCCCGACCTCTCCTGGGCCACCGTGGCCGAGCGGACCATCGAGGCCGACACCCCCCGCGAACTGCGGCGCCTGCTCTCCGACGCGCTGTACCAGGAGCTGCACGCGGGGCTGTCGACACAGGAGCCGCTCCCGTTCCGGCTGCGGGAGCCCGCGTTCGAGCAGGACCTCGCGAAGGTCGTACCGCATCGGGAGACCACCCTGCACGGCCCGGTGCGCGCCACCGAATCGGACACCCACGTGGTCGAGCTGGGCGGGGTACGGGTCCGGGTGCCCGCGGACCGGATCCGCGCCGACGGGCCCGTCGCCCGGGGCAGCGTCGTCGGCGTCGTCAACACGCCCCTGCGGCCCGCCCTCTCGCCCGGATTCTTCCTGGTCGAGGGCGTCCGTCCGCACCGCTCCGCCGATCTGCTGCGGCTCTACGCGCACATCACGGAGCCGACCGCCGCACCAGAGGTGTGGGGCACCGCGCTCACCTATCTGGAGGAGCGGGGAGTGACGTACCGGGCGAAGGTCGTCTCCAGCACGCTGCTCTACCCGCGCCGCGACGCCCTCGTCGTCTACCTGGACGAACGGGACCGGCACGCGGCCGACGGCATCGCCGATGCCGTCGGCGGCCTGCCCGGACTCGGCGGCGACACGTCCGTCTTCACCCGGCGGCTGCGCCCCGGCGTGGCCACGGCCTGGGAACCACGGGACCCCTCTCCCGGCATGGACGGCCTGAGCTTCGGCCAGCACCGGGCCAGCGTGCTGGCGAAGGCCCTGGTGGAGACGGCCGACGCGCCCGGCACGCTCCCGCAGGTGCTGCACGACTGCCTGGTCGCGGCCAACGTCGACCCGGCCGACCCGTCCCGCAACGCCGACTCCCCGGAGGACGGCGACGCCCCAGGGGCCCGGAGCTGAGGTGTCTTCCAGGGGGCGTGATCGCGCCTCCTGGTTGCGGCTCAGAACCGATGAACCCGATGAAAGGGCGAGCAATGGAGAACAAGAGCACGGTCATCACCGACCTGGTCGCCGGCTACAGCGCCTACACCGACGCCGACGAGCTGGACGTCACCGCCGCCGCGGGCGCCCCGGCCACCACCCTGGTCTGTGTCTCCGCCACCGTGTCGCGCGCCAGCTCCGCCAAGTGCGTGAGCTGGGCGGGCGCCTCGATCAGCGCCGCGAGCGGCGCCACCTACGAGGTCACCTGCTGAGCGGGGCCCGACGCCCCCTCACCCCTGACCTCACCCGACAAAGGAGGTGAATTTGTGAAGACCACCGCGATCATGGAGCTCGTCGCCGGTTACGACGCGTACGCCGACTCCGAGGAGCTTCAGCCCACCGCGACCGCCGACGCCCCGGCGACCAGCCCGTTCTGCGCGAGCGCCGGCATTTCCTGGCTAGCCAGCGCTTTCTCGGCGCGAACCGTCAACGGCGGCTGCTAGCCGCCCTCCCGGGGTGACCGCGATCGGTACACCCCGGTCATGAGCCGGGTGCGGACCGGACCTTGGACGGCCCGCACCCGGCGCCCGCACTTCCTCTCACCGCACCACTTCTGGGGGCACTGACCATGGACGATCTGGCCCGCGCCGAGCACCTGCTGGATCTGGCCGACCTTCTGCGGCCGTCCGCCATCCGCACGGCGGCGACCCTCGGCGTGGCCGACCACATCGCCGCCGGAGTGACGGACACCGAAACGCTGGCCCGCCGCTGCGGCGCCCGGGCCGATGTGCTGGACGTCCTGCTGCGCTACCTGGTCTCGCTCGGCCTGCTGGACCGCGACGGCAACGGCGGACACATGCTGCGGGAGGCCGGGCGACCGCTGCTGGATGACCATCCGTTCACCGTGCGCGAGGCCCTGCGCCTGGACGGGATGACCGGCCGGTCCGACATGGCCCTGGTGGACCTCGTCCACACCGTACGGACCGGGGAACCGGCTCATGTGGGACTGTTCGGCCGCGACTACTGGGAAAGCCTCAACGCGGACCAGTCCTGCACCGAGGCCATCGAACGCGGCTCCTCGGGCCAGTTGGTGTTCGACGCGGAACTCATCCTCGACGGCTACGACTGGTCGGCCGCGCGCAGCGTCGTCGACGTGGGCGGCAACAGCGGTACGGTCCTGACCAGCCTCCTGCACCGCCATCCGCACCTGACCGGCACCCTCCTGGACCTCGGGAGCATGGCCCGGGTCGCCGCCACGAACATCGTGAACGCCGGTCTGGAGGACCGGTGCACCGCCGTGGCCGGCAGCTTCTTCGACCCGCTGCCCGCCGGGCACGACGTCTATCTGCTCTCCGCCATCCTCGGCGACTGGGACGACGAGAAGGCGATCGCGATCCTGCGCCGCTGCGCCGAGGCGGCGGGTGAGGGCGGCAAGGTGCTGCTGGCCGACGTCAACCTCGATGTCGTGATGCGGGGCGACGCCGCGGCCCGGACGGAGCTGTGGCTGCGGGCCATGATGCCCACCCCGGTGCGGACGGTTGACCAGCTGAAGCGGCTCGGACGGGCCGCGGGGCTGGAGGTGACGGGAGAGGGTCCGGTGACTCCGGTCCGGTCGCTGATCGAGTTCTCGGTCGAGGAGGCACCGGCATGAGCACCCCAGGAACCGCCGGTACCACCGACATCGCCGGTACCACCGACACCGCCGGCGCCCCCGGGAAGGCGGCGCGGCTGCACATCCTGAAGGAGATCTTCGAGGGCCGCAGGCTCCAGTTCACGGCCATCCTGGCGCTGTCCCTGGCCGCCACGGCGGCCACGCTGGTGCTGCCGTGGACTGTCGGCAAGCTGCTCGAAGCGATCCAGGAGGACCGCGGCTTCTCCCGGTGGACCTGGCTGATGGTCGCGGTGGGCCTCGGATCCGGCGCGGCCAACGCGCTGTCCACCTATCTGCTCTCCCGCAGGGGCCACCAGCTGGTCTGCCGGCTGCGGATCCGCAGCATGCGCCACTCCATCGGACTGAGCCTGCACACTGCCCGCCGCGAGGGCACCGGCAATCTGGCGACCCGGCTCACCGCCGACGCGTCCGCGATCAAGAGCATCGTCGACATCGGCCCGATCCAGTTGCCGATGTCACTGGTCACCCTGGTCGGCACGCTGGCGATCATGGGGTGGCTGGACTGGATGCTGCTCCTCATCACGCTCGGAGCCTTCCTCGTCGCGCTGGCCGTGGTCGGTGTCGTGGTGGTCGCGCTGCGCCGCAAGTACGTCGCGATCCAGCAGGAGGTCGGATCGCTCACCGAGCACTTCGTCGCGACGATGGAGGCGCTGACGGTGATCAAGGCGCACCGCGCCGAGCCCGCCGTATCGGCCGAACTCGCCGACAGCGCCCGGCGGGCCGCCCGCTACGAGGTCGGCGCGTCCGCGCTGGAAGCGCTGATGGTGCCCGTCATCAACCTCGGCCAGCAGATCGCCCTGGTGGCGGTCATCCTGGGCGGCGGGGCCCGGATCACCAGCGGCGATCTGGACCTCGGCACCTTCGTGTCGTTCCTCCTCTACCTCTTCCAGCTCACCGCTCCGTTGATCATGGCGATGTCGGGCATGAGCACCATTCAGGCGGGGCTCGCGGCACGTCAGCGCTTCGACGACCTGTTCGCCCTCCCCTCCGAAGCACCGGCGCCGACCGTGGCACAGGCACAGGCACCGGCGGTTGGCGGGGCGG
The DNA here is from genome assembly GCF_053596435.1 of Streptomyces sp. NPDC001700. Lineage (NCBI taxonomy): Bacteria > Bacillati > Actinomycetota > Actinomycetes > Kitasatosporales > Streptomycetaceae > Streptomyces > Streptomyces sp. NPDC001700. The sequence goes on from NZ_JBSFGE010000019.1 coordinate 54,380, forward strand.
ACGGCGGGGCCGGGGACGCCGCGCCGACGCCCGAACCCGGCGCCCCCGCCGTGCGGTTCGACAAGGTCCGCTTCGCCTACGGCGAGGAACCCGTGCTGCACGAGGTCGACCTGACCGTCCCCGCCACGGGACTGACCGCCATGGTGGGACTGTCCGGCTCGGGCAAGTCCACCGTCCTCGGGCTGGTCGAGCGCTTCATGGACCCGCAGGGCGGCCGGATCGAGGTCTTCGGACACGCCTCGGACCGATGGCCGCTGCACGAACTGCGCGGCCGGCTCGCCTACGTGGACCAGAACGCCACCCTGCTGCGCGACACCGTGCGCGACAACCTCACTCTCGGCCAGGAGCGGCCCGTGGCCGACGACACCCTGCTGCGTGCGCTGCGCGACGTCGGGCTGGCTGAGGAGATCACCCGGCTGCCGGACGGGCTGGACACGGTGCTCGGCGGCGCCCACGACCTGTCGGGCGGCCAGCGGCAGCGGCTGGCGCTGGCCCGCGCGAGCCTGTCGGACGCGCCCCTGGTGCTGCTCGACGAACCCTCCTCTCAGCTGGACAGCGTCAACGAACTGCGGCTGCGCGAACTGGTCGACACGATCAGCCGGGACCGCGCCGTACTCGTCGTCGCCCACCGCATCTCCACCGTGCGCCACGCCGACCACGTGATCGTGATGGACGGCGGGCGGGTCACCGCGGAAGGCCGGCACGAGGACTTGACCCGTACCAGCTCCAGGTACGCCGAGCTGGTACGCGGCCAGCACCTGGGCGGATCCGACACGACGGCCGCGGCCCCGGCCCTGGCGGGAGGCACCCCATGACCACCTACTCGTTCCTGGCCCCGACAGCCCCCTACCGCCCCGAGCAGTTGCTGCCGTACGCGGCGCTCGCGCAGTGGAGCGACGCGTACCGGATGTGGCAGGGCCAGGCGGTGGTGAACGACCCCTTCCAGGACTTCACCCACGCCGCCGCCTGCGGCTTCCGCGTGCCCACCGGCACCGGCGTCACCCTGATGCCGCTGCGCCACCCCTACCAGGCCGCGATCCAGGCCCATTCGCTGGCGGTCGCGAGCGGCCACCCGGTGGTGGCCGGTTTCGGGCCGGGCTCCGCCGCGTTCCAGCACAGCGTCCTCGGCGCGCCCTACCGCAGCCAGCTGGGAGCCGTATGCGAGTACGTCACCGTGATGCGGGATCTCCTCGAGAAGGGCGAGACCGACCACGTCGGCGAGTACTTCGTCTGCCGCTCGCAGTTCGCCGCCCTGCCCCGGCCGCCCGTGGAGATCGGCCTGGGGGTCCTGCGGCCCCGGATGGCCCGGCTCGCCGGGGAGATCGCCGATGTCGCGATCACCTGGCTCACCCCGGCCCGCTACGTACGCGACACCGTGATACCCGCGCTGCGGGCCGGTGCCGAGGCCGCCGGGCGCCCTGTGCCCAGGGTGGCGGTGATCGTCCCGCTGGCGCTGGCGGCGCCCGGCCGCGACCCGGTGGAGCTGGCAGCGGCGAGCAACACCAGCCACACGATGCTGCCGCACTACGCCGATATGCTGCGCCGCTCCGGTATCGAGACCTCGGTGGAGAACCCGCGCGGCAACGCCGAGGCGCTGCTCGACGGCCACGCCTTCCTGTACGGCGAGGCGGTGGAACTGGCCGAGCGGCTGCGGGAGTTCGCGGACGCGGGGGCGGACGAGATCGTGCTCAACGTCACCGGAGTGCATATGCGGTACGGCGAACGCGCCTCCCTCACGGAGCTGGAGACCCTGTTGGAAGCGGTCACACGATGATGGGCGAGCCCTACAGCCCCGGAGAACTTCCCGATCCGGGGCTGACCCGGGTCCTGGTCGTCGTCACCGGGTCCGCCTATGCCTGGTCCACCCCCTACTGGCTGGAGTCGCTGCGGCTCCACCACCCCGGACTGTCCGTCCGGGTCGTGCTGACCCGCAGCGCGGAGCGGTTCGTGACACGGCAGGCCGTCGGCGCCCGAGCGGAATCCGTGACGGTGGACGTCTGGCCCGAGGACGAGACCACGGCACGGCATGTCGCATGGGCGGAGTGGGCCGAGGCGATCGTCGTCTATCCGGCGACCCTCCACTTCATGGCGCGGCTCGCGCTGGGGCTCGCGGACAGCCCCGCCCTGCTGGCCGCCCAGTGCACCCGTGCCCCGATCGCCGTGGCACCCGCCCTGCCGCCGGGGGCCCTGGAGGGCGAGGCCGCACGGCAGCACTGGGCCGCCTTGGCGGCCCGGCCGAACGTCGTGCTGGTCCCGCCGCTCCCCGGCCGCAGCCTCACCACGGGCCGCGAGGACGCCTGGGTGCCGCCACCGCTGCCGGAGGTGCTGCGGCTGATCGGCGAACGGCGGGCCGACGCGTCTCACGAGGCCGGTGAGGCCGATGAGGAAGCAGGCGAGCAGGCGGGCGAGGAAGCGGAGGCGAGCGAATTCGGCACCGGGCTGCTGCGCACCCGCGTCCGCGCCCTGCCCGGCGGCGGCCACCGCTGGCGCCGTACGCCGGGCCCCCTCGCTCCGGTGCCCTTCCAACCCCCCGTACCCGGCGAGCCGCATGCGGAGCCGCGGGCGGGCTGGACGGACGCGGCCGACCGGGCGGGTGCCGATGGCGCCCGGCTGGTGGCGGGCACCGCCGACGGTCCGGCCCGGCTCTACGACGTACGCGGCGGGGTCTCGGCCGCGCATCTGCTCCTGCACGGCGCCCCCGCGGCCACGCTGGAGAAGCCGCTGCACGCCCTGGGCCAGCTGCTGCGCACGGTCCACGACCGGCCGGCCCCCGCTGGGCTGCCGCCCGGGCCGTCCCGTGGGCTGACCCGGCTGGGCGACTGGCTGAGCGGCCGCTCCGCCTCGCCCCGCGCCGCCTGCGCCCAGGGCCAGGTGCGCCGGAGCCTCGGCGAGGAGCGCTGGGCCCGGCTGCGCTGCTGGTACCGCGCCACGGTGACCGACTCCGCCACCACCCTCGCGCACGGTGCCGCCGGACTCGGCTCGCTCGTCGTCGACCGGACGTCCGGCGGCGTCGACCTGCTGATCGGCGAGGACGTCTGCACGGCGCCCTGGTACGTCGACCTGGGCTGGGTGGTCGGGGAACTGGTGGAGCTGCAGTGGCAGCTCGGCGGCGACAAGGACGCGTGGCAGACCCTCACCGACGCGCTCTTCGAGGGGTACGGCCGTGACCTCGGCGAGGAGTGGAACCGGACCGCTGCCCTCCGGATTCTGCTCCACGTCCATGACATCGCCGCGTATCTGGACGACTTCGACCACGGATTCGACCACTACTGCGGCTTCCTCCGATTCCTCGTCGACCTCGTGTAGAGGGAGGGGCACATGATCAAGAGCAAGGTGCACCGGACGACCCTCCCCAACGGTCTGCGGGTGATACTCGAACACCGGCCGGAATCCCCGCGAACCGCCATCTGCGTCCACTACGGCGTCGGCTACCGGTCCGAGCGCCCAGGGCAGGAGGGCTTCGCCCACCTCTTCGAGCATCTGATGTTCCGCGGCAGCGCCAGCTTGCCGCCCGGCTCGTTCTACGAACACATCCACCCCCTCGGCGGGCAGGCCAACGGGACTACCCATCAGGATTACACCGACTACCACCAATTGGTTCCATCGGCGGCGGTGGACCGCGCGCTGTTCAGCGAGGCCGACCGGATGCGGGCGCCCGTCTTCACCGAGGCCACCCTCGCCGAGCAGCGCGACGGCATCGAGGGCGAGATCCACCAGGCCGTCACGGCACGCCCGTACGGCGGACTGCCGTGGCCCCTGCTGCCCGGCGTGGTCTTCGACCGCTTCGCCAACGCCCACGACGGCTACGGGCGGCTGGAACAGCTCCGTAACGCCACGCTCGAGGCGTGCGAAACGTTCTTCCACACCCACTACGCGCCCGGCAACGCGGTCCTCACCGTCGTCGGCGACCACCACCCCGACACCCTGCTGCCCCTGATCGAGCGGCACTTCGGCGACATCCCGGCGCGCCCGTCCGCCCCACCGCCCGACCTGCACGAACCCGCGCTCCTCGAGGACCGGTGGCAGACCTGCACCGAACCCGCCGTGACCGCCGCGGCCCTCGCGCTCGGCTACCGGCTGCCGGATCCGCGGGAGGACATGACGCGGTACCTGGCCCACGTCGTGCTCGCCGACATGATCACCCACCACGGCCTCGACGGGCTCCAGACCGTGTCCGCCGGCTGCGGCGTCTTCGGCCCGCTCGACGCGCAGTCCCCCGACCTCCTCGTCATCACCGGCCTGGTCCCCTCGATGGTCCCGCCAGAACAGGCGGTCGGCACCGTGACCGACAGCTGGTCCCCGTGGGCGGCCGCACCTCACTTCGAGCAGGCCCAGTCCCAAGCGGTACGGCGCCTGATCACACGGCACCACCGCGAACACGCCGACGCGTACGCGCGCGCCCGAGCCCTCGGACGGCTGGAACTTCTGTTCGACCGGGCCGACCTGCTCGACGCGTACCCCGCGCTGCTCGCCGGGATCGGCCCGGAGGAGGTGGCACAGGCGGCCCGAGGCCTGGGGACGGCCCCGAAGGGAGTGCTCGTCATGGCCCCCGGCCCCACCCGGACCCGCCCGGACCCGGTGCGAGGGACAGCGGCGGAGGCCGTCCCCGATCCGACACCGAGTGCCCGGCCCCCGGCAGCAGCCCGCCCCGTACCGCCCCTGGGCGTACGGCCCGCCCCGTACCACGGTGCGCGGCGCGAGACCACGCTTCCGGGAGGCACCCGCGTCGTGGCCGTCCGGGACGCCCGTTCCCCGCTGGTGGAGCTGCGGTGGCGGCTGCCGCTGGGGCCGTCGGGGTGGCGCGATCCGGAGGGCGCGGACGCGCTGGTGCGGCTGCTGGCCGCCCGGTACCGGGTCGCGTCCCGGGCGGAGCACGCGGGCGGAAGCTGCCAGCTGACCACCGACGGCGAGTGGTTCGACGTCTCCGGCTACACCACCGCGGACCAGGTCGGCGCATGGCTGACGTTGCTGGGCGGGCTGGCCACACCACTCGACACCGCGACCTCGCCGCCCCGTACGCCCCCCACGTCCCGCAGACCGCACGCCCCCGAGGCGCTGATGGACACCGCGCTACGCCGCCACTGGCTGGCCGAAACGCTTCCCGCGACCCATTCCGCCACCCCCTGCGACCTCGGCGCGATGCACCAGGAGATCCTGCGGCACGGTGGCTGGCTGATCGCGGTAGGCGATCTCGATCCCGAACGGTTCACCGCCGAGGCCGAACGGACGCTGGCCCCCGGCCCGTCCGGGCACACCGCCCCCCACACCGCCTCCCCGCCCCCCACCGGCGGCCTACTGGCGGTCCACCACGACGTGCCGGACGCTGTGCGCCTGACGCTGAGCGCCCCGGAACCGGCCGACGACCGTCCCACAGGAGCGGCCCGTTACCTCGCCACCGCGCTGTTCGGCGCCCACCACGGATCCCGGCTGGTCACCAGCGCCCTCGGCGCGGGCCTGACCCCCTCGCTCCACGCGGGACGCGACATCTGCCTCGGCCTCCCACGTGCCTACGTCAGGGCGACGCTGCCCCGCCGGGACGCGGCCCGCGGCGTCGCGGGCATCCAGGAGGCCCTGCGGTCGCTGCCGGACACGCCCGCCACCGCGGCGGAGCTGGAACCGATCCGCGCCTTCTGCGCGGCCCAGCTCCTCAGCGCCTTCGACTCCCCGGCGGCGAAGGCCGATCTGCTGCGCGACGGTGTCTCGGCAGGCCGCCCGGTCCACTGGGCCGAACGCCTGCCGGACGACCTCCGGCAGACCACGGCGGCCGAGGTCGGTGCGGCGGGCGCCGCGCTGTTCCGGGCGGACGCCATGACCGTGATCGCCCTCGGCGAGCCCGGCGCGGTATCCGAGGCGACCGGGCGATGGGCCGGTTACGCCGGAGCGACGACGCCCGGATGAACACAGAAATGCCTGCGCGCCCGGTGTGTCGACCGGGCGCGCAGGCAGGCGGGGCGTCATACCGCCCCGACTCACACCCCGGCGCCGGACTCAACAGCCGTGACGGTGAACTCGTCCCCGCACACCCGCAGTCCCGAGGCGACCCGCGCGGTCATGGCCTCCTTCGAGCCGGGCGGGTAGGCCTGCACCAGAGAGGCGCTCTTCCAGCACGGCTTGTCCGAGAGACCGTCGTTGATCGTGTGCAGCACGGCATGCGCGCTCCCCCCGGCGGCCACTGTGACGGGCTTCCCCGCGGCCCCCTCCCGCTCGGCGGGCTTCCCGATCCGCTGCCCGTCCTTGGCCAGGAGCGACACCCCGGGGAACCCGTTGAGCGTGCAGGCGCTCTTCCCCTTGTTGGTGAACACCAGCGAATACCGGATGTTGCCCGCCCCCACGTCCGCGTTCCCCACACGCAGACTCATCGACGAGGACTCACACCGCCCGCCCCCGGCACTCCCGGCCATGGCCCCGATGCCCTCCCCGTCCACCGAGGCATCCTTCGAGGCTGCGGCCCCGGACCCCACGGACTCGGCCCCCGCAGGCTTGGGATCACTCCCCTGACAAGCCGTGATCCCCATGGCCGCCACAGCCGCCATCGTGGCGACGACGACCTTGCCCCGGCGGGTGAGCGTGCTGTGCGACATGGGAACCCCCTTGGTCGATGGAACGTCCCTCTCACCACCAACCCTGACGACCGCCGCTATTGCCCCATTAACACCCCGGTGGCGCCCGCTAACGCATCACTAACGCCCCGCCCCCGTCCGGCACGACGCGGTACCGGCGCCGATGGTCTCGCGAGTAGCCGAATGGGCCCTGGGCGACGAGATCGAGATCCCCGCCCAAGCCACCAACGTCCCCTTCACCGCCCCTCACTCATGCCCGGACAGGGGCCTCTGAACTGCCGCGCACTCGACAGGACGACTCAGGTTCCACATGCACAGCCCGTGGCGGCCTTCTTGCCCATCTCCTCGGCGTCGCCCTTGACGACGTAGACCTCCCAGGGTTCCTTGCCAGGACCGTGGACCCAGACCTTGTCCTGGAGGGCGTAGCAGCAGGAGGTGTCGTCCTCCTCGAACGTGGCGAGTCCGGCATCCTTGAGGCGGTCGGTGGCGGCGTTGACCTGGTCGGTGGAATCGACCTCGACGCCGAGGTGATCGAGCCGGGTTTCCTGGTCTGCTTCGCCTTCGATGAGGACGAGTTTCAGCGGCGGCTCGGTGATCGCGAAGTTGGCGTATCCGGGGCGGCGCTTGGCTGGCTCGACACCGAAGAGCTTGGAGTAGAACGCCACTGAGGCGTCGAGGTCGGGCACGTTCAAGGCGAGCTGCGCGCGGGACATGGTGGTCTCCCATCGGCCTGTATCGATCTCCTTCAATGCAAGCTTGCGTCTTGCATTGAAGAACGTCAACATAGAAGCATGTCGAAACAAGAGCTCGCGGTGCCCGGCCAGGACGAGGACGAGAACGACGGCTGCTGCCCCGGACTTCTGACCGCCCAGCTCGACGAGGCGCAGTCCGTCGAGCTGGCGAAGGTGTTCAAGGCACTGGGCGATCCCATCCGGCTGCGGCTGCTGTCGATGATCGCCTCGCGCGCCGGGGGCGAGGTCTGCGTCTGCGACCTCACCCCCGCCTTCGACCTCTCGCAGCCGACGATCTCCCACCACCTGAAGCTGCTGCGACAGGCCGGGCTGATCGACTGCGAGCGCCGGGGCACCTGGGTCTACTACCGGCTCCTGCCGGAGATGACCGACCGGCTCGCCGGATTCCTCACCCGACCCGCCGGAACCCGCCCCACCGAGCCCCGCCCCGCCGGGCAGCCGCTGCCCGAGCCCGCCGCGACGGCGGACGACGCCTGATGGCCACCGCCCCGCTCGCCGCGCGCCTGTCCTTCGTGGACCGGTACCTCGCGGTGTGGATCCTGCTCGCGATGGCCACCGGCCTCGGCCTGGGACGGCTCGTCCCAGGCCTGGGCGAAGCCTTGGCGAAGGTGACCGTCACCGGCGTCTCCCTGCCGATCGCGCTCGGCCTGCTGGTGATGATGTACCCGGTCCTGGCCAAGGTCCGCTACGACCGCCTCGACACGGTCACCCGGGACCGGCGCCTGCTGATCCCCTCGCTCGTCCTCAACTGGATCCTCGGCCCGGCGCTCATGTTCGCGCTCGCCTGGCTCCTCCTGCCGGACCTGCCGGAGTACCGGACAGGCCTGATCATCGTCGGCCTGGCCCGCTGCATCGCCATGGTCATCATCTGGAACGACCTGGCCTGCGGCGACCGGGAAGCCGCCGCCGTCCTCGTCGCCCTGAACTCCGTGTTCCAGGTGATCGCCTTCTCCGCGCTCGGCTGGTTCTACCTCACCGTCCTCCCCGGCTGGCTCGGCCTGGAGCAGACCGGTCTCGACGTCGGCGTGTGGGAGATCGCCCGCAGCGTCCTGATCTTCCTCGGCATCCCGCTGGTGGCCGGATTCCTGACCCGGCGCCTCGGCGAGAAGGCCAGGGGCCGGGCCTGGTACGAGACGACACTCATCCCGCGCATCGGCCCGTTCGCCCTGTACGGGCTGCTGTTCACGATCGTCCTCCTGTTCGCCCTCCAAGGTGACGCGATCACCTCGCAGCCGATGGACGTGGCCCGGATCGCGGTACCGCTCCTGGTCTACTTCGCCATGATGTGGGCCGGGTCCATGGCGCTGGGCAAGGCCGTGGGCCTGGACTACCCCCGCGCGACCACGCTGGCGTTCACCGCCGCGGGCAACAACTTCGAACTCGCCATCGCCGTCGCCATCGCGACCTTCGGCGCCTCCTCCGGCCAGGCCCTGGCCGGAGTCGTCGGCCCGCTCATCGAGGTCCCCGTACTGATCGGCCTCGTCTACGTCGCCCTGGCCACCCGGCGCTCCTTCCCACGCTCATCCGACGCGTCCGCCGACCGCACGCCCGCCCAGGAAGGTCCCGCCCATGTCTGACTCCCCGAGGCCGTCCGTGCTGTTCGTCTGCGTCCACAACGCGGGCCGCTCCCAGATGGCCGCCGCCTTCCTCACCCACCTCGCGGGTGACCGCGTCGAAGTCCGCTCCGCCGGTTCGGCCCCCGCCGAGCACGTCAACTCCGCCGTGGTGGAAGCGATGGCGGAGGTCGGCATCGACATCGCCGCGGAAATCCCCAAGGTGCTGACGGCCGAAGCCGTACAAGCCTCGGACGTCGTCATCACCATGGGCTGCGGCGACGCCTGCCCGTACTTCCCCGGCAAGACCTACCTGGACTGGAAGCTCGACGACCCGGCCGGACAGGGCGTCGCGGCGGTACGGCCGATCCGCGACGAGATCCGAGCCCGCGTCGAAAGCCTCGTCCGCGAACTCACCACTGGAGGCCACAGGTGACCGCTCCCGCTCCTGACTGACCTGGCGCTCGACGCGGACCGCGCCCCAGGAGGGGTCCCGGCCCTTCCGGATCGGGGCCCCTCGCACGGTTGCCGACTTGTCAGCTCGGCTGGTCTCCGATGTAGCGGTAGATGGCACCGGCGGAGTTGACGTGCCACACCGTGCCATCAGCGGCAACACCGATATCAACCGCACCCCCCGGGATACCGATCCACGGATTCGCGTCATGCCCCGTGTAACGGTAGATCTGCCCCGACGAGTTCACACCCCACACATGCGTCCGCGAACCCACCGAGATCCGACTCAGACCACCCGCGACGCTGACCCAGTCAGTCGAACCCTGATCCCCGGTGTACCGGTAGATAGCACCGGCAGAGTTGACATGCCACACCGTGCCATCAGCAGCCACACCGATGTCGACCGCCCTACCCGGGATACCGATCCACGGATTCGCGTCATGCCCCGTGTAACGGTAGATCTGCCCCAAGGAGTTCACACCCCACACATGCGTCCGCGAACCCACCGAGATCCGACTCAGACCACCCGCGACGCTGACCCAGTCAGTCGAACCCTGATCCCCGGTGTACCGGTAGATAGCACCGGCAGAGTTGACATGCCACACCGTGCCATCAGCAGCCACACCGATGTCGACCGCCCTACCCGGGATACCGATCCACGGATTCGCATCGTGACCCGTGTAACGGTAGATCTGCCCCAAGGAGTTCACACCCCACACGTGCGTCCGGGAACCGACCGAGATCGTCGTGAGTCCCCCGGAGATGTTCTTCCAGTCAGCCATGCCTGTGCCCCTTTGCCTCGGACGCTGTCCTCAGGTACTTGGCAAGCGACAGGAACACCCAAACAGTCTCATTTTGTGATGGGATGCTTTAAATATCCAAAAACAGACGTTTACTTTGATCGACCCTTGAAGGCTGGGGGATCGGCCGCCTTGCGGCGCTTCCTTCGAGGCCGGAAAGGCCATAACCCACACGAAGGGCCAACGACGCCCCAGGTTGACGCCCCCACGACCGCGCACCGAACCGGGCAACGGCCAACGCAAAAGGCCCCTTCCATCTCTGGAAGGGGCCTCTACGCTGCTGCGCGCTCGGCAGGATTCGAACCTGCAACCTCTTGATCCGTAGTCAAGTGCTCTATCCGTTAAGCTACGAGCGCTTGGCTTCCCGGCGGTTTTTCTTGCCGGTCGGCGTTGCGGGAACAACATTACATGACCTGCGCCGTCACGCGAAATCCGTTTGCCACACCCCACCTGACCTGCGGAAATACCTGTTTTGAGGCCTGCGAGGCCCGTTCGGGCAGGCGGGGCCGCGGCTGGGAGAACGGCCGCGCGGGAGGGGGGCTGGGGGCGCTTGGGCGGGGTGACGCTGCGGAGAGGGGCCGTCACTCGGGAGGGGCACGCGACACAAGAGCCCCGGTCGTGATCGACCGGGGCTCTCGAGAAGCGGAGGCTGAGGGATTTGAACCCTCGATGGGCTTTAGGGCCCAAACCGCATTAGCAGTGCGGCGCCATAGACCAGACTAGGCGAAGCCTCCAGCACGCCGTGGCGCGCTCGCGTGAGCGCGATGTGGCGTGTGCAGATGATGTCACAGCCCAGCGGGATGTCACCAATCGCGGCCTACGGTACTCGGCGGGCGGGCAGGACCGCAAAGCTCTTAGGGGGCGCGATGCCCGGATGGCGGCGCAACGCGCGCGGCGGAGGCGCGTTAGCAGGGGCAGGGGCAGCGCGCCCCGGTCTGATCACACCAGGAGTACTCACATGCCCCTGCTGCATCGCCTCGCCGTCACCACCGCCGCCGCTGTCGCCGCCACCGTGGCCGCGCTGAGCCCCGCGGCGGCCACGCCGCTGCCGCTGCCCGTGTCGTACGACGGGGAGAGTTCCGATCGTCTCGTCATCAGGGTGAGCGAGACGGGCCAGCACCTCGACACCGTGCGGTACGTACTGGCATGCCACCCCACCGGCGGTACCCACCCCCGGGCCCGGGCCGCCTGCCGTCAGCTGGAGGCTCAGACCAAGTGGGGCCGGGATCCGTTCGCGCCGGTGCCGCCCGGGGCGATGTGCACGGGTCAGTACGGCGGGGAGGCCACGGCGACGGTGCGGGGGCGGTGGGCGGGGCGCCCCGTCAACGCTCGCTTCACGCGAACGAATGGGTGCGAAATCTCCAGGTGGAACCGTTTCTCGATCGTTTTGCGTCTGCCTGGGAGCTGACCTGGGGATTGAGCCGGGAGTGTGCGGCGGCGGGGCCCGGGAAGTTTGTCCGGGCGTGCGCCGAGACGTGCATGTCGTGCTGCGACCTCCCTCTCATCTACCGCCGCGCCCGCCCTTGGTGCCCGTAGACTCCCCTGAGACACTCCACGGACGGGCGGCACAATGACCGCGGGTGTCAGCAAGGTGCGGTAAGTCAGGGAGGAAGCGTCGTCGTGAGCAGCAGGCCATCCCGAGGCGCTGCTCGCCTCGCAGCGATACTCGACGCCCTTCCCGACGCTCTGCTGTTGGTCAACTGCAACGGCACGATCGTCAACGCCAACCACATCGCGCTGGAGTCCTTCGAGACGCCGGGCACCGCACTCGTGGGCCGTGGTCTGCTCGATCTTCTCCCCTCCTTCGATCCCAATCGGATCCCCGGGTCGATGCGCAGGCCCGGGGACGCGGAACGGATCACCAGCACCAAGCCGACCCGGATGATCGCGCGGCGCACCGACGGGGCTCAGTTCCCCGTAGAGGTGACCAGCGCGAACGTCGAGGACAGCCGGACCCCGTACGCGGACCCGTACGCCGATCAGTACAGCTACACCGGCGACGAGCTGCTGATGCTCATCGTGAGGGACCTGACCGGGACGCTCGACACCGAGGCCGAACTCGCCCGCCAGCAGCGCCAGACCGAGATGATTCTGCGCGCGGCGGCGGAGGGCGTGGTCGGCGTGGACACCGAGGGCAAGGTGGTCCTCGTCAACCCGTCCGCAGCGCAGATCCTCGGCTTCCGGGCCAGTGACCTGGGCGGTCAGGTACTTCACTCTCTTGTACACCACTCGCGCCCCGATGGTTCCCCTTTCCCGTACGAGGAGTCCCCGCTCGCCGACACCCTGCGCTCCGGCCGCAAGCACCGGGTGCGCGGCCAGGTGCTGTGGGCCAAGGACGGGAGCGCGGTACCGGTCGACCTGACGACCGCGCCCGTACGGGACGGCGAGCAACTCGTCGGCGCCGTCATGACCTTCACCGACCGGCGCGCCGAGGAAGCGCTCGTCTCGACGCACGCCGAGGAGGTGGAGAGCCTCACGGCGCAGCACAGCAAGGAGCTGGAGGAGCTTCGCGACGAGCGCGCCAAGGAGCTGGAAGAGCTTCGCGACGAGCACGCCAAGGCGCTGGAGGAGCTGCAGGCGCAGCTCGACCGGGAGCGGCAGACGTACGCGGAGCGGCTGGACGCCCTCACCGCCCGAAACAGCCAGCTGCTGGCGGTGCTCGACCAGTCGCTGCGCGGTCCGCTCCAGGAGCTGCGCGGCGAACTCGGCGTCCTGGCCGACGACCCGGCCGGGCAGCTGTGGCCCGAGGCCAACCAGATCCTGCACCACCTGGCCGCCGGGTACACCCGGATGACCACGCTCGTCGACAACGTCCTGAGCTATCAGCGGCTCGACGCGGACGGCGAGGAGCTGGCCCGGCGCGCGGTCTCCATGGACGAGGTCGTGGCCGCCGGTGTGGAGGGCGCGGTCGAGCTGATCGGTCCGGGGCGCGCGCAGTTCGCCGTGCACGCCCCGCCGATCGAGGCCGAAGTGGACCCGCAGCGGGTGGCCCAGGCGCTCGCCCACCTGATCGCGGACGTGGCCGGGGTCGACTCGACCGGCAAGGCGGCCTCGGGCGGAGGCGGCGCGTCCGGGGACTCGACGATCGTGGTCGCGGCGGCACAGCGCGGCAACGTCGTACGGTTCGAGGTCCGCGGACCGTACGCGGGCGGCGACCCGGTGCACGAGCCGATCGTGCGCGGGATCGTGCGCCGGCACGGTGGTGTGCTGCAGACACATGAGATGCCGGGCATGGGCGGGCACGCCTACGTCCTGGAGGTGCCGATCTCGGCGGCGGCCGCCGACCAGGAGCGGGCGAAGGCCGACGCCCAGGCGGCGTCCGGAGGCGCCGAGGGTACGCAGGGGCAGGGCACTTCGGGCGGCGGAACCGGCGCGGCCACGGACACCGCGGGCACCGCGGGCGGCGACGGCGCGGACGGCGGTCCGAACGGCGCCCCCGGCTCCGGCGATCCGCAGAACGCGCCGGGGGCGGACACGAGCGGCGCGCAGAACCGTTCCGTACCCGCCACGCTCCCCGCGGAGGCCGGTACCGATCCGCGGCAGCAGAACCAGCAGGGCGGGCAGCAGCCGGGCGAGCAGGACCAGCCGCGGCCGACCGGACGGCGCCGGGCACGCCCGCGCGCCGACGAGGAGGCCCCGGCGGCCGCGAACGACGGTACGGACGGCCAGGGCACCGGTGCCGGTGCCGGTCCGCAGGCGGTCGGCGCCGCCGCGATGGGCGTCGTACCGCCGCAGGGCATCGCCCAGCCGCAGCACCCGGCCGCGGGCGGTCGTCGGCGCGGCTCCCCGGCTCAGGAGGCCGCCGGTCCGTATCCGGCCCAGCAGGGTGGCCAGGGCGGCGGCCGCTCCCCGTTCGCCCTGCCTCCGGCGGCGGCCGACGCGAACGGCCCCGACGTGAACGGCCCCGATGCGGCCGGTGCGGGCGAGTCCGCCGTGCCCGCGCTCCCCGCCGCCCGCACCCCGGACCAGCAGCAGCCCGCTTGGGGCGACCCTTCCCAGGACTCCGCCGAGGGCGAGGGGGCGGTCCCCAGCGGCCGCCGTCGTGCCCGGCGGCCCCTGACCGAGACGCCGAACCGGGCGGTGCCCGAGCAGGGCGCTCAGCCTCAGCCGCAACGCCAGACACAGCCTCACCCTCAGGCACAGCCGCAGCCCCAGGCACAGGCGGCGGGGGAACCCGGCGCGGCACGCTCTCCGTTCGCGCTGCCGCCCGCGGCGGCCGACCGGCCGTCGCAGCCCGGCGCGCTGCCGCCCGAGCTGGGCCCGGCCGGGCCCGCCGGGCTCGTCCCCGCGCAGCATGGCCCCCGGGACGCGCGCGTCGGCGCCCCGCAGGCGCAGGCCCAGCCGCAGGGCGGTGGCCTGGCCGTACAGCCCGTGCCCCCGGGCGGGACCGCGCCCCGCAACGGAGGCTGGCCGTCCGGTCCCGGTCAGGCCCCGCAACAGGCACCGGCCCAGCAGGGCCAGAACCAGAATCAGGGGCAGGGCGGGCCGCAGGCCCCGCGTCCGGGCACGGCCGGGCCGGGTGCCGAACCAGGTGCCGGGCAGGGTGCCGGGCCGGGCTCCGGTGCGGGCGGCGGGTCCGCCATGCCCGCGCTCCCCGCCGCGCGCACCCCCGAACAGCAGCAGCCCGCCTGGGGCGAGCCCGCGCAGGACTCCATGGGCGGCCAGCAGGCGGCTCAGCACTCCGGCCGCCGCCGCGCCCGGCGCCCCCTCTCCGAGGAGCAGCCGGAGCCCGCGCCCGGGGCTCCCCCGGCGCAGCAGCTGCCTCCCGAGGCGCCGCGCGCGCCCCAGAGCACGCCCCAGAACGCACGCCCGAACGCCCCCCAGGCACCTCAGCCCCCTCAGGGCGCGCCCCAAAGCGCCCCCCAAGGCCGCCCGCAGGGCGCTCCGCAGGGCGCGGAGACCACCCAGGGGCGCGCGTTCAGCGTGCGCACGCTGGGCCAAGGGGTGCCGTTCGCACAGCAGGTCAGCGAGCACCAGCGCACTCCCCAGCCGCAACAGCCGCAGCAGCCCCAGACGCCCTCCGGCGGTACGGCCACCGCGGGGTCGGGCAGGCGGCGCAAGCTGGCCGCCCGCCCCGATATGGCCGACCAGAACAGCTCGGCGGATCTGGAACCCACCGGCAGCCGCGCCCACCCCCAGTCCCCGGCGCAGGCCCCCGGCCAGGCCGGGCCCCCACCCGGAGCCCAGCCGCGCAACCAGCCCGGCCCGGGGCCGCAGCCGCCCCGCCCGGCCTCGCCGCACAGTTCGGGGCGCGCGTTCGCGATCGGCGCGCCGGACGAAGGAGCGGAGGGGCCGGAGCCGCTGGACGGGCCCAACGGCGCCATAGAGATCGTCGACGACCGCACCCCGCCGCCCGACGACGAACTGCCCCCGGAGCCGCTGGACAACCCGCGCCGGCTCCTGGTGTGGCCCGCGCCGGACATGTCCACGCAGCAGGCGCTGAGCGACCGCGGCTACCGCCCGGTGATCGTGAACTCCCGTGAGGAGGTGGACGCGCAGATCGCCGCGTATCCGGCGGCGCTGTTCGTCGACCCCCTGACCGGGCCGATCACCCGGACCGCGCTGCAGTCGCTGCGGACGGCGGCGGTCGCCGCCGAGGTGCCGGTGCTGGTGACGGCGGGGCTCGGCCAGGCGACGCGGGAGGCGGCGTACGGGGCCGACCCGGCCGTCCTGCTCAAGGCGCTCGCCCCGCGCGACAGCGAACAGCATCCGCCGCGCGTCCTGCTGATCGAGGAGCACGAGCCGATCGCGGCGGCGCTGACGGGGGCCCTGGAGCGGCGCGGCATGCAGGTCGCCCGGGCCGCGACGGACGCGGACGCGGTGGCGCTCGCGGGGCGTATGCGGCCGAACCTGGTGGTGATGGACCTGATGCAGGTACGCCGCCGCCGGGCCGGGATCGTCGACTGGCTGCGCGGCAACGGGCTGCTCAACCGCACCCCGCTGGTCGTCTACACCTCCGCGGACATCGACCCGGCGAACCTGTCGCGGCTCAGTTCGGGCGAGACGGTGCTGTTCCTCGCGGAGCGCTCGACGAGCGCGGAGGTGCAGGCCCGGATCGTCGACCTGCTGGCGAAGATCGGCACCAACTGAGGCACCGGCGGAGGCGTAGGGCACCGGCTGAGGTCGGGCACCGGCTGAGGGGGATGCCCCCAGCCGGACGGCCTCGGTCGTACGGGTTCAGCCGGGCGGGTTCAGCCAGGCGGTTTCAGTCGGGCGGCCTCAGTCGAGGGTGGTCACTTCCAGCTCCCCGTCCGCGTACCGCTTCCGGATGACCTTCTTGTCGAACTTCCCCACGCTCGTCTTCGGCACCTCCGGGATCAGGGCCCAGCGCTCCGGCAGCTGCCAGCGCGCGACCCGCCCGGCGAGGAACTCCCGCAGCCCCGCGTAGTCCACGGTGGCGCCCTCCTTCAGCACCACCGTGGCGAGCGGGCGCTCGTCCCACTTCTCGTCGGGCACCGCCACCACCGCCGCCTCGGCGACCTCCGGATGGCCCATCAGATGGTTCTCCAGCTCGACCGACGAGATCCATTCGCCGCCCGACTTGATGACGTCCTTCGCCCGGTCGGTCAGGGTCAGATAGCCGTCCGGGGAGACCGTGCCGACGTCGCCGGTCTTCAGCCAGCCGTCCTCGGTGAACTTGTCCTCCGGACGCATGGGCTCGCCCGTCGCCCCTCCGTAGTACGCGGCCGCGATCCACGGTCCACGCACCTCCAGTTCGCCGACCGCCTCCCCGTCCGCGGGCACGACCTCGCCCCCGGGCGCCATCAGCCGGTACTCCACGGAGGCCGGGAACCGGCCCTGCGTCACCCGGTACGGCCATTCCTCCTCGGCCGTGAGACCGGCGGGCGGATGGGCCATGGATCCGAGCGGCGACAGCTCCGTCATGCCCCACGCGTGCACGACCCGGATGCCGTGCCGCTCCTCGAACGCCTTCATCAGGGACGGTGGGCAGGCCGACCCGCCGATGTAGACATGGGTGAGGCTGGACACGTCCCGTGGCGTGGCGGTGAGTTCGGCGAGCAGCCCCTGCCAGATGGTGGGGACGGCGGCGGCGAGGGTGGGCCGGGCGGTCTCGACCATGTCGGCGAGCGGGGCGGGCTGCAGGAAGCGGTCGGGCATCACCATCGACGCGCCCGCCATGAAGGCGGCGTGCGGGGTGCCCCACGCGTTCGCGTGAAACATCGGCACCACGGGCAGCAGGGTGTCCTTCGCGGACATGCCGAACGCCTCGGCGCTGTTGACCTGCATCGAGTGCAGGTAGATGGAGCGATGGCTGTAGGCCACGCCCTTGGGGTCGCCGGTGGTGCCGGAGGTGTAACACAGAGCCGCGGCCTGCCGCTCGTCGGTCACCGGCCAGGGATGACGCTCGGGACGGCCCTCGATCAGTTCCTCGTAGTCGTGGACGCGGGCCCGGCACCCGTCCAGCACGGAACGGTCGCCCGGCCCGGAGACGACGATGTGCTCCACGGACCCCAGCTCGGGCAGCAGCGGGGCCAGGAGCGGGAGCAGCGAACCATTCACCACGATCACGCGGTCGGCGGCGTGGTTGATGATCCAGGTCAGCTGGCCGGTGGGCATCCGGAGATTCAGGGTGTGCAGCACGGCGCCCATGGAGGGGACCGCGAGATAGGCCTCCAGATGCTCGCAGTTGTTCCACATGAGCGTGCCGACAGGCTGCCCCTGTTCGACGCCCAGCTCGTCGCGCAGCGCGTTCGCCAGCCGGGTGGCCCGCAGGCCCACTTCGTGGAAGGTACGGCGCTGCGGCTCACCGCCACCGGTCCAGGTGAGCACCTGAGCCGTGCCGTGGGCCAGCGCTCCATGCTCGAGGATGCGGGTCACGGTCAGCGGTACGTCCTGCATCGTGCTGAGCACCGTGGCCTCCAGGAATTTACGGTTACGCGCGGGTAGTCCGCCGATTGTGCAAGCGACCGGCCGGTATGTCACTACCCCGCTCGGCCCTGGAGTCCACCGTAGATCGTCAGGCCGCGCGGATCAGTTCCGGGTCTTCGCGGAGCTTGACGAGGGCGCGCGAGACGGCGCTCTTGACCGTGCCGATGGACACCCCGAGCACCTCCGCCGTCTGGGCCTCGCTCAGGTCCTCGTAATACCTGAGGACGACCATGGCCCGCTGGCGGTCCGGCAGCCGCATCACCGCGCGCCACATCATGTCGCGCAGGACCTGCTGCTCGGCGGGGTCGGGGGCGGGGACCGGGTCCGGCTCGGGCAGCTCCTCGCAGACGAACTCGTCGACCTTGCGCTTGCGCCACTGGGAGGTCCGCGTGTTGACCAGCGCCCGGCGCACATAGCCGTCCAGCGCCTTGTGGTCCTCGATCCGCTCCCACGCGACGTATGTCTTGGTCAGCGCGGTCTGCAGCAGATCCTCGGCGTCACAGGCGTTGGGCGTCAGCGAGCGGGCGGTGCGCAGCAGCATCGGCCCCCGTGCCCGTACGTACGAGGTGAACGACGGGAACGCGGCGACGGAAGCCCCTGAGCACACGGTCGTGGTCATGCCCCAACGCTAGGGAGTGAGGGGCTCACCGCGGATCGGCCACAAGTGCCGAAGCCGAATCAACCTGAGGTTGTAGGGGTAGGGCTGACAACACCTCCTGGGGATGGATAGAGCGGGACTTCCGTCAGGGTTGTGCCGTAGAGGGTCCTCCCAGCGGCTGACGGCACAGCGGACGGATCAGCTGACGGATCAGCCGATGCTTCAGCTGATGATCGCGACCGGCGCGTCCACCTTGTTGCGGTCGATCTGGATCGTCCGGCCGCCGTGCTTCTCATGCACATTGCCCACGTACTGATGGATGCGGCGGTGCGGATTCCAGGCCTTCTTGGCCAGGACCGGCTCTCCGGCCAGCGCCGCCTTCCCGTTCCAGCGCGCGAACCACATCACGGAGGGGAGATCACGGATCCCCGCCTTCCGGGACTTCTCCAGATGGCGCACCCCGGACTCGGCGCTGCTGTAGAAACCGGGAAAGAAGCCGTGCGAGCGCACCTCGCGGTTCCAGCCTCGGATGAAGGAGAGCGTGGTGGCCGCGCAGCTCGCCTTCCCCGGGTCGTAGGCCTCCATGTCCAGATAGAGCGCGCTGCGCTTCTTCATCGCCAGCGCCTTCGCGCGGGCCACCGCGTCCTTCCCCTCCTTGCGGCCCTGCGCCCAGGGTGTGCTGCCGATGGCGAACTTCCTCTTGTTCTTGTTGCGGACGCAGGGGGACTGGGACCCCACGAAGATGGGCAGCACATGCCACCCCATGCTCTTCACTCCGCGCATCCAGGAGACGGTGAGGTTGGGCTGGCTGGGGCAGGCCCGGCCACGGCCCGCGTAGTAGACGCCGACGGCGCGATAGGGGGAGGCCTTCCACGCGCGCAGGGCCGCGAGCGTGGGGGTGTGGCAGGTGTCGAAGCCCCGGCCCTGGAAGACCTTGGCGCCCAGGGGACGCGGGTCGGGGAGGGCTTCCGCCGAGGCGGAGGCGGGGCCGCTGATCGAGGTGGCCAGCACCGCGATCAGACTGGCAGCCCAGCCCATGAACATCCATCTGCTCTTCTTTCCTCGGTTCATATGAGGAGTCAATGTGGACACCGGAGGGCCGGTGCCGCAGACACGCGCGTGGTTCAGCCGTCTGCGCCGAGGAGGAGCCCGGATGTCGGTACTCCGGTGCCCGCGGTGACCAGTGCGCTGGCGGCATGCGGCACCTGGTTGACGGCCGTGCCGCGTATCTGGCGGACGGCCTCCGCTATCCCATTCATCCCGTGCAGATACGCCTCGCCGAGCTGTCCGCCATGGGTGTTGAGCGGCAGCGCGCCCTCGGCGACGCATCCGGCCGCCTCGCCGCGCTTACAGAAGCCGAACTCCTCCAGCTGCATCAGCACGAACGGCGTGAAGTGGTCATAGAGGATGGCCACATCGATGTCGGCGGGACTCAGCCCGCTGCCGCTCCACAGTTGCCGCGCGACCACGCCCATCTCCGGCAGCCCTGAGAGATCGTCCCGGTAGAAGCTCGTCATCTGCTCCTGCGCCCGGCCCGCGCCCTGCGCCGCCGCCGTGATCACGACGGGCGGCCGCGGGAGGTCGCGGGCCCGCTCGACGCTGGTGACCACGATCGCCTGGCCGCCGTCCGTCTCCTGACAGCAGTCGAGCAGCCGCAGCGGCTCCACGATCCAGCGGGAGGCGGCGTGATCGGCCAGGGTGATCGGCTTGCCGTGGAAATACGCGGCCGGGTTGGTGGCGGCATGGCGCCGGTCGATGACGGCCACCTGGCCGAAGGCCTCGGGCGTCAGACCGTAGGTGTGCAGATAGCGCTGTGCGGCCATGGCGACCCACGACGCGGGGGTCAGCAGACCGAAGGGCAGCGACCAGCCGAGCGCCGCCCCCTCGGCCGATGGCTCGCGGTGCTGCACCCCGGAACCGAAGCGGCGCCCGGAGCGCTCATTGAACGCGCGGTAGCAGACGACGACCTCGGCGACACCTGTGGCGACGGCGAGCGCGGCCTGCTGCACGGTGGCGCAGGCGGCGCCCCCGCCGTAGTGCACCCGGGAGAAGAACGTCAGCTCGCCGATGCCGCATGCCTGGGCCACGGTGATCTCGGGGCTGGTGTCCATGGTGAAGGTGACCAGCCCGTCGACCTCGGCCGGGGCGATCCCCGCATCGTCCAGCGCCGCCCGGACGGCCTCGGCCGCGAGCGTCAGCTCGCTGCGGCCGGAGTCCTTGGAGAACTCGGTGGCGCCGATGCCCACGACGGCCGCCCGCCCCCCGAGCCGGTCCGGCCGACGGGCGCTCATCGGACCGCTCCGGTCGGGGATTCGGCGGAACCAGCGGGAAGTTCCACCGTGACCGTGCCGGTCACATGGCGGCCGATGGCGTTCTGCCCGGTCACCGCGACCTCCACCGTGGCGTCCGCGACCGAGGTGACCTCTCCGGTCAGCACCATCTCGTCTCCGGGGTAGTTGGGGGCGCCGAGCCGGATGGCGACCCTCCGGAGACGGGCCCGCGGCCCGAAGTGGTCGGTGATATAGCGCCCGACCAGGCCATTGGTGGTCAGGATGTTCATGAAGATGTCCGGAGAGCCCTTCTCCCTGGCCGCCTCGGCATCGTGGTGCACATCCTGGTAGTCCCGGGAGGCGAGGGCGCCGGAGACGATGAGCGTCCGGGTGATCGGGATACGCAGCGGCGGCAGCGCCTCGCCCGCGCGGACCGTGACCGTGACCATGACCGTCATGCGGACGTCTCCTCCGTGAGCAGGGTGCCCAGCGCGGCCAGCAGGGCGGGGGCCGGGCCCAGATACGCGTCCAACTGGCGCCCCCACAGGAAGTGCCGGTGCACCGGATGCTCCACATCAGCGCCGATGCCGCCATGCAGATGCTGCCCCGCGTGGACGATCCGTCTGCCCGCCTCACAGGCCCACCAGGCGGTGGTGAGCGCATGGGTGGCCGCGGGCAGATGCCGGTCATAGCGCCAGGCCGCCTCGTAGGCGGTCACCCGGATCGCCTCGGTGTCCATATGGGCGTCCGCCGCGCGCAGCAGCACGCCCTGCTGGGCGGAGAGCGGGCGCCCGAACTGCTCGCGGACGGAGGTGTGATGGACCACCCGCGCGACCGATCCCTGACAGACGCCCGCCTGCAATCCGGCGAAGGCGGTACGGGCCCTGCCGAGCACATCGGCCCAGACGACGCTGTCGTCACCGAGCGGCTCGGCGGGCGCGTCCTGGAGCGTGAGCCGCCCCGCCGCCCAGGGTGCGGTGGTCTCGACGGATTCGGTCCGGATGGGCACGTCTGAGGTATGCGCACCAGAGGCAAGCGCGGGAGGGGTGGATGGGGCGGAGGCGGCCGGGGCGGAGACCGGCGGGGTCTCGATCAGGAAGCAGCGTGTGCGCCCCTCCTCCGTGCGGGCCGCGACCAGCACATGGGTCGCGGCCCGCAGCCAGGGGACCACCGGAAACGTGCCGGTCAGCACCCACCCCGCGGTGGTCCGGCGGGCCGAGGCCGCCGGAGAGGAGCCGGGCCGGTACGCGGCCGTCGCCACCGCCGTACCGTCCCGCAGGGCGGGCAGCAGCCGCGCGCGCTGCTCTGCCGTGCCATGGACGGCCACCGGCAGCAGCCCGTACGCACAGCTGGCCGCGAGCGGCACCTGGGCGGTCACCCGGCCCTGCTCCTCCAGCAGCAGCACCAGGCCGACCAGGCCGATCTCCTCCACAGCGGCGGGCAGCCCCGCCGCGCAGAGCGTCTTCCACAACTCGCCGTCGACACCGGTCCCGAGGGCCGATAGCCGCTCATGGGTGGACAGATCCCCGAAGATCTCCGCCGCCAGGTCCCGGGCGGCCTGCTGCTCGGCGGTGGGCGTGAAGTCCATCAGGCCACCGCCCCTCGGAAAACGGGCAGCTCCAGCTCGTCATCGGCCCGCAGGAACTCCAGCTCGACAGGCATCCCGATGCGCACCTCCTCGTATGGCACCCCCGTGATGTTGCTGACGATGCGAACCCCCTCGGCCAGCTCGATCAGACCCACGGCATACGGCGGATCGAAGGCGGGGAAGGGCGGATGGTGCATGACCACATAGCTGAACACCGTGCCCGCGCCGGAGGCCGCGACCGTGTCCCACTCCGGTGAACCGCAGCCGCCGCACCCCGGCAGCCAGGGGAAGCGGAGGGTGCCGCACCCAGTGCAACGCTGGATGAGCAACTGGTGGGCGGCGACCCCCTCCCAGAACCCCGCGTTGTCCCGGTTGATGACGGGACGCGGGCGCTTCGCCTTCGGCTTCGGCTTCGGCTGCTGCTGCTGCGTCGGCGCGTATTTGAGGATGCGGAAGCGATGCGTCCCGGCCAGTTCATCGCCCGCACGGATGTCCATCCGGGTGGTGACGAAGTGGCCCGTGCCCAGCTTGGTGGTCTTGCGCGGCGACACCGACTCGATCACCGCGTCGAAGGTGATCCGGTCTCCCGGACGCAGCGGCCGCAGATACTCCTGCTCGCAGTCCGTCGCGACGACCGAGGTGCAGCCCGCCTCGTCGAGCAGCGCCAGCAGCTCCTCATACGCCTCCGACCTGGCCGAGCCGCCGGGGTGCCCGCCGAGCCCGCCCATCGTCCATGCCTGGAGCATCGTCGGCGGTGCGATGCCCGGATAGGCGGGGTTGGTGTCGCCCATAGCCTCGCACCAGTGCCTGATCATGGGCTCGTTGACGGGGTCCCTGCCCTCGCCGCCGCGCGCCGCCACTCGGCCCTCGAATCCCCGCAGCCTCTCGTACAGCTCATGCGTCTCAGCGGTCATCGCCGCACCCGCCGCATGCCGAGCCGCATCGTCGCCACGATCTCCCTCTGCACCTCACTCGCCCCGCCCCCAAAGGTGTTGATCTGCGCGGCCCTGTTCATCCGCTCCAGCTCGCCGTCCCCGAACGCTCCCGGCGACCCCGACCGGATCAGCCCCGCCTCTCCCGCGATTTCCTGACATAGGCAATACACCGCCACCGCGCTTTCGGTTCCCGCGAACTTGACGCCGCTCGCGTCTCCCGGGCTCAGCGTCCCCGCCCCCACGTCCCCGACCAGCCGCCAGTTGAGCAGCCGGGTCGCGGCCAGCCGGGCGTGCGCCTCCGCCAGCCGGGCCCGTACCCAGTCCTGGTCGGCGGGGCGGGCCCCGGTGTCCGGGTCGGGGGTGCGGGCGTGGGCGAGTACGGCCTCGTAGAAGTCCTCGGCCTGCATGCCGATGGCGGCGAGCGCGACCCGCTCGTGGTTGAGCTGAGTGGTGATCAGCCCCCAGCCGCCGTTCTCCTCGCCGACGAGATGGCTGGCCGGGACGCGGACCGCGTCGTAGTAGGTCGCTGTCGTGGTCAGGCCCGCGACCGTCTCGATCGGCGTCCAGGAGAAGCCGGGCGCGTCGGTGGGCACCAGGATGATCGAGATGCCCTTGTGCTTGGGGGCCTCCGGGTCGGTGCGGCAGGCGAGCCAGATCCAGTCGGCGTTCTGGGCGTTGCTGGTGAAGGTCTTGGCGCCGTCGATACGCCACGACTCGGCGTCCGCCCCGCCGCGCCCGGCACCGGACTTGGCCCCATGCTCCCCATCCTCCCCGCCTACCTCCCGCACGGCCTTCGTGCGCAGCGAGGCGAGGTCGGTCCCGGCCTCCGGTTCGGAGTAGCCGATGGCGAAGACGATCTCGCCGCTGAGGATGCGCGGCAGGAAGAACCGCTTCTGCTCCTCGGTGCCGTACCGCATCAGCGTCGGACCGACCGTATTGAGCGTGACCATGGAGACCGGTGCACCCGCCCGGTACGCCTCGTCGAAGAACACGAACTGCTCGTCCGGACCGCGCCCTTGACCGCCGTACTCGACCGGCCAGCCGAGCCCGAGCAGCCCGTCGGCGCCGATCCGCCGCAACAGCCGTCGCTGGCCCGCCGGGTCGCCCGGCAGCGCCGCACGGACCTCAGGAGTGATCAGCTCGCGGAAGTAGGCGCGGAGTCGCTCGCGCAGTTGCCGCTGGCGGGGCGTGGGGGCGAGGTGCATGGGCAGCGGGCTCCCCTGGGCTTGACGGCGTCGCACGGCCGCACGTACGACCGCACGGAAAGCTTTCTGACTATCCGTCAGATAATTTGACACTGTCAAGCACGCCGTCGAGCAGGCAGTCGAGCAGGCCGGGCAGCGGCGGAGCGAACACGACCGCGCGGCGGCACCGAAGCGCCGCCGCGTGACCGTAAACGACCTCACCCGTCCCGTTCACTCAATGAATCACCACTACTCACTCGTGCCGGTCATGCGCGAACACCTGCCATGACGGAAAGTTGCCCACCCATCGGCAGACGAAGCGCACCGAACGACGTATTACCACGCAAGCATGATGAACTCCTTTCAAACCTTCGACGCGCCCCCGCGCCCCAGAACGCCCCGGTGCACCGCTCCCGGCCCTTCACCCCCTTCCCCTTATCGGACACCTGTACGAAAATGGAGGACATGGCGAACACTCCACTCGCCCATGCCCTTGCGGCCGCCGCCCATGGCTTCCGCGTCATCCCGCTGACCCGCGCGAAGCTGCCCGCCGTACGCTCCCCTCACCACCACGACCCCGTACCGCTGCCCTGCCGCGGCGCCTGCGGGCAGCCCGGCCACGGCGTCCACGACGCGTCCGCCGACCCGGCGGCGATCCGGGCGCTGTTCGCCGCCGCCCCCTGGGCCACCGGCTACGGCATCGCCTGCGGCTGCGCCCCGCACCACCTCATCGGCGTCGACCTCGACCTCAAGCACGAACCGCGCGTCGACGGTGCCGCCGCGCTCGCACGGCTGGCCCTCCGGTACGCCTTCGCCCTCCCCCGTACCGTCACCGTGCTCACCCCCGGCGGCGGGCGCCATCTGTGGCTGTGCGGACCGCCCGGGCTCGCCGTCCCCAACTCCGCCGGACGGATCGCCCCCGGCATCGACATCCGTGGGGCGGGCGGCTATCTCGTCGGCCCCGGTTCGGCCACCTCACGCGGCCGCTACCGCCTGGCGCCCGGATCCCCCGCCTGGCGCCCCGCCCCCGTACCGCCCGCGCTCCTCAGCCTGCTGCGGCCCCCGGACCGTACGCCGCCGGACCGTACGCCGCCGGATCGCATCCCCCCGGACACCGGCGGGGCGCCGGGGCGCGACGCCGCCCTCATACGGTTCGTCCGCGCATCCCAGGAGGGGCGGCGCAACGACCGGCTGTTCTGGGCCGCCTGCCGGGCGTACGAGACCGGCGCGGGGGACGCACTGGCCCCGGCCCTCATCGACGCCGCGCTCCACACCGGCCTGACGCGGCGCGAAGCCGAGGCTACGGTCGCCTCCGCGGCCCGTAGCACCACCGGCCGCCACCTGCCGCCGGTCGCCTGACAGCCGCGCGGGCCCCGAGATGACGTCGGGACTCCAAGAGGTCGGCACGCCGGGCGGACCGGGCCGGTCTACGCCTGCTCGCCGCATGAACCAGCAGGTAGGCGCCCTGAGGGCGCATTAGTCGTCTGTTAGTAGAACACCAAGTCGATCTTCGAAGCTGGGTGTTGTCCGGGAGAGACACGAGAGAACAGAGCAACAGGAGAACGCCATGAACACCGCCACCAACCGCCTCCGCGGCCGCGCTGGCCGCCGCCTCGCCGCCACCCTCGTCGCCGCCGCGGCGCTGAGCCTGGGCGCCACGGCCTGCGGGCCCGAGGACGGCGCGTCGGACGCCTCCGGCTCCTCGAGCTCCCAGGAATCGTCCGCACCCCAGTCCACGGGCGGCTCCTCCTCGGACAACTCCGACAGCTCCGGCTCGCAGGGCCAGGAAGACGGCAGCGCCGCCCCCGCTCCGCCCGACGGGGGCGGCGCCGCCAACGCGGGCAACCACCGCGCGATCGTCGGCACCCTGAAGTACCTCGCGCCCGGCAAGCTGACCGTCACGCCTGAAGAGGGCGGCACGGAGCAGGCGTTCCTGATCTCCAACGCCACGAAGATCCTCGGCGCGGCCGCGATCTGCTCCGACGACAGCAACGGAGGCGCGTCCATCGGCGACGACGGCTACGGCACCGCGAAGTGCAGCGTGGAAGAGCTGGAGAAGTCCGCGAAGAGCAACAGCGTGACCGTCCGCGTCACCATGAACACCAAGTCCGGCGGCGCCGAGACGGTCGAGGAGAAGTACCACCCGTAAGCCCCCGGCCAGTTGGCCACAGGTTGGCCGCACGCGCTGATCGCCGAGGAGCACCGGCGGCACTCACGCGAGCCGTGAGTGTCCGTCAAGCGACGGCCGTTAGCAATGGGTCGGGAGGCGGTTGGCGTCTCCTCCGGATCGTGTCTGAGCAGGAGGCAACGATGCGTCGAATTGGGCTTGTGGCGGCGTCGGTGATGGGTGCGGTGGTCCTCGCCCTGTCGTCAGCGGGGTCAGCCGTGGCCGCCGAGGGAACCCTGACCGTCGGGCTGACCACCCACACCAACCCAAGTGGCTGTTACACGACGGACATCTGGCCGATGTTGGTCGCGAACAACACCAACCAGGTCGCCACCGTCTTCGCTCTTCCCAACTGTCAGGGGCAGCGGATCGGTCAGGTCAGGCCGAACGAGTCCAGGGCCTTCGAGTTCGGCACCAGCCTCTCCATCTCCTGACACCTGGTGCGCCCCTGGCCCACGCCTGGCCCACGATTCGGGCGGCGCAGGGTGAGGCAGCGGACATGCGGAAGGGGTGCCCCTCGACTCGGGGCACCCCTTCTGACCAGCTACTTCGCTGACCTGCGCGGAGGCTGAGGGATTTGAACCCTCGGTGACATCGCTGCCACGACGGTTTTCAAGATCTCTCGACGATTTGCCCGGCGGGGCGCTCCGCCACAGGTCAGACGGGTGCGAGCACCCCAGCGGAGCCGTCGTCATCGTCGTCGTGCCCGCTACGTGCCCCAAGCTCATGGTTGTGCCCGCTGAGCCAGGAGTCCGCCGCTTCGGCAACCTGGTCATCACGACCGGCGACCGGCCGGGCGTAGTGCCGAGTCGTGACGCTCGCGTTCGAGTGGCCGAGCCGGTGAGCGGCGGTCATCACGCCGTACTGATCGGCGACCCACGTTCCGTGTGAGGCGCGCAAGTCATGTGGGGTCACGTCGGTCAGCCCGGCTGCCGACACGGCGGGGTCGAAGTACGCCTTGCGCCACTGGTTGTAGCGGAGCGGCTTGCCGCCGGGTGTCGTGAACAGGAGCGCGTCATCTCCACCGGGCAGGACCTCCAGATACCGGCCGAGCCGCTTCGCGAGCGACGGGCCAACCCGCAGGAGCCGCTTCTGATGGGACTTTGGTGTGTCGAAGACCAAGGCACCGTTGGCCTCCGCCAGGTTCTCATCGACCAGGACGAAGCCGCCGGACACATCGATGTCCACGCGCCGGAGGGCGAACGCTTCGCCGACGCGCAGTCCCGCGTACGCGAGGAGCGCGATCAACAAGTCATGCGGCTTGTCGGCACTCCGCACGATCCGGGAGGCTTCGAGCGGGGTGAGGATGTGCGGCTCGGTCTGCGGCATCCGAGGCAGCTTCACGCCCCTGCATGGCGTCTGCGGAATCATGTCGTTGTCGAAAGCCGCCCGCATGATCTGCGACAGGACCCGGTACGCCTGCCGGATACGTGAAGCGCTGAGCCCCTTGGTCTTCATCGCACCGACCCACTCAGCGATCGTGATCGGCCGGAGGGTCGACAGCTCGCGGTCGCCGAGTGCCGGATTGATCAGCGAGTTGATCAGCGACCGGTACGAGGCTTGCGTCTTGTGCTTGAGCTGCGGCGAGACGGCAGCGAGCCAGCGGGCCGCCCAGTCGCGTACGGTCGTCTGCCCCTCGGCAGGATCGAGCCAGCGCCCCTCTTCGACCTCGATGCGCTTCCGTATCAGCCAGCGATCAGCGTCCGTCGACGTCGCGAAAGTTCGATCCGCCGGGCGCAGGACACCGTCAGGTCCCGGATACCGAGCCTGGAACCGGCCGGAAGGCAGCTTGCGGACGCGTCCAAAGTCCCGGCGAGACTTGCGCTTGCCAGCCATCAGGCAGCCCTCCTGAGCTTCGTGGGCCGCAGAGTGATCGGTTCCACGGTGTTGGCCCCCACGAACGCTTCGACGGCGCCCTCAGGGATGCGGACGTGCCGACCGACCTTGACGAAGGTGATGCGGCGTTCCTCGATGAGTCGGCGGGGGAAGCGGACGCCCGTGCCGAGCCGCTCCGCGACCTCGTACACGGTGAGGAGCCGGTCCATGGTCACCACTCCCCCTCGTTCGTCAGTGCGTCACGAGCTGTCTCGCGGTTGAGTTGCAGGTCGCGGTGGATGGTGGCGGAGAGGGCGGATTCGCCGGGGGTGTGGCCGTGTCCGGCGTACTGCCAGTCGGCCAGGACCAGAACGGTGTCCAGCTCAACGTCCTCCAGGCCGAGGGCGGCGGTCTCTTGGGCGGCCCGGTAGTCGGCACGTGCCTGGCGCAGGGTGCCCAGGGTGGTGGAGTAGCGGCGGGACTTGGAGGAGAAGTGGCCCCGGAAGCCGAGCATGTGCGCCCAGGCCCACAGGCGCCGGTCGGGGTAGAGCAGGTCGAGCCGCTTGCAGGCTTCGATCAGGCGACGGGTGTGGTCGGGGACGTCGTAACGGTCGAGTTCGGAGAGTTCGCCAATGCGGCGGTCCAGGGTTCCGGTGGTCTCGGCGGCTTTGGTGGCGTACTTGGCGACGTAGGAGGCGACGGCCTGTTCGGTGATGTCGGAGCCGTCGCCGAACGCCTCGACGGGGCGGACGTCGAGCTGAGTGCCCCAGCGGAAGGTGCGGGCGGGCTGCTCTTCGGCGGCCGGGACCGAGACGGAGGTGTAGGCGTGCGTGGCGGCGGCGTGGATGGCATCGGTGAGGAGCTGCACAGTGGCCCAGGACGGTGGCGGGGTGTTGGGTCCGTCGGGGCCGTCGAGGCGGATGACGGCGTGGAAGTGGATGGCGCCGCGCTTCTGGAACTCGGCGACCTTGCCGTACGAGAGGCGGGCACGCTCCTTCAGCTCTCGCTGGGTGATGCCAGCGCGTACGGCGATCTCTCGGCGTAGCCGGTTGGTGAAGCGCTGCCAGAGCTGTCCGGTGTGGTTGTTGAACAGCACGGCGCCCGCGTAATCGTAGGTGGCCGGATCGAGGGCGGTGCCCAGCTCCGGTGCGTCTGGAGCGTGGTGGGTACCGCAGCGGCAGGCGCCACGGTCCGGTCGGTTGTGGACCGGGCCGAAGGAGGGGGCGGTGAGGGTGGCGAAGACGCGGGGGTGGTTGCGGACGGTGGCACGGATGTCTCGGCGGTCGTCCCCGGCCAGGCCAGCTCGGATGAGGTGGTAGGTGTCGCCCGCGTAGGTCCAGGCGCAGGCCGGGCAGCGGGAGGCGCGGCGGTTGCCGCAGGCGACACGGAGCCGCCCGCCCGGCTCGCTAGCGGTGGTGTAGTGGTGCAGCGTGGCACCGGTCGTCTTGTCCTTTTGGGTCACCCAGCCGCGCAGGTGAATGGGGTCGGCGCAGCCGCCGGTACGGCGGATCTGGTCTTCCCAGCGGGTGTAGTCAGGAGCCGAAGCCACCCTCAGCAGGTCGCCGAGGGTGGTCGGGTCGAGCACGTCAGACACGGGCGTCCTCCTGGTCACGGCGGACGATGCGGATGCCGGTGCCGTGGCAGGCCGGGCAGTCGGCGGTGATGGTGTGGAGGTGGCCGCACTGGTCGCGTCCGCCGGTGGTAATGGCGGCGGAGGCGAAGCCGTCGCAGCTCGGGCAGATGCGGGGCGTCGGGCTGGTGCGCTGCGGCATGCTGGGACTTCCTTCCGGTTCAGTGGATCGGACAGGGACGGCGCCCGGGCGGCGGATGCTTGGCGGTATCGGAGCCGCCCGGGGGCCGGTCAGCGACGCTTGGTGTCGTAGGCGAGCAGGGAGCGCAGGACGACGGCGCAGACGGCGACCGAAACGCCGGTCACGGCGACGGCCAGGAGCATGGAGACCAGCACGGCGCCGACGACCAGGACCACGGCCGTACCACCACCGACAAGGGCTATCGCGGTGCCGGGCGTGAGCTGCACGACCGGCCGGGTAGAGGCCGGGGCGTTGGGTATCGGCGGCGGAGCTGGAGTGCCAGGGGTGATGTTCGTCGGCTGGATGGTGGTCGGCGTCTGCGGGGTGACCAGGCCGGTGGGCTGGGGCATGATCGGGTGCTTGGGCCGGAGCATGGGCTGTTCCCCTTCCTGGGGTTACTTGACGGCGGTGTCGATGACGGGGGCCAAGAGGCTGTCGGCGAGGAGGTAGCCGCCGAGGAGGAGTACGGCGATGAGCCACCAGGGCGGACGGATGAGCTTGACGCCGAGCCAGCCGACGACGATCAGGGCGAGCCAGAGCGGGACGTCCATGGCAGAACCTCCGGTCAGTTGATGCGGCAGCGGTGGGTGCGGGCGGCGAGCTGGGCGGCGGACCGGCTGGAGTAGTCGGCGGACCAGCCGCAGCGGTCGTTGGTGCACACGGCGGCGTGCACGGTGCGGCCGTGCCGGTCGCGGTGGGTGCCGACCTGCACCGGTCCGATGCGCATCACCGAGTGGAAGTGGTCGCGTGCGGGCATCTCAGTCGGTCTCCGTTCGTGTAGTCGGGTCGAGGAAGCTGGCGCGGATACCGGCGGCGGTGGCCGGGTCGGTGGTGCGTTGGGCGGCTTTCTCAGCAAGCAGGTGGGCGAGGAAGGGCCGGTCGGCGGCGGCCATCTCGCGGGCGCCGTCGAGGTAGTCGGCAGCGGTCAAGTCAGCCGGGACGCGGGTCATGGGACGTCGCTTCCTTTCGGGGTCAGGCGAGTTGAGCGGCGATGGCATCGGCGAGATGGGGCGGGACGCCGAGACGGGCGCGGAGGGTGTCGGTGTCGATCGGGGCCCCGGTACGGGCGTGGTGGTCATCAGCGACTTTGCGGGCGTGGTCGACCAGCGCGGCCGGGACCGGCGCGGCGGGAGCAGCGGGCGGGGCCGGGTCGGGCTGGGGCCCGGGGGCGGGAGGCGCGACGGGTTCCTCGACGTTGGCCACCGGCCCGAGTGCGGGTTCGGGCTTTTGGTCGTCCTCGACAGCCGGGGGCCGGGGTGCCGAATCGGGGTGCACCGACGCTTCCGGCTCCGCGTGAGCGGTGGTGTGGGCGAGGAGAGTTCCGCCCATGAAGGCGAGGGCGGGCCAGGCGGCGACGAGGATGCGCAGCCAGGCAGGGACGTGGTGCATGTCGAGGAGTCCGGCGGTGGCGACGTTGGCGCCGAGGGAGGCAGCGAGGGCGATGAGGAACCAGCACCAGGCCAGCCGAGTGGGCCCGCCGGTGCGCAGTCGACGCCAGGCAGCGACCAGGAGCAGGTCGACGCTGATCGGGTAGGCCCAGGCTTTCCAGCCGTCCTGTCCGGCAGCGGCGGCCAGATCGTGCAGGTGGGCGAAGGACAGCGCCCCGGCGATGACGGCTTGGACCAGGACGGCGTCGACACGCGGGCGGGCCATCACGGGTTCCTTCCTGTCGTCAGGCATGGGAGGGGTAGGGAGCTGGCGCGAAGACGGTCACGCCGACCGGAAGAGAGGGTGAGGTCAGGCGGAAGCCGGGGCTGTCTTGGACAGCCGGGCCCGAGCCGAAGGCACCGCTGCGGTGGCGGGGCGGAAGGCCGCCAAGGCGGGCACGTCAGGGGTGCGGTGGGCGTGCTTGTTGCAGACGTTCACGGCCTCGCGCAGCGAGGTGTGCGGGGCGCGGATGCGGTGCCAGCCGCCGGTCGAATCGCCCGCGATGCCCAGGCCGCGGGTCTCGGCCGGGATCTGGATCGCGGCCAGCACGGCATCGGGGGCGATGTCTCCGAAGGCCATGTTGGCGGACGTTTCGTCGTTGACGCGGTGGGCGGTGCGGCCGGTGAGCTGGGCGCGAAGCATGGTGATGCCTTTGCCGAGTTCGGAGCCGAAGCGCTGCCCGCAGATCTCCAGGTAGATGCCGGCCGCGCGGCCGAGCTGGGCGACGCGGACGAGGGCGGTGATGATCCGGTCCCGGCGCTTCTCTTCGTCCTTGGTGGCGTACAGGGCGAGTTCGGCGACCTCGTCGACCAGGACCACGACCGGTACCGGCCGGATGTCCTCGGGCAGGTCCCAGATGTCGGCGGCGATCTCCGCATCCGGCACGGCGATGCTGATCCTCTGCTCGGCCCGGATGAGCTGGTACACCTCCTCCATGTGCGTCACCAGCGCCTCCAGCAGCTCCAGCGCGGTGTCGGGGTTGTCGGCGAGCGCGGAGAACCGGCGGGCCAGCGGGAACAACTCCACGCCCTGCTTGCAGTCGATGCCGACCAGGGCGACACGGTGCGAGGCGAGCCCGGCGACCAGGTTGCGCTGGTATACGGACTTGCCGGACTCCGTGGCGCCGAGGGTCAGCCCGTGTGGGACGGCGCGGTAGTCGCGGTAGTGCACCGAGCCGTCCTCTCGCAGGGCGACCGGGATGCACATCGGCCGGGTATCGAGCCGGGCGGGCATCTGCACCCGCTTGAGCACGTCGTAGCCGGTCATCCGCATCTCCACCACACCCGAGCGGATCTCACGGGAGGTGACCCCGTACAGGCCGAAGGAGTGGCGGAGCCGGTCGGTGGCGGCGGCGACGTCGAAGGCGTCCTGTCCAGGCTTGAGCTTGAGCCGCAGCACCAGGCCAGTGCGGGTCGGGCGCAGACGCAGGATGCGCGGCGGGCGGGACTCCGGCACCTCCCGGCCAGCCATCCGAGCCAGGGCCAGACGCCAGCGGGCGGGCGGGACGGTCAGCCCGCAGGCGTCCATGACCGAGGCGTAGCGGACCAGGACCCGCACGGTGGCGAAGGTGACGCCGAGGGAGAGCCAGTACCAGGCGGGGCGCCGCCACCGCAGGAGACCCGCAGCAGCGACGACCACCACCACAGCGACCATGAACCAGGTCATGATCAGGCCGCCTTCGCGCCCGAGGTGGCGAGCGAGGTGACCGCGACGGCGCGGAAAGCGATCCCGTGCCGCTTCTGACCGTTGAACTCGTTCTCCCACGGCCGGGCGATCAGGCCCGTGAGCGCGACCGGGGCGCCCATGGCCAGGTCGCCGGAGATACCGGTCTCCGGGACGGTGATGGACAGGATCTCGACGTTGTCGTTGGCCGCGAACATCACGTCCACGGTCATCAGCTTCACACCGTCCGCGTCCAAGGCGATCTCACCGGTGCGGCGGTCACGAACCTTCGGCTGGGCGGACTTGGCGACCATCACGGTCGCGGCGGACGTGTCGACGGGAATCTGACGCATGATGGAGGTCCCTTCAGGGGCGGGAGCGGCGTACTTGCTTGGCGGTGGGTCGCCGCTCCTGAACGTTGATTGAATGCCGCAGCAAACTTGCGGAGTGCTTGCGCTTCCAACTGGTGCGCACCAGAAGGTTGCATCTGGTGCGCACCAGATGTCAAGCATCGCCGTTGGTCCGGCGTCTCAACTCGCCTGACTGCGACAGTTCCAGGAAAGCGCGCCGAGCAACGATCCGGTAGACAACAGGGGTTAACAGCAGCCCCATTAACCCCTGCCGACCTGGGCCGATGTGAGGCATGCTGCTGTTACGGCTCAACACCCCCGACCCGGAGCGGCAGTACCCGATGAATGGACTCAAGGCAGCGAGGACGGCACGGGCATGGTCACAAGAGCGTCTTGTGCGGGAGATCGAACGCCATGCGCGCCAGCACATGCTTACCGTCGCCTCAACCGCGAGTTTGCGAGTGTACGTCTCGGAGTGGGAGAACGGCCGACGGACGATCTCCAGCCACTACGCCAAGATCCTCCGCGCGCTGCTCGGGATCACCGACGATGAACTGGCAGGCGGATCACAGTCGCCGCTGGCAGTCGCCACAGCCGACGGGTACGACGAGCTGATAGACCGGATCGACGAGGCCAAGAACGTCAGCCTGACGATGGTCGAGACGTTCATGGACCAGACCGAACTGCTCCGGACCGTCGACCGGCAGATGGGCGCCGCCAGTCTGGTCGACCAGATGACCGCCCACCTGACGCGGCTGGAAGACGCCCTCACCTTCGCGGTACTCCCGGAGACCCGACGTCCGGTCGCTCTGGCTCTGGCCGGAGCAGCCACCTTGGCGGCCTGGCAGGCTCTCGACGTCGGAGCCGTGGAACGAGCCTGGCGTCACTACGAGCTGGGGAAGCGCGCCGCCCAGGAGGCCGAGGAGCCCATGTACCTCGCGCACGCCACCGCCGAACAGGCATACGTGCTGTGTGACGCCGGACGTCCTGAGATGGCGGTGCAGCTGGTTCGAGATGCGCAGCGCCTCGGCGGGAAGGGCATGTCTTCACGCCTCAGGGCTTGGCTGTACGCAGCCGAGGCGGAAATCTGCGCCCGAGCTGGGCTTCAGGCCGAGTGTCAGCAGGCTCTTGAACTCGCGATGCGACACCTGCCCGCAGGAGAAGACGCCCGCGATCCGGACATGCTGAGCATCTTCCTGAATGAAGGCCACCTCACCAGGTGGCGCGGGAGCGCTCTCGCCCTGATAGGCGACGAGGAAGCAGTGGGCAGCCTGTACGCCGCACTGGAGACGACCGACCCCACGTTCGTCAGGGCATCGTCGGGACTCCACTGCGACTTGGCGCAGGCCCACTTGGCCCGCAGCGAGCAGGACCAGGCGCAGAAGCACCTGCGGCAAGCCCAACTGGTGGCGAGCCGGACCAGGTCAGTACGTCACAGGCGCCGGATCGAGCAGCTCACGCAGGGGTTGTAGGCGACGTACCGGCACCCCGTGAAGCGAGCACATGAAGGAGGGCGACCAAGGTGCCGGACCCCATCAGCTCACCACGAGCCATCAGCCCGGGAATGTCGGACAGAGGCACCCAGGCGATGTGCCCGGCCTCTTCCAGATCGGTCGGCTCACCGACCAGCTTCGCCTCATGGCCGACGAAGATTTCATGCGGTGAGTCGACCATGCCGACCATGGGCTGGTAGGTGACCACGTGCCGCAAGGCCTCCGGCCGCCAGCCAGTCTCTTCCTCGACTTCACGCAAGGCGGTCTGAAGGGGTTCCTCCCCCGGATCGACGATGCCGCCCGGCAACTCCCAGCCGAAGGCATCAGGGACGAAGCGGTACCGCCACATCATGAGCACTCGGTCCTGGTCATCGATCACGGCGGCGATGGCCACATGGTGGAGCTTGACGACATGGTGCTCGAAGCGCTTCACGCCGGGAGGTTCCACGTCAACGAGGCTCAGCTTCACCCATCGGTTGTCGTACACCGTCCGCTCACCGTGGATCTGCCAGGGCTCGACGTCTGCTGGCGCTTCGGTGGTCACTGACCGATCCGGCACCCGGTAGGAGCTACGGCCATGCACCTCGACAACGCCTTCAGCAAGGAGCTTGGCCAGCACCTGGCGCAGGGCCGTACGCCCGATCTCCAGATCCTCCGACAGGGTCCGCTCGGACGGGAGCTTGGAACCTGGCGAGTACTTGCCCGCAGCGATCCACTCGCGAATCGTGAGGTAGACCCGCTCCGACTTCGGTCCCATCCGGTCAGCACACTCCTGCCGTCGTTGGTTCTAGTTGCGTACGTACCTAAAACCAGGGTATCCGCGTGCCTACTCACGTGAGTAGGCATCGACCGACCAAGACGATCAACCAGAGCGCGGTAGAACTTTCCCTACTCGATCAAGGCGGCTCGCTCCGCTCCCCGCGCGCGGCCCGGCCCCCGGCCGGGCCTGCGCTCCTGTCTCCGCCCCGCTCCAGCCCGGCCGCCGTCCGTGCCGCGCACACAGCAATCAGCCGCTTGACCCTAGAGATTGATGCCTCCGGCGGGGGCGCTCAGGCTCCGGGATGGACGGGGCGCCGTCCGCGAGTGCCGGTTACCTGTGGCGTGCGTGGGGAGCTCCCATCCCGTCTGCCGTCGACCCAGGCGAAGCCGAGCAGACGTGGTCCCTGGCGTCCAGGTCGTTCGTACAGTGGCGCGCTCCACCTGGACGCCAGGGACCACGCCCGCTCCACGGTGTGTGGGTCGACGGCAGACGGGATGGGAGCCGGGGTGGGTGGTAGCGGGGGAACGTTGACCGGGTCAGTCCTAGACGTCTCGTTGCGGGAGGCTGGCCTACGACACCTGGGAGGTCAGCCACGGGACTGCGCGGCGTGACTCGGCAGCCGGTGGGTGGACGGACTTCGCAGAGCACGGGCGGAGTGGCAGATCGCTATGCGAGTCTCATCTGGCGTAGAAACCGACTGGGGCCACTTAGGCGACTCTTTCCTGTAGTCAGCCATTCACTTCGGTCCGAGTAGTAAATATGCGTTCCTAGCCTTGCTCGTGTGACCGATACGTAGAACTTCCGCTGATCCTCTGCCATCTTTGCCGCCGAGTACTGGGACAAGAAATGTGGAATTATGCCGTCGTTGGCGCACATGATGAACACGTAATCAAATTCAAGGCCTTTACTTGAAGACATCGTGCAAACCTGAACCTGACCATTCCGGCAACCCCGTTCGCTCAGTTCGCTAACGGTCCATCGCGCCAACTCTCCTCCTGAATCAAACATCTCTCGTAGCTCGACGCAGGACGTCTGATTCTCCGGGCGAAGAAGTCCATATTCGTCGCCTGGCCCGCTCGACATAAGACGGGTTAGGAATGAGCTGGCGGACTCGGTCGACTGTGTATCCCTCAGCGCCTTCAAGAGTGCTACTTCTGAGTCAAGCCCGTCTGGTACCTCCTCTTGCAAGTATTTCCACTCTAGGAGCAACCGCGACCTTTCGATCGAGTCGTCGTCGCCGTGCACTACCCAGACCGCCAATTGCTCAATCAGTGTCGTGAAGGTGGTTGAGACATAAGGGGACCCTTGGTCAACGGCTGGAATATCAATCTCTCGGCACAGGTTGACGAAGCGCGCCGAGTGATCGTTTGTCGGACACAGCACGGCAATTTCATGAGGAGAGACTCCCTCAGTAATCAGTCGTGCGATGGAACTAGCCGCTTGGTTGTATTGAAGGAGAAGGGTGCCAGGGCAGTAGTGGGCCTCCACCGCCCCGCCGCTGCGAGTTCCCTCGACCCCGCCAACCTCCAGGAGGCGATTGGCGGCATCGATGATTTCCTGAGCGCAGCGGTAGTTGATCTTTAGTTCAACTGGTGTCACGTCATCAAGTGCACCAATTTCTTTCAAGAGTTCGGGTCGGCTTCCGAGCCAACCATAAATCGCCTGATTATAGTCGCCCACAGCAAAAAGAATCGCCTTGCTCTTCTCGCCGAAACAGAGCAACCGCACGATCCTGTCTAGTGCTGGCGCAAGGTCTTGGTATTCATCGACGTAGATTCGAGGAAACTTTGATACCAGGAGACGCCGAACAAAGGAATTCTCCTCCACCATACGCAATGCAGATCTAATCAGCGTGTCAAAGTCGACAAGCCCCTGAGTGGCCAGGATCTCTGAGTACCGATGGGCCACCTTCTGAATGCGTGGGCCCGCTCTGCGCCACTCATCTTCGGTTGCCAGCATCGTTAGATGCTGCTTCGCCGTAGACACCACGTTTCGAGTATCTTCACCGCGCAGGTAGACCTCGGCGACAGCCTCGCGATATGCAGCATTGACCTGCTTATTGGTTGCAATTTTTCGATCTAGCAGGTATGGGTAACCACAGACTGAAGCGAAGGGGCGAATTATTTCCTTGAGCGCGAAAGCGTGAACGGTGCCTACAAACAGGTTTCGTCGCCGTTGATCCGTAAGCGAATTGACGCGACGGTTTAGCTCGCCAGCCGCAGCATTCGTCAATGTGACGCACGCCGCACCTTGCGGTGCAGGAATGCGGGTCGCCAGATCGAAGGCAATACGGGTCGAGAGCAACTTAGTCTTTCCGCTTCCGGGGGGAGCGACAACCACGCAGTGACCTTCAACATTGAAGGCTTGCCATTGTCGTTCGTTCCGTTTTAGCTCCGCAATGGAGGCTGAGAGGGGCTTCACTCTGCCACCAGGTACTCAATGGCATTCTGTACGTAGGCGGGACAGTCCAGCTCATAGCCTAGGACGGCGTTAGCGTAGCGTCCCTTACCACCAACACGGCCGATCATTCCCAGGTACTTTTTGTATGTCGGCAGCAAGCCGCCCCAAGATGCAATATCCCGGAGCGCTTGCTGAGTACGGGCGAGTTCCTTGAGCGTGGCGATGCCGGCCTGAAGGTTGGCATCTGAAACGGCCGCTAGGTCGTACTCGAAGGTGGTATTCCCCACGAACACGCCAGCTTCTTCAGCGGTGCGCTTCTCTGCGAGGGCTGTCAACCACCTGCGGGCGCGAATACGACCGGTGACCACCTTTCTTCCGTTTGCTCGGGGACCAGTCTCGTCGCCGTCTGTGATGACCGCGCACGGGATGCCGACGGCCCTACAAAACTTGATGTATGGAAGGAAATGGGTCCCGTGGATCGCGCAGACGGTGATGCCATGCTTATCTAGTTCGTACCCCATCGCCTCGGCCAAGGAAGGGATGATTGCCTGTTCCGCGTAGCCCTCGACAAGCAGTACGCGCTTGGAGAAAATCATCTCAGCACGCGTGACGTCCAGGTAACGAGTGATGTCTTCCCATTCCTCGTCACTAAGGTCGACATCCGCTGCGGAGAGTACGGTGGAGCGATCCTCCTCGCTTCGGACGAAGATGATATTTTGTGGTCCGGCGGCGCTTGCAATATGAGGAGATTGGGTTGTAACGAAGACAGTGTGCGTGTCGCTGGAATTTTCCAGAAGTCGGCGAAAAATCAGGCGTTGTAGGTGAGGATGAAGGTGGGCCTCCGGCTCCTCAATGGTCAAGATAGCGTGAGCAATTTCCTTGGTTAGTCGCTGCTCCAACCCTAGTTCCATTAGGGCAAAATAGAGGATGTTAAGACTTCCCAGGCTTGCACTCGACAGGGGACGTTTGTTGTCGCCATCGACGAATACACGTAGCGTCCGGATAAGACGCTGCGGATCCGTGGAAGCCACACTGAGTTCTGACTGTAGTGCGTGGGATGAGCCCACCATGTCAGTCATCAGCTCTGTGATTTTCTCACCGAGATCCTTAATGGATGGTAGAGCGCTGACTTGACTATTGGCCTGTTCGATAGATTGAGCTATCTTCGTAAGTTCTTCTGCCGTCGACGACTCGGCTGCAGCTTCCAGTAGTTGACGCAATGGCGAACGGCGCCAGTTCGTCACGTCTGACTCGACATCTCTTAGGGCGTGGAGAAAGGCCATGTGCAGGAACCCGCGGAGTTCCGCTGGCATGAAGTTGCTTTCATCGTCCCCCTGGAAGATGAAACCTCGGTAGGTTGTGGCATCCGTTGCATCGCCCGGCAGATCCTTAGGTGCATATTTGAAGGTAAGTCGAGCAACAAGCGGTGATTTGCTGACCAGGGCGCCTGACAGTACGGCTGCAGCGCGATCCTCATCCTCGAAGTCTTCAATGTCTACCGAGACGGATATTTCGGATTTCTCAACGAAGGGGTCCCAATCCACCTTGCCTTTCGCGAGTCCGTCCCAGAAGTCCTCGCGACGGAGGTTTCGGTCGCTGTTTGGGAGAGTCGGATCAAAAAGTAGACGCAAGGCATGAACGAGATTTGATTTTCCGACCCTGTTCTCGCCCACGACCACGTTGTAGGAACCTAGCGGAATGTCAACCGCGGCGAGATTGCGGAAATTCTTGATTCGCAGTCTGCTGATCCGCATGGTCGGTGCCCCCTGCAAGCTGAGTGCTCGAAACTTGTGGATCTACCTTAGGGGGTGCCCCGTGGCTGTGGAATATAGTTCTCGCAGATTGCCCCCAAGTCATACTGATGTTCGGTTTTAAGGGGCAGCAGCGCATCGAGGCCGCAGTACCTTCGGCCGCGCAGGAGGGTCATCGGTGACTGAGCCGACATACCCTGTGCTGCTCTTCGACGAGGGCGGCCGCATGGTCATCCTGCATGAGCCAGCCGTTGCCGATGAGCTGATCGATTCGGTAGACGAGTTCGTCGAGGGCCCCGGCGGACGTGGACGCCCCGTCGTGCGCAAGCACCGCGAACGCCGCCGCCGCTGAATAGGCACTGGGTCGTGCGCCACTCTGTTAAGTGCGGCACGACCCAGTACAGCGACCACGAAGCGACTGGTCACAGCGCTTCCGTGTTCTCCTTCGGCACCGCTCCCGACTTATGTACTGGAGGCAAGACACTCCACGAGCTTCAAACGCGTTTGTAGCTACAGGAGGAAGCGGGCTGTCATGTCCCTTGAGGCCTGGACGAGGCGGTCAAGGAGGAGCTGAAGTGGTCACAAGAGGGACCCCTGACGCTCCGGCGGCGTCCCGTCATCTGGCATCCGGGGCCAGGCTAGGGCGAGAGCAGTCAGCCAACCCCGCGTCGCCAAGAGAAAGCAGGGAGGTCTCGGAACGGATCCGAGGCTCCCTGTTGTACTGCACATGGCTGCTAGCCAGAACCCGCGGTGGCAAGTCGACCGGTGTTCCTCTGAGGGTGCTACTCAGGCGTCACCAGGCGGTGTCCACGGCTGGTCGCCACGCGCAGCACGTCCCGTAGTGCGCCAGCCAACTGCGCAGCAGTGAGCCTCAGTTTCTCCAGATCTTCAGTCTCGTCGTCGAGTACCTGAACTGTCTGCCCGAGCAGTTCGGCCGCCATCCCGAGTTGCACCGCCTCGATATGGTCCGCCAAGCGGGACATGTAGCCCTCCCGGTCGTCGGTGTCCAGGTAGCACGGCTTGCCCTCTGGCCCAGCCCACGGGAGAAGCCTCAGTTCGTTCTGTGCAGTCATCCCTGCGTCTGCCTCTCGGTGGATCTCGCTACTGGATGTCGGCGCGCTGCCGGGTGCCCAGTCGCTCATTGCTTCGCCTCTGCTGGCCCGACCTGTCCGGACGCCGAGTGACACGGGCATGCGCACGCCTCGTAGATCAACGGCACATCGACCGGTGCCGGAGCTGGAGAAGACTCCACGCAAGCCTGGTGCGTGCCGATCCGGCAGGCGGGCGAGCGGTAGGGGGCGGCCGAGGAGACCGGGCGGTGGGTCTGCCTTCGAGAGGGCATCAGTTGACCCCCAGGAGAGCCGACCGGGCCTCGGTCGGTAGATGGGGAGCGACGACAACCGTCGGGCGCTGTCGTGCACGCCTTTCCCAGGCCAGCACGTACGGGCGGACGAGCGCGGTTTCCTCGGCCATGAGCGTGTAGCGGTGCCTCGCCCAATCGGAGGCCCGGCCCAGGCTGAGCGTCGGTTCGTCAGCGCGCGGAGAGAAGGCGGGAGCGACCGACGGTCGGGAGGGCACTAAGGGGCGACGGTGCCTGCCCTTGGAGAAGTGCCGCGCCCTGGTGAGGGAGACGGCACGGCGGATACGGTTGAGCACGCTGAATCAGCTCCTATCGCTGATGGCTCGGTCCCCCGACATCGCCCGTCGTGGGGACCGGTTTTTCTACGACCGCCCGGAGAGTGCGGCCGTTCTGGCAGCTGGCGAGGAGCCCGAACCGATCGGCCTCGGCCACCGCCGCCAGGACCTCCTTCCATGACTCGGCGGAGAGTGATTCCGGCACCTCCGCTTCGACCGATGTGAATCGGACGTGCTCCTCCACGCGCGTGGGGAGCCCGACGGCGGACAGCCGGGCAGCGATGGCCGCCGCGCTAACTCCCGGAACGGGCACAGGGCAGCCTCCGTCAACTCGCGATCACTTTCAGTGAAGCTAGTTAACTAGATTAGAGCTAGTGGACTAGATTTTCCATATGCCTGAGCAGCCGCCCTATCTCCGCGTCGCCGACGAACTACGGCGGCGGATCGCGGAGCACGTATGGGAGCCGGGGGACCGCCTGCCGTCCCGCGCCCAGATCGGCCAGGAGTGCGGGGTGGGCGAGAACGTGGTCCGCCGGGCGCAGGAGCTGCTGATCTCCCAGGGTGTGCTGGAGGGCCGAGCCGGATCGGGTACCTACGTCGCCGAGCCCCGGCAGCGAGTGCGGGTCGTCCGGTCATCGGCGCGCGAGCAGCCTGAAGGGTCGCCGTTCCGCGCGGATATGAAGGCCGTCGGCAAGTACGGCGACTGGGAGAGCCGGACCGATGCCAAGGTGCCAGCCCCGGCGGACATCGTGGCGCGACTGGGCATCGCCGAGGGCGAGTTGTGCGTCCGGACGTCGTACGAGTTCCTGGCCGACGGCAGGCCCGTGCAGCTGTCGACGAGTTGGGAGCCGTACGACCTCACCGCAGGGACGCTCGTCGTCCTCCCTGAGGGAGGTCCGCACGCCGGGGCGGGAGTCGTGAACCGCATGGCCGCTATCGGAATCACCGTCAGCCATGCTGTGGAGCAGCCGGAGCCGAGGCAGGCGACCGCCGAGGAGGCATCGCTTCTCGGCATCCAGAAGGCCGCGCTCGTCACGCACATCCGGCGGACGTACTACAGCGACCAAGGGCGGCCCGTGGAGACGGCGGACATCGTCGTACCCGCCGCTCACTGCGAGATCGTGTACGAGATTCCGATCAATCGGTAGTCGGCGGGGCTCTCTCAGCCGGTGTTCGGCCGTGCCCCTTCCGTGCCCGATCGGTCGGGGAATCATGGGGAACGGCGGTGCCCGGCGGGTAGCGCGCATAGCGACGGCCCCCGACCGTCATTCCTGGTCAGGGGCCGTTCACTTGCGGAGGCTGAGGGATTTGAACCCTCGGTGACATCGCTGCCACGACGGTTTTCAAGACCGTTCCCTTAGGCCGCTCGGGCAAGCCTCCCCGCGCCACCTTGGTGGCGCGGGGATCAGCCTAGCGTGTCAGCTGTCTCCCTTGCGCTGCCCCAGGGTGACGTCGACCGTGGACGTCTTGCCATCGCGCTTGTAGGTGAGGGTGACCTTGTCGCCGGGCTTGTGGGTCCAGATCTCGCTGATCAGGGTCGGGCCGCTGTCGATCACGGTGTCGTCGAGCTTGGTGATCACGTCGCCGGACTTGAGGCCCGCCTTGGCGGCCGGGCCGCCGGGGACGACGGCGGGGCTGCCGCCGGTGGCGTTGGCGGCGATCTTGGCGCCCGAGGCGCTGTCCTTCATGCTGACCGTGGCCTCGATCACCGGGTAGACCGGCTGGCCGGTCTTGATCAGCTGCTGGGCGACGTTCTTCGCCGTGTTGATCGGGATGGCGAAGCCGAGGCCGATGCTGCCGGACTGCTGGGACTCGCCGAGGCCGCTGCCGCTGCCCGCGGACTGGATGGCCGAGTTGATCCCGATGACGCCGCCTTCCGCGTTGAGCAGCGGGCCGCCGGAGTTGCCGGGGTTGATGGAGGCGTCGGTCTGCAGGGCGCTCATGTACGAGGCGTTGCCACCGCCGCCGTCGCTGGAGGCGACCGGCCGGTTCTTGGCGCTCACGATGCCTGTGGTGACGGTGCCGGACAGGCCGAAGGGGGCGCCGATGGCGACCGTGGCGTCGCCCACGACGACCCGGTCGGAGTCACCGAGCGGCAGCGGGTTGAGCTTGGCGCCGGAGGCGTTCTTGAGCTTGATGACGGCGACGTCGTAGCCCTGGGCCTTGCCCACGACCTCGGCGGTGTACCGCTTGCCGTTGGAGAAGGTGGCGGTGAGCTTGCCGTTGTCGGCGGCGGAGGCGACCACGTGGTTGTTGGTGAGGATGTGGCCCTGCTTGTCGTAGACGAAGCCGGTGCCGGTGCCGCCCTCGCCATTGTTGCCCTGCGCCTCGATGGTGACGACGCTCGGCAGGGTCTTGCCCGCGATGTTGGACACGGAGCCGGGTGCGCGGCTTTCCGCCTTCGGGTTGCCGACGGCGGAGACGGTGGTGGTGTCGCCGCTGTC
This sequence comes from Streptomyces sp. NPDC001700, assembly GCF_053596435.1. Classification (NCBI taxonomy): domain Bacteria; kingdom Bacillati; phylum Actinomycetota; class Actinomycetes; order Kitasatosporales; family Streptomycetaceae; genus Streptomyces; species Streptomyces sp. NPDC001700. The sequence continues at coordinate 98,679 of NZ_JBSFGE010000019.1, forward strand.
GCTCTCCCGGTCGGCCGCCCAGAAGCCGACGCCGCCGCCGATGCCGCCCGCGACCAGCACGGCGGCCAGGACGGCTGCCACGAGCCCGCGGGGCTTGCGCTCCGAGGCCCCGGGGGGACCGGGAGGCGGCGGTACGGGGGCGTTGCCCCACGGGCCGCCGGGGCCGCCCGGGCCGCCGCCCTCGGCGCCGTAGCCGGGGGCACCGCCGGGGCCGCCCGGCTGGCCGCCGTCGGAGGGCCACGGTCCGGGGGCGCCGTAGCCGGGGTCGCCCGCGCCGGTCGACGCGAACGCCGCCGGGGGCTGGGCCGGGGCCGGGGGCTGGGCCGGAGGGGTGGGGGAGGACGGCGCCGGGCTGCCACCCGCCGTCGCCGTCTGGCCCGGAGCGGTCTGGTGGTCCGGAGCCGTGTGGTGGTCCGGAGCGGTGTGGTCCGGTGCCGTGGGGTTCGGAGCCGTGGGGTTCGAAGCGGTCTGGTCCGGAGCCGTGGGGTCCGGGGCGGGCTGGTCCGGGGTCCGGCCTATCGGCGCGTCCGGTGCGGCCGCCTTCGCGCCCGCGGTGGGCTCGAAGTCCGGCGCGGGGGGCACCGCGGGGTTCGGGTGCGGCGCCGGAGGGGCCGGGTGCGGCCCGGCCGCAGGCGGTACGGCAGCGCCCTCGTTCTCGGTGCTCACAGCTGTCTCCTCAGGTGCACGACAGATTTTCCATGACGGCCCACGCGTACGTATTACCGTTGTCAGCTTTTCCCACGGCGCGTCAGACCGCCGTAAGGAGGGGCGGCCGTGTGGACTACCACCCTTTATCCCGGACAATTCGCCCTACCGCCATTCCGGGCAACGGCCGGAAGAGGAACCTTCCACCGATGGACACCGGGCGGTGGCACCATAACGCGGTGACCTATGCGCGTTCTGACCGGGACATCCGCCCGGGTCCGCACACCGTGTCCGTCGTGGCCCACCGCGGGGCCTCCGAGGACGCACCGGAACACACCCTGTCCGCGTACCGCAGAGCGCTGGAGGACGGCGCCGACGCCCTGGAATGCGATGTCCGGCTGACCGCCGACGGCCACCTCGTCTGCGTCCACGACCGGCGTATCGACCGCACCTCCAATGGCCGCGGCGCGGTCTCCGGGCTGGAGCTGGCCGATCTCGCGGCCCTCGACTTCGGGTCCTGGAAGGGGCAGGCCACCGACCAGGAGGCGCCGGACCGGAACAGCCGCGACAGTACGTCCGTCCTCACCCTCGAACGGCTGCTCGGCCTGATCGCCGACACCGGACGCCATGTCGAACTGGCCATCGAGACCAAGCACCCCACCCGGTGGGCGGGCCAGGTCGAGGACCGGCTGATCCAGCTGCTGCGCCGGTACGGGCTCGACGCGCCGCCGCCGGGCGAGCCGCCGCCCGTGCGCGTCATGAGCTTCTCGGCGCGCTCGCTGCACCGGGTGCGGCTCGCGGCGCCCGCCATCCCCACCGTCTATCTGATGCAGTTCGTCCTGCCGCGCCACCGGGACGGACATCTCCCGCCGGGGGTGCGCATCGCGGGACCCAGCATCCGGATCGTGCGCAACCACCCCGCCTATGTGGCGCGGCTGCGGCGCGCGGGGCACCGAGTGCACGTGTGGACCGTCGACGAACCGGCCGATGTCGAGCTGTGCGTGCGACTGGGCGTCGACGCGCTGATCACGAATCGCCCCAAACAGGTACTGTCCCAACTCGGGCGCTCATAGTGGGCATTACAAGGCGTGCACCGGCGCGTTCGTTACGTATTCGATCGTGACGAGTGCGTCACGCGATGCCACTTGGCCGGTTTCCGCTCCAGCCCATCGGGGCATCCATCCCCTGGCGTGGGGCTAAGGAGGTCTCGGGGGTGGCGTTGGTGGTGGCACAGAAGGTGCCGACGTCGTCGACCATGGCCGTACCCCATGGTCCTGCGGGCGTCCGCGCGGCACGACACTGGATGCGCGGCGATTTGGGCAGGACTGGGGTATCGGATTCGGTCATAGACGACGCAGTGTTGATCCTTTCGGAACTGCTCAGCAATGCGTGGCGGCATGGCAGCCCATGGCGCTCCGGCCCTGGCGGCGAGACGGTTCGCGCGGCGTGGAACGTCGACGAAGACGATCGGGTGACGGTCGAAGTCACCGATGGCGGTGGCCCCACAAGGCCACTTCCGGCCAAACCTTCCGTTACGGCCCGCGGCGGCCGCGGGCTGAACATCATCAGGTCCCTGGCCGACGACTGGGGCGTACGGGACGGCACGGGCGAGGTCACCGTATGGGCCCTCCTCCCGACCGACACCGGCTTCTCCGGGCGGGTCGTCCTGCCGCCCGATCTCGGCCCCGACCTCGGCACCGATCTCGGCGCGGAACTGACCCCCGGCCTTCGCGGTACGAGCGGCGGCGCGCACAGCGGCGCGCACAGCGGCGCGCACAGCGGCGCGCACAGCGCCCCGAAGAGCGGCGCGGGCGCCGGGCCAGGCCTCGTGGCGAATATCGACGCGAACATCGATCCCGATTTCGACCGCGACCTGGGCTTCGCCGATCTGGACGAGCTGGCGTGAGCGGCGCGGCGCATCTGGCCGACGACGTTCGGCCGACGGGCTAGGCTCCCGCCCGTACGCGTTGCCGTACGAGTACGAGGACGTACGCCCCGATACGAGCCGTAGCCGATACGAGCCGTATGCGAGCCGTACGCACAAGCCCTGAGCCGCCACGATCGGGAGACAGCCACATCATGGCCAAGAAGCGCCGCCCCCAGACGAAGGCCGCAGGATCACGGGGTGCCACGGGCGACATCCCCGTGGTGAGCGCGCGGGAGCCCTGCCCGTGCGGTTCGGGCCGCCGCTACAAGGCCTGCCACGGCCGGGAGGCCGCCCACGCCGTCACCGAGCTGGTGCAGCGGCCCTTCGAGGGGCTCCCCGGCGAATGCGACTGGGTGGCCCTGCGCGAGCTGGTGCCCGCCGCGACCGTCCGCCTGAACCTCGCCGAGGGGCTGCCCGAGGGCGTGCCGTCGGTCACCCTGGCGACCGTGCTGCCGATGGCCTGGCCCGCGCTGCGCCGGGACAGCGGCGCGGTGCTGGTCGGTCTGCAGAACGACACGGCCTCCGGCGACCTCAGCCGCGATCTCGCCGACACGCTGCGGCGCGCGCTGACCGCCGAGCCCGGTACGCCGGTGTCGGCCCAGCGGGCGCCCGGCGACGGTCCGCGTCTGCAGGATCTGCTCGACCCGAACGGCGCTTTCACGCCGACCCTGCACGAGGGGTTCGAGTTCTGGCTGGAGGACGCCGCGAACGCGACCGGGGAGGTCGCCGCGTCGCTGGAACGGGCCAACGCGGCCGCGATCCCCACCGTCCGGCTCACCGGTGCGGAGGCCGCCTACTGGTGCGAGACGCCGGAGAAGAACCACCTGCGCTGGGTGATGTCCCACCCGGAGGAGAAGCTGCTCGACGCGCTCGCGCGGCTGCATGCGGCGGGGGCGTCCTCACTGGGCGAAGACACCCGTCTGGTGGGCTCTTTCCGGGCTCACGGGCTCACCGTGCCGGTGTGGGACCTGCCCCGCGGCATGGGCGCGGAGGAGGTCGAGAAGCCGGCCGCGGAGCTGGCGGAGCGGCTGGGCGAGGCCCTTGCCTCGGACGAGCCGCTCACCCCAGAACAGCGCCGCGCCCGGGGCGGTCTCACCAACCGTCAGGTGACGCTCAGCTGACGTTCCGGACGGGGTCGGCACGGCGCTCGGACCGCGTGACGCTGCTCACAACTCACCGTTACAGCCTGGAAGTACGCGTCCGGAAATCCGCGATCGAATTTGCTTAGCGCCGATCTCTTGTTACGGTTCTAAAAGCCCGGTCGCTGGTGCATCCCCCGTCGCCAGCGACCGGGCGCTTGCATGCCCGGTACCGGAACGCACGGATCCGGTACGGACCAACCGGCTGCGGCGCCGCGGGAGTTGCCCCGCCGCAGGCCCCGATCGGCAGCGGGCCCCCGTCGACAGCAGGCCCCGATCGGCAGCAGGCCCCCGTCGCCAGCAGGCCGCTGAAGATCACCCGAACGCGCGACACGCGGCGCGGCCCGAGGCCGCGCCGCGTGTGGCGTTCTACCGACAAGACGGCCGGGTCAGTAGGCCAGCCTGCTGCCCCCGTCCGGCGCGCTGCTGCTCGCCTCGACGAGCGCGTCCACCACGGTGGCCACCTCCGGCAGCCAGGGCCGCCCGCGGCGCTGCGGCGCCCGCTCCCAGCGCACCCGGCCAAGCCCCGTCTGCGACGGCGGCAGCACCAGATAGCCGCCCTCGCCGTGGAACCGCAGCGAGCTGGGCACCCAGTCCTGGCGGTTGAGCAGCTCGCCCAGCTCTTCGAGGGAGTACGGAGCCACCAGCAGCGACCAGCGGGTGGGCGTGGCGACCACCGGGCCGAGCCGGACGCCCGCCCGGTCGAACGCGGCCAGCGCCCTGGCCCCGGCGACCGCGGGCAGGCTGAGCGCGCACGGGGCCGTGCCGCCGGTGGCCAGGAGGAGCGGCGCACCGGGGCGGTTGCTCCACCACCAGCGCACCATGCGCGGATCGGTGGTGGCCGCGAGGAGAACGGGGTCGAAGGGGTGTCCGCCCGGCACCGCGCAGTCCGGGTCGGGGCAGCCGCACACCCGCGCGCGCCCGCCGCCGGACTGGAGGCCGATACCCGGCAGGACAGGCCACTGCCACTCGTCGGCGCAGGTGAGCGCCGCGCGGAGCAGCGGCGAGCGTGCGCCGCGCCGCAGCGAGAACTTGCGTCGCCTTCCGAGGATCTCGCGCATGAGCGCTCGTTCCTTTCCGTTAACGCCGAGGGCTGTATCCGTTCGCACTACATGGCACTTCGTGGCACTTCGGCACTTCGTGGCACTTCACATGGCACTACGTGGCGCTGCCGGGCGTCGTTCGGCCGCTCACAGCACGTGGATCACAAGTCACTGCGCGTACAAGGCAGCGCATCACGCCGCGGGCCGAGCGTGGAACGTGGCGAGGGGTGGCGCGCGCATGGCGCTTACCGTCCTGGGTGGTGCGTTTCCTCGCCACTCGGGGAGGGGCGCGGCCGTTGTGGTCTATGACGCCTGGACCGGCCGCTGGGTTCCGGGGCGGTCCGAACTGCCCCAGTCCCTCTCCGAATGTGTACCCGCCGCGATGGAGACGACGCGCTGTCGAATGACGTCAGTCGACCTCAAATTGGCAGCCTAGCGACTTTTTTTCGGCCAAGTTGAATTCCCCACAGACACTAACAAGACCACCGGGACAATGCTGGACATCGGCTCTCCCGTGCGTGTACATCTGGAGACAGTAGCGGCACAGTAGCGGCGCAGCATGACAGGGGGTTTGCGATGCTATTGAGCAGGCTGGGCGCAGCGGGTGAAGGCAGCGGTCCATGAACTCGCCTCATCCGCCGAAAGTGGCTGGAATCGATTCTTCCCTCCCCGCACCCACGCAAACTGCCGACCCCATCACCCCGCCCCTTGCCGCGCAGCCCGGCGAACCGGCGCCCGGTGTCCAGGACCGGCTGGCGGGGTGGGTCTCGGATCTCACGACACTTCACGAACTCACCGAGCGGCTGATCCACACCAGCGCCCTGGACGACGCGCTGCGGGAACTGCTGCGCGCGGGCGCCGCGCTCGTGGGCGCGCAGCGCGGGCTGGTCGCGCTCGAACCGGCGGACGGGCAGGGCCCGGTGACCACCGTCGGCCTCGGCCTCGGCCGCGCCGACCTCGGCCAGATCGAGACGATCCCGGGCAGCTCCGCGCCCGCGGGCCATCTCCTCGACGGGCTGCCCGAACCGGGCGGCGAGCGGCACCCCGCCGTCACCCACCCCGACATCCCGGGCGAGGCGGGTCTCCACCCGCGCCACCGCGAGGTCGCCGCCCGCCTCGGCTTCGCCGCCAGCTACGCGGTCCCGCTGGACCCGTTCCCCGGCAGCGGACCCGGCAACGGCCCCGGCAGCGGCCCAGGAATCGGCCCCGGGCTCGCCATGGTCCCCGCCCCCGCCGACGCCGCCGAGGACGCGCCCCAGGGCGCGGGCGACCGTACGGCGCCGGGCGCGGCGGGGCAGGGCGCGGCGGGGCAGGGCGCCGCGCAGGCCTCCGCCCCGGCCGGTGCCCCCGGTCTGGCGGGCGTGCCCGCCGGGCGGCTCGGCGCGGTCGCCTGGCTCTACGACGAACCGGCCGAACCCGAGGAGCACCAGCGCCATCTGGTGGCCCTGTACTGCCGTTACGCCGCCGCCCACATCACCCGGCTGATCGAGCTGGCCCGCGCCCGCGCCACCGTGGCGACCGTCCGGGAGGAGCTGCTGCCCACCCGGCTGCCGCGGCTGCCCGGGGTGCGCCTCGCCGTCCGCCACCGCCCCGGCGCGCGGGGCGGCGGGGACTGGTACGACGCGCTGCCGCTGCCGGACGGCGCCCTCGGGCTGTCGGTCGGCGCGGTCACCGGTTCCGGGCCGGGCACCATCGTCGCGATGGGACGGCTGCGGGCCTCGCTGCGCGCGTACGCCGTGATGGAGGGCGAGGATCCGGTCGCCGTGCTCTCCGATCTGGAACTGCTGCTGCGGCTCACCGAGCCCGCCCGCTCCGCGACCGCCCTGTTCGCCTACTGCGAGCCCGGGGCGCGCCGGGTGGTGCTGGCCGGGGCGGGGCACTGCCCGCCGCTGATCACCGGGGAGCGGCGCACGGAGTTCGTGGAGACCACGCTGTCCGCGCCGCTGGGCATGCTCTCCTGCTGGGAGGCGCCGAGCGTGGAGATCGAGCCCGCCTGCGGAGAAACGCTTTTGTTCTACAGCGACGGGCTGCTCCACCGCACCGGTGAGCCGATGGACCGGGCCTTCGCCCGGCTGCACGCGGCCGCGGCCACCGCCCCCAGGGCGGTGCGCGCCGATCCGGACGCCTTCGCGGACCATGTGCTGCTGACGATGCTCCCCGGCGAAACGGACTCGGCGGCCGGGACCGGCGAGACCGGTGACGCCGTTCGCGGGCCCGCCACGGGGGACGGTTCGGAGGACATCGTCCTGCTCGTCGCCCACTTCGAATGAGTCGTCTCCCTTCGAATGAGTCGTCTCCCTTCGAATGAGCCGCCTGCTTCGAAAGAGTCGCCCGCTTCGAATGATCAGCGGCGCCCCGGACGTCTCCCGGGCGCCGCGGCCCCGGACCTACCATGGGAGAGGTCCAGTTCGAGGAGGATGACGTGACCGAGGAGCCCACTCCTGACGCCCTGGAGACCCCGGAGGCCGAGGAGCAGCCCATCAAGCAGCGGAAGAACGGCCTCTACCCGGGCGTGTCCGACGAGCTTGCCGAGAACATGAAGTCCGGCTGGGCGGACACCGAGCTGCACGACCTGAGCCCCATCGAACAGGCCCCGAACACCGCCCGCCGCCGTGCCGCGCTCTCCGCGCGCTTCCCCGGCGAGCGCCTGGTCATCCCCGCGGGCAACCTCCGCACCCGCTCCAACGACACGGAGTACAGCTTCCGCGCCGCCACCGAGTACGCGTACCTCACCGGCGACCAGACGGAGAACGGCGTCCTGGTGCTGGAGCCGGACGCGGCCGGGGGTCACAAGGCGACGGTGTACCTCCTGCCGCGCTCCGACCGGGACAACGGCGAGTTCTGGCTGGACGGCCAGGGCGAGCTGTGGGTCGGGCGGCGGCACAGCCTCGGCGAGGCCGAGCGGCTGCTGGGGCTGCCCGCCCAGGACGTGCGCGAGCTGGCCGACCAGCTCGGCGCCGCGACCGGCCCGGTGCGCGTCGTACGCGGCCATGACGCGGGCATCGAGTCGGCGCTGACCGACAAGGTCACCGCCGAGCGCGACGAGGAGCTGCGGGTCTTCCTCAGCGAGCAGCGCCTGGTCAAGGACGAGTTCGAGATCGCCCAGCTGCAGTCCGCCGTCGACTCGACCGTGCGGGGCTTCGAGGACGTCGTGAAGGTCCTCGACAAGGCGGAGGCGACCTCGGAGCGCTACATCGAGGGGACGTTCTTCCTGCGGGCCCGCGTCGAGGGGAACGACGTCGGCTACGGCTCGATCTGCGCCTCCGGTCCGCACGCCACCACCCTCCACTGGGTGCGCAACGACGGCCCGGTCCGCTCCGGCGATCTGCTGCTCCTCGACGCCGGGGTCGAGACGACCACGCTCTACACCGCGGACGTCACCCGCACCCTGCCGGTCAACGGCGGCTACACCCCGCTCCAGCGGAAGATCTACGACGCGGTGTACGAGGCGCAGGAGGCGGGCATCGCGGCGGTCAAGCCGGGCGCGAAGTACCGCGACTTCCACGACGCCGCCCAGCGCGTCCTGGCCACCAAGCTCGTCGAATGGGGCCTGGTCGAGGGCCCGGTCGAGCGCGTCCTGGAGCTGGGTCTGCAGCGCCGCTGGACGCTGCACGGCACCGGTCACATGCTCGGCCTGGACGTGCACGACTGCGCCGTGGCCCGCACCGAGACCTATGTGGCGGGCACGCTGGAGCCCGGCATGTGCCTCACCGTCGAGCCGGGCCTCTACTTCCAGCCGGACGATCTGACCGTGCCCGAGGAGTACCGGGGCATCGGCGTCCGGATCGAGGACGACATCCTGGTGACGGAGGACGGCAACCGCAATCTGTCGGCGGCGCTTCCGAGGTCCGCCGATGACGTCGAGGCGTGGATGGCGCGGATCGTCGCGCAGCGCGGCTGAGACGAGGCGGAAGCGGCTGAGAGAAGCCGGAAGCGGCTCAGACAAGCCGGAATGAGAGCGGGGGAGCGTCGGAAGGCGCTCCCCCGCTCTCGGTCGATCCGGCGGAGGCCCTGTGGTCAGTGATCTGCATCTGGAGCTGGCCGGGGCGGGCGGCCGCCGGGCCGCCCTGATCCGCGCGCTGCGGGACGCCGTCCGGGGCGGACGGCTCGCCCCCGGCACCCGGCTGCCGCCCTACCGTTCGCTCGCCGCCGACCTCGGCATCGCCCGCAACACGGTCGCCGACGCGTACGCGGAGCTGGTCGCCGAGGGCTGGCTCACCGCCCGCCAGGGGTCAGGGACGCACGTGGCGCCCCGGGCCGACCCGCCCCCGCCCCGGCGTACCGGCGTTGCCGCGACCCAACGGGAAAGCGCCCCGCGCCCGGTCCACAACCTGCTCCAGGGCCAGCCGGACGCCGCCGCCCGACCCACAGCTCGCCCTGACCGCCGCGCCCAGCGAGGCGTTCGGCCCCGGCGATCCGCACGGCCGCCCGGAGCTGCGCCGCGTCCTGGCCGACTACCTCTCCCGGGCCCGGGGGGTGCGGACCGGCCCGGACCGGATCGTGATCTGCTCGGGCTTCGCGCACGCCCTGCGGCTGCTGAGCGGCACCAGCGCGCTGCGCCGCACGGTGGCCGTCGAGGCGTACGGCCTGGGCTTCCACCGTTCGCTGCTGGCCGACGCCGGAATCCGGACGGTGCCGCTCCCGCTGGACGAGCACGGCGCCCGCATCGAGGAGCTGGCCACCCGCCGGGATCTGCGGGGCGTGACGACGGTGCTGCTCACCCCCGCCCACCAGTTCCCGACCGGCGGGCCGCTGCGTCCGGAGCGGCGGGCCACGGCCGTCGACTGGGCGCGGGCGGGCGGCGGGCTGATCGTGGAGGACGACTACGACGGGGAGTTCCGCTACGACCGCCGCCCGGTCGGCGCCGTCCAGGGCCTCGACCCCGAGCGTGTGCTGTACGTCGGCTCGGTCAGCAAGAGCCTGTCGCCCGCGCTGCGGCTGGGCTGGATGGTCCTTCCGGACGCGCTGGTGGACGAGGTGCTGGTCGCCAAGGGAGAGCGCGAGGCGTGGGCGAGCGCCCTTGATCAGCTGACGCTCGCGGACTTCCTGGAGTCCGGCGGCTACGACCGCCACGTGCGCCGGGCGCGCCAGCGCTACCGGCGGCGCCGCGACCAGCTGGTGGCCGCGCTCGCCGAGCGCGCCCCGCACGTACGGGTCTCCGGCATCGCCGCCGGGCTGCACGCGGTGCTCGCGCTGCCGCCCGGAACCGAGCGCTCCGCCGTACGGGCCGCCGCCCGGCAGGGGCTCGCCCTGGACGGGCTGGCCGCCTTCCGCCACCCCGACGCCACGGGACCGGCCCACGACGGCCTGGTCGTGGGCTACGCGGCCCCGCCCGACCACGCCTTCGCGGGGGCGCTGGACGCGCTGTGCCGGGCGCTGCCGCCCGGTGAAAGTCCCCCCGGTGAGAGCCCCCCCCCCGGTGAAAAAGTGCCCCGGTGAGGAGTGACGCGCGACTACGACGCCCTGAGCAGGGAGTCCTCGCGCCACTTGAGGATCTTGTCGAAACTCACCACCACCCCACCGCGACCGGGCCGGTCGCGGTAGCGGACGTGATCGGTGAGCGCTTCGATGAGAAAGAGCCCCCGTCCGTGCTCCGCGTGCGCGGGAGCCGGACTGTGCGGGTGCTGCGGCCTCGGCGCCGACGCCGGACGCCGCTCGCTCCGGGTGCGCGATTCGCGGCGCACGGTGCCACGGCCGGAGAAGCCGGGACCCGAGTCGGTGACCTCGATACGGCAGGTGTCGCCGTCGATGAAGGCCGTGACCCGGTAGTCCCCGCCCGTACCGTCGCTGCCGCCGTGCTCCACCGCGTTCGCGCATGCCTCGGAAAGGGCGACCGACAGGTCGTAGGAGATTTCCGGATCGACTCCGGCCGTCTCCATGGTGCCGAGGAGCAGTCGTCGTGCGAGCGGAACGCTCGCCGCCTCGCGGGGCAAATGGAGTGACCACCAGATGCTCATGCTCCAGCCTCCCGGCCGCGGCTCGACATACCGTTACGTATTGCCTGGGTCCATGGTCCGTAAGCGTCCGATTGACGTGACTCCGCTCATTCGGCGGACGCGCGCGGTAGGCGCATCGGTGTATAGGCCTGTCCTGGTGTGCGCCGGTACGCCCTACCCGCCGTAGGGAACGCGTTTACCCAGTGGGATGATGGCGCGGCCATGGCTTCCCCTGTCGCCCGTGCGGGTGCCGATCTGCGCATGCTGCGGGCCGCGGTGTTCACCGCGGTCTGCGTTGTGCTGTCCGCGGCGGGGCACGTCCTGGCGTCCTGTACGGCCGTGCCGCTGTGGACGCTCGGCGCGGGGGCCGCGGCGGTGTTCGCGGTCGTCCTGCCGCTGGCCGGGCGGGAGCGGTCGCTGCCCGGGATCGCGGCGGTGCTGGCCCTGGGCCAGCTCGCGCTGCACAGCCTCTTCAGCTACGGACAGCAGGCAGCCGCCGCCGCGGAGGCCGCCCACCGCGCGGACGCCGCCGACGGCCGGGTCATCGGCATGGCGGCGAAGCTGCTGTGCACCACGCTCCCCGGCCGCCTCGACGCGGCCACGGCGCACCGGATCGTCGCCCGGTCGGGCATGGACCCGAAGTCCCTGCACCCCGCCGCGACCGGCCCCGAGCACCACATGGGCCTCGCCGCCCTGCTGCCGTCGCTGCCGATGGCCCTGGGCCATCTGCTGGCCGCCCTCGCCGTCGGCTGGCTGCTGCGGCGCGGCGAGCGGGCCGTGTGGCGGGCGGTACGGCTGTCGCTGGACGGCGCGCGCGGGGTCGCGGAAGCCGCGCTCGTACGCTCCCTGCGCGCCGCCCTGGGGCTCGTACGGACGCTGCTTACCGGGCTCCTGGACCCCGCGTCCGGCACCGGGCCGCCCCGCCCGCGCCCGGACGGGGCGGACGAGGGCGGGACGACCTCCGTCGTCCTCCAGCACAGCGTGATCCGGCGGGGACCGCCGCGCTACGACCTCGCGGCCTGACTGACGCGACACTCCTCCAGCGGGATCGGAGGGTGGCCGCGACGACGCCGCACGCGCGCCGACCCCCACCGATCACTCCTCATCTGGAGCGTTTGACATGAACGCCATGCGTCTTCGCCGTCTGCCGGTTCTCGGCGGCCTCACCGCGGGCACCCTGCTGCTCGCCGCGGGCCCCGCCTTCGCGCACGTCACCGTGCAGCCGGAGCAGGCCGAGAAGGGCGGCTACAGCACCGTCGACTTCAAGGTGCCCAACGAGCGGGACGACTCCTCGACCGTCAAGCTCGAGGTCAACCTGCCCACCGACCATCCGCTCGCCTCCGTGATGCCCCAGCCGGTGCCCGGCTGGGACGTGAAGGTCACCAAGTCCAAGCTGGACAAGCCCATCGAGACCAGCGACGGCAAGGTGACCGAGGCGGTCACCAAGATCACCTGGACCGGCGGCAAGATCGAGCCGGGCATGTTCCAGCAGTTCCCGGTCTCGGTCGGCCCGCTGCCGAAGGACGCCGACCAGATCGCCTTCAAGGCCCTCCAGACGTACGACGACAAGCAGGTCGTGCGCTGGATCGAGGAGCCCAAGGAGGGCGCGCCCGAGCCGGAGAACCCGGCGCCGGTCCTCAAGCTCACCGACGCGGCCGGGGACGGCGCGCACGGGCACGGCTCCGCGAGCGCGGACAACGCCAAGAAGACCACGGCGTCCGGCTCCGGCACCGCGAAGACCGCCTCCGCGTCCGACGGCGACGGCACCGACACCACCGCACGGGTGCTCGGCATCGCGGGCATCGTCATCGGCGTCGCCGGAGTCGCCTTCGGCGTGCTCGCGGGCCGCCGCCGCTCCGCCTGACCCGCCCCGACCCCGCGTGGCGGTACGGCGTGTCCGCGCGCCCCGACCCGGCGCTGCGGCACGCCGTACCGCACCACCGATCCAACGATCTCTTTTGGAGAACAGCTCCATGCGCACCAAGATCCTGGGCTCCGCCCTCGTCGCCGCCGCCGCGCTCACCCTCACCGCCTGCGGCGGCTCCGGCGAGGGAGGAGACAAAGGGGACAGCGCCGCCAGCGTCTCGGGCGGCCAGAAGACGGGACAGGCGATCGTCCTGAACAACGACGCCAAGGCCAAGCCCGACCTCGTCCTCACCGACACCGAGGGCAAGAAGTACGACCTGCTCAAGGAGACCAAGGGCCGCCCGACGCTGGTCTTCTTCGGCTACACCCACTGCCCGGACGTCTGCCCGCTGACCATGAGCAACCTCGGCATCGCCGTCTCCAAGCTGTCCAAGGCGGAGCGGGAGAAGCTGCGGGTCGTGTTCGTCACCACCGACCCGGAGCGCGACACCCCCGAGCGGATGCGCAAGTGGCTGGACGCCCAGGGCGGTAAGGACTTCGTCGGGCTGACCGGCGACTTCGACACCATCGAGGCCGGGGCCAGGCCGCTCGGCATCTTCATCGAGAAGCCGAAGAAGCAGAAGGACGGCAGCCTCACCGTCAACCACGGTGCCCAGGTGCTGGGCTTCTCGCCCAAGGACGACAAGGGGCACTGGATCTACACCACGTCGACCTCGCCGCAGCAGTACGCCAAGGACCTCCCGAAGATCATCAAGGGGGAGAACCCGTGATCACCCGGCACCGGGCCGCCGCCGCGGCCGCCCTCGCCCTCGGACTGACCGGCACGCTCACCGCCTGCGGCGGCGACGACGGCGGGGACCGCCCCGAGCTGTCCGTCGGCGGCGCGTACATCCCGCGCCCCGCGATGTCCGACATGGCGGCGGGCTTCCTGACCGTGACGAACAAGGGCGGCGGCCAGGACAAGCTGACGTCCATCACCACCCCGCTCGCCCGCGACGTCACCCTGCACACCACCAAGGGCACCCAGATGAAGCAGGTCGGCTCGCTCGACGTGCCCGCGAACGGCGAACTGAAGCTGACCAGCGGGGGCGATCATCTGATGCTGACAAAACTGGTCCACCGGCCGAAGCTCGGTGAGAAGGTCGAATTCACCCTGCACTTCGCCACCTCCGACCCCATCAAGATCAAAGTCCCGGTCGAGCCGATGACGTACCGTCCCAAGGACTGACAGCCGATGCCCTCGCTGACCTCCCCGACCGCCCGGCCCCGGGTCTCCGTCACCGCGCGGCGGCTGCTGTCGGTCCTCGGCACACTGCTCGCCGCGCTGCTGTGCGCGCTGAGCTTCGGCGCCGGGCCCGCGTCCGCGCACGCCGCGCTGACCTCCACCAGCCCCGGCGAGGGCTCGGTGGTGAAGTCCGCGCCGTCGGACGTCAGGCTCACCTTCACCGAGGGCGTGCTGCTCGGCCGGGACGCGGTGCGCGTCCTCGACCCCAAGGGCAAGCGCGTGGACACCGGGAAGACGGCCCATGTGAACGGCCAGTCGTCGACCGCGGCGGCCGCGCTGCGCCCCGGGCTGCCCGACGGCACGTACACGGTGGCGTGGAAGGCGGTCTCGGAGGACAGCCACCCGGTGAGCGGCGCGTTCACCTTCTCCATCGGCGCCCCGTCCAAGACGTCGGTCAAGGCGCCGAGCGGCGAGAGCGGCGACAGCACCGTCACGGCGCTGTACGGCATCGGACGGTACGCCGCCTACGGCGGGTTCGCGGCACTGGTCGGCGCTTGCGTGTTCGCCGGGGTGTGCCGGTCCTCCCGCCCGGTCCGGAAGATCGCGGTCGGCGGCTGGGCGACGCTCTTCGGCGCCACCCTGACGCTGTTGCTGCTGCGCGGCCCCTACGCCAACTCCGAGGGGCTCGGCGCGGTCCTCGACCTCGGCTCGCTCGGCGACGCCCTCGACACCAAGCCGGGCGCGGCACTGCTGTCCCGGCTGCTGCTGCTCGGCGTGGCGGCGATCTTCCTGGCCGTGCTCTTCGGCTCGTACACCCGCCACACCGACGCGGCGGAGGAGGACGCCCGGCGCCGCCGTGACCTCGCCTTCGGGCTGGGCTTCGGCGGCGTCGTCGTCACGGTGGGCCTCGCCGCGACCTGGGCGATGGCCGAGCACGCCTCGGTCGGCATCCAGCGGCAGCTGGCCATGCCGGTCGACGTGATCCACCTGGTCGCGGTCGGGGTGTGGCTGGGCGGCCTCGCCTCGCTCGCGGTGACGCTCCGCGCGGGCGTGCCGATCGAGCGGGCGGCCGTGGCCCGCTTCTCCCGGCTCGCCTTCGGGTCCGTGGTCGCCCTGGTCCTCACCGGGCTGTACCAGTCGTGGCGGCAGGTCGGCTCCTGGAAGGCGCTGACCGGTACGGATTACGGGCGGTGGCTGCTGGTCAAGGTGGCCCTGGTCGCGGTGCTCGTCGGCATCGCCGCCGTCTCGCGCCGCTGGACCGGCCGTCTCACGGACGCCGTGAGCGCGGAGAAGGCGGAGGCGGAGGTCGCGGCGGAGGCGGAGGTCAAGACCGAAACCAAGGCGGAGGTGAAGGAGCCGGTCCGTACCGGCGCCGCGAGCGCCGACTCCGGTGCAGAGGCCGGGGACGGTGGCGGTGGCGAGGACGCGGACGACCCCGTCCGCACCGCGCAGCTCGCCCGGCAGCGGGCGGCCAAGGACAAGACCGCCGCCCAGCGGGAGCGCGACGCCGACCCGCAGCGCAGCGGACTGCGCCGCTCCGTGATCGCCGAGACGGTCGTGGCGGCCGTGCTGCTCGCGGTGACCACCGTGCTGAGCGGCACCCAGCCGGGCCGGGCGGAGACCGGGAAGCCCGCGGCCGAGGCCGTGGACACCGGTGGGCTGAACGTCGACCCGATCAGCGTGTCGATCCCGTACGACACCGGCTCCAAGAGCGGCCGTGGCAAGGCCATCGTCATGCTCGACCCGGCGCTGCCAGGCGACAACGCCGTCAACGTCTTCATCAGCGACTTCGCCGACCGGCCGATCGAGGTGCCGGAGGTGAAGCTCTCCCTGACCCTCAAGCAGCAGGGCATCGGCCCGCTGTCGGTCCCCCTCAAGCAGCGGTCCACCGGACACTGGAACGCCGAGGGCGTACAGCTCCCCATGGCCGGGAAGTGGCTGCTCTCCATGACCGTACGGACCTCCGACATCGACCAGGTGACGGAGACCAGGAACGTGAAGATCGCGCAATGAGCACTCAGCACGCCCCGAAATCCCCCGAAACCTCCCAGAACCAGGACCAGGGCCGGGACCAGAACCAGAACCAGGACCAGGACCAGGACCAGCGCACCGATCCCGCCGGGGTGTCCCGGCGCCGTCTGCTGGGCTCGGCCGGCGCCGCAGGCGCGGCCGGGCTCGTCGTCGGCGGTGCGGCCGGTGCGTACGCCGCGGAGGCGACCCGGAACACGCCCCGGCCGCTCAGCTCGGTCGGCTCGACGGCCGTCTCCTTCCACGGCGAGCGCCAGGCGGGGATCACCACCCCGCTGCAGGCCCACGGCCATCTCATCGCCTTCGACCTGGCGCCCGGCGCGACCCGTAAGAAGGCCGCCGCGCTGCTGCGCCGGTGGTCGCGGACGGCGCGCGAGCTGACCGAGGGCAAGGCGCCGCCGGACGACACGGGCATCGCGCTCGACGCCGGACCGTCGTCCCTCACGGTCACCTTCGGCTTCGGCCGTACCTTCTTCGCCAAGGCGGGGCTGAAGGACCAGCTCCCGGAGGCTCTCGCTCCGCTGCCCGACTTCGCCTCGGACGCCCTCGACGCGAAGCGCAGCAACGGCGATCTGTGGATCCAGATCGGCGCCAATGACGGGCTCGTCGCCTTCCACGCGCTGCGCGCGCTGCAGCGGGAGGCCGGGGACGTGGCCCGGCTGCGCTGGCAGATGAACGGCTTCAACCGCACCCCCGGGGCCACCGGCCGCCCCATGACCATGCGCAATCTGATGGGCCAGGTCGACGGCACGAACAACCCGAAGCCGGAGGAGTCCGACTACGAGCGGCGGATCTTCGTACCGGACAAGGGGGAACCGGCCTGGATGGCGGGCGGTTCCTACGCCGTGGTGCGCCGCGTCCGGATGCTGCTCGACTCCTGGGACAACCTGTCCCAGGAGCGGCAGGAGAAGGTCATCGGCCGCCGCAAGTCGGACGGCGCCCCGCTGTCCGGCGGCACCGAGACGACCCCGGTACGGCTCGACAAGCTGGGCGCCGACGGCGGGCTGGCCATCGGGGGCGCCGCCCACGTACGGGTCGCGGCCCCCGAGTCCAACCAGGGCGCGGCGATGCTGCGCCGCCCGTTCTCGTACCACGACGGCTTCCGGGACGACGGGGCGCCGGACGCGGGGCTGCTGTTCATCGCGTGGCAGGCGGATCCGATGAAGGGGTTCGTACCGGTGCAGCGGAAGCTGGACCTCGGGGACGATCTGTCCCGGTTCCTGCGGCACGAGTCGAGCGCGCTCTTCGCGGTGCCGGGCGGCTGCGCGCCGGACGAGTACGTGGGTCAGGCACTCTTGGAAGGGTGAGCGAGGGATGAACGCCCTCACCCCCGGCCGCCGCTGGGTATCGTGGCGGCTCTCATACGATCACAGGGAGCCACCGTGATGTCGGCCAGCCACTATGCCTACCTCGGCCCCGAGGGCACCTTCACCGAGGCCGCGCTGCGGTCCCTGCCGGAGGCTGCCACGCGCGAGCTGGTCCCGATGGTCTCGGTTCCGGCGGCGCTGGACGCCGTGCGCGGCGGTGCGGCGGCGGCCGCCCTGGTCCCGATCGAGAACTCGGTCGAGGGCGGGGTCACCGCGACCCTCGACGAGCTGGCCACCGGCGAACCGCTGACCATCTACCGCGAGGTGCTGCTGCCGATCAGCTTCGCGCTGCTGGCGCGGCCGGGCACCACGATCGCGGACGTGAAGACCGTGACCGGGCACCCGGTGTCCCAGCCGCAGGTCCGCAACTGGCTCGCGGCGAACCTGCCGGACGCCCTGTGGGAGTCGGCGGCCTCGAACGCGGACGGTGCGCGGCTGGTGCAGGAGGGGCGGTACGACGCGGCGTTCGCGGGCGCGTTCGCGGGGCCGAAGTACGGCCTGGAGCCGCTGGTCACCGACATCCACGACGCGCCGAACGCCGTGACCCGCTTCGTCCTGGCGGGCCGCCCGGCCCGGCCCGCCGCCCGGTCCGGCGCGGACAAGACGTCCGTGGTGATCTGGCTCGGCGACGACCACCCGGGCGCGCTGCTGGAGCTGCTGCAGGAGTTCTCGGCGCGCGGCGTCAACCTGATGCGGATCGAGTCGCGCCCGACCGGCGAGGGCATCGGCCGCTACTGCTTCTCGGTGGACTGCGAGGGGCACATCACGGACCGGCGGGTGGGGTCGGCCCTGATGGGGCTGAAGCGGATCTGCCCGAAGGTGCGCTTCCTGGGCTCGTACCCGCGCGCGGGGGTGGATGCGGCGGATCTGGCTCCGCTGCGCGCCGGCACCTCGGACGAGGCGTTCGCGGAGGCGGCGGAGTGGCTGGCCCGCTGCCAGGACGGGCGGGGCTGAGCACGGAGGGCGCGGGGCGCCGGGCCCGTCAACCAGGGGCCCGGGCGGCCGTCGCCAGAAAGTTATCCACAGGCTCGGCTTCGCGCTGGGGACAAGTCGACAACACCAACCCGGCAATGTCGACACATCACCACAGTCACCTCATCGGCTCACATCACCGGACATTGCGCACTCGTCACCGCAATTCCAAAGATCCGCTCTTTAGAGTGAGGGATTCCTCTCACAAAGAGTGTGTGAACGGGGTTCGATAGGGGAATCCATCGCCGAGCATTCGGCGGCCCCAATGATCACTGCTACATCCACAGATCTCACACACAGGCTGTGGATAACTCGTGGGTATCCCCCGGGGCCTGTGGACAACGAACGGCCAACTCGCCCCGCACACACGGGAAACCAGTCATCTCTTTGCCCCTTTTCGGGGAATGCGCACGCATTCCTTGACGGCGGCCCACACAGGAATTCCCAGACTTTCCCACAGCCCTAAACAGGGGCAAAAAGGGGCACAACGGAATTTCGCGTCGAGCCCCCGAGGTCACACCGGTAACCTGGGGGGGTGATTGACCTTCGCCTGCTCCGTGAGGACCCCGACCGTGTGCGCGCCTCCCAGCGCGCCCGTGGAGAAGACGTCGGCATCGTCGACGCGCTCCTCGAAGCCGACGAGCGGCGCAGGTCCTCCAGCGTCCGCTTCGACGAGCTGCGCTCCGAACAGAAGGCGCTCGGCAAGCTCATCCCCAAGGCCTCCGGGGACGAGAAGGCCGAGCTGCTGAAGAAGGCCGGTGAGCTGTCCGCCGCGGTCAAGGCCGCCGACGCCGAGCAGGACACGGCGGCCGAGGAGGCCCAGGCCCTGCTGCGCCAGCTGGGCAACCTGGTCCACCCGGACGTCCCGGTGGGCGGCGAGGACGACTTCACCGTCCTGGAGACGGTCGGCACCCCGCGCGACTTCGCGGCCGAGGGCATCACCCCCAAGGACCACCTGGAGCTGGGCGAACTGCTCGGCGCCATCGACACCGAGCGCGGCGCCAAGGTCTCCGGCTCGCGCTTCTACTACCTGACGGGTGTCGGCGCGCTGCTGGAGTTCGCGCTGGTGAACGCGGCGATGGCGCAGGCCACCGCGGCGGGCTTCACCCCGATGCTCACCCCCGCGCTGGTCAAGCCGAAGGCCATGGAGGGCACCGGCTTCCTGGGCCAGGCCGCGGAGGACGTCTACCACCTGGACAAGGACGACCTCTACCTGGTCGGCACCTCCGAGGTCCCGCTGGCCGCGTACCACATGGACGAGATCCTGGACGCCGAGCAGCTCCCCCGGCGCTACGCGGGCTTCTCCTCCTGCTTCCGCCGCGAGGCCGGGTCGTACGGCAAGGACACCCGGGGCATCTTCCGGGTGCACCAGTTCGACAAGGTCGAGATGTTCGTCTACACGACGCCGGAGGAGGCCGAGGCCGAGCACCAGCGGCTGCTGGAGTGGGAGAAGCAGTGGCTGACCTCGCTGGAGCTGCCGTTCCGGGTGGTCGACCTGGCCTCGGGTGACCTGGGCTCGTCCGCGACGCGGAAGTTCGACTGCGAGGCGTGGATCCCGACCCAGGGGAAGTACCGCGAGCTGACCTCGACGTCCAACACCACCGAGTTCCAGTCCCGGCGGCTGTCGATCCGGATGCGCGAGGGCAAGAAGGTCCGTCCGCTGGCGACGCTGAACGGCACGCTGTGCGCGGTCACCCGGACGATCGTCGCGATCCTGGAGAACCACCAGCAGGCCGACGGTTCGGTGCGGGTGCCCGAGGCGCTGCGGCCGTTCCTGGGCGGGCGCGAGGTCCTGGCACCGGTCGCCCGGTGAGCGCCGGGGACCTTCCGTACGGCCTGGTCGCGACGGACCTCGACGGGACCCTGCTCCGCCCCGACCACACCGTCTCGGCCCGTACCCGCGCCGCGCTCGCCGCGGCCACCTCGGCCGGTGCCGCCCATATCGTCGTCACCGGGCGCACGGTCCCGGTGGCCCGGCACATATTGGACGACCTCGGCTACGACGGGCTCGCGGTGTGCGGCCAGGGCGCGCAGCTGTACCACGCGGGCGAGCACCGGCTGCTGACCTCCGTCACGCTCGACCGCCAAGTGGCCATGCTGGCGCTGGAGAAGATCGAGGCGGAGACCGGTCCGCTGCTGCTGGCCGCCGCCCGCGACGGTCTCGACGGCGAGGTGCTGTTCGGCCCGGGGTACCGGGTGGGGCACGGGGAGATGCCGGTCACCTCCTTCACCGACCACGACGAGGTGTGGTCCGCGCCCATCAGCAAGCTCTACATCCAGCACGCCGAGCTGGGCGACGACGCGCTGGCGGACGCCGCGCGGATCGCCGCCGGGGGTCTGGTCGGGGTGACGATGGCGGGCGAGGGTCTGGTGGAGCTGCTGCCGCTGGGGCTGACCAAGGCCACGGGCCTCTCGCTGGCCGCCCGCAGGCTGAAGGTGACGGCCGCGGACACGATCGCG
This sequence comes from Streptomyces sp. NPDC001700, assembly GCF_053596435.1. Lineage (NCBI taxonomy): Bacteria > Bacillati > Actinomycetota > Actinomycetes > Kitasatosporales > Streptomycetaceae > Streptomyces > Streptomyces sp. NPDC001700. The sequence continues at coordinate 119,287 of NZ_JBSFGE010000019.1, forward strand.
TTCGGCGACATGCCGAACGACATCCCGATGTTCGGCTGGGCGAAGCACGGGGTCGCGATGGCTAACGCGCACGACGCGCTGAAGGCGGTCGCCGACGAGGTCACCGCCTCCAACGAGGAGGACGGCATCGCGGTGGTGCTGGAGCGCCTCTTCGGCTGACTTCTTGACGGATGACGTGTACGACGGGCGGCCCGGGGCGGGCCGCCCGTCGTCATGTGATCCGGCTCAGCCGAGGTTCTTCACGGCCTGGTAGTAGGTCCACGCGGTGCCGTCGCAGGCGGTCTTCTTCGCACCGGTGTAGGCGGTGCACACCCGCTTGAGGTCCTCGTAGAAGGCGCTGTCGATACGGGCCTTGTTGGCGTCGAAGATGCCGAGCGCCTTGTGGTTGCGGTACCCGAAGTCATGGCGGGCGCAGGAGGTCTGGAAGGGGAAGCCGAAGGGGTTGTCGGGCGAGGAGCTGCAGTAGTCGGTGGACCAGTCGAACGCGTACGCGGCCCACGCGGCCTGGTTGCCCCGGGCCGCGACCCAGGCGTTGTAGCTGCTGGCGCTGGTCTGGGTCCAGTTCGCGAGCACCTGTGCCTTGTCGGCGGGGACGGCCTGGGCGGGCGTGGCCAGGGCGACGGTGGCGGCCGCGGTGACGGCGGTGGCGGCGAGACTCGTGGCGAGACTGGTGGCGAGACGACGCATTTCGGTTTCCTCCCGTTGGATGCTGACGGCAGCTCAAACCGCCCGCGCGAGGCGCGGGTTGCGGGGGCGGTGTGAGGTGGCGCACATCCAGAATTCGGCAGGTTCCTGACAAGCGTCAAGATCTGGACCGGCGTCTTGATGAACAGAGTTCAACCAGCGGAGATTCGGAGGTTCCTCCAAGCGGCCCCGGATCAGGGGCAGTTCACGGCGTGCGCCGCGGCGGGTTGTGCGGTGAGGCGAGCAGCGGTCCCGGGCCCTTGATCTTGCGGATCGTCGGCGACGTCTCCATGTGCCGTACGGCGGGCAGCGCGGCGACCCGCGTCGTCAGATAGGCGTAGAGCGCCGGTACATCGCGGCACACCACGGTCGCGAACAGATCGTTCGGCCCCGTGGTCGCGCACGCGAACGCCACCTCGGGATGGTCCGCGAGCGCCTGCCCGGTGGCGTGCAGCTCGGACGGCGGCACCGACAGCCACAGCGCGGTCGTGATCCCCTGCCCGAACACCGCGCGGCCGTAGTCGACGTCGAAGTACAGGGTGCCGTCGGCACGCAGGGCGGCGAGCCGACGGCGCACCGTCGACTGCGACCAGCCGGTGGCGGCCGCGAGTTCGGCCAGCGGCGCCCGCCCGTCCCAGGCGAGGACCTCCAGCAGCTTCCGGTCGTCGGCCCCCAGCGGCTCCCGTGCTTCTCCCGGCTCTCCCACGGAGGGTTCCACGGCGGGCGGGCTCAGCAGTGCGGCCTGCTCGGCGGTCAGCGACCCGGACTTGGTGACCAGGCCCTTCGGCCCGCCGAAGAACTCGTGCAGCACACAGTGCGCGCTCACCCCCACCACCCGGGGCGTGCGCGGCAGCTTGCCCAGCAACAGCTGGTCACTGTCCCAGCCGGACTCCGCCCGGGCCATGGCCACGACCTCGGTGCCGTTGGACATCATGCTCACCCAGGAGGTGTCGGGGCGGCGGGCCAGCGCCTCGGCCACCGCCAGGGCCGCGTCCGGCAGGCACTGCACCCGCACCATCCACATCACCTCGCCGACCGCCGACGGATCGACGAGGCCCAGCACCCGGATCGCCCCCGTGGTCCGCAGCCGGGTGTAGCGGCGCGCCACGGTCTGGTCGGAGACGCCCAGCACCTCCGCGATACGGCTGAACGGGGCCCGGCCGTCGAGCTGGAGGGCGTGCACCAGCGCCCGGTCCAGATCGTCGTACGCGTCGGATTTCACCGCCCCAAGCTAGCCGATGTCGCATAACGCCATCGGCACGGCACTGGCTGGAGGCGGCACCCGTGCCATGGCGACCGTATGGGCCACGGGGCTCCGGCGTCGGGCCGGCCCCCTGGTACCTCTCGGAGATCTCCCATGCGCAGCACATGGTGGCCGCTGGCCGCCATCACACTCGGCAACTTCATGCTGCTGATAGACGTGACCATCGTGAACACCGCGCTGCCGCAGGTGGCGCACGGACTGGACGCGTCCTTCACCTCCCTCCAGTGGGTGATGGACGTCTACGCGCTGGCGCTCGCCGCGCTGCTCATGGTGGCCGGTTCGGCGGCGGACCTCTTCGGCCGGCGGCGGCTCTATCTGCTCGGCCTCACCGTCTTCGCGCTCTCCTCGCTGGCCTGCGGGCTCGCCCCGGACGCCGGGGTGCTGATCGCCGCCCGCGCTGTCCAGGGCGTCGGGGCTGCGGCCATGTTCGCCACCAACACCCCCCTGCTGATGGCCACCTACTCCGGACGCGCCCGTGGCGTCGCCTTCGGGGTGTGGGGCGGTATGAGCGGGGCGGCCGCGGCGGCGGGCCCGGTGCTGGGCGGGGTGCTCACCGAGTACGTCGACTGGCGGGCCATCTTCCTGGTCAACCTGCCGCTGACGGCGATCGCGGTCTGGATCACGCTCCGTACGGTCGGCGAATCGCGCGGCGCGCCGGGAGCGCGCATCGACTGGCCGGGCGCCGCCTTCTTCACCGCGTGCGCCGGTGCGCTGACGTACGGGGTGATGCGGGGCGGCGAGGAGGGCTGGTCCGACACCGGAACGGTCGCCGCCCTGACGGGTGCCGCGCTCGCGCTGATCGTCTTCGTCGCGGTGGAGCGGCGGGCCCGGCAGCCCCTGCTCGACCTGCGGCTGCTGCGCCGCCCGTCCTTCGCGGCGCTGATGGCGGCCGCCCTGGTGCACCAGGCGGCGGCCTTCCCCTACCTCACCTACGCCGGGCTGTGGCTGCAGTCCGTCCTCGACATGAGTCCGGTACGGGCCGGGCTCGCGGTGACACCGATGGCGGGGGTCGCGCTGATCGTCGGCGCGGCGGGCGGGCGCCTGCTGGACAAGGTCGCACCGGGGCGCACGCTCGGCGGCGGACTGCTGCTGGTGGGCGCGGGCGCTCTCGTCAACGCCTCGCTGGTGGACGCCTCTTCGGACTGGACGTCGCTCGCACCGGGCCTGGCGCTGGCGGGCCTCGGCATCGGCCTCGCCATACCCGTCCTGGTGTCGGCGGCCCTCGGCGCCGCCCCGCCGGAGCGGGCGGGCATGGCCAGCGGCGCGGTGAACACCTTCCGCCAGCTGGGCTACGCGCTCGGCATCGCGGTCCTGGGCACGGTCTTCTCGACGCGGGTGCAGGACGCGGTCACCGCCAGCGGCACCGTCCCGCCCCGGGCCACCGGCCAGGCGGCCGACGCGATCTCCGGCGGCCACGCCGACGCCGTCGTCGCCGCCGCCCCACCGGCCCACGCGGCCGCGGCCCGCGCCCTGGTCCACGAGTCGTTCGCCGCCGGCCTCGACCGGATCTGCCTGATCTCCGGCATCACGGCCCTGGCCGCGGGCCTCCTCGTCCTCACCACTGTCCGGGGCCGCCCCAACCCTGCGGCACCGAACCCCCAGCCCGAACCGTCCCCGACGGAGCCGGTCGCAGCGTAAGCGCGCGTTTCCGGCCGCGTTCACAGCTCATCCGCAGGCACCGGAGGGGATACGGACAACTCCGGCCGCCACGCTCGCTGTCATCAGGGCACCGAACGAGGATCGGAGGACGGGATGAACTGCGAGGAAATGACCGGCGCGCCGTCGTGGCGGCGGATGCTGCGGGCGCCGTGGATCGTGGCCGGTGCGGTCGCGACCGTACTGTTCGGCTCGTCCGCGACCGTGGCCTCGGCGCTCGACCAGGCCAACGCCGCCCCCGGACACAGCGTGGCGGCGGTCGTCACGACGACCGCCGCCACGGGCGAGACCGGCCGCTTCGTCAACCGCTGGCGGCCGTAGCTGACCTAGGGGGTGCTCACTCCTCGCCCGCGAGGGTCAGGGAGCGCATCTTGTGGCCCGCGTACCAGGTGGCGGCCGCGGTCACGACGGTCAGCAGGATGACGCTGGCCGTCAGGCCCATGTCCGAGGTGACCGTCTCGTCCGTGATCTTCTGGGCGATCGCCAGCGACCACTGCTGGACGCTGAGGGCCCTGGCCCCGGCCACCAGGCTGCCGAAGAACGCCTCCCAGACCAGGGCGTAGACCAGGCCGACCACGACCGCGTGCCGGGTGATGGTGCCCAGCAGCAGGAAGATGGCGCTGTAGCAGACCGACGCGACGGCGGCGGCCACGGCGTAACCGACCGCCATGTTGTGCGCGTTGCCGTTGAGGATGAAGCCCGCCAGCAGCGTGGGCACGGCCGAGAAGGCGACCGTGACGCCGATCGCGACGACCAGCTTGGTGAAGATGATCGTCGGCCGCTTCACCGGCTTGGCCAGCAGATAGATGACCGAGCCGTCGTCGATCTCCGGGCCGATCGCCCCGGTCCCGGCGATCACGCCGATCAGCGGGACCATGGTGGCGATCGCGAAGCCGCCCAGAAGGGAGTTGGCGGTGGAGTCGTCGACGCCGGTCAGCAGCCGGACGGCGAGCGAGATGGCCACCAGCAGCGCGGGCAGCAGGAAGAGGATCATCGCGCGGCGGCGGCCGAGCAGGGCTCGGTAGGTGAGCCGGGCGACGGTGGGGTGGTAGAGCGCGGACATCGCAGGGGCTCCTTTCAGGCCGCGACGAGGTAGGAGAACACGCTCTCCAGGGACTCGTCGGAGGGCGAGACCGTGAGGAGCCTGATGCCCTGTTCACGGGCGACACGGGGCAGCAGTTCGGTGAAGCGCGTGAAGTCGACGGCCTGGATGTGCAGTCCGCCGTCGGCACCGCCGCTCGTGTCCACCTGGATGCCGGTGGTCGACGGGTCGGCGATGAGGGCGGCGGCGAGCGCGCGGTCGTCGCTGGACCGTACGAGGTAGCGGTGCGGACGGTCCGTCATCAGCCGCCGGATCTTGCGGAAGTCGCCGGAGGCGGCGTGCCGTCCCGCGACGATCACCTCGATGTGCGAGGCCAGTTGCTCGACCTCCTCCAGGATGTGCGAGGAGAACAGCACCGTACGGCCCTCCGCGCCCATCCGGCGCAGCAGCTCCATCAGCTGCATCCGCTGGCGCGGGTCCATGCCGTTGAACGGCTCGTCGAGGAGCAGCACGGACGGCTCGTGGACCAGGGCGGAGGCCATCTTCACGCGCTGGCGCATGCCCTTGCTGTACGTGGAGATCTTGCGCGCCCCGGCGTAGTCCATCTCGACGGTGTCGAGCGCCTTGCGGGCGGCGGCCCGTGGATCGGGCAGCCCGTGCAGTTCGGCGTTGGCGATGACGAACTCGCGGCCGGTGAGGAAGTCGTACATCCCCTCGCGCTCGGGCACCATGCCGATGTGGCGGTAGGCCTGCTCGTTGCGCCAGATCGTGGCGCCGTCGAGGGTGACGCTCCCGGTGGAGGGGGCCAGGAAGCCGCCCATCATGTTGATGAGGGTGGACTTCCCCGCGCCGTTGGGGCCGAGGAGCCCGGTGACCCCCGGGCTGATGGTCATGGTCACGTCGTTGACGGCCACGACGTTCCCGAACCAGCGCGAGACGTTGTCGATGGCGATCGTGGTCACAGCCCGACCTTTCGGTAGCGGCGCATCAGCAGCCCGAACGAGCCGGCGATCAGGCCGAGGAGGACGAGGACGTAGACGGCGCCGGGCCCGGCGCCCGGGCCGAAGCCGCCGGGGAAGGACGACTCGGCGCCGAGGAACGCCGTCTGCACCCCGTCGATGATCGTGACCGGCGAGAACAGCCCGAGCCAGCGCACGGCGCCGGTGGAGTCCTGGGCGAGCGCGATGGCCTGGACGCTGGACACCGCGCCGTAGGAGATGGTCAGCACCGCGATGACGGCGGCGACGCCGAAGCCGCGCCGCGGGGTGATCGCCGCGATGACCAGGCTGATACCGGCGAAGAGGAGCGAGAGCAGACCCACGGAGACCAGTCCTTGCGCGAAGCCCTTCGTCTGGTCGGCGAAATCGAGCTTGGCGAGCAGGGCCCCGGCGTACAGGATCACCAGGGGCGAGGCGGTGAGCAGGAAGAGGGCGGAGGCCATGGCGCCGAACTTGGCCACCACGTAGTCCACCGTTTCGATGGGGCGCGAGAAGTAGAGCGGGATCGTCTTGAAGCGCAGATCGCGGGAGACGGCCTGCGGCGCCTGAGCGGCGATGTAGAGGCCGATGACCGCCTGGAACACGATCGCGTAACGCGTGTAGTCGACCGGGAGGTCCTTGAGCTTGGTCACGACCGCGACCGAGACGATGATCGCCGCGGGCGCGCACATCACGGCGAACAGCAGCATCGGCGCGACCTTGGACTTCGCCGAGCGGCCGAGGCCGTAGGCGCCGCGCAGGGTCTGGACGAAGAGCGAGCGGCGGGCGTAGGCACGGCCGAGCCGGGGGCCCTCGTAGTGGCGGTAGCCGATGTTGTGAATGACGTCGGCACGCTGCTGGGGCACGGTCTCAGACGGCATCGACGGCACCTCCGTTTCCGTTGCCTGCACTGTCGCTGTCGCCTTCGCCGCCACCTGCGCTGTCGGAGAAGATCTCCGCCATGCGGTGACGGCGCTGTTCCATGCGGACCAGGCCGAGGCCGAGACCGGCGATGGCGTCCCGGACCGTGTCGTACGTCTCCTCGCCCGCGACGTCCACGAGCAGCAGGTGGTCGGAGGCGGGCGCGCCGTCCGCGCCGCGGCCCGCGGGCGAGGCGGCGAGCCCGGCCCGGTCGAGGGCGGCGCGCAGCGCGGCGGTGCCGTCCGGGTGCTCGTCGGTGTCGGTGACCTCGACCGCGAGGGAGGCCGTCACCTGGGTGAAGTCGCTGGTGGAGCTGGAGCGCAGCAGCTTGCCGCCGTCGATGACCACCACGTGGTCGCAGGTGCGCTCCAGTTCACCGAGCAGATGCGAGGTGACCAGGACCGAGATGCCGAAGTCGGTGTAGACGCGGCGGATCAGACCGAGCATGTCGTCGCGGCCGACCGGGTCGAGGCCGTTCGTCGGCTCGTCCAGCAGGACCAGCTTCGGGTCGTGCACCAGCGCCTGGGCGAGCTTGACGCGCTGCTTCATACCGGTCGAATAGCCGCCGATGGGGCGATATCGCTCCTCGTACAGCCCGACGTGGCGCAGCGTGTCGGCGGTGCGCTCGCGGGCGGCGGACACCGGTAGCCCGGACATGCGCGCCATGTGGACGACGAACTCCGTCGCCGACACATCGGGCGGCAGGCAGTCGTGCTCCGGCATATAGCCGACGCTCTCGCGGATGGCGCTGCCCTCCGTGGCCACGTCGAGGCCGAGAACGGCGGCACGCCCCTCGCTGGCGGGGGACAGACCGAGCAGGATCTTGATCAGAGTCGACTTTCCGGCACCGTTGGCACCCACCAGGCCGGTGACGCCTGGTGTGATGTCGACGGACAGCCGGTCGAGCGCGGTGACCCTGGGGAACCGCTTGCTCAGGCTTTCGGTGGCGATCACAGTCACGCGTTCGACGGTAGTGGTGTGAGCCATAGTCCACGTCACCCCAGACGGTTGTCTTTCCCTAGTCCTCGGGTCTGACATGCCCGTAAGGGGTAGGGGGCCGGTCCGGGCCCGTCACGCCCGCGCGGCGTCCGGGACGAGCCGGGCCTTGGCGCGCTCCGGGTAGCGGGCGGTGAACAGGAGGGGCAGGACGAACCCGGCGACCTGCACGGCGAGCGGCACCCAGGCGTCCAGACCGGCGGCCACCGAGGCGGCCAGCGCCGCGGCGGTCAGGGCGAAGGCGCCCGCCCAGACCGAGGAGATCACCACGTTGATCCGCCGGAACACCGCGGTGTGCCACACCTCGCGGGGGGCCTGCCGCCGGGCGATACCGGTGGTGAAGGGGTGCCCGACGGCCAGCGTCGCCGAGGCGGTGAGGGCCAGCCAGCCCATCGACAGCGCTCCGCCGTACTCCTTGAGGCCGCTGTCGGGCCGGGCGAAGGCCCAGGCGGTCAGCACCGCGAAGAACAGCACCGTGCTGGCGTTCAGGATCAGGGCGTCCGCGGCCACCCCCTCCCTGCGGTACTGGACCAGCAGCCAGCCGCCCAGCACCAGCCCGGACAGCGCGCCCCACTGCCAGCCCAGCAGCGCCACGAGGGAGAAGGCGATCCATGGGGTGAATCCGCGCAGGTAGCTCATGTCCGCCCGCGTGCCCCCGGCAGCCGCCGAAAAACTCGCTCACTGGAGGCCGGGCGCGCCCCACACCGGGAACCAGCGGCTCAGGTCCTGCTCGATCCGCAGATCGTCCCCGAGCAGCGCCCGCACCTGGAGTTCCAGCGCGTTGTCCCGCTTCTCGGCGGTGCCCGGCAGCGGTGCGAAGGGATAGAACGTGCCGCGCTTGTAGAGGTAGACGAGCGCGAGCGACCGCCCCTCCGCCTCGTGGAACCCGAGCAGCGAGCACAGCAGCTGCGGGCCGAACCCCCCGTCCTGGAGCAGCGTGTTGACTGCGTGCAGGTCGTTGACCAGGGCCGCCAGGTCGTCCGGCGGCTGCCGGGCCAGCAGCCAGGTGTAGCCGTAGCCGTCCCGGCTGAACTCCACGGGCACCCCGCCCCGGTCGGTGTCCGCGTCCAGCAGCTCCGTCACGTCCCGCTGGAGGCGGCCGAAGGCGCCGCCCTCGACGCTGGCGAAGCACACCGACCCGAGCCCCGTAGGGGTGAACCCGGCCCCCGCCTCCAGAGTGACGGCGGCCGACGGCAGCCCGAAGAGCTGGTCGAGGTCGGGCCGTACGGGCTTGCTGCGGCCGAGGATGGCGTCGAGGAATCCCATGCGCCCTCAGCCCTTCCCCGGCCCGCCGAGCTGGGCGGAGATGCGTCCGAGCTGGTCGAGCCGCCGCTCCAGCGTCGGGTGCGAGGACAGCAGCGTGCTGAGGCTCTGCCCGGAGAGCGCCGGGGCGAAGTAGAAGGCGTTGAACGGCTCGGCCTTGCGCAGATCGCGGGTCGGGATGCGGGCCATCTGCCCGGTCACCTTGGTGAGGGCTGCGGCGAGCGCCGAGGGGCGGCCGGTCAGCAGGGCACCGGCCCGGTCGGCGGACAGCTCGCGGTAGCGGGACAGCAGCCGGGTCAGCAGAAAGCTGATCGCGTAGACCACGGCGCTGACCAGCGGGATCAGCAGGACCGCGATGCCTACGTTGTTGTTGCGGCTGCTGCGGGACAGCCCGCCCCACAGGGCGGCCCGGGTCATGATGCCCGCGAGCACGCCGAGGAACGAGGCGATCGTCATGACCGCCACATCGCGGTGGGCGACATGGGACAGCTCATGGGCGAGGACGCCTTCCAGCTCGTCCGGCTCCAGCCGCCGCAGCAGCCCCGTCGTCGCGCACACCAGCGCGTTCTTCTGGCTGCGGCCGGTCGCGAACGCGTTCGGCACATCGGTGTCGGCGATCGCCACCCGAGGCTTCGGCATATCGGCCAGCGCGCACAGCCGGTCCACCGCGCCGTGCAGCTCGGGCGCCTGCTGCGGGGTGACCTCCCGGGCGCCCATGCTGAACGCCGCGATCTTGTCGCTGAACCAGAACTGCGCGATGAACAGCCCGCCCGCGATGAGCAGGATCAGCGGCCAGGCACCGCGCAGCAGCGCGATCAGCACACCGACGAAGACCACGTAGAGCAGGCCGATGAGGAACATGGTCATGACCATGCGGGTGGTCAGCCCACGGTCGGGGGCATAGCGGGTATGCGACATGGGTGCCTCCACAGTCACCGAGACGGCGAACGCCTCTCTACCCGATTCTGCTCCTTATTCCACCCTTCGCGGCATTTACGGCATCTTCAGAGAGCCGCGACCCGCTCCGCGCCCTCCGTGGCGATCTTCTCGAAGATCCCGGGGTCGGCCGCGAAGACCGAGTCGGCGATCGGCCAGTGCAGCACGATCTCGTCGATGCCCAGCCGCGCGTGCTCGCCCGCGAAGTCGACGAAGGCCTCCACCGAGCTGAGCGGACGGGTCCCGTCCGGGGTGAAGCCGGTGAGCAGGATCTTGTCCGGCCCGTCCGCTTCCCGCCCCGCCTCGGCGCAGGCCTTGCCGAGCCGCTCGACCTGGCGGCCGATGGCGGCCAGCGAATCGGCGGGCGTGCCGGTCTCGAAGAGCTTCGGATCGCCCGTGGTCACCCACGCCTGCCCGAACCGCGCCGCGAGCCGCATCCCGCGCGGGCCGGTGGCCGCGACCGCGAACGGCAGCCGGGGGCGCTGCGCGCAGCCGGGGATGTTGCGCACTTCGCGCGCGCTGTAGTGCTCGCCCTCGTAGGTCACCACGTCGTGCGTCAGCAGCCGGTCGAGCAGCTCGGTGAACTCCCCGAACCGGTCCGCCCGCTCCCGTGGCGTCCACGGCTCCTCCGCGCCGCGCAGCAGCGCCGTCGCGTCGAAACCGTTGCTGCCCGCGCCGATGCCGAGGGTGACGCGCCCGCCGGAGATGTCGTCCAGCGAGATCAGCTCCTTGGCGAGCGTCACCGGGTGCCGGAAGTTGGGGGAGGTGACCAGCGTGCCCAGCCGCAGCCGGGACGTCGCCGCGGCGGCCGCCGTCAGCGTCGGCACCGCCCCGAACCAGGGCCCGTCCCGGAAACTGCGCCAGGACAGGTGGTCGTAGGTGTACGCCGCGTGGAAACCCAGCTCCTCGGCGCGCTGCCATAGCTCCCTGCCGCCGTCGGCCCAGCGGTCGACGGGCAGGATCACGGTGCTCACTCGCATGGCGTCGAGCCTAAGCGGTGCCACTGACAGCCGTGCCACCACAGCTGCGGCCCACGGCCCGTACGGCGTGCAGGAGAGCGCCCTTCCCGCACCGATGAGCGGGCCATGCGGGAGGATGGGTGCCGTGACTCCAGCGATCGAGCAGCCCGAGAACCCGGCCCCTGACCGTTCCGCCGCCGCCACGCCCCGCCCCCGGCTGATCGCCACCGACCTCGACGGCACCCTGCTGCTGGACGACAAGACGGTCTCGGACCGCACCGTCGCGGCGCTCGCCGAGGCCGAGCGGGCGGGCATCGAGGTGTTCTTCGTCACTGGCCGCCCGGCGCGCTGGATGGACGTGGTCAGCGCCCATGTGCACGGGCACGGCCTGGCGATCTGCGCGAACGGCGCCGCCGTGGTCGACCTGCACCAGGGCGGCCTGCTGGTCGACGTCCGCCCGCTGGCCGCCGACCGGGCGCTGGCCGTCGTGGAGGCGCTGCGCCGGGCCGCGCCCGGCACGTCCTTCGCGGTCGAGCGCAGCGGCGGCATCTTCTACGAGCCGGAGTACCCGCCCTTCCACCTCGACCCGGGCGCGGTCATCGCCCCCGCCGAAAAGCTGCTCGACGACGGCTTCCCGCACGCCGACACCCCGGTCCTCAAGCTGCTCGCGCACCACAAGGAGCTGGCGCCGGACGCCTTCCTCCAGCTCGCGCGCGGCGTCGCGGGCGAGCACGGCGACTTCACCCGCTCCAGCCCGTCCGCCCTGCTGGAGGTCAGCGGACCGGGCGTCAGCAAGGCCTCCACCCTGGCCCGTTGCTGTGCCGAGCGCGGCATCGCGGCGGAGGAGGTCGTGGCGTTCGGCGACATGCCCAACGACCTGGAGATGCTGACCTGGGCGGGCACCTCGTACGCGATGGCCAACGCCCACCCGGACGTGCTCGCCGCGACCACGTACCGCACCGGCGCCAACACCGAGGACGGTGTCGCGGCCGTCATCGAGCGGATCCTGGCGCGATGAACGCCGAACCGCCCCCGGCCTTGTGGCCGGGGGCGGTTCGTTCGTCCGACGCGGATTTACCAGAAGAAGACCAGGTAGCCGTTGCCACCGGCCAGACCGGGAGCACCGGCGGAGCCGGGGGTGTTGCCGCCGGGGCCGCCGATGCCGCCGTCGCCGCCCACACTGGTGTTGGTCGGGGGAAGCTCGACGATGCCGTCGACCGCGTCCCCGCCCTCGCCGCCCAGGGCGCCGCTCTCACCGTTCTCGCCGGTGCGGTTCACCACGTAGAGGCTGTTGCAGGCGCCGGTGCCACCGGTGCCGCCGGTGCCCGGGATGCCCGGAGCGGCCGTGCCGCCGCCACCGCCCGTGCCGCCGGTACCGCCGCCCGCGATGAGCTCGACGCCGCTGCTGGAGGCCAGCGTCGTCGCCGTCCCCGGCCCACCGCTCCCACCGGCACCGCCGGGGTTGCCACCCGCCGGGCCACCGCCACCGGCGCCACCGGCGCCACCACCGGTGCCCAGGTCCACCGTGTAGGTGGCGAACGGCGTGACGGGGATGACACACCAGGTGAAGCCACCTGCCCCGCCACCACCGCCGGTGCCGCCGGTACCGGTCAGCGCCGCGCTGGCGCCGCCGCCACCACCGCCGCCACCGCCACCCGCGCCCCAGGCCTGGACGTGCACCGAGGTGACTCCGGGGGGCGCCGTGAAGGTGCCGTCCGCGGTGAACTCCTGCACCCCGTGGACGATGACCGGCGGCTTCGGCGGCTTGGGGTGGCCGCCACCGGTCAGCGGCATGTCGTCCGCCTGGGCGGGCGCCATGATCAGCAGCTGGCTGGCAATGGCCGCCGCGGTCGCGACGGAGGCGAAGAAGACCCGGCGGCGCGTCCGGGATCGCTGAGGAGTACGGCTCTGGCTGTTCACGTCATGACTTCCTTCCCCGCGTCGGGCCAAGGAGCTGCGCGGAGTGTGAAGGGATACGAAGGACCGAGCGGCCCGCGAGCCTCATCCCACCCGCGGGTCCCGCGCCGCGCACTCTGACGAGCTGCTAGTTGGACCGCGTAGGTGAGGAGTTGGGCCGCCCGGGCGATCTTCGCCGTCAGGGGATGCCGTGCCGACCTGGCAGGACGCCTCCTACAGCGGCACCTGCCAGACCACCGTCGTGCCGCCCCCGCCGGGTTCCAGGCCCGGCCCGTACATACTCGATCCGCCCAGCGCCTCCGCCCGCCGGGCCAGGTTCGCGAGCCCGCTGCGCCGTCCGCCCGCCGGAACGCCCACCCCGTCGTCCGCGACCGTCAGCCGCACCGCGGACCGCCCGTCGGCGAGCCGCGCCGTCACGTCCACGACCACCTCGATACGCGCCGCCCGGGCGTGCCGGAAGGCGTTGGACAACGCCTCGCGCAGCGCCGCGATAAGGCTGGTTCCGGCCGGTTCGCCGACCCGCGTGTCGACCGGGCCGACGAAGCTCAGCGACGGCTGGAAGCCCAGCGGCACCGCCGCCGCCCCGACCTCCCGCAGCACCCGGGTACGCAGTCCGGACGGCGCGCTCTCCGGGCCCTGCTGCAGCGCGAAGATCGCCGTCCGTATCTCCCGGATGGTGGCGCCCAGTTCCCCGGCGGCCCGTTCGACCTGTTCCCCCACCTCCGGTGACGCCTCCGCGTGGCGCCGGACGCTGTCCAGCAGCATCCCCGTCGCGAACAGCCGCTGGATGACGAGGTCGTGCAGATCGCGGGCGATCCGGTCCCGCTCCTCCAGCACCGCCAGCCGCTCCCGGTCGCGCTGCGCCTCGGCGAGCACCAGCGCGACGGCGGCCTGCGCCGCGAACTGGGTGGCGAGCCTGCGCTCGGTGGCGGTGAACGGCCGGGCGCCCCGGCCGCGCGGGGTGGCCAGCACGCCCAGCACCCGGTCGCCGCCGCTGAGCGGCAGCATCATGCTCGGCCCGTAACGGCCCAGGACCCCTGCGGCCAGCCGGGGTTCGGCGGGCGGCTCGTCGATGAAGACCGGCTCCCCGGCCAGCAGCCGCGGCACGGCGGGGGAGCGGGCCGGGACGACCGCGCCGAGCAGCGCGGCCCCCTCCGGAGGGTTCGCGGCGTCGACGGCCACGATCTCCAGCCCGCCGCCGCCCTCCTCCGGCACCAGCACGATGCCCGCCGCCGAACCGGCCAGCTGACGGGCCTTCTCCGCGACGACGACCAGGGCGTCCTCGGCGTCGCCGGACAGCAGGGAGTGGGTGACGGCCACCGAACCGTCGATCCACCGCTCGCGCTGCCGCGTCGCCTCGTGGAAGCGGGCGTTGCCGATGGCGATGCCCGCCTCCGTCGCCAGCACCTTGACCAGGTGCAGATCGGGCACGCTGAACTCCCCGCCGTCCCGCTTCTCGGCGAGGCACAGATGGCCGAAGACCTCGTCCCCGACCCGGATCGGCACCCCGAGGAAGGACCGCGGCAGCGGATCGGCCGACAGCGGCCCCGCCCCGGCGGACGGCCCGGCGAGCAGCGTGCCGCACCGCTCCCGGTCCGCCTCGGTCGCCCCGTACGTGACGACGTCGGCGAGCCCCTGACCCGCCGCGTCGTTCACGCCGATCGCCGCGCAACGGGCGCCCGCCAGCTCGGCCGCGGTCTCGGCGATCCGGTCGAGGACCACGTGCGGTTCCAGGCCGGTGCCGATGGAGCGCATCGCCTCCAGCAGCCGGGGAACGCGCGCGGTCAGCTCGGTGGACAGCCCCTGGAGCCCACGGGTCGCCTCCGCGGCGATGTCCAGGGGATCCGGTGAGGGTGCCGAGGCCGCCATGGTCCGAGCGTAATGAATCGCTTTTGCCCGGGAAAGCGGAGTTCTTCCCGCCGGGATCCGGTCAGACGGTGGCGCCCGAACGTACCGGGACCGCCTCCGCCGCCTCCCGCTCCAGCATCCGGCGGAACGGCCCGTCCGCCACGGCCAGTTCTCCGTACGTACCGCGCTGTACGGCCCGGCCGCCGTCGAGCACGATCACCTCGTCGACCGCCTCCAGGCCCGCGAGCCGGTGGGTGATCAGTACGGTCGTGACGCCCCGGGTCGCCGTCAGCAGATCGGCGGTCAGCGCGTCGGCCGTCGGCAGGTCCAGGTGCTCGGCGGGTTCGTCCAGCACCAGCACCGGGAAGTCCGCCAGCAGCGCGCGGGCCAGCGCGAGCCGCTGCCGCTGGCCGCCGGAGAGGCGGGCGCCCAGCTCGCCGACGTGGGTGTCGAGACCGTCCGGCAGCCCGTCCACCCACTCCAGCAGCCGGGCGGCGGCCAGCGACGTGCGCAGCTCCTCCTCGCTCGCACCGGGGCGGGCGAGGCGCAGGTTCTCCCGCAGCGAGCTGTCGAAGATGTGCGCGTCCTGGGCGCACAGCCCGACCAGCCGCCGCACCGCGTCGCCGTCCACGGCCGCCGCGTCCCGGCCCGCCAGGGTGTACGTACCGTCCTCGGCGTCCAGGAAGCGCAGCAGCACCTGGGCCAGCGTGGTCTTGCCGGAACCGGACGGGCCGACGACCGCGACCCGGCGGCCCGGACGCAGCTCCAGGTCGAACCCGTCCAGCGCGCGGGTGCGCTGCCCCGCGTGGCGCGCCGACAGCCCGCGCACCACCAGCGGAAAGGCCGACGAGGGTGGCTCCTCGGCGCCGCCGTCCCGTACCGGGAGCGGCGCGTCGATCACCTCGTACACCCGCTCCGCGGCCCGCCGCACCCGCTGCCGGTGCTGCACCGCGAGCGGCAGCCCGGCGACCGCCTCGAAGGCGGCCAGCGGCGTCAGCACCACGACGGCCAGCCACACCCCGTGAAGCCGCCCCTCGGCCACCGCCCCGACCCCCGCCCATGCCGCGACGGCCACGGTCAGGCCGCAGACCAGGTCGGACAGCCCGGCGCCCGCGCCGGTGGCGGCGGCGCCCCGCCGGGCGATCCCGGTGAGCACCCCGTCGGCCCGGCGCACCGCGTCCAGCCGACGCGGCAGCGCGCCCGCCACCGTCAGCTCGGCGGTCCCGGCCAGCAGATCCACCACCCGCGCCGACAGCGCGCCACGCGCGGGCGACAACCGGCGCTCCGCGCGCCGGGCGAGCGCGCCCGACACGGCGGGCACCCCGGCCCCGGCCACCAGCAGCCCGACCGCGAGCACGGCCCCGGCCTCGGGCAGCACCCAGGCGGTGAACCCGACCGAGGCGGCGCTCACGACCACCGCCGCGCCGACCGGCAGCAGCCAGCGCAGGAAGTAGTCCTGCACGGCGTCCACGTCGGCCACCAGCCGGGAGAGCAGATCCCCGCGCCGGGTCTCCTTGAGCCCCGCGGGCGCCAGCCGCTCCAGCCGCCGGTAGACGGCGACCCGCAGCTCGGCCAGCACCCGGAGCACCGCGTCGTGCGAGACCAGCCGCTCGGCGTACCGGAAGACGGCCCGCCCGATCCCGAACGCCCGCGTCGCGGTGACCGCCACCATCAGATACAGCACCGGCGGCTGCTGCGACGCCCGCGAGATCAGCCACCCGGAGACGGCCATGAGCCCCACGGCACTGAGCAGCGCGAGACTCCCGAGCGACAACGCCAGCAAAAACCGCCCCCGCCCACCGCGAGCAGCCCCCCGAACCCGACCCATCACGCCAGGCACCCCCACCGCCCCGGCATAGCCCGCCCCGGGAGGCGCAGCTGCGGCCGCTCTCGCGGCGGACCCGTCGCCCCCGCCGGTCCGTTCCCACCCACGCGGGCTGTCGGTACCGGCCTCGCGTTCACCTTCCGCCACAGGCCGCGCCAGGTCACCGGACCCGTCGCCAGTGGCGTCCGAGCAGCCCACCTCCGGCGAGGCGGCAACGGCGGGCCCGGCACCCGACGCAGCCGCACCGCCGGTCACCACGCGCCCCGCCTCGGCGCGGGCAGGCCCGGCCGTCCCTGCGGCAGACACGGCGCCACCCCCGACCCCATCAGCCCCGGCCTCGCACTCGCCGTCTACCGCGCGCCGCGCCGGATCACCGGCCCCGGTCCGGCCCGCGCCATCCGGACCGTCCTCCGCCGACTCCCCCGGCGCCGCACCGCGCGCCTCGCCACACGCAGGCGCGTCGTCCGTCACCACCCGCGCCTCGGTGCGCGCGGGCTCGGCCGTCCGTGCCGCCGATACGGCGCCACCGGCTCGCCCGAGCGCACCGTCTCCAGCAGCCTGCGCCGACGCCCCAACGCCTGCGGCAGCCCCGCCGTCGGCGCGCCGCACGGACAGGGCCCCGGCCCCCGGGGCACCCATGTCCGCCGCAACGCGCACTGCGTCGCCCGGCTCGGCCCGGCCCCCGCCGATCGCGCGGTGGCCGCGGCTGGCCGCAGGGCCGGAGGGGGCTGCGGGGCCCGATAGGGGGATGACGCGGGTGGCCAGGGGGAGGAGGGCCGGGCGGTGGATGACCAGGAGGACCGTACGGCCCTCGGCCAGGCGCCGCACCGCGTCGACGACCGCCGCCTCCGTCGCGCCGTCCAGGTTCGCGGTGGGCTCGTCGAGCAGCAGGACCGGGCGGTCGGCCAGGAAGGCGCGGGCCAGGGCGATGCGCTGACGCTGGCCCGCGGACAGGCCCGCGCCCATCTCGCCGAGCCGGGTCTCGGCCCCGTCCGGCAGGGCGGAGACGAAGCCGAGGGCGTCGGCCTGGCGCAGGGCCTCGCGCACGGCGGTGTCGTCGGCGTCGGGCCGCGCCAGCCGTACGTTGTCCGCGATGCTCCCGGCGAACAGATACGGCCGCTGCGGCACCCAGGCGATCTGGCGGCGCCAGCTCTCCGGGGCGAGCGACGCCAGATCGCGGCCGCCGACGAGCACCCGGCCCCCGGACGGTTCGGCGAAGCCCAGCACGGCGTTCAGCAGGGTCGTCTTGCCCGCGCCGCTCACGCCGGTGATCGCCACCGTCTCGCCGGGGCGGACCTCGAACGAGACCGGAGTCAGGGAGGGGGCGGTGCGCCCGGGGTGACGTACCGTCAGTCCGTCGACCGTGAGCGCGGCGCCCCGGGCGTCGGGCGCGGGCGACGTACCGGCGGCGGCCGGTTCCCGCTCCAGCACGGCGAACGCCTCGTCCGCCGCGGCGAGCCCCTCCGCCGCCGCGTGGTACTGCGCGCCCACCTGCCGCAGCGGCAGATACGCCTCGGGCGCGAGGACGAGCACCATCAGCCCGGTGTAGAGGTCCAGTTCGCCGTGGACGAGCCGCATGCCGATGCCGACCGCGACCAGCGCGACGGACAGCGTGGACAGCAGCTCCAGGGCGAAGGAGGACAGGAAGGCCAGCCGCAGTGTCTTCAGCGTGGCCCGCCGGTAGTCGGCGGTGATGGAGCGGATCGCGGCGGCCTGGGCCTTGGCGCGGCCGAAGACCTTGAGGGTCGGCAGCCCGGCGACGACGTCGAGGAAGTGGCCGGACAGCCGGGACAGCAGCCGCCACTGGCGGTCCATCCGCGACTGCGTCGCCCAGCCGATGAGCATCATGAACAGCGGGATCAGCGGCAGGGTGACGACGATGACCACCGCCGAGACCCAGTCGGCGGTGACGATCCGGGCGAGCACCGCCGCCGGAACCACCACCGCCAGCCCCAGCTGCGGCAGATAGCGGGCGAAGTAGTCGTCCAGCGCGTCGATGCCCCGGGTGGCGAGGGTGGTGAGTTCGCCGGTGCGCTGGGAGTCCAGCCAGCCCGGCCCGAGCCGTACCGCCCGGTCCAGCAGCCGCAGCCGCAGCTCAGACTTGACCGCGGCGCTCGCCCGATGCGCGGCCAGCTCGGTCAGCCAGGAGACGGCGGCCCGGCCCCCGGCGACCAGCGCCAGCCAGATCAGCGGTGCGGTCAGGGCGCCGACGCCCTCGTCCCGCTGGAACGCGCCCACCACGATCTCGGCGATCAGCATGGCCTGCGCGATGACGAGCCCGGCCCCGGCGAGCCCCAGCGCCACGGAGGCCGCCAGGAAGAACCGGGTCGCCCGCGCGTACCGGAGCAGTCGCGGATCGATTGGTTTCACGTGAAACACACCACCTGAGGCAGCAGTCGCGTCAGTGCGCGGCGGGGATGTGCTGGGTCCCGATGCGCTTGCGGAAGACCCAGTACGTCCACGCCTGGTAGGCCATGATCAGCGGCATCATGATGACCCCGACCCACGTCATGATCTTCAACGGATAGGCGCTGGCGGCCGCGTTCGCCGCCGTCAGGCTCCACTCCGGGTTCAGCGAGGACGGCATGACGTCCGGGAAGAGCGCCAGGAAGAGCATCGCGACCGACGCCGCGATGGCCGCCCCGGACAGGCCGAACGCCCAGCCCTCACGCCCGCGCGCGTTCATCACCAGCGCCGCGGCCAGCGCCACCACCGCGAGGACCACCGCGACCAGGCTGCGCCCGTTGCCGCTGTCGGCCTGCGTCCAGCCCAGGAACGCGAGCGCGGCCACGGCCGCGACGGGGCCCAGCCAGGCCGCGTACCGGCGCGACCGCACCCGGATGTCCCCGGCCGTCTTGAGCGCGGCGAAGACCGCCCCGTGGAAGGTGAACAGCACGAGCGTGACGACGCCGCCGAGCAGGGCGTACGGGGTGATCAGGTCGCCCAGGCCGCCCGCGTAGTTCTTGTCCCGGCCGATCGGCACCCCGTGCACCATGTTGGCGAAGATCGCGCCCCACAGGAACGCGGGGATCAGCGAGCACCAGAAGATCGTGTGCTCCCAGTTGCGCTGCCAGCGGTCCTCACCGCGCTTGTGCCGGTACTCGAAGGCGACACCGCGCAGGATCAGGCAGACCAGGATGGCCAGCAGCGGCAGGTAGAAGCCGCTGAAGAGGGTCGCGTACCAGTCGGGGAAGGCGGCGAACGTGGCACCGGCGGCGGTGATCAGCCAGACCTCGTTGCCGTCCCACACCGGCCCGATGGTGTTGATCAGCACACGGCGCTCGGTGCGGTCCCGGGCGAGCAGCTTGGTCAGCACGCCGATACCGAAGTCGAAGCCTTCGAGGAAGAAGTAGCCGGTCCACAGGAAGGCGATCAGCAGGAACCAGAAGTCGTGAAGGTGCATGAGTCTCTCCGGCCGTCAGTACGCGCGTCAGTACGCGAAGGTCAGCGGCTTGTCGGCGTCGTCCTCCGCGGCGGACCCGCCACCGGGGCCGCCGGGGCCGCCGGGACCGCCCGGTCCGCCCGGCCCGCCCGAGGGCAGCCGCAGCTTCGGGTCCACGGCGGGCGGCTTCTCGTCGGTGTCCGGCCCGGCCTTGGCGTACTTGGCCAGCAGCCGCACCTCGATCACGGCGAGCACGCCGTACAGCAGCGTGAAGACGCCGAGGGAGATGAGGACCTCGGTCTGGCTGACGCCGGGGGAGACCGCGTCGGAGGTCTTCATCAGCCCGTACACCGCCCAGGGCTGACGGCCCATCTCGGTGAAGATCCAGCCGAAGGAGTTGGCGATCAGCGGGAACCCCATGGTGAGGATGCCGATCCGCCAGGACCACTTGGTGAGCAGCGGGCTCATCTCGCGCTTCTTGGTGAGCATGAGCCGGGGGACCTCGTCGTCGGCGGTGCGGAAGGCGGGGTCGAGCCAGCGCTTCTTGCGGGTCGTCCACAGCCCGATGACACCGGCGGCGAACGAGGTCATGCCGAAGCCGATCATCAGCCGGAAGCCCCAGAAGGTCATGAAGATGCTGGGGATGTAGTCCTCGGGCTGGCCCCCGTAGGCGGCGGCCTCCTTCTGGGCGATGTCGTTGATGCCGGGGACGGCGTCGGTGAAGTTGCTGTGCGCGAGGAAGGAGAGCGCCGCGGGGACCTCCAGCTCGACGCTGTTGTGCCCCTCGCTGACGTCGCCCACCGCGAAGACGGAGAAGGGCGCGGGCGCCTTGGTGTCCCACAGCGCCTCCGCCGAGGCCATCTTCATCGGCTGCTGCTCGAACATCACCTTGCCGAGCGAGTCACCGCTGATCGCCGTACCCAGTCCGGCGACGACGGCCACGATCAGACCGACCCGCAGGCTGGCCCGCATCGCCCCGATCTGCTTCTTGTCCTTCTCGCCCGGCTCCTCGCCGCGCAGCTGCTTGCGCTTCGCCCGCCACAGGTGCAGGGAGGCGATGCCGACGATGAAGGCGCCGCCGGTGAGGAAGGCGGCGGTGAGGGTGTGGAAGACCACGACCAGGGTGGTGTCCTGGGTCAGCACCGCCCAGATGTCGGTCAGCCGGGCCTTTCCGGTGGCCTTGTCGATGGCGTAGCCGGTCGGGTGCTGCATCCAGGAGTTGGCGGCGAGGATGAAGTACGAGGACAGGACGGTGCCGAGCGAGACGATCCAGATGCAGGCGCAGTGGATCTTCTTCGGCAGCCTGTCCCAGCCGAATATCCACAGGCCGATGAAGGTGGACTCGAAGAAGAACGCGAGCAGCGCCTCCATCGCGAGCGGGGCGCCGAAGACATCACCGACGAAGCGCGAGTAGTCGGACCAGTTCATGCCGAACTGGAACTCCTGGACGATGCCGGTGACGACACCCATCGCGATGTTGATCAGGAAGAGCTTGCCCCAGAACTTGGTGGCGTGGAAGTACTTCTCCTTGCCCGTGCGGACCCAGGCGGTTTCCAGCCCGGCGGTGATCGCCGCGAGAGAGATCGTCAGGGGGACGAAGAGGAAGTGGTAGACGGTCGTGATCCCGAACTGCCATCGCGCCAGCGTCTCCGGCGCCAGAGCCAGCTCCACGTGAATCTCTCCTTACGGTCTTGCTGTGCCGCTCCCCGAAGCGAGCTTGTGAACGTATTCACATTCACAAGCAATAATACGCACACGGATTCGCCCCCTCTCACCTGGGGGTGGGAGGGGGCGAATGGGACACGTCTGGGTATCCTTCGCTGCTCAGCGGCAGCCCGCGCTCACAGCTCCTTGCGGAACTCCTCGGCGGCCCGCAGGAAGAGGTCGTTCGCCTCCCGCTCGCCGATCGTCACGCGCGTCCCCTCGCCCGCGAACGGCCGTACGACCACGCCCGCCGCCTCGCACGCCGCCGCGAAGTCGGCCGTACGCTCCCCCAGCCGCAGCCAGACGAAGTTCGCGTGCGAGTCCGGCACCGTCCAGCCCTGGCCGGTCAGCGCCCCGGCCACCCGCGCCCGCTCGGCCACCAGCGCCTCGACCCGCTCGCGCAGCGCGTCCTCGCTGTGCAGCGAGGCGACCGCGGCGTCCTGGGCGAGCTGGCTCACACCGAAGGGGACCGCGGTCTTGCGCAGCGCCGCGGCGACCGGCTCATGGGCGATCGCGAAGCCGACCCGCAGCCCGGCCAGGCCGTACGCCTTGGAGAAGGTGCGCAGGACGCAGACGTTCGACCGGTCGCGGTAGAGGTCGACGCCATTGGGGACCTGGTCGTCCCGGATGAACTCGATGTACGCCTCGTCCAGCACCACCAGCACATCGGACGGCACCCGGTCCAGGAACCGCTCCAGCTCCGCCCGGCGCACCACGGTGCTGGTCGGATTGTTGGGGTTACAGACGAAAATCAGCCGGGTGCGGTCGGTGATGGCCTCCGCCATCGCGTCCAGGTCGTGGACCTCCGCGTCGGTCAGCGGGACCCGCACCGCGGTCGCGCCCGCGATCTGAGTGATGATCGGATATGCCTCGAAGGACCGCCAGGCGTAGATCACCTCATCCCCCGGCCCGGCCGTCGACTGGACGATCTGCTGGGCCAGCCCTACCGACCCCGTCCCGGTGGCCAGATGCTCCAGCGGTACGTCGAACCGGCTCGCCAGCTCGGCGATCAGCGCGGTGCAGGCGAGGTCGGGGTAGCGGTTGAAGGACGCGGCGGCGTTCGCCACCGTCTCCAGCACCCCGGCCAGCGGCGGATACGGATTCTCGTTGGAGGACAGCTTGAAGGAGCTGGGTCCGTTCCCGGCGGCCGGCTTACCGGGCTTGTACGTCGGAACCCCGTCCAGCGCGGCGCGCAGCTTGGGGTTCTTCTCACTCACCGGCAGTCCTCCTCGGCCCGTCCCTTCGGCTCCGTGCGCAGGCTTCGCACACGGCAATAGTGCACACCTTATGAGGATTGCCCCGCCCCGCGTCACCCGCCGGGGCGCCCGCGTACCCGCCGGCGGCGCCCGCGTACCCGCGAAGGGGGAGCGCCCCGCTCATTCGCGCGCGCCGGTGGCGAGCGCCGTAGCGCGCATCACTCGTGCAGGTGAGTTGAGACCTCTTCGAGACATCGAGCAATCGCCAGGCGTGGATATGCCAGAGGCGACCAGACCCCTCCCCGACACCCCAACTGGCTTCACTTCCAAGGGAATTGGCCTGAGCGCTCATGCAGAAACGTGCCTTCCGAATACCGATGGCGGAATCGCGCAGACCGGGCACTCGGGCCCTACTATCGGCTGGCCATGACAGCAGCAGGGAAGCACCAGGTGAGCCGGTCGGCCGGCCGCCGGTTAGGCAGGGCGGGCATCCGGGATGTGGCCGCCGCCGCCGGGGTCTCGATCACGACCGTCTCCGACGCGCTCAACGGCAAGGGACGGCTCCCGGATGCCACCCGCCGCCACGTCCGCGAGGTCGCCGAGCGGCTGGGCTATCGCCCGTCCGCCGCGGCCCGTACCCTCCGTACCGGCAAGTCCGGCCTCCTCGGCCTGACCGTGACCACGTACGGGGATGAACCTTTCACCTTCACCGAGTTCGCCTACTTCGCCGAGATGGCGCGGGCCGCGACCTCCGCCGCGCTGGCCCGGGGCTACGCCCTGGTGATCCTCCCGGCCACCTCCCGCCACGACGTGTGGTCCAACGTCGCGCTCGACGGCACGATCGTGATCGATCCGTCCGACCACGACCCGGTCGTCGCCGAGCTGCTCCGCCAGGGCCTGCCCGTGGTCAGCGACGGCCGGCCGGCGGGCACCCTCCCGGTGACCGCCTGGGTCGACAACGACCACGAGGCGGCCGTGCTCGGCCTCCTGGACCATCTCGCCGAGGCCGGTGCCCGCCGTATCGGGCTGCTCACCGGCACCACCACCGACACGTACACCCGGCTGTCGACCGAGGCGTATCTGCACTGGTGCGAGCGGGTGGGCCAGGACCCGGTGTACGAGGCGTACCCGGCCCACGACCCCCGTGCCGGGGCCGTCGCCGCCGACCGGCTGCTCGCCCGTCCGGACCGCCCCGACGCGGTCTACGGGCTCTTCGACCCCAACGGCACGGATCTGCTCGCCGCCGCCCGCCGCTACGGGATGCGCGTCCCGGAGGACCTGCTGCTGGTGTGCTGCAGCGAATCCACGGTCTACCGGACCACCGAGCCGCCCGTCACGACGCTCTCGCTCAAACCGCGCCGGATCGGCACCGCCGTGGTGCAGTTGCTCATCGACGCCATCGAGGGGCTCGACAGCGACCGCCCCGTCGAGCAGGTGATACCTACCGAACTGATCGTGCGGACGTCGTCCCAGCGCCGTCCGCCGCGTACGACAGTCAGCCCGCCGCGCAGCCGCGCTGGAGGATGATCTGAGAGAGACTCAAGGATGACCGGAAGAGGACCCGAGCCCGTGGGGCTTCCCCTACCGGTCCAATCCGGGATAAAAGACCGTCCAAGCAGGGCCGAGCACCGATTGACGGCACCCTGGTGCGTCACAAGCCCTCACGGTCATTCCTATGATGGGCGGACGACACCGCGGACCGCCGTCGACCAGGCAAGGTCCACAAGGTGGCACGGCGGCGCGATGGTGGAGGGGTCGATGACTCAGGGGGCCGGTCTGGAAGCCACGGCAGGGACCACGGCGGCACATCCGCACGTGCCCGCGTACGGGGCGTCCACGCCGCCCGGAGCGGTGCCTCCCGCGCCCGCGCCCGCCCCGATGCCGGACGGGTACACACCGACCGAGAAGCTGCCGGTCGTGGGCCCGGGGCACACCATCGCGGACACCCGGCTGGTGCCCCCGCAGGACCGCCCGACGATCGCGCTCGCCTCGGTGACCGATCCGGAGGCCGAACTCGCCGACGACGAGGGCCCGGGCCCGCTGTTCGTCGTGGGCGACGTCCACGGGTACCACGACGAGCTGCGCGAGGCGCTCGCCGCCCAGGGCCTGATCGACGACAAGGGCAGCTGGGCGGCCGGGAACGCCCGGCTGTGGTTCCTCGGCGACTTCACCGACCGCGGCCCGGACGGCATCGGCGTCATCGACCTGGTGATGCAGCTCTCCGCCGAGGCCGCGGCCGCGGGCGGCTACTGCAAGGCGCTGATGGGCAATCACGAACTGCTCCTCATCGGCGCCAAGCGGTTCGGCGACACCCCCGTCAACTCCGGGGCGGGCACCGCCTCCTTCCAGGCCGCCTGGCTGCTCAACGGCGGCCAGCGCACCGACATGGAGCGGCTGGAGGACCATCATCTCCAGTGGATGTCACGGCTGGACGCGATGGCCGAGGAGGACGGGCATCTCCTCGTCCACTCCGACACCACCGCCTATCTGGACTACGGCGACTCGATCGAGGCCGTCAACGACAGCGTCACCGAGGCGCTCCAGCGCAGTGACGCCGACGAGTGCTGGGACCTTTTCCGCAAATTCACCAAGCGCTTCGCCTTCCGCGACGAGGACGCCGGACCGATGGCCGTGCGCGAATTGCTCGGCGCCTTCGGCGGGGAGCGCATCGTCCACGGGCACAGCCCGATCCCGTATCTGCTGGGCGAAGTCGGCTCGGAGGACGGCGAGGACGACGGCACGCCCGCGGTCGAGGGCCCGCACGTCTACGCGGACAATCTCGCGGTCGCGATGGACGGCGGCATCACCATGGCCGGAAAACTGCTGGTCGTACAACTGCCGCTCGACACGTGAGGGTGACGCGGACGCGCGACGGAAGAGCCGGACGGGGCTGCCGGGACTGGCGGAGCTGAGCAAATCACGAAACTTGCTGTCACCTCGCGCCGGATCGGCTCTACCATCGGTTTATCCGTCGCAGGCTCTCCTCCGTTTCCGCCCGACTGCCCGGTGAAACCCGGACACCAAGGCCTTACGGAGTATCGGGGGATGCACCATGAAAAGCGCTCCGCACCTGTTCGCCGAGGACCGCCCGGAGTTCGAGCGAGTTCTCGACGAGGTGCTGCGTACCGCGGACCGCCGACCGGATCTCCCGGGCATAGGACAGCGGCTCACCGCCGAGCAGCTGCGCACCATGGCGCTCAGCGCCTCGGCCGCCATCACCGCGTGCGCGGCCGCCGAATACCAGGATTACGTCGTCGCCCGCGCCCGCCTCCGCGAACCCGCCCCGCCCCTGCCCATGGCCATGGCCCCGAACGACGACGGCGAGGACGCGCACTCCGCCAAATTCACCAACACCCTCCTGGACGCCTCAGGTGCGGGGCTGGTCCCCATGCTCGCCGTCCTGGCCCCGGTGCTGGCCGGGACCGCCGCGATCATCTTCCTGCTCGTCGGCTACGTACTGCACGTCCTGGACCCCGTGCCGTCCATCGCCCAGCCGATGATCACCGCGGGCTGGTTCTTCGCCGCCCTCACCGCCGCGGGCATCCTGCTCGCCGCCGTCGGCCTCCTCCTCACCGCCCTGCGCAACGGCTCCAGCGCGATCCGCGGCGAGGCCCTGGCCGAGCAGCTGGAAGAGGTGGACCGGGCCAGAGAGGCCTGGCGGCAAGCCCTGCTGGAGCGGGGCGTCCTGCCCTTCCTCCACGAGGCCCTGGCCAACCCCTCGGCCCCCGCCCCCTGGACCGCCTACGTCCCCGGCCGCCCCGAAGCGGGCCGCACCCCCCACCTCGGCTACAGCCGCCCGGGCTTCAGCACCGACGACGACGGCCCCCGAGCCCGCCCCCGCTACACCAGCCCGGACTACACAAGCCCCGAATACGGCGGCCCGGAAAACCAGCCGGACTAACGCCCCGAGGTGGCGGCGACCCGGCTGATCTCTACCTGCTGCGGGGCGTCGCGTGGGAAGGTCCACACCTCGTGGCTGGTGCTGACCGCCGTCAGGCAGGTGTCGTCGAGGGCCACCTCGGCGAACGGGTTCGACTCGGAGCACACCGCGAGCCATTCCAGGGTGCGCTGTTCGTCGTCCCGGGTCAGGGCGGTCCAGCCGATGCTGCCGTGGGCTGCGGATTCGCCTCCGTAGGCGCGGTATCCGCCGTATCCGCACGATGCCACGACCACGTCGACGTCCAGCCAGTGGCGGGCGGTCCATTCCGTGGCCCGGAGGATCTCGTCCGCCCGCGACCAGCTGTCGGTGATGCGGAACCGCATCACCGACAGCCCCATGCCCCGCATCCTGCTGTGCCCCACAACGGCCGAGCCGCAGGGGGCCGGGGTCAGTCCGCGAGGGGGAGGTAGACGCGGTTGCCCGCGGCGGCGAACTCTCGGGACTTCTCCGCCATTCCGGCTTCCGCTTCCGCCTCGTCCATCGCGGCGCCGTGTTCGCGGCGGATGTCGTGGCTGATCTTCATGGAGCAGAACTTGGGCCCGCACATGGAGCAGAAGTGCGCCGTCTTGGCGGGCTCCGCCGGGAGCGTCTCGTCGTGGAACGAGCGCGCCGTGTCCGGGTCGAGGGCCAGGTTGAACTGGTCCTCCCAGCGGAACTCGAAGCGCGCGTCGGAGAGCGCGTCGTCCCAGGCCTGGGCGTCGGGGTGGCCCTTGGCCAGGTCGGCGGCGTGGGCGG
Organism: Streptomyces sp. NPDC001700; assembly: GCF_053596435.1. NCBI lineage: Bacteria > Bacillati > Actinomycetota > Actinomycetes > Kitasatosporales > Streptomycetaceae > Streptomyces > Streptomyces sp. NPDC001700. The sequence goes on from NZ_JBSFGE010000019.1 coordinate 146,532, forward strand.
CGATCTTGTAGGTGATCACGCCGGTCTTCACGTCGTCGCGGTCCGGCAGCCCCAGGTGCTCCTTGGGGGTGACGTAGCAGAGCATCGCCGTGCCCCACCAGGCGATCATCGCGGCGCCGATGCCCGAGGTGATGTGGTCGTAGGCGGGCGCGACATCCGTGGTGAGGGGGCCCAGGGTGTAGAAGGGGGCCTCCTCGCAGATCTCCTGCTGGAGGTCGACGTTCTCCTTGATCTTGTGCATCGGGACATGGCCCGGGCCCTCGATCATCGTCTGGACGCCGTGCTCCTTGGCGATCCGGTTGAGTTCGCCGAGCGTGCGCAGCTCCGCGAACTGCGCCTCGTCGTTGGCGTCGGCGATGGATCCGGGGCGCAGCCCGTCACCCAGCGAGTAGGTGACGTCGTACGCCGCGAGGATCTCGCACAGCTCCTCGAAGTGGGTGTAGAGGAACGACTCCTGATGGTGGGCCAGGCACCAGGCGGCCATGATCGAGCCGCCCCGGGAGACGATGCCGGTCTTGCGGCGGGCCGTCAGGGGGACGTACGGCAGCCGTACGCCCGCGTGCACCGTCATGTAGTCGACGCCCTGCTCGGCCTGTTCGATGATGGTGTCCTTGTAGACCTCCCAGGACAGCTCCTCGGCCTTGCCGTCGACCTTTTCCAGCGCCTGATAGAGCGGCACGGTGCCGATCGGCACCGGGGAGTTGCGCAGCAGCCACTCGCGGGTGGTGTGGATGTTGCGGCCGGTCGATAGGTCCATGACCGTGTCGGCGCCCCAGCGGGTCGCCCAGGTCATCTTCTCGACCTCCTCCTCGATGGACGAGGTGACGGCGGAGTTGCCGATGTTGGCGTTGACCTTCACCAGGAACCGCTTGCCGATGATCATCGGCTCGATCTCCGGGTGGTTGACGTTGGCGGGCAGCACGGCCCGGCCCGCCGCGATCTCCTCGCGGACCACCTCGGGGGAGACGTTCTCGCGGAGCGCTACGTACTCCATCTCCGCGGTGACCTCGCCCCGGCGGGCGTACGCGAGTTGGGTGACGGGGGCGCCGTCGCGGGACCGGCGGGGCTGGCGCGGCCGTCCGGGGAAGACCGCGTCGAGGTTGCGCAGGCCACCGCGGGGCGCGGTGTGTTTGAGCCCGTCGTCCTCGGGCCGGGCCGGACGGCCGGAGTACTCCTCCGTGTCGCCGCGGGTGATGATCCAGTTCTGCCGCAGCGGCGCGAGGCCACGGCGGACGTCGGTGTCGATGTGGGGGTCGGTGTACGGGCCGGACGTGTCATACAGCGTCACGTCCTGGCCATTGGTGAGGTGCACGCGGCGCACCGGGACCTGGATGTCCGGGCGGGAACCCGTGACATATCCCTTATGCCAGCCGAAATCGCCAGCGTTTTCGCGCGTGTGTGCATCCTGCTGAGTCATGAGACCCACTCCCTACGCCGGCATTACCCGGTAACAGGTTCAGCGGTCGGCGCAGCTGTGACGTCAGCGCCCTCTCAGCCCGGTGCTCCGAGCTCCCGCGATTGCAAAGGTGCCCCCACGCTAACGGTTTCCCCGCATACCTGAACAGGGGGCCTGCCGCTCTTGCGATGATGCGACGGTGACCGCGACACAGCAGGACCACCCGCCCGAGCAGCCCCGCCCGTCCGGCCAGGCCCATGGACACTCCCAGGGCTCCCACGGCCATGGCCACAGCCACGCCCACTCCCACGGCCCGGCCGCACCCGTCTCCGCACGCCTCCGCAAGGTCATCGCGGCGGTGCTCATCCCGTTCGCCGTCGCCGTCCTCGCCGGGCTGGTCGCCCTGTGGCCGGGCAGCCCCGAGCACACCACGCAGGGCCGCAGCGGGCTCGGCTTCGACCAGGAGACGGTCGCCGGGCGCGTGGTGAAGGTGGCGGAGGTCGACTGCGCCGACGTCAACGCGCAGCCGCAGGCACCCACCGAACCGGGTCAGCAGGGCGGCGCCCCGGCGCCCGGCGGCGGCGCGCCCGGTGGCGGCACCGGAGGCGGAGCGGGCGGCGGGGCAGGCGGCGGCGAGAGCGTCTGCGAGAAGGCCACCATCGAGGTCACCTCGGGCAAGGACAAGGGCCGTACGTTCCCCGAGATCGTCCAGCCGAACGCCTCGCGGAAGCTCAGCGCCGGGCAGGAGCTGAAGCTCTCGTACGCGCCCAAGGCGCCGAAGAACCTCCAGTACTCGGTCTCGGACATCAACCGCTCGTTCCCCATGGCCCTGCTCGCCGGGGTGTTCGCGCTCGTGGTCGTGGCCGTCGGGCGACTGCGCGGCATCTTCGCGCTGGTGGCGCTGGCCATCAGCTTCGGGGTGCTGACGCTGTTCATCCTCCCGGCGATATTGCAAGGCTCGAATCCGCTGGTGGTCGCGGTCGTCGGGGGCAGCGCGATCATGCTGCTCGCGCTCTATATGTGCCACGGGCTGAGCGCCCGGACATCGGTCGCCGTGCTCGGCACGCTGGTCTCGCTGCTGCTGATCGGCGTGCTCGGCTCGCTGTTCATCGGCTGGGCGTCGCTGACCGGCAACACCGACGACCAGACCGGTCTGGTGCACGGCCTGTATCCGGGCATCGAGATCAAGGGTCTGCTGCTGGCAGGGGTGATCATCGGTTCGCTGGGCGTGCTGGACGACGTGACGGTCACCCAGACCTCGGCGGTGTGGGAGCTGCGGGAAGCGGACCCCTCGACGAGCCGTCGGAAGCTCTACACGGCCGCGATGCGCATCGGGCGGGACCACATCGCTTCCGTCGTGAACACCCTGGTGCTGGCATACGCGGGCGCCTCGCTTCCGCTGCTGCTCCTCTTCTCGATCGCGGACAGCGGAGTGGGAACGGTGGCGACGAGCGAGATCGTCGCGGAGGAGATCGTCCGCACCCTGGTGGGCAGCATCGGGCTGGTCGCCTCGGTGCCGGTGACCACGGCGCTGGCCGTGCTGGTGGTCTCCGCGGACCACGCGCACGCGCCGGAGAACGGCACGGCGGCGGCGAGCGGCAGCGGGAGCGCGAGCGGGTCCACCGGATCCACCGGGGCCAGCGGGTCCACCGGGTCAGGCGGGGGCGGACGGGGGCGCGGGAAGCGCCGCCGGGCGCGCGCACGCTGAGCGGCGCTGGGCACGGGCGCCGGACCGCTACGCGAAGCGGTCCTCGGCCAGGATGCGGTCCAGTTCGGCGTCGAGGTCGTCGACCGGATCGCAGGCCGCGGGCTCCTCGCCGAACGGGACGAGCCGGTCCGTACGGTCCAGGAACGCCACCAGCGGCGCCGCCCCGGCCCGGAACAGGGCTCTCTCGGACCCGACCTGCAGTCTGATGAACACGTCCGAGAGCCCTTCGGGCGAGGCCGGTGCGATCCGCACATCGCCCTCGCCGGTGGGTTTGCTGAGCCCGTCCAGCAGCAGCTCACGGGCGAAGGCCCAGCTCACCGGCGCGTCGCCGGGCAAGTGGAAGGTGATCTCGACCGCGTAGGGATCGCCGCTGTCGTACGACAGCTCGACCGGGATCCGGAAGGACAGTTCCTGCGAGACCAGAAAGGTCATCGTCACTTCCGCCTGGACTGTGTCACGCATGTCACGCATCGTTCGCCGCCCCGGGTAGTTCAGACTTGGCCGACTCTGGAGCGTAGCGACTCGATTGCGGGGCGGAGTCGCTTTGCCTCATGTGAGGGAACGGAAATGGCCAGTGTTGCCGTGGTGGAACCCACGGGGCCGGGCGACGCCGGCCCGGTGCGCGGGCGATCAGGGCCGGTGCAGCGGCCGAGTCGATGTTCGCTGTCGTCAACAGGCACCCCCGGGGTGTTGTTGCGAGGCAGACGCCGAGATGGGGAACGTCGCGGACTCGCACTCTAACCACAGAGGTGCCGTGGGGCCGATGTTTGGCCCCGCCGTATCCCTCGCGCGGCGTACCCGCCGCGCGGGGTCACCGGTCGCGCGGTCACCGGTCGCGCGGGGTCACCAGTCGCGCGACGAGGACGAGGTGAACTTCCGTACGACGTAGATCAGACCGCCGATCAGCGCCACCAGCACCAGCGCCTTGAAGAGCAGGCCGATGACGAAGCCGACCACGCTCATGATCATCCCGCCGAAGACGGCGAGGACGAGAACCGGCACCGCGATCCACGTCACCCACCACGGCAAGCCCCGGAATATGTCCTTCGCGGCCACGTCTGCTCCTTGCTCTCTCCTGGCTGGCGGGGCCGGTCCTACGACACCGGCCCCCTGCCCTCGATGCTAGGGCGGGCCAGAAGCGGACGGAGGGCTTCCATCCCCCGTCCGTCCCTGAGCGAACCCGTAGGGGACCGGAGGGATCCGGTCAGTTCTCGTCAGCGTTCCGGAGGAGAGAACACCACCATGATCCGCAGATCCTCGGTGATGTGGTGGAACTTGTGCGCCACGCCCGCCGGTACGTACACCACGCTGCCCCGCGCCACCTGGGTCGTCTCCATGCCCACCGTGATCGACGCCCGGCCGCTCATCACCAGGTACACCTCGTCCTGGCCGTGCGGCGACTGCGGGTCGGTCTGGCCCGCGTTCAGCGCGTAGAGCCCGACCGACATGTTCCGCTCACGCAGGAACTGCAGATACGCGCCATCATTCGCGGCCCGCTCCGCCTCCAGCTCGTCCAGCCGGAACGCCTTCATTCGCCTCTCCACCCCTGCCTGCCATGCCCCTGCCCGTCCCCGGGCCTGTCTGCGACGATCTCAACCATGAAGAATTTGCTCGTCAAGACGCTCGCCAACGCCGGCGCCCTCGGCGTCGCCATCTGGCTGCTCAAGGACATCACTCTGACCGGTGAGAACACCGGCCGTAAGGCGATCACCCTCATTCTCGTCGCCCTGGTCTTCGGCTTGGTGAACGTGGTGGTGAAGCCGGTCGTCAAACTGCTGGCGTTCCCGCTGTTCATCCTGACCCTCGGACTGATCACCCTGGTGATCAATGCCCTGATGCTGCTGCTGACCTCCTGGCTGGCCGGGCAATTGGATCTCAGCTTCCACGTCGACGGCTTCGGCGCCGCCTTCCTCGGTGGCCTGATCGTTTCCATAGTCGCCTGGGCGCTGCACGTCGTCCTTCCCGATGACAAGGACTGACCGCGGCCGGGGATGATGACAGGTATGAGAGCCCCGTCGCCCTATCGTGTCTGCTTCGTCTGCACCGGCAACATATGCCGGTCGCCGATGGCCGAATCCATCGTCCGCGCCCATGCCGAGGACGCCGGATTCGACGGCCTCGTCGCGTGGGACAGCGCGGGCACCGGCCCCTGGCACGAGGGCGACGGGGCCGACCGCCGCGCGATCGCCGTGCTCGCCGACCACGGCTATGAGCAGGATCACATCGCGCGGCAGTTCCAGCCCGCGTGGTTCGCCGAACTCGATCTGGTGATCGCGCTGGACAGCGGCCATCTGCGGGATTTGCGCGCCCTGGCGCCGACCGCGCGGGACGCCGCGAAGGTGCGGCTGCTGCGCTCCTACGACCCGGACGCACCGAGCGATCTGGACGTGCCGGACCCCTACTTCGGCGGGACGGACGGCTTCGAGGAGGTCCTGGAGATGATCGAGGCCGCGAGCGGCGGACTGCTGGACGCGGTCGCCGAGGCCCTCGACGGCGCGTCCGGCGCACCTGGCACATCTGACGCATCTGACGCACCTACGGAGGAGCGCGTATGACCGGCGACGGCACCCGGGCCGTACGGGCCGGACTGCCCGAGGCCGAGGCGTACGAACCGGCGCTGCCCGGACCGGTCTTCGCCGCCCACTACCACCTCCCCGGCGACGCCTCCGGCCCCTTCGCCTACGGCCGCGACGCCAACCCCACCTGGTCCCGGCTGGAGCGGGCGATCAGCGAGCTGGAGTCCCCGGACGCCGCCGCCGAGACCGTCGTCTTCGCGTCCGGCATGGGCGCGATCGCGGCCGTCCTCCTGTCCCAGCTGCGGCAGGGCGACACCGCCGTCCTGCCGTCCGACGGCTACCAGCTGCTCCCGGCGCTCAGCGAGCGGCTGCGGAGCTTCGGCGTACACGTACGCACCGCCCCGACCGCGCGCGACGCCCAGCTGACGGCCCTGGACGACACCACCGGGCTGCTGTGGCTGGAGACCCCGTCCAACCCCGGTCTCGACGTATGCGACATCCGCGCGCTCGCCGAGGCCGCGCACGCGCGCGGCGCGCTGGTCGCCGTCGACAACACCCTCGCCACCCCGATCGGGCAGCGCCCCCTGGAGCTGGGCGCGGACTTCTCCGTGGCGAGCGGCACCAAGGCGCTCACCGGCCACGGCGACGTCCTGCTCGGCTACGTGACCTGCCGCGATCCGGAGCTGGCCGCCGCCGTGCGCGGCTGGCGCAAGACCGTCGGCGCGATCCCCGGCCCCATGGAGGCCTGGCTCGCCCACCGCTCCCTGGCCACCCTCCCGCTCCGCGTCGACCGGCAGGCCCGCACCGCCCTCGCGCTCGCCGGGGCGCTGCGCGACCGGCCCGAGGTCGACGGGCTGCGCCACCCCGGGCTGCCGGACGATCCGGCGCACCCGGTCGCGTCCGGGCAGATGCGCGGCCGCTTCGGCTGCGTGGTGTCCTTCACCCTGCCCGGCAAGGAGTACGCGGAGCGGTTCCTCGCCGCGCTGCGGCTGGTCGACGACGCCACCAGCTTCGGCGGCGTGCGCTCCACCGCCGAGCGGCGCGGCCGCTGGGGCGGCGACGCGGTCGCCGAGGGCTTCATCCGCTTCTCGGTGGGCGCGGAGGACCCGGACGATCTGATCGCGGATGTGCTGCGCGCGCTCGATGAGGCGCGCGGTTAAAAGGCGGAAGGCGGCCGAAACTCGCCGTACGGCTCGCACGCGGGTACGCCTGACGGGCGTCTCAAGCCTCCCCCCTCGTGGCTTGAGACGCCCCGGTTCTTCTCGTGGAGAACCGCTTGAACAAGGCTAGTTGACTCAGCGTCAGTGTCCAATCACAGTAGCGACATGAACCTATCGGCATATTTATAGTTGGCATGCGGCGGGGGTGCGTCGACGCGAGGGGAACCGCATGGATCTGGCCCTCTTACGCACGTTTGTCACGGTGCACCGCGCCGGGTCCTTCACCCGTGCCGCCGCGCTGCTCGGCCTCTCCCAGCCCGCCGTCACCGGCCAGATCCGCACCCTGGAGCGGCAGCTGGGGCGGCCGCTGTTCCTCCGTACGGCGCGCGGGGTCATCGCCACCACCGTCGGGGAGGAGCTGGCCCACAAGACCGCCCCGCACCTCGACGCGCTCGTGGAGATCACCGAGGCCGGTCTTGACGACGACTCCCCGCTGCGCACCCTGCACCTGGCCGGTCCCCCGGAGTTCACCGCGCTGCGCGCCCTGCCCGCGCTCACCACGCTCGTCACCCAGGGGCTCGCGCTGCGGTGCGCGTTCGGCAGCTCCGAGGAGCTGTTCAAGGGGCTCGGGGCGGGCCACCACGACCTGGCCATCAGCACCGCCCGGCCGCGCGGCCGGCTGCTGGCCGCCACCCCGCTGTGCGACGAGGAGCATGTGCTGATCGCGTCGCCGCGCTGGGCGGCCCGGCTCGGCGGCTCCGCGGTGCTCCAGGTCAAGGGCGCGAGCGCGCTGGAGGCGCTGCCCGTGGTCGAGGTGCACGAGAGCCTGCCGCTGGTCAGCCGCTACTGGTCGGCCGTCTTCGACACCCGCCCGGTCACCTCCGGCACGGTCATCGCCCCCGATCTGCGGGCGGTGCTGGCGTGCGTCGCGGAGGGCGCGGGGCTCGGCGTACTGCCGCGCTATCTGTGCATGGACGCCCTAGACGCCGGGGAGGTGGTGGCGCTGCTCAACCCGCCGGTGCCGCCGCTGCGCACCTACTTCCTGGTGGTGCGGACGGGCGGGCTCGCGGTGCCGCACGTCGCGCGGGCGCACGAGTGGCTGCTGCGCGCCGCTGTGGACTGGTGAGCCCCTGTCCACTCACGAGCCCCTATCCACTCATGAGTATGGGGGTTTCAGCGGGGGACGGCTGCGGCAGATGTCCTGCATGACCGAACGACCCGTGGTCAAACGCACCGCCCGCGCCATCCTGCTCGACGGCGGCGCCGACCCGCGGATGATCCTGATCAAGCGGACCAAGCCCGGTGAGCAGCCCTACTGGATCACTCCCGGCGGCGGTGTGGAGCCCGAGGACACCACCGTCGTCGAGGCCCTGCACCGCGAGGTGGACGAGGAGCTGGGCGCGAAGGTGACGGACGTGGTCCCCGCCTTCGTCGACACCGTCCCGTACCCGGAAGGCGAGGTCCCGGACGGCGTCAAGGTGCAGCACTTCTTCGTGTGCCGACTCGCCTCGATGGACCTCAGCAGGCGGCACGGCCCGGAGGTGGAGGAGCCCTGCGGGGAGTACGACGTGGTCCGGATCCCGTTCACCCGCGAGGGGATCGCCTCCGTCGGGATGGTGCCGCCGTCGCTGCGCGCCTACCTCGACGCCAATATCGAGGGCGTGCTCGCCCTGCTCGCGGACGACCTCGGCTGACCGATCTTGATCAGAGACGATCTAGCTTGATCGACACTGATCGGTGCCGTTCCGCTTCAGCGGAACCAGCCGCTGAACGGCTGCGGTCCCTTCTGGGCCGCCCGCCGACGCGCCTCGGCGAGCACCCGCTCCGCCTCCTGCAGCCACTCCTCGGGACGCGCGGCAGGGGGCGTACGGCGCCCCTCGCGCGCCTCGGCGGCGGCACCGAAGAAGTCGCCGCCCTTGCGCTTCACGTCGTCCGTCCCCCAGGCCTGCCCCTGCTCCGGGTCGCGGGGCTGGTCGGTGGCCGTCCCCTCCTCGGCGCGGGCGCGCCGCCGGGCGGGCACCTTCTGCAGATGGGGGATGTGCTTGGCGCAGTGGATGTACGCCTCCTCGACGGCCACCTCGACCCAGACGACCGCACGGCGGCCGGGCACCGGGTCGACCGGCAGACCGGGGTGGCGGGCGCGCATCGCGTCGTCCTCGACCACCCGGGCGCGGCCGTTGACGTGCAGCCCGATGCGGTCGCGGAAGAAGTCGACCATGAGGATGCCGAGGTGCGGGTTCTCCTCGATGTTGCCGAGACTGGCCAGCACGCCGTTCCCCCGGTATTCGGGGTAGGCGAGGGTGCGTCCGTCGAGCACCCGCAGAAAGCCGGGCGGCCCGGCCCGGAACGTGCTGTCGCACTCCCCGTGGCGGTCGGCGGTGGCCAGGAAGAACATCTCCTGGCGCGCGATGAACTCCCGCATCCGGACGTTGAGGTGGTCCAGCACCTGCTCGTCGTAGAAGCGGTCGGCGCGGTCGGCCGTGCCCAGCCGCTGCTGGAGGAGGTGCTCGCCGTCGCTCCCCGGACGGCCCGGGCGCTCGGCTCCCCGCAGTCCCTCCGGCCCCTCCAGACGCTCCGTACGGTGGCCGGGTGCCGGCGTGGCCGCCCGCTCGTGCCCGACGTCGTCCACAGTCCCTCGTCCCCGTTCTGAATTCGCCGTCTGTCTGTAGCGTTTCTGCCTACTCCGCCGCCGCCATCAGCTCTTCGATCGAGTCGTGCCGTATGCGATGCGACGGGACACCGACGCCCATCAGCGCGTCCACGCCGCTGCGGATCATGCCGGGCGGGCCGGAGAGATAGGCGTCGTACGCGTTCCACGGGCCGTACTGCCGCACGGCGTCGGGAAGTCTGCCGCTGAGCCCGCTCGTCGGACCGTCGGAGACCACCGGACGGACCGAGAGCCAGGGGTGCCGCTGGGCGAGCCGCAGCATGGTGTCGATGTCATAGAGATCGTGGTCGCTGCGGGCGCCGTAGAAGACCTCGACCGTGCGCTGGCGGCCGTGCTCGGCGACGTCCTCGACCAGCGCCTTGATCGGCGCGATACCGGTGCCGCCGCCCAGGCAGAGCAGCCCGTTGTCGGTCGAGTGGTCGACCGTCATCGAACCGGCGGGCGGCCCCAGCCGGATCACATCGCCGGGGCGGGCGCGGTGCACCAGCGCGGAGGAGACCCAGCCCGCGGGTACCGCCTTCACATGGAAGGACAGCAGCCCGTCCGGGCGCGGCGCGGAGGCGAAGGAGTAGTGCCGCCACACCCGCGGCCACCAGGGGGTCTCCAGCGAGGTGTACTGGCCCGCGAGGAAGGGGTACGGCTGGTCCGGGCGGACGGTGACGACGGCGATGTCGGCCGTGCGCGGCTCGTGCCCGACGACCTCGGCCTGCCACCAGGCGGGGGCGCGCAGCTCGTCCTCGGCCGCCGCGTCGATCATGATCTGGGAGATCGCGGTGTAGGCCCGGACCCAGGCCGCCTCGGCCTCTTCGCTCCAGGTGTTGGTCGCGTACCGGGTGAGCGCGGCGAGCAGGCACTCGCCGACGGCCGGATAGTGCTCGGGCTGGGTGCCGTACTTGCGGTGCCCACGGCCGAGCCGGGAGAGGAAGTCGGTGAGGATGTCCGGGTCGTCGATGAGCCGGGCGGCGGTGAGGATCGCCTTGAACAGCCGGTCGCGCTGGGCGTCCATGGCGGCCGGGAAGAGCGGCCGCAGCTCGGGGTGCTGGACGAAGAGCAGCGCGTAGAAGTACGAGGTGACCTTGTCGCTCACCGGCTCGATCTCGGCCATGGTGCGGCGCAGCAGGATCGCGTCGGGCGAGGCGGTCTCGGGAGCGGTGAAGACGGACTCGGCGGCCGGGCGCGCGCCCTGCGGGGCCGGTGCCTCGTCGGGCCGCTGATGCTCCTCGCGCCCGGTCTCGGGCGGCGCGGCGGTCTCGGGCGGCACGGCGGACGCGGGGGCGACGGGGGAGGCGGGCGGCACCGCGGCGGCGGGAGGCACGGCGGACGCGGGGGGCATCGGAGACGCGGGGGCCGGTGCGGGGGGCGCCGGGCGGCGCTCCGCCTCCGTACCGGCCCGGCGTATCGGGCTCACCGGGCGGGGGGCCGCCCGGTCGTCGTCCGCGCCGTCCGTTTCGGGGGAACGGGGCTGGTCATCGGGGCGTTTCCTGCTCGGGGTGAACCAACCCCAGTCGCCACTGTTTCCCCCGCCGTCGTTACCGGCCGACGATGTGGTGGTCGGAGCGTCCATGGTTGCCTCGCCTCGAACATCTTTCTGTCGGTCTTCGCACTTCCGCTGACGGAATGTGCCCGCAATTCCCCGCTCTGGTCGACTGGTTCACGTGAGATTGGTCCTGTCGGCCCGCTCCGTACTCTGTTCCGGGCAGCATGCCACGCTCCTTCCGCACCCCGAGAACTTCGCCCGAAGTCCGGGTAACGGGGGCTGTGTTCCCGATATGCTGGTTGGAGCGGGTTGCCCGGTTGTGGTCCCGCCCACAGCTTCCCGGTACGGAACTGACCCGACCCTACCGGGCCCGGATGAATTCACAAGCCCTACTGATGACTCATCCGTTACACCCGGCAACGCACGTAATTACCCGAAGTTACGTGCAGTTACCCGCCAATTCGTAGGCCTCTCGGAGATCGTTCCCGCTATACCGACTGGATGCGATTTCGCTCACATGGTGATCCGCGTTCACCGCGACCGAGAAGGGCACCACCGCGAACAGCTCGGCATCCGACATCGAATCTCCGTAAGCGACGCAGTCCGCCCTGGTCAACCCGAACTTCCCGCAGAGTTCATCGGCGATCCGCACCTTCGCGGCCGGGTTCAGGATGCCCGTGGGATCAAGCCGCTCCCGGAACGGCACCGACGGCCAGGCCGACCCGTGCGCCGCGTCCGCGCCCCAGTCCAGCAGCCGCTCCACGAAGAAACCGGGCGAGAGCGAGATCACGGCACACCGCTCGCCGCGCGCCCGGATGTCCGCCCACACCTCCCGGATCCCCCTCAGCCACGGCGCCCCCTCGAACGCCGCCGCCACCTGCGCCTCCGTCAGCTCGCCCCACAGCGCGCAGGCCCGCTCGGCGAACCGCGCGGGCGCCAGCCCGCCCGCCGCGAACTCCCGCTCCAGCTCCCCGATCTCCCGCTCCACGCCGAGCTGACGCGATATCTCGATGGCCGCCGCCGAACCGTGGATCAGCGTCCCGTCCAGATCGAACAGATGCAGTCTGGTCATGGAGATCGAGCGTAGAGGCAGCCGCGCCCGGGAGCAGCCGTGCTGGAGTCACACTCGGGCCGCACTCGGGAACAGACGTGCTCAGGGCCGGGCTCTCGGGAGTATCCGGGGATACTCCCGCCGTCAGACGCGGCGCGGGGGCCGGGCGCGCGACCGTGAGCGCATGGAACAGCTGAAACGGCCCGTGCGCCGGGCCCTCCTCGTCGTGCATGTGGTCGTCTCCGTCGGCTGGCTCGGGCTGACGCTCGGCGTGCTGGCCCTGGGCATCGCCGGGGCCACGGCCGGGTCGGCCGAGGCCGCCGAAGGGGCGTACCGGTCGATGAACGTCCTCGGGGACTGGCTGCTCATCCCGGTCAGCCTGCTCTCCCTGATCAGCGGGGTGGTGCTGGCCCTCGGCACGCCCTGGGGCCTGGCCCGCTACCGCTGGGTGTACGTGAAGCTCTGGCTGACGCTCGCGACCACCGCCGCGACCGCCTTCGCGCTGCGCGCGCGGATCGACGCGGCGATGGCCGACGTGGCGGCGGGCCGGGCGGTCGGAGCGGCCACCGATCTGATCCTGGCGCCGTCGGTCAGCCTGGGCGTCTACGCCTTCCTCACCGCGATCTCGGTGGTCAAGCCGTGGGGGCTGACCGCGCGGGGGCGGCGGGCGCGCGGCCGCCGCCCCGTACCGCGACGGGTGGCTGGATAGTTGCATACGCGGGCATTTTTGGCGGCAGGATTATCCTGGGAGCGACTCACCCGCCGACGCCTTCGAAGAAGCCGAAAGAATCGAAGGCGGGCGAGGAAGCGAAGGAAACAGAAGGAAACCGAAGGGATGGGTTCCATGCCGGACGAGCCGCACGGCACCGCCGCCCCGCCGTCCGGGCAGGCCCTCGCCCAGGGCTGGTGCGCGCTGTCTTCCCTGCACGGCCGCCTCGAAGCGCACATCGAGCGCGCGCTGCAGGCCGGGCACGAGCTGAGTGTCCGCGAGTTCTCGGTGCTGAACGTGCTCAGCGGCCAGCACGACGGCGACGGCGGGCATCTGCAGATGAAGCAGCTCGCCGACTCCGTCGTGCTCAGCCAGAGCGCCACCACCCGGCTGGTCACCCGGCTGGAGGACCGCGATCTGCTCTCCCGCTACATCTGCCCGGGCGACCGCCGCGGCATCTACACGAACGTCACCCCCGAGGGGCTGAAGCTGCTGGAGGAGGCGCGTCCGACGCACGACGCCGCCCTGCGCGAAGCGCTCCGGGAGGCCGCCCTGCGGCCCGAACTGGCGCCTCTGGTGGCGGCCGTGGAAGGGCTGTGAGCGGCCGCGTAGGCTCGCGGGCGTGACCGACTTCGAGATCCGGCGCGCGACCGCCGAGGACATATCCGCGATCGTCGGCCTGCTCGCCGACGATCCCCTGGGTGCCAAGCGGGAGTCGCCGGACGACCCGGCGCCTTACCGGGCCGCGTTCGAGCGGCTCGACCGGGACCCAAACCAACATCTGGTCGTCGCGGTCCGGGACGGGCGTACGGTCGGCACCCTCCAGCTCACCGTGGTGCCCGGACTTTCCCGGCGCGGCGCCACCCGCTCGATCATCGAGGCCGTCCGTATCCACGCCGACGAACGCGGCAACGGCCTCGGCACCGAGCTGATCCAGTGGGCGGTCGGGGAGTCGCGCCGCCAGGGCTGTGCGCTGGTGCAGCTCACCTCGGACGCGACCCGCATCGACGCCCACCGCTTCTACGAACGGCTCGGCTTCGAGGCCAGTCACCTCGGCTTCAAGCTCCCGCTCGGCTGACCCGGCGCGCGCCGTGACGGGCCGCACGCGCCGCCCGCCCTCCAGCCGCACGCCCTCCAGCCGCCCGCTCTCCAGCCGCCCGCTCTCCAGCCGTACGTCCTACAGCGGGCGGGGCCGCCAGCCGTCCGGGTCGACGCCCCCGGGAACCGCGCCCTCCGGGGCGTACGGCTCCCGCGTCAGCACGAAGGTGCCGAGGTCGAGATGGCCGGGCGTACCGTCCTCGGCACCTACGACCACGCGCAGCGTCTCCCCCGCGTAGTAGCCGTCGAGGCCGGTCCAGGTGCCGTCCGGCTCGGCCCGGAAGCGCGAGCCGCGGCCCGTTCCGGAGACCGGCGACAGCTCCAGGCCGCGCTCGGCGCACAGCCGCAGCAGGAAGGGCGTCGGGCCCCAGTACCAGGACCCGGTCAGCGCCAGCAGCGCCGGATCGGCCTCGGGCAGCGGCCGCCAGGGGGCGGGGATCGGCGGCTCGTGCTCCGCCGTGATCCGTACGAGGTCGGCGGCGACGGAGCCGACGGAGGGCCCCGAGGTGACGTTGGCCAGCGCGATCCCGGCCAGCCGGTCGTCCGCGCTGACCCACAGGGTGGCCAGGAAGCCAGGCATGGAGCCGCCATGGCCGTACAGGAACCGGCCCTCGCGCCGCGCGAGCTGCACCCCGAGGCCGTAGCCGCCGTCCCAGTCCCGGCCCTCGGGCGGAGCGGCGGGCGCGCGCATCTCGGCGAGCGTCGCGGCGCCGAGCACCCGCTCGTCCCCGTCCAGCAGGAAGGCGGCGAATCGGGCCAGGTCGGCGGCGGTCGACCACAGCTCTCCGGCGGGCGCCATCCGCCCGGTGTCCTCGGCGGGTTCCGGCAGCAGCACATCCGCCCAGGGGTGAACGGCCCAGCCCCCGGCGTGCGGAGCGCGCGGCTCCGTGGACGTACGCGTCATCCCAAGCGGCTCCAGCACCTCGCGGGCGAGAACATCGGCCCAGTCCGCGCCGCGCAGCCGCTCGACGAGCGCGCCGAGCAGGGCGAAGCCGGTGTTGGAGTAGTGGTGACGGCGTCCGGCGGGGTGTACGAGGGGGCGCTCGCCGAAGATGTCCGCCGTCTCGGGACGCAGCGCGCCCGGTGTGCGCTCCCACCACGGACCGCGCGCCTCGGCAGCCAGCCCCGAGGTGTGGGCGAGGAGCTGGGCGATGGTGGCACCCTCCGCCTCGGGCGCCTCCAGGTGCTTGGCCAGCGGATCCCCGAGGTCCAACAGCCCCTCGTCGCGCAGCCGCAGCACCAGCACGGCGGTGAACATCTTGGTCAGCGAACCGATCCGGTACTGGGTGTCGGCGTCGGGCAACCGCCCGTCCGTACGCCCCCGCGCCCCCGTCCACACCAGCTGCCCCTCCCGCATCACGGCCCCCACCAGGGAGGGCGCCCGGCCCTCGGACTGGCCGACGGCGACGCGGTGGAGCAGGGCGCGGCGGGTGGCGGGCAGCAGCTCCGCGAAGTCCTCGGATGCGGTCATGCCCGCACCCTACGGGCCGGATTCCGCACCGTCAGCGGCATAGCAGGCGACCGGAAAGGTCTGGCCTTGACGTCGGCGGCAAGGTCTACGGTCGGGGCCATGCGGATCGGAGAGCTGGCCGAACGGGCGGGTACCACCACCCGCACCCTGCGCTACTACGAGTCGATCGGACTGCTGCCCGCGCGGCGCACGGGCAACGGATACCGGGCGTACGACGAGGACGACGTCCGGCTGGTCCGGCAGATCCGCACCCTGCAGGACTTCGGCTTCGGGCTGGAGGAGACCCGGCCGTTCGTGGAGTGCCTGCGCTCCGGCCATCCGGCCGGTGACTCCTGCCCGGCGTCGCTGGAGGTCTACCGGCGCAAGCTGGCCGAGCTGGACGACTGCGTCGCGCGGCTGAGCGACGTACGGCGGCAGGTCGGGGCGCAGCTCGCCCAGGCGGAGCGGGCCCGGTCGGCGCTGGAGGCGGCGGCGACCGCGCCCGGCGGGGCGCCGGAGCCGCGCTGCGAGCTGACACCACACGAGACAGGCTGACAGAGGGGATGAACGAGATGACACGGACTCGGACCGGGGAAGTGCCCCCGGTCACGGACGCCACCTTCGCCGAGGAGGTGCTGACGGCCGGGCTGCCGGTGCTCGTGGACTTCACGGCCGCCTGGTGCCCGCCCTGCCACATGATCGCGCCGGTGCTGGCCGAGATCGCCCGGGAGGAGGGGCACCGGCTGAAGGTCGTCCAGCTGGACGTGGACACCAACCCGGAGACGACGGCGGCGTACGGAGTGCTCTCGATGCCGACGCTGATGCTGTTCCGGGCGGGCGAACCGGTGCGGTCGATGGTCGGGGCCCGGCCCAAGCGGCGGCTGCTGCAGGAGCTGGCGGACGCGCTCTGAGCCGCCGCCGGGCTACGGCGTTTCCGCGGGGCGCGCTTCCGGCTTACGGGCCAGCAGAATCGCCTGCGGAACCACCTCCCTGCCCTCCGGCTCGCGCACCTGCCGGGCCCGTACGGCGAACCCGGCCCCTTCGAGCAGCGCGGCGATCCCGTCGGGCGACAGTCGGCGGAAGTCGAGCGACACGGGGTGGCCGAACGGCTCGGCCAGGTGCAGCGGCTCGTCACCGACCTGGAAGGCGACCAGCAGATTGCCGCCCGGCGCCAGCAGCCGGTGGAACTCGGCCAGCACCTCGGGCAGCCGCTCGGCGGGGGTGTGGATGAGGGAGTAGTAGGCGACGATGCCGCCGAGGGCGCCGTCCGGCAGGCCCAGCCCGGTCATCGACCCCTCGTCGAACCGCAGTTCCGGATGCTCCCGCCGCGCCACCGCGAGCATCCCCGACGAGAGGTCGACACCGAAGACGTCCAGCCCGAGGCCGTGCAGATACGCCGTCACCCGCCCCGGACCGCAGCCGAGATCGGCGACCGGCCCGGCCGCCCCGCCCTCCCGCACCAGCTCGGCGAAGGCGCCGAGCATGGCCCGGTCCAGCGGCATGTTGTCCAGCGGGGCCTTGAACATCTCCGCGTAGTCGTCGGCGATGGCGTTGTAGAACGTCCGGGTGGTCAGCAGATCGCTCGGCTCGGTCATGGACGGGGAGCCTACGGCCTACCGCAGGCGCCGCGCGCGCAGAACGGTGTCATGGGTGTGGGGAGTGCCGGGCGGGGCGGAGGCGGTGCGCGGCCGGATTTCGTCGACCAGGACCGTCCAGTCGCCGCCGAGGAGTTCGGCGATCTCGCGGGGCTGGTAGAAGTCGCCGGGGGCGATGCCGTTCGGCATGCGTGGGGGCAGGACGGCGAGGTCGTGGCCGACGTAGAGCAGGGTGCCGCCGGGGGCGACGGCGTCGAGCAGACCGCGCAGCGCGGTGTGCTCGGGCCGCCGCAGGAGCGGGAAGTACTGGGCCGACACCAGGTCGAACGCGGCGGCCGGGGGCGGCGTCACGCTCAGGTCGGCCTGGGTCCACGTCACCTGGCCGGAGAGGTCCGGGGCGGTGGCGGCGGCGCGTTCCACCGCGGTGTGGGAGATGTCGGTCGCGGTGACCTGCCAGCCGCGCCGGGCCAGCCAGATGGCGTCGGCGCCCTCACCGCATCCGATGTCGAGCGCCCGCCCCGGCACCAGGTCGGTGACCTCGGTGACGAGCACTCCGTTGGGGTTGCCGCTCATGATTTGGTCGGCGCTGCGATACATGTCGTCCCAGAACTGTGCGTCCATGCGCACACCGTGGCCGCTCATATGACCACAAGACAAAGTTTTTCGCCGAAACAGCAAACGAAGTGCCCCGCCCGACCGCTCCTCAGCCCTGTTCCGCGCCGTCCGGGGTGTGGGGCAGCAGCGGGAAGAGCCGGGTGATGAGGGCCACCGGGCGAGCGTCCTCGGGCCGGGCCAGGGGGCGTTGCTCGCGGTCCTGGTAGGGCGCGAGCGCCCGCCGTATGACGTCCGCGACGCGGCTCATCTCGTCGGGCGTCAGATAGGCGACGGCGCTGAAGGCCTCGTCGTGGCGCCATGCGGGAGGCGCCTCGTCCCGCTGGGCCAGCCACCGCCGCCAGCTCTCGTCCTCCAGCCCCCGCGCCAGGTCGCCGAACCGCTCCTCCGCGCTCCCGGCGGCCGCGGTGGTCTGCCGCTGCCTCAGCCGCCAGGGACGCGCCCGGCCGCCGCTGTGGGGGGCCTCCTCGATGTACCCGTGGCGCGCGAGCTGCCGCAGATGAAACGAGCAGAGCCCGGAGCTGTAGCCCAGCCGGGCGGCGGCTTCGGTCGCCGTGACGGTGCCGACCTCGGCGAGCAGGTCGAGCAGATCGGTGCGGACGTGATGGTCGCGCAAGCTGACGTCATCTTCAGTCACTTCATCTTCAGCCACTTTGCAAAGCCTGCTACTTTGCAAAGCATCTGGCAAGCAGCGCGCGAAAAGGGGAGACCGCCATGGAACGGGGCTCGGTTCGCAGGATCACGGTGGTGGGCGAGGAGGTGCTGAGCCGTCCGTGCCGGGAGGTGACCGCGTTCGGGACCGCGGAGCTGTCGGCGCTGATCGACGACATGTTCCTGACCATGTACGTGGCCGACGGAGCGGGCCTGGCCGCCAATCAGGTCGGCATCGACCTGCGGCTGTTCGTGTACGACTGCCCGGACGACGAGGGCGTCCGGCATGTCGGCCACGTCATCAACCCCGTTCTGGAGCTGCCCGGTCCGGGTGACCGCCGACTCGTCGACGACATCGAGGGCTGCCTGTCCGTGCCGGGCGCCGCCAAGGAGGTTCCCCGCACCGATCGTGCCGTCGTCCGCGGGTTCGACCAGGAGGGCGCCCCGCTGGTCATCGAGGGGCGGGGGTACTTCGCCCGGTGTCTGCAGCATGAGACCGACCACCTACTCGGCCACACCTACCTCGACCGGCTCTCCCAGCGGGACCGCAAGGACGCGATCCGGCAGATGGAGGAGCGCCGCGAGGAGGTCTTCGCACGACGCGCGCGCAAGGCCGCCGACCTGGCGCCGCGCCTGTAGGATCTCGCCGCCTGTGGCATAGCTTGGCGCTGTGAACTGCGACTTCACTGGTTGTCTCATGGGTTGACCCATGAGTTGTGTCTCACCGCCGTGTCATTCCCTCTGCGGCGATCTTCCTGGCCGGAAGGGTTCTGAGGCCTATCGGGGGGCCAGCACACAGAACTCGTGACCGTCGGGGTCGGCCATCACCACCCAGTCGACGTCCCCTTGGCCGATGTCGATGCGCGTTGCCCCGAGGGAGACGAGCCGATCGACCTCCGTCTGCTGGTCACTGCCGGCCGGTGGAGCGAGGTCGAAGTGCAGCCGTTCCTTCCCCGTCTTCGGCATCAGGGGTGGACCACCCCACGTGACCTTCGGACCACCGTGCGGTGAGCGGATCGCGGTCTCCTGGTCCTGGTCCCAGACCAATGACCAGCCCAGCGCTCGGCTCCAGAAGTACCCGGCCTCCTGCGAACCATCGCCCGCCAGCGCTCCAATGAATCCGCACTCGGCGAGGAAGCTATTGCCCGGCTCGATGACACAGAACTCATTGCCCTCGGGGTCAGCGAGCACCACATGCCCCTCCTCCGGGCGTTGCCCGATGTCGATGTGCCGGGCGCCGAGTTGGAGCGCCCTCTCTACCACCTGCTTCTGGTCGTCGAGGGACGTGCTCGTCAGATCGAAGTGCATGTGGTTCTGGCCGGTCTTCCGCTCCTGGGTCGGGAGGAAGCGGAGTCGGAACCCGGTCTCATCGCTGGGCAGCAGCGTGATGTCGTCGGAGGAGCCCTCGGCTGTCTCCCAGCAGAGAAAGTCCGCCCAGAAGCGCGCGAGACGGAGCGGGTCGTGCGCATCGAAACAGAGCGCGTGCAGGCGAGAAGTCATCCGTAGGTCTCCCGGTAGAGGCAGGCGGCTCGTGCTGGAGCCTGCCCAGCCGTTGCCACCCGGTCAACTGATGAAGCCCGCGCTCGTCCGCCGTCGAGCACGCTCGAAGCGGCCGTCCGTCCACGCCCTCACAGGCTCGCGAGGAGGCCATCGAGCGGGGGCAGTGTCCGGTCCGGGTTGAGAGCCTCGACAAGGAGACGGCCATAGCGGATCTTGCGGCCCTTCTTCGTACCGAGGAAGCGCCGCACCTGCTGATACCGGGGCCGGTCGCGCTGTGCGGGCTGACACTGGAAGGACTGCCAGGCACGGAAGTCGCCCTCAGCGCGGAAGATCTCCTCGATTCCTGCCGTGCCGAGCGCGCGAATGAGTTCGTCCTCCAGATCTGCGGTGCACACGTAGATGTCCTGGAGCGGTGCCTGTGACCGCGTCAGACCGCGCTCATAGAAGCCCTTTTCGCCCTCGTCGCACAATCCTGTCAGGCGCAGACCGAGGCCGGGCGGCCCGAGGAGCCTGGCATAGCGGCCGACGCTCATCGCCCCACCCATCGGCACGACACACACTCCCTCGGCAGCCAGGTCCCGGCCACGCCGAGCGGCCAGCGCCTCGACAGCCGCGAGATCGCTCAGCCCTTCCAGGAGCACCGCGGTCCGTACCCCCAGGCGTTCCGCCAGATCCCGTGCCGGCCCGTCGGGACCCCCAGTCGCCCAGCTGGTGACCGCGTCCTGGAACGCCCTCATGTCCGCCATGGGGCAAGTCTGCACGTCCACCGGTGGCACGGTACGGGATTATTCGACGGCCTCACTGGCTGTCCGATGTCGTGACCCGCCCTCGCCGTCAGCCCACTCGACGTCGACCAGCCCCAGATCCATCGCCACCCCTGGCTCAGCGCGCCTACCGAAACGACCGTGACAGGTACCGCGAGAACCGGACCAGGAGAATGAGATCAAACCCCACGTACGGGGCAAACGTCGTCGCTCAGCGCGCGACGCGATGAGAATCCGACAGACCCTACACCGGGATCAGGTCTGAGCCATGTCCACGAAGCGCGAGTAGTGGCCCTGGAAGGCGACGGTGATGGTGGCCGTGGGGCCGTTACGGTGCTTGGCCACGATCAGGTCGGCCTCCCCCGCGCGCGGGGACTCCTTCTCGTACGCGTCCTCGCGGTGCAGCAGGATGACCATGTCGGCGTCCTGCTCGATGGAGCCACTTTCCCGCAGGTCCGAGACCATCGGCTTCTTGTCGGTGCGCTGCTCGGGACCACGGTTCAGCTGGGAGAGCGCGATCACCGGCACCTCCAGCTCCTTGGCCAGCAGCTTCAGGTTTCGCGACATGTCCGAGACCTCCTGCTGACGGCTCTCG
The DNA here is from genome assembly GCF_053596435.1 of Streptomyces sp. NPDC001700. NCBI lineage: Bacteria > Bacillati > Actinomycetota > Actinomycetes > Kitasatosporales > Streptomycetaceae > Streptomyces > Streptomyces sp. NPDC001700. The sequence goes on from NZ_JBSFGE010000019.1 coordinate 167,482, forward strand.
GGGCGCCGGGCGCCGCCGGACTGCATCAGCTGGAGGTAGTCGATGACGACCAGTTGGAGATCGCTGCGCTGCTTGAGCCGACGGCACTTGGCGCGGATCTCCATCATCGACAGGTTCGGGGAGTCGTCGATGAACAGCGGGGCCTGGGAGACGTCCGGCATCCGCCGGGCGAGCCGGGTCCAGTCCTCGTCGGTCATGCTGCCGGAGCGCATGTGGTGCAGCGCCACCCGGGCCTCGGCGGACAGCAGACGCATCGCGATCTCGTTGCGGCCCATCTCCAGGGAGAAGATGACGCTCGGCATGTTGTTCTTGATCGAACAGGCCCGTGCGAAGTCCAGGGCGAGGGTGGACTTGCCCATGGCGGGCCGGGCGGCGATGACGATCATCTGGCCGGGGTGGAGGCCGTTCGTCAGCGAGTCCAGGTCGGTGAAGCCGGTCGGCACCCCGGACATCTGGCCGCTGCGCGAGCCGATCGCCTCGATCTCGTCGAGCGCGCCCTCCATGATGTCGCCGAGCGGCAGATAGTCCTCGCTGGTCCGCTGCTCGGTGACGGCGTAGATCTCCGCCTGGGCGTTGTTGACGATCTCATCGACGTCCCCGTCCGCCGCGTATCCCATCTGGGTGATGCGGGTGCCGGCCTCGACCAGGCGCCGCAGCACGGCGCGCTCGTGGACGATCTCCGCGTAGTACTCGGCGTTGGCCGCGGTGGGGACCGACTGGACCAGGGTGTGGAGATACGAGGCGCCGCCGACCTTGGCGATCTCGCCGCGCTTGGTCAGCTCGGCCGCGACCGTGATCGGGTCTGCGGGCTCGCCCTTCGCGTAGAGGTCCAGGATCGCCTGGTAGACGGTCTCGTGGGCGGGGCGGTAGAAGTCCTTGCCCTGGAGGACCTCCACCACATCGGCGATGGCGTCCTTGGAGAGCAGCATGCCGCCGAGCACGGACTGCTCGGCGTCGAGGTCCTGCGGCGGGACCCGCTCGAAGCCGGATCCCTCCCAGGAGCCGCCGCCGTCGCGGCCGCGGTCATGCTGGTCGTCACGGCCCCGGCCGCCCTCGCCGCGGCCACCGCCCTCGCCGCGGCGGAAGCGGGGGGACGGGAAGTCGGGCGGGCCGGAGTCCGCCCATGGGTCGTCCATGGGCTCGGGCACGCTCACCCCGCCACCTCCTCCCGTCCGCGGTACGGATCACGCCGCGACGCCTTCAGTCTTACGGCACGGCTACGACACACAGGGCGCCCGGCTTCCGCTCACGACACGTCGAGTTCTGGTGGATTCGAGGCCGGAACAGATGGCGGGCGCCGGATAACGGTAGGCCTGTCGGGGCCACCGGCCAACTCGGTTATCCACAGGCCATGTGGATGATGCGATCCATCCTGTGGAGAAGTCGCGCGAACCTGTGCACGGGCCGGGGGACAGCGCTGTGGACAAACACACAATCACCCCAGCGCCACCGCCCTGACCTGCACTTTCTCTATCCAGGGGCTGTGCAGAAGAAAAACTTCCACACCCGATGCAAGATCACGACAAACGGCGCAGAGAAGAGTGTCGCGAGCGCCGTCATGTAAGGACTGCTGACGTCTTGTGTCTCTTACCTGTGGAAGATTAGATTGCCTCCATGACACAGGCCCCCACGAGCGCGCGGAACACCGTCCGCCGGCATGACCGCGAGATCGTCGCCCTCGCCGTACCCGCCTTCGGCGCACTCGTGGCGGAGCCCCTCTTCGTCATGGTCGACAGCGCCATCGTCGGCCATCTCGGCACCCCGCAGCTCGCCGGTCTGGGCGTCGCCGCCGCCCTGCTGACCACCGCGGTCAACATCTTCGTCTTCCTCGCCTACGCCACCACCGCCGCCGTGGCCCGCCGGGTCGGCGCCGGTGACCTCCCCGGCGCGATCCGGCAGGGCATGGACGGCATCTGGCTGGCCCTGCTGCTCGGCGCCGCCGTCATCGCCGCCGCCTTCCCCACCGCGCCCGGCCTCGTCGACCTCTTCGGCGCCTCCGACACCGCCGCCCCGTACGCCATCACCTATCTGCGCGTCAGCACCCTCGGCATCCCCGCGATGCTCGTGGTGCTCGCCGCCACCGGGGTGCTCCGCGGCCTCCAGGACACCCGCACCCCGCTCTACGTGGCCATCGGCGGTTTCACGGCCAACGCCGCGCTGAACGCGGGCCTCGTCTACGGCGCCGGGCTCGGCATCGCGGGCTCCGCCTGGGGCACGGTGCTCGCCCAGTGGGCCATGGCCGCCGTCTACCTCGTGGTGGTCGTCCGGGGAGCCCGGCGCCACGGCACCTCGCTGCGTCCCGACGCCGCCGGGATCCGGGCCTGCGCCCACGCCGGGGCCCCACTGCTGGTCCGTACGCTCTCGCTGCGCGCCGTGATGCTGATCGCGACGGCCGTGGCGGCCCGCCTCGGGGACACCGAGGTCGCCGCCCACCAGATCGTGCTGACCCTGTGGAGCCTGCTGGCGTTCGCGCTGGACGCCATCGCCATCGCGGGGCAGGCCATCATCGGACGCTATCTGGGCGCGGGCGACGCCGAGGGGGCGCGCGCCGCCTGCCGCCGCATGGTGCAGTGGGGCATCGCCGCGGGCATCGTGCTCGGGCTGCTGGTGATCGCCTCCCGCCCGCTGTTCATCCCACTGTTCACCACGGACGCCGCGGTCCGGGACGCCCTGCTGCCCGCGCTGCTGGTGACCGCGCTCGTGCAGCCCGTCTCGGGTGTGGTCTACGTCCTCGACGGAGTGCTGATGGGCGCGGGCGACGGCCCGTATCTCGCCGGGGCCATGATCGTCACGCTCGCCGCCTTCACCCCGGTCGCGCTGCTCGTCCCCACGTGGGGCGGGGGACTGACCGCCCTGTGGTGGACCATGGCGCTGATGATGTCGGTCCGGCTGGCGACCCTCTGGCTGCGCGCCCGCTCCGGGCGCTGGATCGTCACGGGCGCGACCCGGGCCTGAGCCGCACGTCGGGTCCGTACGACGGGTCCGTACGACGGGTCCGTACGACGGTGGCGGGACCGTACGGCGGGGCCACACAGCGCGAAGGGCCGCACCCCCGTGGAGTGCGGCCCTCTCACATGCTCAGCTCAGCCGAGCACTGCGTCAGGCGGCGACGACCTCGACGCCAACCTTCGCGGCGACCTCGGCGTGCAGCCGGACCGACACCTGGTGCGCGCCCAGGGTCTTGATCGGCTGCTGCACCTCGATACGACGCTTGTCGACGTCCGGGCCACCCGCGTCCTTGATCGCCGAGGCGATGTCGGCCGGGGTGACGGAGCCGAACAGCCGGCCGGCTTCGCCGGCGCGGGTCTTCAGCTGCACCTTGACGCCCTCGAGCCGGGCCTTGACCTCGTTGGCCTGCTCAATCGTGGCGATCTCGCGGATGCGACGACCGCGGCGGATCTGCTCGACGTCCTTCTCGCCACCCTTGGTCCAGCGGAGCGCGAGGCCACGCGGAACCAGGTAGTTACGGGCGTAGCCGTCACGGACGTCCACGACGTCACCGGCGGCACCGAGGCCGGAGACCTCGTGGGTGAGGATGATCTTCATGACTCGGTCACCCTTCCCTTATCGCGCGGTGGACGTGTAGGGCAGCAGCGCCATCTCACGGCTGTTCTTCACGGCCGTGGCGACATCGCGCTGGTGCTGAGTGCAGTTGCCGGTGACCCGGCGGGCACGGATCTTGCCGCGGTCGGAAATGAACTTCCGCAGCAGGTTCGTGTCCTTGTAGTCGACGTAGGAGATCTTCTCCTTGCAGAACACGCAAACCTTCTTCTTAGGCTTGCGAGCAGGCGGCTTCGCCATTGTCTCTCTCCAGTGTGATCAAGAAGTTTGTGCTGGTCGCCCAGACCAGGCCGGGCGATGTTTCACGTGAAACCGCGTGAAACATCGCGTCCGGGCCTAGAAGGGCGGCTCTTCCGAGTAGCCGCCGCCGCTGCCGGAGCCACCGCCCCAGCCGCCGCCACCGCCGCCCTGGCCACCACCGGCCGGTGCGCCGGTCGCCCACGGGTCGTCGGCCGGAGCGCCGCCGCCCTGCGGCTGACCGCCGCCGGGACCGCCGGGGCCACCGCCCCAGCCGCCGCCACCGCCGCCGCCCTGGCCGCCACCGCCGCCGTAGCCACCCTGGCCACCGCGCCCGGTGGTCTTGGTGACCTTGGCCGTGGCGTTGCGCAGGCTGGCACCGACCTCGTCGACATCCAGCTCGTAGACCGTGCGCTTGATCCCCTCACGGTCCTCATACGACCGCTGCTTCAGCCGGCCCTGCACGATGACGCGCATACCGCGCTGAAGCGACTCGGCCACGTTCTCCGCGGCCTGCCGCCACACCGAGCACGTGAGGAAGAGGCTCTCGCCGTCCTTCCACTCGTTGGTCTGACGGTCGAACGTACGAGGAGTGGACGCGACACGGAACTTCGCGACCGCCGCACCGGAGGGGGTGAAGCGCAGCTCGGGATCGTCGACGAGATTGCCGACGACCGTGATGACGGTCTCGCCTGCCATTGGGGAACCTCTCGGCGGGTACTGCTGGGCTGCTTGCTACTCGTTGCGATACGGCCCGGTGACCGCTGAACGCTTACGCGGTCAGTGGGTCTCGGGACGGAGGACCTTGGTCCGGAGGACCGACTCGTTCAGGTTCAGCTGGCGGTCGAGCTCCTTGACGACCGCGGGCTCGGCCTGCAGGTCGATGACCGAGTAGATGCCCTCGGGCTTCTTGTTGATCTCGTAAGAGAGACGACGACGCCCCCAGGTGTCGACCTTCTCGACCTTGCCGTTGCCCTCGCGGATAACGGAAAGGAAGTTCTCGATCAGCGGGGAGACAGCACGCTCCTCGAGATCGGGGTCGAGGATGACCATCACCTCGTAGTGACGCATGTGGAACCCACCTCCTTTGGACTCAGCGGCCACGGTCGTTCCGTGGCAGGAGGGTCGTGATGCGTTGTGCCATGGCGTCTGTGCAGACACCACCGCAGACCGTACACAGTACCCGCCTCCTGCCTCCCGCTTGAAATCCGGGCGTCTTGGCCCGCAATCTGTACACATCGGGTGTGAGCGGCGTTACAGTTCGCCGCCCTGCCTATATGGGCCTACCTGGAGGTGCCCCATGGCACAGGCAGCACGACCGCAGCACGGCTTGCTCTCCTTTCTGGACACCGACGGCAAGTCCCATCCCGTCGAGAACGCCCTCGCCGTCGCGACGCTGATGATCGGTGTGATCTCCTTCGTCACGGCTCATTTCTCCGGCCTCCACCTGGTCAGCTCATGGACCGGCCTCATCGGCATGATCGGCGGGGCATGGGGCCAGCTGATCTCCGCGACCACCGCGGAGCGCTTCCTGCTGATCATCGGACTCGTCGCGTCGGGCGTCGGCTTCTACCTCGGCATGGCGCACGGCGGGCTCTTCGGCGGGCTGCTGGGCTGACTCCCCGAGGGCCGGTTGGCACCAGGCCCAAACGGGGCGCGTCCCTGTCGCAGTAGGCTTCGGCGCGAGAGCCGGAGCCCCGACCCTGGGGACACACCTGCCGAGGAGCGCCCCGCAATGAGCCTGACCCTGAGGACGATCAGCCGAGAGCAGCATCTGGCGTACATCCAGAGCCTGCCCGCGGCAAGCCACATGCAGGTCCCGGCCTGGGCTGACGTCAAGTCGGAATGGCGCTCGGAGAACCTCGGCTGGTTCGACGCGACCGGCCAGATGGTCGGCGCCGGCCTCGTTCTCTACCGCCAACTGCCCAAGATCAAGCGGTATCTCGCCTACCTCCCCGAGGGCCCGGTCATCAACTGGTACGCGCCCAACCTGGAGGAGTGGCTGCGCCCGATGCTCGCGCATCTCAAGCAGCAGGGCGCCTTCTCCGTGAAGATGGGCCCGCCGGTCATCATCCGCCGCTGGGACTCCGCCGCGATCAAGTCCGGTATCCAGAACCCGGATGTGAAGCGGCTCCGCGATGTCGAGGCCACCCACATCGAGCCGCGGGCCTTCGAGGTCTCCGACCGGCTGCGGCGGATGGGCTGGCAGCAGGGCGAGGACGGCGGCGCGGGCTTCGGCGACGTCCAGCCGCGGTACGTCTTCCAGGTGCCGCTGGAGAACCGCTCCCTGGAGGACGTGCACAAGAGCTTCAACCAGCTGTGGCGCCGCAACATCAAGAAGGCCGACAAGGCGGGCGTCGAGGTCGTCCAGGGCGGCTACGAGCACCTGGGCGAGTGGCAGCGGCTCTACGAGATCACCGCGGAGCGCGACCACTTCCGGCCCCGGCCGCTCAGCTACTTCCAGCGCATGTGGACGGCCCTCAACACCGAGGACCCCAACCGGATGCGGCTGTACTTCGCCATGCACGAGGGCGAGGCCGTGGCCGCCGCCACGATGCTGGTCGTCGGCGGCCACGTCTGGTACTCCTACGGCGCCTCCGCCAACCACAAGCGCGAGGTCCGGCCCTCGAACGCGATGCAGTGGCGGATGCTCCGCGACGCGTACGCGCTCGGCGCGACCGTCTACGACCTGCGCGGAATCTCCGACTCCCTCGACGAGACCGACCATCTCTTCGGCCTGATCCAGTTCAAGGTCGGCACCGGTGGGCAGGCTGCCGAATACCTCGGCGAGTGGGACTTCCCCCTCAACAAGCTGCTCCACAAGGCGCTCGACATCTACATGTCCCGCCGCTGACCCTGACTTCCTGATCCCCCGCACACGCTGCATACCTCGAATACACCGCGGCAACGAGAAAGGTTCCGGGACCGGCCAATGGCGCTCACCCTCTACGTCGACACCGCGCGCTGGCGGGCGCACCAGCAGATGGTGATCCAGCAGTTCCCGGGGATAGTCCCGGTCTGCAAGGGCAACGGCTACGGCTTCGGCCACGAACGGCTGGCCGAGGAGGCCGCCCGCATCGGCGCCGACATCCTCGCCGTCGGGACCACCTACGAGGCCGCCCGGATGAAGGACTTCTTCAGCGGCGATCTGCTGGTCCTCACCCCCTTCCGCCGCGGCGAGGAACCGGTGCCGCTGCCGGACCGGGTGATCCGGTCGGTCTCGTCCGTCGACGGCGTCTACGGCCTGGTCAACGCGCGCGTCGTGATCGAGGTCATGAGCAGCATGAAGCGGCACGGCGTCACCGAGGAGGACCTGCCCAAGCTGCACGCCGCGATAGAGAACGTGCGGCTGGAGGGCTTCGCCATCCACCTCCCCCTCGACCGGACCGACGGCATCGACGCGGTCGAGGAGGTCATCGGGTGGATGGACCGGCTGCGCGCGGCGCGGCTGCCGCTGCACACCATGTTCGTCAGCCACCTCAAGGCGGACGAACTGGCGCGGCTGCAGCAGCAGTTCCCGCAGACCCGGTTCCGCGCCCGCATCGGCACCCGGCTGTGGCTGGGCGACCACGAGTCGACGGAGTACCGGGGCTCGGTGCTCGACGTCACCCGGGTCGCCAAGGGCGAACGCTTCGGCTACCGCCAGCAGAAGGCCGCCTCCGACGGCTTCCTGGTGGTCGTCGCGGGCGGCACATCCCACGGCGTCGGCCTGGAGGCGCCCAAGGCGCTGCACGGGGTGATGCCCCGCGCCAAGGGCGTCGCCCGGGCCGGTCTGGCGACCGTCAACCGCAACCTCTCGCCCTTCGTCTGGGCGGGCAAGCAGCGGTGGTTCGCCGAACCGCCGCACATGCAGGTGTGCATCCTGTTCGTGCCGGGCGATGTCACGGCGCCGCAGGTGGGGGATGAGCTGGTGGCCCATCTGCGCCACACCACGACGCAGTTCGACCGCCTGCTCGACCGCTGAGCCCCGTGGCCCGGGTGGGCTCCCACGGGGGAGCTCACCTGCGGTCGGCGCCCCAGTCCGTGAGCGCCGCGCCCTCGTACCGCGCCGTGCGCCGCGCCTGGCCCAGGACGAACACGTCCGGCGCCTGGTCGAGTACGCCGCCCGACGGGTCGTCCGAACCGTCCCGGCGCACCGGGTCCCGGTCCGGCACCAGCGCGTCCCGCACGATCAGCGCGCACAGGAAGAGCGTTCCCGCGAAGTGCAGCGCGGTCGCCAGCTGATAGCCCTCGGGCGGCAGTCCCCGGTGCTGATCGCCGCTGTTGGTGTACGCGAGGTACATCCAGACCCCGAGGAAATACATCACCTCGCACGCCTGCCACACCAGGAAGTCCCGCCAGCGCGGCCGCGCCAGCACCGCGAGCGGGATCAGCCACAGCACGTACTGCGGTGAGTAGACCTTGTTGGTGAGCACGAACGCCGCGATGACCAGGAACGCGAGCTGGGCGAAGCGCGGCCGCCGCGGTGCGCACAGGGCGAGGGCGGCCACTCCGGCGCAGGCCAGCACCATGAGGATCATGGCGTACGTGTTGACGTCGTCCATGGGGTTGCCGGTGCGCTGCGAGATGATCAGCCAGAGCGACCCGAAGTCGACCGGGCGTTCCTCACTGAACGTGTAGAACTGCTTCCAGCCCTCGCGGATGTGCAGCCCGCCCTGCGTCGTGAACATCACGGGTACGTTCACCACCAGCCAGGCGGCCGCCGTACCGCCCGTCGCCGCCCAGAAGGCACGCCACCGGCCCGCGCGCAGGCACAGCACCAGCAGCGGGCCGAGCAGCAGCACGGGATAGAGCTTCGCGGCCGTCGCGAGGCCGAGCAGCACACCGGCGGCCAGCGGGCGGCTGCGGGACCACATGAGCATGGCGGCGGCGGTGAGGGCGACCGCGAGAAGGTCCCAGTTGATCGTGGCGGTGAGCGCGAAGGCGGGGGCCAGGGCGACGAGCAGCGCGTCCCAGGGGCGGCGGCGGTGCGTACGGGACACACAGACCGCGATGACCGCCGTGCAGGCCATGAGCATGGCCGCGTTGGCCAGCCAGTAGACCTGTTCGCGGGTCTGGAGGCTGCCGCTGTGCGGGGTGAGCCAGGAGGCGACCTCCATCAGGAGGCCGGTGAGGACCGGGTACTCCAGGTACTCCATCCCGCCGGATACGCGGTCCGGTATCCGGTCGAAGTACGGGACGAGGTCGTCGGCGAAGCCGCGGCCGTTGTAGAGGTGCGGTATGTCGGAGTAGCAGGCGTGGGTGTACTGGGCGGTCGGGCCATAGAACCAGCCGCCGTTGTAGCAGGGCAGCTTCTGCACCATGCCCAGGGCGAACATCCCGATGGCGACGAGCGCGATGATCCGTACCGGGGTCCACCAGCTCGTGCCCAGCAGGGCCCGGCGCCCGACCGGGCCGCCGATCAGCTCGCTGCCCGCCGCGGCCACCGAATCCTCCGTGGTCGGCCGTACGGGCTGGGCCTGTGGGTCCTCGCGCACGCTCATGGGGCCCATCCTGCCGTACGAGCCGGGCGCGAGGGGTGAGGACCGTCTCAGCGTCCCGCTGAGCGCCTCGGAAGGCTCTGACCACCCCGGGGCCGCCCACACGTCCGTAAGGCGCGCAGAGAGCCACGGAGGCCCCTCGAACGGCGGCGGCCGCGCCGGAGCGCGCACCCCGACGCAGGGTGGACGGCCCTGGACGCGCCGGTCACCGGCGGTGTACCGGGTGCTCAGGCCGGCACTCTCCAGTTCTTCGTCGGCGG